>CAMVSV010000001.1 GCA_947170265.1 uncultured Prevotella sp.
AATATTTTTACCGTGCAAGACTTTTGAGAAATATTTTTCAAAAATTATTGATTTTCTTACCAAAGTTGCCCTAAATCAAAACGCCTTCTAAGCTCTAAAATGTTTGTTTGCTTTTGATTAGCATATTTGTTTTGGAATGACACCACCTCAATTCTTGTTCACATGAAAATGATATTTGCGTTCAAATATGTCTGCGACCTTGTTTATTTCAAGGAGCGTGGTATTCCCTTTGCCATCGAATGTTCCGCTTAGATATGCTATTTTGTCATTGAGTCCTACATATCCTTTCTGCTTAAGCATTCTCACTGCTGCATAAAATTGGTATTCAGCAGTGACCTGTTGCTTTTGAACGACTGGTATAACGCCGTAGCTGAGGTTGAGCCATCGCTGTGTTTTCTCCATGAGGCATATTGCAAGTATGGGATTTGGTCCACGGAAGGCTGCAAGGTGTCGTGCTGTTTGTCCGGTCTTGCTATCCGTTATAATTCCTTTCACTCCGAGATATTCAGTTGCCTCTATGGCACACTTGGCGAGATATTCCCTTTGGTTAATCCCCTCGAAGAGTGGATGACTGAAATGTCCTTCAGCATGTGCGTCCTGCTCTGCTTGTTCAGCTATCTGAGCCATTGTCTCCACTGCTTCTACCGGATACTTTCCGCTGGCAGTCTCCCCACTGAGCATAAGTGCATCTGTGCGCATATATATGGCATTTGCTATGTCTGTGACCTCTGCTCGTGTTGGTCTTGGATTGTTGATCATGGTGTGAAGCATCTGTGTAGCCACTATAACAGGTTTCTTTGCCCTTATACATTTATTTATTATGTCCCGTTGAATACCAGGAATGCGTTCCAGAGGTACTTCTATGCCGAGATCTCCTCTTGCTATCATTATTCCATAAGATGCCTCTATTATCTCATCAATATTGTCTACTCCTTCCTGGTTCTCAATCTTGGAGATAATTTTTATGTCAGAGTTGTGGGCATCGAGAATGTCCTGTACTGCTTTAACATCGGCAGCCGACCTCACAAAAGAGTGAGCAATGAAGTCAATGTCTTCGTTGATGGCGAAGAGTATGTTTTTCTTGTCTTTCTCAGTGAGAGCCGGTAAGTCAATGTGCTCACCAGGTACATTGACACTCTTTCTTGCTCCGAGGACTCCTTCATTCATCACCCTTGCCACAAGCATTGGACCCGTATTTTCCATGACCTGCATATCTATCGCCCCATCGTCAAAGAGCAGGTGGTCACCTACTTTCACATCCTTTGTTATATCGGCGTAAGTCAGGTTCACGATGTCGTGAGTCGTATCCATTTCCGGTCTTCCAAAGATTTTCACGACATCACCTATTTTATATTGTATAGGCTCTGCCACATTTGTTGTCCTTACTTCCGGTCCTTTGGTATCTATGAGCAGACCTATGTGTGGCGACACTGCCCTTGTGTTTCTAATTATCTCCTTCATGCCCTCTTCCGGAGCATGTGCAGTGTTCATTCTCACAACGTTCATTCCTGCAAGAAAGAGTTTCCTTAGAAAATCTTGGTCGCACCTGCGGTCACTAATGCTACATACAATCTTTGTTTGTTTCATTGCTGATATGTTTTTGTATATTTGGCTACTATGTTATGTTTATCACTACCATGGAATTATTTCACGTCATCAATCATCACGTCTTTTCCTTTGACAAGAGCTTTGACATACCTGAACTCCGTCACACCCTGCTGAACGAGGTGCACTCTGTACCAGTCGCCATTATCATGGCTCACTCTCAGATGTTGCAATAACTCTTTTCGGTTGGCGTCAGACCCATAGATGTCAGCACCGAGAAGCGTCCACACTCCACCGTCAAAGTCTTTACCTTTTTCCTTACAGTGCTGGGTAAGATTCACTTCATATTCTTTTTTCTGTGAGTCACCAAAAACAGCCTGTTTATAGAAATCTGTAATAAACCGTTCCACGGCTTTCTGTCTTATTTCCTCATTTATATTCTCTTGTTCCCGATTCTCCTGTGCAGCACGAATCTGCATCAATGAGTCTCTGTGGGCTTTCCTTCGCTCTTTATAAAGCTGTTCCCTATTGAGAGTCTCATTTATCTGCTGTCTATACTCCATGTAAAGCCACATGCCCCCGCCTCCAGCCATGGCTCCGAGCACTATACCCGTGAGTATTTTCATTATTGTTTTCATTTGCTTTCAAGATATTTTATCAAATCGTCAAGACGTGCATGTGCCGTGGTGCGTCCCACCTCATATACACGTTTCATCTCGTTTGCATCATTGCATATATTCTTTATCCCAAGTGACTGTGGAGGACGTACTACAAAAGCCCTACCCTGTTGTTCTTCGCTGCATACATATTCAACCTGACGATTATACATAACATGTCTTTCGTCAAGGGCTTTCACCATAAGCGGATATTTCCGCAACCAAAAACGCATCAGCGGCATCAGTCTGTTATGACCTTTCACATAGCCTCGTGGCTGAGTGAGCACAACCAGGTTCTTTCCGTAGCCAATATCTTGGAAATATCTGAGAGGTATGGAGTCTGCCACTCCTCCGTCAAGGAGTTTTGTTCCGTTTATCTCAACAATTTTTGACACAAATGGCATTGATGCTGACGCTCTTATGTATTCATAGCTGTCGTAACTGCATTTCTTTAGCTGCTTATAGAAAGCTTTCCCTGTGGTCACATCTGTGCATACCACATGGAACTCCATTGGGTTGTTGTTGAAAGCCTCAGTATCGAAACGGTCAAGACGTTCGGGCATCTCATGGTAACAGAACTCGGCTCCAAACACGTCACCAGTTTTCAGCCACGAACGCCAGCTGCAATAGCGCCAGTCGTGTGCGAAACGGGTGTTGTAGCGAATAGCCCTGCCTGGCTGTCGAGACTTGTAGTTGCATCCAAAGGCGGCACCTGCCGACACTCCCACGAGTCCGTCGAAGGCAACACCTTCTTCCATGAGCACGTCGATTACACCAGCAGAGAACAGTCCTCTCATGCCTCCTCCCTCGAGAATAAGTCCATTCTTTTCCATTTTCCCTGCAAAGTTACGGGAAGTAGAGTGAACAGCCAAATTTTTTTCAATAAAGCTCTGCACCCATGTCTTTCATAAATCGTATCACCACCGTCCCGTTAAACTGGGCCTGTCACTCTATGAAATCACTGAAGCAATGTCGTTTACGAGTTTTTTTATGTGTGTATGTATTCGAATATACCACCATTAATATATACACCGCTCTTTGTTGGCTTACCTAATATCCTTTGTCCTTTGATGGAAAACTCGACCTGTGACCTATTACGCAAGTTCTGCATTTGCCACGCTGGAAGGAGGGTGAGCTGTCGGTCCAGGTGTTTGTACATAAATGTTTTTTATAACTTTCTGAACATGAATTCAAGTTAATAAAAGCCTATTTTCGTTGACTTAGACATGGGAATTATTGAGTGTGCCAGTATTTTTCCGTAAAATACTGAGCGGGGAGTACGAAGGCTGGTGTGCGAAAGCATGAAAACGATACGACGAAAGCATGAAAACGGCACGATGAAAGTAGTATAATCAGCTCATTAGAAAGGGACTGTAGCATAAAAGACCCTCCACCCTACTGCCGTCTTCCATGCTTTGGCAATATGGTGAAGGATTATATTTAATCTTCAGGGTAAAGGATAATGGCTATTGCGTCAACTTGATATATACCCCATCAAAGCTTGTTCCCATTCCGAAACAGAAAAGAGTATCTCCAAAGGTCAGATCCTTTAATACCACGAAACGCTTGTAGAAGAATGCTTCAAAGCCATATCCACACTCGTTCACGTTGTAGTAGGTGAAATGGTTGCCGTTGAGCACAGCCGGTCTTCCGGGTTCATTTTCACCTATCGCCATGTTATGCGGACAGTTTACCACATCGAAGTTAATCTTGTTTTTTCCTGCTCCGCTGAACGTCACGTTTCCACCCATCATATCATCATCTCTGTCGCTCCAACATTGGTATGAGTAATACGTCCCAATGTGGTCAGGCGACTCGGGCTGAAGCGGTGTGACGTATGAGTTTGGCACCGGCACAGCTCTCATGTTACGGAATTTATAGCTCTTGCTTGTTTTCGGATTTGTCCATTCTCCTGTAAGCGTGAGGTTTCCTTTGTTGCTACCACTCAATTCAAGATTGAAGTATCCCGTCACCACTCCATCGTTCTGGAACTCTCTGAAAAAAAACATGTTCAGCTGTTCAGATTTCTCGCCTACGATGAGTATTGGAGCTGGGCTCTTGGAGTTGGGATAGTAGATTTCTCCTGCTGCAATACCATGTGAGTTCACATCGAAGGTAAGCCTCACGGGTATCTTCTCGCCGAGCATACCCTCAAAGCTGTAGTTTTTCACCGTTTGTGCCACGGCAAATGGCGATGCTACAAGGAGCATTGCAAGGATGCATAATATCAGTTTCCTCATAATGATTTTCATTTATTGTGGTCCTATATTGCGTTTCTTCAGCAGTTTGCCATTGTCTTTATTCGTCCATTTGCTTGCTTTTCCGTTTTCAACTATATTCTCAACACTTCCCATCTGGTCTGACGGGTGTTGTGTCTCGCAGTCATCAAACACCACATTGTCGGTAAATCCGAACAGTTCGCCTTTGTTGGCATAGAAACGGCAACCGGTAAAGGTAACGTTGTTGCAGTAGTATGCACCAATTATCGTGAAGCGCTGATTACGGTAGAAGTCACAATTGGTGAATGTCAGGTTTGTGGAATATTTCATGTCGGTGGCTCCATAGGTGCAATCGCGTATGATGCTGTTGTTCATTCTCACTCCCATGGCTTTTTCCACCACGATACCGTAGGTTCCGCAGCCATAGAGGTCGCATTGGTTGATGAATACGTCTCTCGAACGTGTTATGCCTATAACACCACCCTCGCAATAGCCTCCTTCAGTGTGTCCGATAACGAGGTTTTCTATGCTCACGTTAACACATCCTACGAAGTTCAAAACATAGGCATAACGCGGTTCGCATACTATGGTGGTGCCTTCCTCTCCACGAATGGTAAGGTTTTGGAAGTTCACGAGTGTGAGCTGTGGACCATCCTGCGGGTCTTCAATACCAATTATCTCATCGCCATATTCTACCGGTCTGCCTTGAACCATATACTCTTCGCTCTGATATGGGGGAATGACAGCCCTGCCTTGACTCTTAAACATGGCTTTATTGTTGGTAACCCGCGAGAGATTGAGTGTTACTCCTTTCTTTACCACAATGGTGTTGCCGCTCTTGAGAGCATTTATAAACTCCACCTCGTTGTTTACAAATATCTCTTCACCTACTGGTGCTCCTTCTTCCTGTTCATATTCGTCGTCATGCTCTTCTCCACCAATCATTGAGCGGAAAGCCAGTTCGTTCTGAATGAGGCTATAGTTGAAGGTCTCATACACATTTCGGGGATAGGAATTGGTATGTGCTCTTTCTATGATGCGCAACATCTCTCGGAGTTCGTCGTTGTCGAAATGTCCGAGATACTTAGTGTTCATGGCGAAGCTGTCGGTCATTTTCTTGTAAGGTTGGTTTTCAGCCCACTGTTGAATGGCGAGACAGTCTTCGAGGTTGTCAGTGGTTTTTGCCATTGTCCACACAGCAGCGCCATTGCCATCGCAAACCACGAGCATAGCCACTCCTTGCTGGTTTATGTATCTCACTTCCCCACCGGTCTCAGCCCTCCATCGGCTATTGCCTCCGTTGTTGTCAAGCAACTCGTATTCACCGCTGGGTCCATCGGTCTTGCGTATTGACATTTTTATGTTTTTCTCATAGGTGCTGTTACCTGTGAGTTCTACGAGGTCTCCTTTCACCGTGGCCCTGTAAAGGACGGTGCCGTCAAACCACTTGCTATTGTTGAGTATGTTCTGAGCATTGCAACTCAGCGATGCGAGAATCGCCACGAAGAACATTAAGGATATTCGTTTCATTGCTTATAGTGTTTAATTTATTTCCTCATTAGTTATATATGCTGATAGAGAGACTGTTTCTTCTATCTGTTTACATGATTAAATGAAGTTTGGTTTTATGTGTTTAGGTGTGTAAGTGTTGATTGTTGAAGTTTTTCGTGGTACAAAAAATCCGCAGACAGACTGTCATTCTGTCTACGGATTATGAATTAGCATGCTACATCAGGACACTTGTCCAGACCTTCTTTCCTTTGATTTTGTCAATGTCAGCCTTAGGCACCGTAGTGGTGAATGTTATCACAACTTTCTCACCAGCCGGCTTTGACAAGAGTTCCTTTGCCTTGGCAAGCTCTTCAGCCGAAGCATCTGTCCTGAATTCCACGTCCTTGGCTTCATCTCTACCACTAATACTTATGGAAATCTTGTCAAGCTCCTTGCCTTCCGGAAGAGCCTCTTCGCTTCTTACGAAAGTAACAGGAATGGTCACATTGGCATTCTCGCCGTCATACTTCACATCATAGACGATTGAATCTTTCTCGGTCTTGTTGAAATCGAAAGCCTTGTAGAATGTGCCACTGTAACTTGTCACTCCATTGTAAGTAACAAATGGTGTTTCTTCCTGTGCTTTTTCTACGTTTCCACATGAAGCGAGCATCGCACCTGCTGCGACAACTGCTGCAAACAAAATCTTTTTCATTGGCTAAATTCTTTAAATGGTTAATACTTACTAATGTCTACATGTTTTAGTCTCATACTCATGCACTGAGATCTCCCAGCACACATCAATGCACGTTAACATTGGCAAAGATAAACATTTTTACAAATAACAGAAACCATTTTGCTTCATAAATTCACAAAAACAAGAAAAATAGCGACTTCCTCTTCCACATTTCTATGCAATACCGTGGCTTCTGCATAGCTGATAATATTTGCCTTTTTGTTCCAGAAGCTGTTGGTGAGAGCCTTGTTCTGTGATTCTCCCCTGCTCCATCACTATAATCATGTCGGCATTTCTCACTGTACTCAGTCTGTGGGCAATAACAAATGTGGTACGTCCTTGCATTATGGTGTCCATGCCACGTTGAACGAGTTGCTCTGTTCTGGTATCTATTGATGATGTTGCCTCATCGAGTATAAGCACACGAGGGTTTGCCACAGCAGCCCTTGCTATTGCCAAGAGTTGTCGTTCCCCTTGAGAAAGGTTTCCTCCGTCGCCACTCAGTATGGTAGAATATCCATTTGGCAGTCTTCGAATGAAATCATCGGCACCCACCTTGCGTGCTGCTTCTACACATTGTTCGTCAGAAGCTTCGAGACATCCGTAACGAATATTGTCAAGCACTGATGCCGTGAAAAGATGAGTTTCCTGTAGCACTATGCTCATGCTCTTTCTTAGACTCTGCTTCCTGATGTGTGTTATAGGCAGTCCGTCGTAGAGTATTTCGCCGTGTTGTATCTCATAGAATCGGTTTATAAGATTTATTATCGTGGTCTTACCAGCTCCTGTACCTCCCACGAATGCTATTTTCTGTCCCGGCGAAGTGTTGATGTTTATATCGAAGAGCACTTGTTTCTCTGCTGAATATCCGAAGTCAACATGTCTGAAGTCTACGTCACCTTCCACCTTGCGAGTTACCGTCTTTTCCTCAGCCTTGCAGACATCCTTGGCAGAAACCCATTTGCCGTCAGCCATCTCCCATGTGCCATTATCGGTTTCCGTCTCAGCGTCCATGAGAGCAAATACCCTCTCGGCTCCCACCGAGGCATTGAGTACACTATTTATCTGCTGGCTCACATGTGTTATTGGTTGTGTGAAGCTCTTGTTGAGTTGCAGGAAAGCCACTATCGTTCCCAATGATATGGATAATGTCATTCCCATGAGTTCCGGAGCAGACAGTGCTACGGCAGCCCCTACCACGGCTATGAGCACATACCCCATGTTGCCAAGGTTCCCGTTGACGGGCATAACTATGTTTGCAATCTTGTTAGCTTGACATGCGCTGTTGCGCAGTTCCTCATTTATATTTTCAAAGTCTGCAATGGCTTGGTCTTCATGGCAGAACACCTTAATGACTTTCTGCCCCGTCATCATTTCCTCTACGAAGCCGTTGACCTGTGCGAGGCTATTTTGCTGGAGCTTGAAATAAGTGCGTGACATGTTTCCGAGCTTTGTTGTCGCAACCATCATCAGTACAGCAATTGCTATTGACACAATAGTTAATGGTACGCTGAGTATCACCATTGACGAGAATGTCACCACAATGGTTATGAGCGAATTGAACACCTGAGCCATTGCTGTGGAGATCATCTGTCGCAATGAATCTATGTCGTTGGTATAGACCGACATCACCTCACCATGCTTATGTCTGTCAAAATAGCTTATCGGGAGCTGTTGCATATGTTCAAACAGCTGTTTTCTCAGTTTTAGCATGGTGCCTTGTGACACTTGTATCATCAGTCTGTTGTAGGCATAGGAGCACACCACTCCGAGCAACAGCACAAGTCCGAGCTTGAACAGAGCCTGTGCAAGCGATGCATACTGCGGATTGGCTACTTTGGTGAGTGGTACAATGTAGTCGTCAACGAGTGTTCGGGTGAAGAGTGTTGATGCAAGTGATGCCACAGATGCCACCACTATGCACACCATCACGGTGACAATATATGTTTTGTAGTTCTTTAATACATACTTCGTCATGCGCCAAATTACATCGCGCTGTTGTTTGTCAATCTTCCTGAAGCCCACGTTAGTACCTCTGTTTCGTGGTTGGTTCATAGTCATGTCTCTCATGCTTCACCCCCTTTCAATTCTTGGTCTTGCTTGGTGGTATTCATATCAGACGCACACTGTCTGCTTTCGTCGAAATCGCCATTGCCCTCGTTCTGTATGGCGCATATCTCCTGATAGATAGGGTTGGTTTTGAGCAAAGCATCGTGGGTGTCAAAACCTGTCACCATGCCGTTATCCATTACGATGATACGGTCGCACTCCTTCACCGTGGATATCCTCTGGGCTATAATGAGCTTCGTCATGGTTGGCAGCTGTGACCTGAGGGCTTGCTGTATTCTCATGTCGGTACTGTTGTCACACGCCGAAGTAGAATCGTCGAGAACAAGTATCTTTGGTGTTTTCAGTAAAGCACGAGCTATGCAGAGGCGTTGTTTCTGTCCACCCGAGAGGTTTGAGCCTCCTTGTTCTATCTTTGAATGGTAACCATCGGGCATTGTTTCTACAAACTCATCGGCACAAGCCAGACGACATGCCCTCCTACATTCCTCTTCCGTAGCATCAGCCTTGCCCCATCTCAGATTGTCTATCACTGTACCACTGAAGAGCATGTTCTGCTGCAGCACGACCGACACTGCATTGCGCAATGACTTGAGGTCATAATGCTTCACGTTGACACCGCCCACGAGCACCTCTCCCTGGTTCACGTCATAAAGGCGACTCACGAGATTCACGAGTGTAGACTTTCCCGAGCCTGTGCCGCCAATCACTCCTATGGTTTCTCCACTCTCAATCTTGAAGCTAACATCGTAAAGGGCAGACTTGCGGTGTGGGGCTGTAGCCGGCGAGAACAGCGATGCCATCGCTGGTGAGATGGTGTCAGAGAGTTTGTCTTGGCTTTCCTCTGAATGATAGTCAAACCTCACTTTTCTAAGCTCTACACTTCCGTCTATCACCTCATATCGTGGAGATTCTCCGTTTCTTATACTTGGTTCATAATTCAGTATCTCTACCACTCTCCTACCACTTGCGGCACTCTGTGTAAGCATCACAAATATCATGGAGAGCATCATAAGCGACTGAAGGATGGACATCACATAAGTGAACAGTGACGTAAGTTCACCCGTTGTGAGAGTGCCGCCAACAATGAAATGGGCACCCCACCACGACAGCGCTATCATGCAGCCATAAACCACAAGGTTCATAACGGGATGGTTGAGAGCCATCATGCTTTCTGCACCAACATAAAGTCGGAAAAGACCTTCGGCTGCCTTTGAGAATTTTCTCGTTTCATAGTCTTCCCGAACGAATGCCTTCACCACTCTTATACCCTGTATGTTCTCCTGCACGCTTTGATTCACGCTGTCGTATTGTTCAAAAACATGGGAGAAGAGCTCTGCCACCCTTGTTATGATTTTATACAGACTTGCAGCCAGTACCGCCATTGCCACTATGAAGATAACAGACAGGCGGGCATCAATGAGTAGACACATGACAACACTCAGAAAGAGTCTGAAAGGAGCACGCACTGTCACTCTGAGTATTTGTTGGAAAGCATTCTGAAGATTGTTCACATCTGTTGTCATTCGCGTGACAAGACCAGACGTTGAGAACCGGTCGATGTCGGCAAACGACAGACTCTGGATGTTGCGGTACATGGCTTTTCTGAGGTTTGCCGCAAAGCCTGTAGCAGCAGTAGCAGAACACCGTCCTGCGGCAATGCCGAAAGCGAGACTTAGGAGTGCCATCACTACCATCAATGCTCCATAGTTCATCACTTGCTGCATGTTGCCTGCCATGATGCCTTTATCAATGAGAGATGCCGTGACCCACGGTATAAGCACATCCATAACCACCTCGAGTGAGGTGAACAATGGTGTGAGTAATGAAACCTTTTTATATTCTTTAATATGCGTTGCTAATACTTTTATCATCTGAGAGTTATATTATCATATATCAAGTATTACTATGGAGCAAAGTCAAGATAGCCTTCTGTCCAAACGGGTCGGTGGAAGGTGTTGTTTTCGTCGGCAACACTATGCGACACCGACAATCCCAACAGCCTGACGGAGCGCACCGATGGCGACGGGGTGTCGCTCTGTTGTCGTTGCTGTTCCCTCACACCTTTCAATAGTTGCTTTGCCAGAGGCAGTATCTGTTCTTTAGTAATTAGTATGTCTGACGTTGTCACCGATCGTGTTATCTGCGTAAAGTCGGCATACTTGACCTTCAGTGTCAGTGTACGTCCACGAAAGCCTGCATTACTGATACGTCTTACGAGTTCAAGCGTGATATGATAGAGTTCTATCGTTGTCTGCGACTGGCGCGTGAGATCGTCAAGGAATGTCTGTTCACAACCAACTGATTTGCGTTCATGTTCCACCACCACGGGACGATTGTCAATGCCGCGTGCAAAGTCATAGTATATCTGTCCTTGCTTACCAAAGACCTCTATGAGATGAGAGAGCGACACTTCGCGAAGCTGGGCTCCAGTGAAGACTCCCATGTCGTGCATTCGCTCGGCTGTGCGTGGACCAACTCCCCAGAATTTCTCCACGGGCAACGAAGAAATAAATTTCCCGGCACGGTCGGGATGTATCGTCGTAAGTCCGTTGGGTTTTCGCCAGTCAGAGGCAATCTTTGCAAGGAACTTGTTGTAGCTCACTCCTGCAGATGCCGTGAGAGCGGTACGGGAGAAAATCTTCTGCTTTATCTCTTTGGCTATGTCAACAGCCAGTTCCATTCCCACCTTGTTGCTTGTGACATCAAGGAAAGCCTCATCAAGCGACAGCGGCTCAACCACATCGGTATACTCATGAAACACATCATGTATCTGCTGTGACACTTTCTTATATTCCTCGAAATGTGGCATCACCACTATCAGGTCTTTGCACCTGCGCTTGGCAGTGGCTATTGGTTGTGCTGAATGAACACCATAGCAGCGAGCTTCATAGCTGGCAGTTGACACCACCCCACGCTTTCCATCGAAGCCCACGGCTATGGGTTTCCCACGCAGCTCAGGGTTGTTGCGCTGCTCCACTGATGCGAAAAACGCATCCATATCTACATGGATTATCTTTCTTATCACCCCACAAAGTTACAAATTAGCATTCAAAACATGAAGGAAAAAATCCTTTTTCGTAACAGAAGGGGGAAAGCTGGATAATGAGGTTTGTTATAATTTAATTTGAGCTATATCTGTTTAGTTCTCAAACTCTCGCAGTTCCTGCAAGCCAGCCTCTATCTCTGCCAGCTGCTGGGCATGGCGGCTGAGCTGCCACTTTGCAAACACAAGACCGAGAGCCAAGGTGAGCAGTGTGAGTCCCAATGGGAATATGAGCTGAGTGTCAAGGGTGTAGCCTGCTTCCATGTTAAATCCCAATTCAAGGATGTAGAAAGCTGTCAATGCCAGACATACCGAACCAATCACCCACACTTTCTCTTGATGGCAAACCTTCTTGTAGGAGAGGACCAAACGAGTTAGTTCGCTGCTGCTCTTGCCTACCAAATCAAATTTCAAGAGCAAGGATAGTTTGCATATCATTGGTATTAGTCCTATCACCATCGCACACTCAACCATGGCGAACGTTGTTATATGTAAGGGCGTATTCATGTATACATACGGAAATACCACACATACAATTAATATATTAACAAGAAAGTTGTATACATTCTGTACCACGATTCCGTTGTAGGCAGTCTTCGTCTTATGATGAATCATCTCCCTGACAATACATAGGTTTACCACCTCTGTTTTTTCAAGACGCTTATCAAGCATGCTCCAACTGGCTTTCAGTTCTTCAAGATCCATTGTTCAATCGTTTTCAGCTGTTAGACATTCTTTTTAATTTCTCTTTAGTGCGAAGGAGCTTCACGGCGACATTTGCCTTCGAGATGCCAAGGATGTCAGCCATTTCCTGATAGCTCCGCTCTTCAAGCCAAAGGAGAATCAGAGCGCGTTCCAGTTTACCCAGCTGGTTGATGAGTCTATATAGTTCCTTCAACTGCCCCGTGCGACTCTCTTCTTCCGCAATCTTACCCGATACGTCAACCGTCAGCGAGATAATGTGCGGTCTTGTATGGGAACGGCGCAGAAAGGTTATACATGTATTCATGGCTATGCGATAGACCCATGTAGTAAGTGAGCTTTCTCCCCTGTAACGTGTGAAGCTCCTCCACAGGTTGAGCACCACCTCCTGAAACAAGTCATTCAGGTCTTCCTGGTTACTGGCGTATATGTAGCACACCTTATATATTGTTCGCTGCTGCGCCGTTATCATTTCAAGGAAGTCTTTCTCCAGCCGGTTTCTCTCCATAACTGTTACTTGTCCTTCAGCCCATTATATATCATATCAGCTCCTACTGCTATCAGGATAAACGGAGCAAGGTACGTTGCCCAAGCATCCTCGGCAACCCTTTCAAGCCATGTAATGTGCAGAAGTCCCCAGAGTGTACCCAGCTTAAGTATACTTGCTACTACAAAAACAACTCCTAATATAATTCTAAACTGTTTCATAACCTTGATATTTTTTTAGTGCTACATGTTCTTTGTTCTATTAGTCGCACAAATATCAGAAAAATTACAGTCACTAACATTCTTTTTCTATTTACCGAGCAAAAGTACACTAAAGCTGTGAGGCTACAAATGTCACATTCGTGACTTCTGTCTGTCGCCAGCACCGGAGCCACGATACTTAGAGCGTGCCTCATTAAACTTCCATGTTATGTCAAGCATAAAGGTGCGACGTGCAGGATTATGTACGGTAAGCTCACGATAGCCATAGAGTATGGCATCGGTCTTGTTGGTGTTGAAGAGGTCTATGCAACGCAGGTCAGCAGTCAGTGAGCCGAAACGGCGCATGGAAAAATCTTTCTGGATACCAATGCTACCCACGATGCGCGGTTTGGTGATTCTGAAGTTGTTGTAATCACCCTTCGTAGCCCAATCCATATCAGCACTCAAGCGGTAAGCGTGGGGCAATTCAAAGGTGTTATGCCATGAGCCGTTGAACCAAGGATGGCTGAGAGTAACCATGTCGTTTGTCGCTGTGGGTGATTTATAGTTCTGGAGCATAGCTACTACAGACCATGTCGGATGCCAGCATCCGATGGTTGGCCGTGCTGAGGCAACAACAATGAGACGGTCGTAATCCTCTTTGCTGTTTATTGGGCGCACGAGGCTCACGAGTGGCTCATCAGCCCCAGGATAAGGCTCAGTAGACATTGTTACAGCATCTTTTATACGCCCATAGTTCAGCGTCAGGATCATCCACTTATAGGCTGTATTCAGTACGAGGCTATGGCTATAGGTCGGAAGCAGGTATGGGTTGCCACTCTGATAGGTATAGCGATTTATGTATATGGTAGAGCTGGTCAGGTTAGCATACTGCGGGCGCTCTATATCCTTGCGATACGACAGCGAGAGCTGAACCTTGCCTATGGGAACAGAGAGAACGGCTGTAGGGAACCAGTCGCCGTAGTCGCGACATACTTCGTTCTCCTTATGTCCAAAATTGAAATAGTCATTCGTAAGATGCTCATAGCGCAGTCCAATCTGAGCGAACACCTTTCCAAACTGACGACCATACTCTGCGAAGACGGCTGACGACTCTTCGTTGATCTTCGTATCGGTGGTCTTCACCGGCACGGCATCAGTGGCAGTGAAGTCATAGGCATCCTTGCGATGGGTATAGCTGTATTCTCCACCCAGCGACAAATTACCCTTCCAGACTGGATAGCCGAAGATGAGTTTTGATGCCCAGAAATTGTTACTGCTGAGTGTGTTGCTATCTATTGCACGCACTGTCACGTCGGAAACGTTATCGGCAGGACTGGTGCTTTCCACGGTGCTTCCCGGTGTCTTTGTGTCATCAAAGAGTCCGTCAACATTCAGGTCTATGCTCAACTGTCCAATCTTTCCGTTGTAATATGCATTGAAGATATGCTTCTTGAATTCATCATCCTGAGTGATATTGCTCTCAGAACGCTCCACATAGTCACTGTTCTCAAAGTTGTCGGTATATAACTTTGCTCTGTATTTGCCACTGGTATGACGGTCGTACTTATAGAAAGCACCGAAACTGTGGTTCTCGTTAACCATATAGTTCACCTGAAACTGGGGCGACCAGCCTTTCCATACGTTCTTCGACTCCTGCCTGCTTTCACTCTCAATCTTGTCTGGTCCGGCATAGTAGGTCAAGGTGTTCTCCTGCAACGACTTGGAATGTCCATATCTTCCAGCCCATAAAGATGCGGTGACATCGAGACCGCCCATGCGATAATTCACGTCGAGATTATTGGTCAACGTATGACCATACTGATACATTCCTCCGAGGTTGTCCTTGAAACTGATGCCCTCGCCCTGTGCCTTCTTGAGAGTAATGCGTACAACCGATTTTGTTGATGCTGCATAGCGGGCACCGGGGTTCTGTACTACATCAACGTGCTGTATCTGGTCGGAGCGCAGCCGTGACAGCTCGCTGTTGTCTTGAACCCTGCGACCATTGATATATACCTCGGCATCGCCACGACCCAGCACCTTCACGGCACCATTGCGCTCAGCCTCCACCGACGGAATCTTCGATAGAGCATCGCTTACTGTTCCTGCTTTCTCGAGTATCGTTCCCGCCACTGTAGTGCGCATGGCATCGCCCTTGGCATGGGTTCGGGGCAACTGACTCTTCACCACGACCTCATCCATCACCTGCGTGTCTTCCTCCATCATGATGGTCATACCATCTGCTGTTCCACATGGCATGAAGAGCGTCTTGTAGCCTATGCTTGTAAGCTTCAGTAAACCATTGTTCTGTTCTGTATTAATATTAAACTCACCATTTTCGTCGGTTACAGCTCCCCCAACAAATGCTGAGTCAGGCAAGGATAGCAACACAACATTGACATACGGTAACGGCAGCCCGTTTCCATCAGTAACCTTTCCACCTACATCCTGTGTCCTGGCTGTTGCCGCTAAACCGGACAATACGGCTACACAGAACGCAACCATTCTCATATTTGTTCTATTCATTTCCCGCAAGCGTTTAATCATTAGTCTTTTCTCCATTAGTCGTAACACAAACGAGAAAATTACAACCATATCCTTTCATGTTTGCAAAAGTAATATAAAAAACGAGATAATTGAGATTGGATCAGAGTTTCATTTAGTGATCAAAACTATATACTACATTTTTCTACCATTAAATTGTATATCATGAGCGGTAGAAAGAATTCCATTGAATATAAGGATTTGCAATCATAAATGGTAAATTGTCAAATGGTAAATGGATGTGGTGTCCATGCCAGAAACAACCATTTACAAAGATGCACACCCTGTACTTTCTCATCACAATGTCCGGTTTTCCTGGCAGTCGAGGATGATTCAACCGATACCGATACCCATGTCCCCACAGCCAACGACGCACCACCATCTCCGGCTTCGTGTCCTTGCTGTGGATGGCTGCCATATTATCATGACGTTGTGGGGATGTGTGGAAATCTGTCATAAGAATGTCATTCTATATAACCTAATAACTCTTGGAATGTAACAACAAAGGGCTTTCCCATGGGTTCTTCATCGGGTAGGTATTTGTTCTGCAACCTTTCTAAATTGACGACTTTCCTCGCAGGAAGATCAACGGGTAGTGTGTCGAAATCATATATGAGATAAGCTCTCTTCCCATAGTGTTTGGACACCCTGTCTTGATACGAATCGATGGGATGTCTGTTCACGTTGAACGGATAGAAAAGTTCCTTCATCTTGTCAAACCCGTACATCTCTGGCATCACTGATGGATCATTTACGTTGAAGTAAAATGCGACAGACTTGTCAGTTTCATTGTATAGGAGCAGGTGCGACACGTCCATAAGTTCTCTTGACGGTTTCATGGCACCTTGGGCATCGTCCTTTCCCATGGCAAGACGAATATTATATTTGCCTTGACTGAATACCCATTCCCGATGAGCAGGACTGCGCAGACAGCCGACCAATACTAAGTCTCTTGCTGGTAGGACAGCTGCTATTCCTGCATTTGATACCGCAGTTTGGATTATAGGTTCAGGATTTTCACCCAATGAACAAGGCTCAACAAAGAAATGATGACGTAGTTCTGTCAGTAAAGCCTCATTGTCATGCTCAGGGTCTTCCTTGTCAAGGGCCAGGGAGTAGATGTTATTCTCTGCAAACGGTGTGTATGTCTTTCCGAGAATACCCTGGAAGTGAGTTTTGAAATACTCTTTGGCATGAGTGCCTGGTCGGGCAGTCATCGCATAGAAATTATAGTCTTCCTGCAGCCAATCCTGAATTTCCTTTCGGAAACGTTCGCGCACCTGTTCCTTCCATTTTGCTTTTCCCGACGCACTATTCCTTGCATACAGTGATAGAACAAACAAAAAGTTCACATCGTAGTGAAAAAGCAAAAGTGTGTCGCGGTCGAATAGTCGGTTCTTGAACTGCATCTGCTTGTGACGTTTGTTCTGTCTGTCTGTTTGACTGATTCCGTCGTTCTTATAATCGAAGCCATCATCCATCTTAGCCGAAATAAAGAAGTTGGGGATGATATTATAGCCCTCAGTCACATCGTCACGCAGCTTTACCTTCGATGTCTTCACTTTCTTGTTCTCGCCGTTGAATATGTCTAGGTTCCATTGAATGACGTTTCGGGCATAGGTGTATTGCTTGTATATGGACTCCGAACCAAGTTCGTGTCCCATCTTGTAGTACTTCGAGTCACCGATGTAGTAAGTTGGTTCCTTCTCCCCTTCAATCAGACTCTGAGCGGTATAGAGGTGATCCACTATTTTGCCGTCTTCTTGCTTCTTCTCCATACCGTCGGGCAATGGGTTGTCGCCAATGAGTTCGTCAATGATGGCCTCAAAGACAATATAGAAACTCTTGACAAGCAGATACTCTTTCTTCTCGGTATGCACGAACAGTTGCTTCGATTCCCTGAAGAAAGCCTCGCAAAGGCCCCAGAGCTCCAATGCCTTGTCGGAGAAATACTTGTATTTTATCTGGTGCAGTCGTGTCAGACCATAGCCGTTCAAGTAGCGTTTAAACTGCTTGCCCTTGATGAGTTCATATTGGAAGTTTATCTCCTTTGGAAAACCATATTCGTCGCCGATGTAGTTCAGAATAGAGAAGAAGATAACAAGCAGCTCCTCGTCAAAGTTTATCTGCCGTTTTTTGTTGACGGGATGCAGATAGACAGGCACGTTCCGACTAACAAGAGCCATCTCTTTGTTGATGGTGCGCGTCCAATTAATCTTATTGAATCCTGCGTGCAGGTTCTTCAGTACAAAGAAGAAGAAGTTCTGATTATCGCGGTTGAACCTTTCCAATTCCAGAAGAATGTCAAGATAAGTATTGGAGAGCCGTCGGTTGCCTTTACCCACCTCCGCTATCTTAGTGTGATAGACGATGTCCTTGGCTTCGTCGGCATTCCGCTTGTCATCCTTGTAAACCACGATGGCACGGTAAATCCATACGGAGAACTTATAAAGAAAACTCTTCTCTTCTGGTGTGAGCGGATTGTATTTATTTATGTCGCAGATGTCCTCTGGTTTGTATTTCCCGAACGCCAGTTCTTGTCCTTCTACATCTTTAAGGAGAACTTTTGGTAGAATAAACACGCAGTCCTTCAGCAGGGTATTGTAGTAATACCCCACATAGTGAATGGACACCCGCCCTTCCACATTCTCCAAGGCATCAATGCCATGCAGAATGTCTTTCACTCGTGCTACGTCGTACTGATGTTCTTCTATGAGTATTTTCATTCAGCGACCTTTTCAATGTGAATTCCCCAAGGTTGAGCATTAACTTTAGATATAAGATCGTTTATACGTACAACATTATATTGATTGGACACATATAGTGTTTCTCCATTCGGCATCTCAACAGTTTTATAACGTGTTCTTAAAACACTATCAGACGATCCTGCCGTTCTTTCATTGTACATCTGTATCGTTTCGATAAAGTTAGGAACTTTTACATTAAGACTTAACCATGTGCGAATTACATCGTTAGCACTCATGTCTGGATTCATCAAAACAAATTGTTTGATAGCTTGTTGTGCTACGGCGCCTTTTGGATAAGCACCCTCTCCATTGACTGAGTATTTGCTGTAATCAAAATTTCTGTTGTTATCCAAAGTACTGCTATTTCCATCTTCATCAAGCAAATGCTCTTCTTCAACCATAGATTCACTCAAACCAATTTCTTCCACACCAAGTTTCTGCATGAAAAGCACTACTTTTTCTTTAATCACCAAAGGCATTCCATTTTGTCCTTCAGTATAGAACTTGTCGTAGGATTCGACAAAGAGTTCATTATCTTCCTCGAAGTCCTTGAACACGTCGTTCCATAGGTAGAACAGTACCTTAGATACAAAGGTTTCAACTTTGATGACACCATTTATTGGTTTGCAGAAATAGTAACCGAGTTTCTTGTCTTCAGAGTTGGTCTTCTCATAAATCTCATTGTTGATTTTTTGGATGAATGACCACCAGCTGTACTTTTGAGAACCGATTTCTATGACCCATTGTTTGCCGCCGTCGCTGATTGGCATATACTGCCAGTCCCAACGCCGCTTGAAGGCAGAGTCAATGGGGAAGAGCGACTGGTCGCTCGTGTTCATCGTGGCCCAAATGTAAAGGTTGTTCGGCAAGAGCAACTCTTCTCCGCTGAGCACTTTCTTCACAATATCCCGGCCGTCGTATAGGGCATTAATGTTTTCAGCATTCTCTATCTCTACTCCCTCAAACAGCCACTTCAGCTGCTTCTGCATGTCTGAGTCGGCCTTGATGGGATAGTCAGAATAACCAAAATCGTTGCGATCAAGCAGTTGGAACAAGTCACCGAAAATTTGGGCACAATTGCCTCGGTTGATTTCTTCAATCACAAGGAACTGCTTCTTTGCTGTGCTACCTTTCGCCTCGGCAACTTTCTTCCACGCGGCGACGTATGCTTGGAGGAAAGCTTGACAGACGAACTCGTAACTGATGCGCTTTTCTTCACGTCCTGTTTCTACGGCCTTGTCTCCAATGATAGCAAGCACAGGAGCAAACTCTGTTGTCGGCTTGTAAGTTCCGACAAACGTAGAATAATCTGTGTCTGGATGGAAGGTCGTTCGTATCACGTCTTCACCCTTCGTCTGCTCTTTGATAATGTGCGACTTGCCCGTGCCAGGAGCACCATAGAATATTTGCTGGAGATTTATCTTTGTTTTATCCTTATCAGTAACATAATCTACTCTTCTTGCTGAGTGTTCAATAACCATCTTGGCCATTACGGTCAGTGTAGAAGTATATCCATACTCGAATTTGTCTATTGCAGTTTTACCACATAAGACATCTCTGGCGGTATTAGCATTGGAGTCCGGATTTTCTGTAAAGTAGTGCACATACTCACCTAACAAAGCCTTAGAAATTGTTCGCAAACCAACTGAGCCTCTACTTTCAGACTTAACAAGATAACATAATCTGTCTTCATCAACAATCGTTACTTGACCATTGTCCGAGACATCGCCAATTCGAAGTATATTCTCTATATTCATAATCAATATGTATATTTAATTCTGATGTTTTTACATAAGATTGAAGAATCAAATACATGACTCCAACCGCCATCGGCATCACGTTCACAATGCTCACAATTTGTGTTCCACTTCCTATCGAAGAAAAACAAATGTACGTTTATCGGAATAACACCATCCAATTTCAATCCAAACCAAAAACCATCTTCATCTCGGAGGAAACGGGAACTTATACCCTCATCCTTTGGTGGATAGTACTTCACTTTTGAAAAGTATTTCCCGTAATAAGAGATATCCATTTGAATGTACGCAACATTTTTATATTTCTTCTGGGCCATATCCAAAATTATCTCTGAAAAATACATTCATAATGATACTCCAGAAACTCACGATTGGGTAAATATTCTGTTGGCATAGTTAACTGTTTCCCAACAATAGGGCCAAAGTGTTTGTCGTAATACTCCTTTGTTTCTTTTTCTCGCAAGATAGAGGAGAAACAGACTGTGTAGTCGCTTGGCGAGAAAGAAATGAGACCTTCATCGAAAGCTTTGTCATAAAGTGCCGAGAGGCAGATGCCATTGCAGGGGTTCAGACGGTCTTGTTTGTGTTTCTTGTCTTCCCAACGGATGATGTGACTGGCAATGAGCAATTGCGGAATGTCTATGCCTGTCAGCGCACAACGGCTGCCGTAATTGGTGAGTATCATACGACGAAAATAGTCCTGTCCTTTTCTGCGTTTTGTGACAGCGACAACATCTTCTCCTTCTTTTGTAAGGTCGAAATGGGTAATGAGTTTTTTGGAGATGGTTCTTGGATTTGATTCCTGAGCAACTATTATATCAGCGGCCTTTACTTCTTGTTCATATAAAGCATACTCCATCAGACTCTTCAGAGCAGCAGAACAAAAACTCTTCAACGGATAACTTTTCTGGTTCGGCTTGCCATAGTCAAATATATTAGGTTGTCCTTTCTTCATTTTCTCCACCTCCTCCTTGACCAAGTCCAACACCTGTTTCAAGACAGCCATATCATTAACATCATAGAGCGATTGACCGTGAAGGTCAATTTCGTTTTGATGCACTAACACCTCGTCCAGAATCCTTATCGCCTGAGCATAGCTGGAGGCCTTTCGTGAATTATCTGCTGAAAAACGTGTATTGAAGTCAATAAATCCCTGTCTGTCCATATTTCGCTTCTCGTTTTACTATTTTATGATGTATTCTCAAGTTACCCACTAACTTTTCCGAGTTTCCCACTAAGTGTAATGGAGTTACCCACTAACTCACCTGCATAGATTCTCTTAAGAGTTATCATTTTTTCCTGATTCGTCCGTTTCAATTGGTTTCTCAGGATTTTCTACTCCAAATAGTCTTAAATAAACTTTATCTGTAGTACATTTATCTATTGCTTCTACCAACAAATTTTTATCTAGATATTCTTGAAAAACATCTCTTAATTCTACTAGACCTTTGTATTTAGATTGATTTAATGCCTTTAGATAATCAATTAACAATTGTTTTTTTTCGAATGTAGCATCTTCATTAGATAATGCTCTGCAAAAGTCTTTTGTTGACTTTATAATATCATGCTTGAAAGCACAATTCATGCAACTATCTAAGTCTTTAACAACTTCAATCCTAAGTTTATCATCCAATATAGATTGGAATAAATAGTGTTGAAAAAACAATAGAACATACCGTGTCTCTTTGGTTGGATCGACTAATACATCTTTATCAACTTCCGAATGGATTGCCATTAACTTCTCAAAAGCCTTTTTAAGTATTGGGAAGCCATTATCATCCAAAGGACGAGCCAATAACAAATCTGCTAAATTCGTAATATCCTCAGGTTCTTCTTCTAAACGGCGTATTAAAGTCATCGTTTCTTCTTTACGTAATTGTGCATATAAGCCACTTATATCACTATGAATCTTTCTGTCGGTTTTTTCAACAGTTTCTGCTAAACTAATAATCTTTTGCTCCTTTTCCTCTATTTTTTTACTCATCTTTGATACTTTCTGCCGTAACCAAGTGATATAGATACCAAGCAAAACACCAACAACAGTAAGCCCAATTGTAAAAGCAACAAGCATTGTATTAACAGCACTTATTTCATTGGCTATTGTTGAATTTGATAGGTCAACAATACGTCTAACAGCATCAATATTATCATTGATATTCTGAAGATATTGTAAAGTATCACTCGGTATTGTTGTGCTTAATAAAAACATATTCGTCAACATTATCTAATATTTTTATCCATAAACTCTTTTAGTGGCTCCAGATACTCTGCATCCAGATTCCAATGTTGGGTGTTCTCGTAGTTTCGTTTTGCATCTTTTACCAGTTCCTTCTGGGCCTTTGACTTTCCCAACAAGGTTTCAAGATAAGCGTATATCTTGGTTTTCTTGGCGGGGATGGTCAATGTGGGAGGAGTCTTTGTGGGGATTCGCACCTTTTCAAGTTCTCCCTCGTATGTCTGCCAACAATCCATGACAGGCTGGTTGGCAGGATTGATGATTTTTTCCAGCAAGTCCTCCAATGCGCCTGCATCTTTGTCATTGGGTAGTAAGAATAGTTCAAACTCCACACCAAATTCTTCTTTGATGGCAAGCAGTTCGGCACGACGTGCTTCTATATCCTCGTCAGCATCAAAGATGACGAGGTTGATGCCACCAAGGTCTGTGTTCTGGCGCATGGTCCCTATAGCATCTTCAGACTTCAACTTCTGATAGCCACCTGTCTTACTGCCTTTACCTGGATGGATGATGCTGCCTTTAGGGGCTTTCTCTCCGAAAATATGGTGATAGTAATCCTCGAAGAATTTCTTGTCGGCATCACCTTCAACAATTATCTGAAACCTTTTCATCATACCAGCCCTCTAAGTTCAACATCATTTTCACATGCTCCGCTTAGGCCCTCAAAAGTGTACTTATAGGCTTGATGTCCTTTTATTGGAGTATTAGCGAGTGTATATAACCGCATCTCTTGCTGATACGCTGGATGTTCTTCCAGCATTTCATTCAAATGGCTTAGCGTTTCCTTACTATGAGTGGTAACAAACACCTGCTTGTTTGTTGTGGTTGCCAGCGCAAAGATGGCTTCCCACAGTTTCTTGTAAGCAGAATAGTGTAAGCCATTTTCAATCTCGTCTATCAGAAGTATATTGTTCATGGGATTGGCAGACGCAGCCACAATGTTCAGATAACGGCGAAGACCATCACCTTGCATGTTGACCGCCATGAGTTGATCGATACCTTCCAAGCCTACATAAGCGACATTATTCAAAATCTCCAATGTGGTGATACGGCTATCGAAGTTCTTCAATCGATCTGCTACGGTACCTTTTAGTCTGCGCTTTGCCAACTCAACCAAGTCATTGGCGGGATTGCCAGCGGCCAAGTCAGAAGACAGATATGCCACGCTGTTCTTTTCCAAATATCCTTCAGCCAGTTTCTTATTTGATATTAATCCTTGTTGATTGACCGTTAGGCTGCACTCATAAGTATTCTTTTGTTGACCGGATTCAACATCGAACAGCATCTTCAACGTGTTCAGGAAGGTCTTTGTTTCTGAGGTAGGAATCTGTCCGTTTTGCAAATCTGGCTGTGACTTCTCATCAAAGACATAGGTTAAGTCCAAGGACAAGTGACGTTTAGTGTTGTCAAACAATTCGGACGATATCTCTGGGGTTGTCTTCAAGTCCAGACGATGGAATATGTATGTCAGATCAGCAAAACTGCTATAGTTGCGAGACCTGACAGAATTGATAGTCTGAGGCAGGTCCGGGTTGGACATCCCCATCATCAGCAAAAGGCATTCAAGGACAGAACTTTTTCCTGAGCTATTCTGTCCCAGAAGTATATTGACACGGGAAAAGTCATCTATCTTCAGATGGTCAATACCTCTAAAGTTCTTAATCTCTATATTTTTGAATCCATCCATAATATATGGTTCTTTTTGATTACTACTACTTGTTTGTACAGATTAGAGTTCTGACATCGACATCTAATACTTCTGCAATCTCTGTTAATTGTGGCAGGGATGGTTGATGCATGTTGGTACACCACTTACTCACGGTAACGGCAGAAACGCCCAACTGCCCTGCCAACCATTTACTTGTTTTCTGGTTCTCAACAAGAACTACTTTGATTCTATTAAGAGGTCTTTCGCTCACCTTTATTTAATTAAAATCGAGTACAAATATAATAAATTTCAGTGTCTTCACCAAAGAATAATCAAGAAAAGCGGTTTTAAACGGTTGTAAATTAAGCTTTATTGTACAAATGCAATATTATTGGCGCATTTCACAATCACATTTCCATGTTAACCTCTACCGCAAGGAACTCTGCAATGACGAATTTAATTCAACCAACAGGTATATACTACATTATTCTACCATTGAATTGTATATCCAAAGTCCAGAAACATCCGTAGAAAGAAGAAAAATGAAATTGTTTCACGTTAACATTCGTTTACAAAAGTGTTAAAATAAAAATTCGAGTTGAACTTGCATTCTAGAAAATTGATTAACATTTATTTGGTATATATATGCGATACAGTTACAGAAAAGCCTCATTTTTTGTAAAGAAAAAAGAAAAAACGGTTTCAAAAGAGGCTCTTTCGTTGATCAAAAGTGGCACTTTCGCATGATGAAAGTGCCTCTTTCGCAATCAAAGTATGCGTTTTTCGTGGTTTTTAAGGGTATTTTT
Source organism: uncultured Prevotella sp. (assembly GCA_947170265.1). Classification (GTDB taxonomy): domain Bacteria; phylum Bacteroidota; class Bacteroidia; order Bacteroidales; family Bacteroidaceae; genus Prevotella. The sequence continues at coordinate 24,891 of CAMVSV010000001.1, forward strand.
GTTGCACACAAGTGATATCATCCGACACTAATCGTTGATTATCAAGAAGATGGTCTTGCACACAAATGCTTGAAGATTTTCGGACAAAATATTATGTCGTTCAAAATTCTCGAGTATTTGTGTTAAAATTTGCCCGTAGAAATGTTAAAATTAGGCTATTCTTGCATATTTCTTGCAAAAGTATAATTGTTTCACAAAGCTATGAAAGATAAGAAAAGTAGTCTCGCACTGATAATGACAGGCTCAAAAAAAATGAAATTCACATTGCCACATAACAAAAATAGTCTATCTTTGCATGTGAATAATCCAAAAAACAAAGAAAATCAAAAACAACGCCTTATGAAACTACAACACATGGCTGCATTGGTATTGGCTGCAATGATGACGGCAGCCTGCGGCAACAACACGCAGAACAGCAACGAAAACACCAATACCAACGAGAACAGCACACAGAAAGGTGAGAAACAAGAAGTGAAAGATGTGCCGGGAAGGAAAAACTTCAGCGACGAAATGGTGATAACTCCACTTCCAGCCATAATGATTGCCACATGGGACGAGAAGGAAAACCCTGACGTGATGATGGCAGCATGGGGAGGACAGTGCGGACCGAAACATATCACCTTTACCCTCTCAGCCCATAAAACAACAGAAAACATAAGAAAGAAACAAGCCTTCACCGTTAGCTTCGCCGACAGGAAAACAATAGCTCAGAGTGACTATTTCGGCATTGTGTCAGCCAACGACGTGCCCGACAAGGTGAAGAAAGCCGGCTTCACAGTCACCAAGAGCCCCAACGTTGACGCTCCCATCATCAACGAATATCCCCTCACCCTTGAATGTAAGGTTGTGGTGATGGATGAAGACGAGAAAGGCGGCGCACGCATAGTGGGCGAGGTCGTCAACATGAGTGCCGACGAAAGCATTCTCGATGCTGACGGAAAGATTGACCTTGAGAAACTACAGCCCGTGGTCTATGACTCTTCTAAGCAATACTATCGAGCAGTAGGAGAGAAAGTTGGTGAAGCATGGTCGTCAGGTAAAGCATTTCAAGAGAAATAGCATATAAGCACAAGAAAATCAACACCTTATTGACTATCTAAACAATTTAGCTTATGAACTACAAGATTATTGACGTAGAAGGCATTGGTGAGGTATATGCCGAAAAGCTCATGGCAGCCGGAGTGAAAGACATCGAGACGCTGCTTGAAAAATGCGCTAAGCCAAGCGGACGCAAGGCACTCGCCGAGGAAACGGGAATATCGCCGAAACTCATCCTCACTTGGACCAACCATGCCGACCTGATGCGCATCGATGGCGTTGGTCCACAGTTCTCTGAACTGCTTGAGGCTGCCGGAGTGGACACCGTGAAAGAGTTCAGCCACAGAGTAGCAGCAAACCTGCAGCCCAAACTCGAAGAAATAAACCAGGAGAAGCACCTCGTGCGTCGTGTGCCGGCACTTTCTGAAGTAGAAAAGATGATTGCACAGGCCAAGGAGCTACCCGGCGTGATGGAATATTAAGCAGATATGTGAAGCACATATCAAAAAAGAAACGACTGATATACAGCCGCCACAGCAACAGCATTACCAAGAGCGGCGGGAGAACAATAGCACTGCCCCACCCTGACACACAGAATGGGGCAGTAAAAAGAACAACACAAGAACAACATTTAGACAAATACAGACTAACCGACTGACAAAGAAAAAAATGAAAAGATTGATTTTATGGGCACTCATTGCCCTCGCTGCAACAGCGACAAATGCTTCAAACGAAACAACCATCAAGAAGGCTGCAAAAGCCAACACCACCAACCCATGGTCAGGCACATTGCCCGTGATGTTTATCAACACCTCGGTGGATGCCGACATCTCTGAGTCATGCACCTACATAGACGGATACTATTTCGCCTATTTCGAGAACGCCGACAACTGGAGCGACGTGCACTGCTATGTGTGGGATCAGAACTTCAACAACCTCAACGGAGAATGGACAGGGAAGCCCTGCGAGAAAGTAGGCACCGCAGCCAACGGTCACTCCATCTGGAGATGGGTGAGCTCACAGAAGATTTCTGAGGCACAAGCACCATACCACATAATATTCAACGACGGACAACAGGTGGGAAAACAAACCGCCGACCTGCTGTTTGCCAACGGAGGCTACTACACCCCCGACATGCAGAAAGAAGAAGCTCCGGATATAAAAGTAAACAGCGACGGAACCTCTAACATTTACATACCCATAGAATCAAAGGAAGAATATGTTAGAGGAACATACTATATTGATGCGCTCGGACTGGAAGGATATGAGTCGCTGGGCGACAAGGATAATCCCATGGGACTGCAAATTAAAGGCAGGGGCAACTATACATGGACAGGCTTCAACAAGAAACCATACAGACTGAAATTCGATGAGAAAGCCACTCCTCTCGGAATGAAGAAAAGCAAGCACTTCAACCTTCAGGCACACGCTGACGACAGGCTTGGCTTCCTGAGAAATACGGTAGGCTTTGAGCTCAGCCGCATGCTCGGACTGGAATACACTCCAGAACAGCAACCTGTAGAGGTGGTGCTCAACGGCGACTACATCGGACTCTATTTCCTCACCGACCACATACGCGTGGACAAAGACAGGGTAAATATCACCGAACAAGCCGACAACGAGACCGACCCGGAGGCAATCACCGGAGGATGGCTCATGGAGATTGACAACTATGAGGAAGACCCACAGGTAAGAATAAAAGAAGGCAACGGACAGTGGATATGGGTGACACCGAAATCGCCCGAGGCTCTCTCCACCGCACAATACGACTATCTTGAAGATCTCATCGTGAGAGCCAACAATGCCATATATGCCAAAGACAAGAACAGCACCGAGTGGGAAAGCATCATCGACATTGATGCTCTTGCACGTTATTATATAGTACAGGAAGTGATGGACGACGGCGAATCGTTCCACGGTAGTTGCTACATACACAAAGACCGCGGCGAAGACACCAAGATGGTGTTCGGACCGGTATGGGATTTCGGAAACGCCCTCATGCGCGGCACCAACAAATTTATCTACCAAGATCCACCATTCACACAGATATGGATAGGAGAGATTGCCAAGTATCCACGTTTCCAGGAGAGGGTGAAAGAGATATGGCAGCACTTCTACGGCAATAAATTCCCCAAGCTTGATGCCTTTATCGATAATTTTGCAAAACAGATAAGCGATGCTGCCGTAAGCAATGCCAAAAGATGGCCCGAATATGGCAACAGCAACATGAACGATTGCAAGAACGACTTCAAATACCGCATAGAGCAAAAGACAAACTTCCTTCGCTCGCAATGGGGAGAAGGCATAATTGACGAAGAGGAGGAAATTGTTGACGGAATGTCAGGAATAAGGATAAGCGAGAACAACATCTCCAACAGAACAACTTCAGCCAATCAATGGTACACCATTGACGGACAGATGTTAAGCGAAAGACCCAGCAAGAAAGGTATTTACATAAACAACGGAAAGAAAGTTGTGGTGAGATAATCGAAAAGACTCTGAGGGCAACAGCAAACATGTATTCCGGGTCGTATGACTCGGAATACTTTAAAAGCCCTTACAACCGAATATCAGGAGGTTGTCCGCTCATAGTGGACACACCTCTTTTTTTATTATAACTTGTTATTTCTTGTGTAATTTTTACCCAAATAATTTTGCCGTATGGATTATTCACCGTATCTTCGCAGTGTAATAATTACACAAGAGTATTATGGAAAACAAAAAGTATTGCTACAAGTACCCTCATCCAGCGGTGACGACCGACTGTGTGATATTCGGTTTCGACGGCACTAAACTTCAGGTGTTGCTCATTGAACGTGGTATGGATCCATACAAGGGACGATGGGCATTCCCCGGTGGTTTCGTCAATATGGATGAGTCGTGCGAGGAAGGTGCCCTTCGGGAACTGAAAGAAGAAACGGGGGTTACTGGTGCCTATATCGAACAGTTCCATACATTCAGTGAACCACAGCGTGACCCCCGCGAGAGGGTCATCACCGTGGCTTTCTATGCACTGGTTCGCATTCAGGAAGTCTCAGGTGGCGACGATGCTGCTCAGGCCCGTTGGTTTCCGCTTGACGAAATTCCCCAGTTGGCATTCGACCACGACCTCATCCTGCGTGAGGCAATGAAGCGACTCCGCGAGCGAATTCACTTTGAGCCTATTGGTTTTGAACTGCTTCCTGAAAAGTTCACCATGAGGGAACTGCAGAACCTCTACGAGGCCATCCTTGATGTCCATTTCGACCGTGCGAACTTCTCAAAGAAAATGCTGCATTTCAACATTCTTACACAATTGTCAGAAACGGTTTGGCCCACACCAAAGCGTGAGGCAAACCTATATTCTTTCAATATCGAGAGCTATAACGAACTTAAACAAAAGGGATTTCGTCTGGAATTCTAAAAAAGGAGATCACAATAATGAAGAACCTACTACTTAGTGCCGCCATCGGTGACATCGGTGGAGAGCCTTATGAATTTGAAGGACGTACCAAGGACTACGACAAAGTGGATTTGTTACTACCAGGAAACACCTACACGGACGATACGGTGTGTACCTTTGCCTGTGCGGAGGCCTTGCTGCACAGCCAGGATGGAATGTCTATGCATGAAAACATAGCCAAGTCTCTTTACTCCCGCTGCCGTGCGGATCTCTTTCGAGGCTTTGGAGGACGCTTTGCCAGATGGTTGATGTATCCCGAAATACAACCGCCCTACAATTCCTTCGGCAACGGGAGCGCCATGCGCGTCTCGGCTGCAGGCTTTATGGCTGAGAACAGGTCTATGTGTGTGGAACTGGCTACATTGACGGCTTTGCCTACACACAACCATCCCGAAGGGAAAAAAGGTGCAGTGGCTACGGCATTGGCTATCTTCCATGCCATGCAGGGGGAAGATAAGGATTTCATCCGTGAGAACGTGCTGGATAGGTTTTATCCTGACTGGTCTGACTTGCGCTACTCCGACATAAAGCCGAGCTATGATTTCAACGAGACATGCCAGCAGACGGTTCCGGCTGCGCTCATCTGTTTCCTCGAAAGCAAGGATTATGCGGACTGTCTGAAACTGGCCATCGCCCTTGGTGGAGATGCCGACACGCTGGCGGCTATCGCCGGACCTATGGCATACGCTTTCTACCGAGAAATGCCGGATGAACTGGTTGAGAATGCCAAGGCGAAGTTGCCGGAATGGATGTTGGAGTTGAACGATGAATTTGATGCATTTGTCAATGGAAAGAGGAATGCTTGAAGGCTATGGTGCCTACGAAATCATCATGATGCTGCATGAGCTTCATAAAAGGGACTATCAGCAACTGCGCATCCTACCGGGGATGTCCCCTAACGGATGCTGCTGGCGATGGTTCATCTATCCAAAAGCCTTGATGAAGGACAATGCGCGTATGGAATGGCACAACGACATCATGCCTTTTGAATGTCCTCATGGTACAACGAGACATACGAAGACAGGATGCGACTACAAGGAACTGGCAGACCAGTTCATGACGTTGTACCCCGACATTGCCCTGCTCGGTAAAGGGAAAGACGAGGAATACATGAAATGGTTCCAACGCCTGGTGCGCCATGCGAAGCGGGATTGCTTCCCCATCGCTTTTGCGGATGGACCTGTAGGAGAGGAATGGGGATGGACGGCAAGCAGGAGAAAATTACCTTATCCTCCGTTCACTCCTTCCGAAAAACGTTAGGGCTTTATATTTGACACTATTTCCATGGCAAGGACTGTACCAGGTCTTATATACACAAAAAGAGAGCTCTTTTCAGAACTCTCTTTTTGTTATTTCTTTCAAAAGAACGAATTGGCTTGCGCCTATTATTCGCAAAACCGAATTGACTTGCGCATCATTATTCGCAAAACCGAATTGGCTTGCGCATCATTATTCGCAAAACCGAATTGGCTTGCGCCTATCCTTTGAGCCTCTTGTCGGATTCGAACCAACGACCCCGAGATTACAAATCACGTGCTCTGGCCAACTGAGCTAAAGAGGCGGGTGGGCAAGCTACCCGTATCGCGCCGCTACAACCAACTACCTTTGCTACGTTCCCGTCCTGGAGGATTCGAAGGGAGCTGACCGTGTAGGACTTACCCATTTGGTTTTGCGGCTGCAAAGGTATTAAAAAGTTGTGATTTCAGAGCCATGTGGCGATAGTTTTTTCTATTTTTAACATTCTTTCATCATATGGAAAGTAAAAATTAGCTTAAAAAAACAACATAATATATATGTATATAGTAGAAAACAAGTAACTTTGCAGGGATTTTAACAGATACATGCCATGACTTACAACGAATATAGACAACTGAGAGCCTACGCCCGATACGACGGAATATATCTGGGTGTGATATGGGTTGCAAGCTTTGCATGCATGATTGGCATCACTACATGGCCGTTTCTGAATATGCTATGGATGATGCTGGCACTGAGCACACCATTCTTCGTGGCTCTGAGACTCAAGAAATACCGTGACAACGCTCTTGACGGTATTATTTCTTTCAAGAGAGGTTTCGCCTACTGTCTGAGAGTATTCTTCCACTCAGCCTTGCTCCTTGCTATAATGCAATGGGCTTACATGCATTTCCTTGACCACGGACACCTTGCCCAGATGCTTCAAACCATTTTTGACACCCCTCAATCGCATGAAGTAATGAAACAGGTAAGAATGGATGCAAAAGAGTTGATAACAGTTTTTAGTGAAATATCGCCATTGCAGTTCGCTGTGACATATTTCGGCGAAAACATAATGATAGGACTGATGCTAAGCTTCCCCATTGCCCTCATCTCACGACGAACGCACACATCAGCAAAACAACGAAACATTAACAAACAATAACACTTTCAGAAAAATGGACATATCTGTAGTAGTGCCACTATATAACGAGGCAGAGTCGCTGCCCGAACTGTATGAATGGATTGAACGCGTGATGAACGCAAACAGCCTCACCTTCGAGGTGATATTCGTCAACGATGGCTCAACAGACCAGTCGTGGCAAGTGATACAGGAACTCAACGAGAAGTCTGAGCATGTGAAGGGCATAAAGTTCAGACGCAACTATGGCAAGAGTCCGGCTCTATACTGCGGTTTCAAAGCTGCTCAGGGTGACGTGGTGATAACCATGGATGCCGACCTTCAGGACTCTCCCGACGAAATTCCCGAGCTCTTCCAAATGATAAAGAACGATGGTTACGACCTCGTATCGGGCTACAAGCAGAAGCGCTACGACCCTATTTCCAAGACACTTCCCACGAAGCTGTTCAACGCCACTGCACGCAAGATTAGCGGAATAAACAATCTCCATGACTTCAACTGTGGGTTGAAAGCCTATAGGAAAGAAGTGGTAAAGAACATTGAGGTCTATGGAGAGATGCACCGCTATATCCCCTATCTCGCCAAGAACGCTGGGTTTACGAAGATTGGCGAAAAGGTCGTGCACCATCAGGCACGCAAATACGGCTCATCAAAATTCATGGGACTTAACCGTTTTGTCAATGGTTATCTCGACCTGCTTACACTCTGGTTCCTTAGTTCCTTCGGAAAGAAGCCTATGCATGTGTTTGGTTTTCTCGGCTCAATAATGTTTTTCATTGGTTTCATTGCAGTGATAGTCATCGGTATAAACAAGATGATTGACCTTGCAAACGGAGTTTACCACAACCTGATTACCGACTCGCCGTGGTTCTACATTGCCCTCACAACAATGATGATTGGAACACAGATGTTCCTCACAGGCTTCATAGGCGATTTGGTAAGCCGTTCGTCAAGCCAGCGCAATGACTATCAGATAGAAGAAACCATTTAGCACATCAACATCTCATGACGAAACAACTAAGGATACTGCCTATAGCTATTGCCATAATGCTTGTGCTCGGGGCTTGTTCGTCGATAGACTGTCCGCTCAACAGCACCGTGCGGGCTACATATAGTTTCAAGGGTGAGACTGACACTCTCAAAGACACCCTCACCGTGATGGCAGTGCGAGCCAACCGCGAAGACAGCGTCATACTCAACAGGGGCATCAACCTCACATTCATGGCGTTGCCAATGAGCTACACTCAGGATGAAGATGTTCTGGCTTTGGTTTTCACACACGAAGACGGCACTCAGGAAACTGACACCATTTGGATAAGCAAGGACAACATGCCGCACTTTGAGTCGGTGGATTGCAGTCCACAGTATTTCCACACACTTACTGGTATCCGCTGTACACACACGAGAATAGACGACATTGTAATTAACAATCCATCTGTTGACTATGATGAAACTAAAGAAAACATTTTCATATATTTCCGCTCTGACGATTAGCCTCATCACGGCTCTGTTCCCGCTGCCTGCCAACGCCCAGAGGCACCACATGAGAAGCACTGTGGAAAGAGACACGGTGGCATTGTTCAGGGGAATAGCCGTAAGCGTTGATGCCGTGGGAGCCATACAACGATGGGTCAGCGACTATGGACAATACGAGGGAGCTTTGAAACTAAACCTCAAAGACCGCTACTTCCCAACCATTGAGTTCGGATATGGCGATGCCGACCACGACGACGAGGTCACCGGCATTCACTATACCTCCAAGGCTCCCTATGGAAGGGTTGGAATAGACTTCAACCTCTTGAAGGACAAGCACGACATATACAGGCTCTACTTAGGCGCACGCTATGGTTACACATCATTTAAATACAGCATTGACAGTCCAGGAATAGAAGACCCTTTATGGCAGACCCACTCCGACTATAGCATGAAAGACATACAATGCAAGTATCACTGGGCTGAAGCCGTGGCAGGTGTTCAAGCCAAGATAGCGGGACCGCTTCATCTGGGATGGAGCGTGAGATACCGAAGCCGTCTCAGCCAGAAACACGGTGATGCCGGTGAGCCCTGGTATGTGCCGGGATTTGGCAAGTCAGGTTCATCACGCCTTGGAGCAATCTTCAACATCATACTGGAGCTATAAAGTAAGATTTGCATAAATAACATACCACCTCATCGCCATACTATGATTAGCAACACCAACAAAAAGCTGCTTTGGCAGATACCTTTCCTGCTGTTTCTCGCCGTAGGCACTGTATGGATTATCCGCCAACATGCAACCATGCCCTACAAGACATGCAACGGACAGATATTCGGGACGACATACAGCGTGACATACCAGTACGAAGACGACTTGCAGAAAGCAATAGAGGACGAACTCAAGAAGGTTGATGATGCCTTGTCCACATTCAACAAAGAATCAACAATATCGCATATCAACAACAACGAAGCAACAGCACGTAACGAGATGTTCACAGAGGTATTCCTGTTGAGCAAGACCATTTCCGAGAACACCGGCGGAGCCTTTGACATCACCGTTGCCCCCCTCGTAAACCTCTGGGGCTTTGGATTTAAGAACGGTGAGGAGCCCTCACAGGCAAAGATTGACAGCATAGGCACATTCGTTGGCTACAAAAAAGTGAACCTTCTTGACACATACAGAAACGCAAGAGCCAAGTCTTGGATAACGAAAGACGACCCGAGAGTGATGCTCGACTGCTCAGCAATAGCGAAGGGCTATGGCGTTGACGTGGTTGCAAGGCTGTTGCGAAACTTTCATGTTGACAATTTCATGGTGGAGATTGGCGGTGAAGTCGTTACCTCTGGCGTCAATCCCGATAAACAGCCATGGAGAGTAGGCATAGTAAAGCCCTCCGACAACATTTCGAACAACGGACAAGAGCTGCAAACCATACTCAACATCAGCAACAAAGCCATGGCAACGAGCGGCAACTACCGTAATTTCTACTACAAAGATGGTCAGAAATATGCACATACCATTGACCCCAAGACCGGCAGACCCGTTCAGCATGGCTTGCTATCAGCCACTGTGATAGCCAACAACTGTGCCACTGCCGACGCCTATGCCACTGCTTTCATGGTGATGGGTGTTGACAAAGCCAGGAAAGTGCTGGAAAAACATCCCGAGCTTCAAGCCTATTTCATATTCTCCGACGGCAACTCAAACACACAAACATGGATGTCTTCAGCCATGCAATCCTACATAAAGCAATAGACAGATGCCGAGCAAGCAGATATATGACAAGCTGAGGAGCCTTACCCTTTTTCAAGGTCTCGACATAAGCGACATCAACGAAGTTATCGGTTACACCAAGTTCAGCTTCGCAAAGGTCGAGACCGGTGACAACATAATCCATGAAGGCGACCACTGCAATCAACTTACCATCATTCTCAACGGGAAGATAAGCATCACCAGCCATGCCGCCAACCGCAGCTATAACATTACCGAGACCATATCGGCACCCATAGCCTTGCAACCCGAGCATCTTTTCGGACTGTTCCAGCAATACACAAAGACCGTTGTGGCTGCCGCCCCCTGCCAGATTATGATGCTTCACAAGAGCGAAGTGGTGAGACTGATGCAAGAGTATGACATCATTAGGATGAACATTACCAACCACATTGCCACAAAAGCCCAGAAAGCCGATCTGCCATTGTGGCGACAGGCACCCGAAAGCCTCCGGGAAAGAATCATCGCATTCGTTGCCCGACGATGCTTGCGACCTGCCGGAAGCAAGACAATACACATAAGAATGGCCGATCTCGCTCGTGAAGTATGCGACTCACGCAGGGATGTGAGCCACGAACTCAACCTCATGCAAGACCAGGGACTAATTTCCTTGAGCAGGGAGACCATACACATCCACGCACTTGAAAAACTCTTCACCTGACTCCACTCCTCCATCATCATTATCTAAGATTGGCATCCAACAATTGTCTGATGCACAAATATTCACTGCTTTCACATATACAAACAACTATTTTTGCCAAAAACAAGCTTTTATTTTCAACGTTTTTCGTATTTTTGTAGCTTGATAAACGAAAAGCGATAAGTAATGGACAAAAATAGCAATTCACACATCAATCCCTTTCTACAACCATACAACACCCCGCACGATACGGCTCCGTTCGACAAGATAACACTGGACGACTATGAAGAAGCCATGATGGAAGGCATACGCCGTGACAACGAACAAATAGAGAAAATGGTCAACGACCCCGACGAGCCGACATTCGAAAACACCATAATAAGAGAAGACGAAGTAAAGGGCAGGAAGCACTATTACGACCTGCTTTCACGCACCGAGAGCGTGTTTTTCAATATGCTCAGCGCAGAGACCAACGACGAGATGGATGCCCTGGCTCAGAAAATGAGCCCCATACTGACCAAGCATGCCAACGACATGAGCCTCAACCCCAAGGTTTTTGAGCGCATCAAATATGTGTATGAGCATCACCGTGAGCTCTCTCCCGAGGAAGAACGCCTCCTGAACAATGTCTACGACGGACTGGTGAGAAGCGGAGCGTTGCTCAGCGAAGACGACAAGAACCGTCTCAGAGCACTCACCGAAGAGGCAAGCATGCTGTCGCTGCAATTCTCACAAAACCTGCTGAAGGAAAACAAAGCATTCCTGCTCCACATCACAGATGAAGAACAGCTTAGCGGTCTGCCTGAGACAGCACGTCAGGCAGCAGCAGAGACAGCTCGTGAGCACAATCTCGAAGGTTGGGCAATCACCCTCGACAGCCCGAGCTATGGTCCGTTCATGATGTATTCCACTCAGCGCGACCTGCGTCAGCAGCTCTACATGGCACGCAATACCCTCTGCATAAAAGCCAACGACACCAACAACCTTGAAATCTGCAAGCGGCTCATAAACCTCAGACGCGAACTCGCACAGCTGCTTGGCTACGACACCTATGCCGACTATGTGATGAAATACCGCATGGCAACCAATGTGAGCAACGTATATTCGCTACTCGACAAGCTTATCACGGCATACAAGCCAACAGCCATCAAGGAGATGGAAGAGATAAGACAAACTGCCATCCACTCCGACGACTGGAACAAGGAAAGCGACAAGCTGGAACCGTGGGACGTGAGCTATTATGCCCACAAGCTGAAAATGCAGAAATACGACCTCGACCCAGAGATGCTGAGACCCTATCTCGAGCTCAACAACGTGATAAAAGGAGTGTTCGGACTTGCCACCAAGCTCTACGGCATAACCTTCAAACCAAATACCGACATCCCCGTCTACCATCCCGACGTGAAGCCTTATGAGGTGTTCGACCACGACGGTACCTTCCTTGCCGTGCTGTATGTAGACTTTCACCCTCGCAAAGGAAAGCGCGACGGAGCATGGATGACCGAATTCCAGGGACAATGGATAGACAATGAGGGTGTGAACCACCGTCCTCATGTGAGTCTGGTGATGAACCTCAGCAAACCCACCGACGACAAGCCAGCCCTGCTCAGGCTCGGCGAGGTGGAGACTTTCCTTCATGAGTTTGGGCATTCCCTCCACGGCATCTTCGCCAACACCCGCTTCGAGTCGCTCTCCGGCACCAACGTATGGTGGGATTTCGTGGAGCTACCCTCCCAGTTCATGGAGAATTTCGCCATAGAAAAGGATTTCCTCAGGACCTTCGCGTTTCATTACGAGACCGGCGAGCCCATGCCCGACGAGCTTATTGACAAAATCGTTGACAGCCGCAACTTCAACGCAGCCACAGCGTGTCTGCGTCAGGTGAGCTTCGGGCTTCTCGACATGGCATACTACACACAGAAAGACGAGTTCAAGGCAGACATCATTCCGTTTGAGAAAGAAGCATGGAAAGATGCCATGATCTCGCAACAGCGTTCCGACACATGTATGACCACACAATTCTCACACATCATGTCGGGAGGATATGCCGCTGGCTACTACAGCTACAAATGGGCAGAGGTGCTCGATGCCGATGCGTTCAGCGTGTTCAAGCACGAAGGCATCTTCAACAGAGCCACCGCACAGCGTTTCCGCGACTGCATACTCTCCAAGGGAGGCACCGACCACCCCATGACGCTCTACAAGAACTTCCGTGGCAGTGCCCCGACTATAGATGCTCTTCTCGAACGCAATGGCATAAAGAAAGAGGCATGACCTTCAGATACAAAGATCCCCATACCAGCATATCATGAACCAAGAAGAAAAACAAAGGAAACTTGACATTCGCTACCTGCGCATGGCACGCATATGGGCAGAAAACTCATACTGCAAGCGCCGGCAGGTGGGCGCCCTCGTCGTGAAAGACAAGATGATTATAAGCGATGGATACAACGGCACACCCAGTGGGTTTGAAAACATCTGTGAGGACGACAACAACCTCACCAAGCCCTATGTGCTCCATGCCGAGGCAAATGCCATCACCAAGCTCGCACGCTCGTCAAACAATTCCGAGGGCTCCACGCTGTATGTCACAGCCTCGCCATGCATAGAGTGTGCCAAGCTCATCATCCAGTCAGGCATCACGCGTGTGGTCTACGCCGAGAAATACCGCCTTGAAGATGGCATCGACCTGTTGCGTCGTGCCAACATTGAAGTAATTTACCTTAATCCCAATGAGCATGAGTCAGAATAAGAACCGTTTTCTCCCACTTCTCCTTGCACTGTGCGTTGTCATCGGCATTGTGATAGGAACATTCTATACCAACCATTTCTCCGGAAACAGGCTTAACATCATCAACAGCGGAAGCAACAGGCTCAACAACCTTCTCCACATCATTGACGACCAGTATGTTGACTCAGTAAACATCGACAAGCTCGTTGAGAAAGCCATACCACAGATACTCTCCGAGCTCGACCCTCATTCAGCCTACATCAGTGCCGAAGATGCGCAGAAAGCCAACGACGACCTCAAAGGCTCGTTCTCAGGAGTAGGCATCGAGTTCACCATACGCAAAGACACGCTTCATGTGCAGAACGTGGTAAAAAGCGGTCCGGCAGAAACAGCAGGCATCCTTGCCGGCGACAAGATTGTCAGCATCGACGGCAAGCCTTTCGTTGGAAAGACCGTCACCAACGAGGAAGCCATGCACCGTCTGAAAGGTCCCAAGGGCACAAAGGTGAAGATTGGCGTTGAGCGCTACGGCGAACACAATCAAAAAGAGTTCATCGTGACACGCGACAATATCACAACCAAGAGCATCACCGCCGTCTACATGCTCGACGACTCCATAGGCTACATTCGCATAAAGAACTTCGGTGAGCGCACCTATGCCGAGATGCTCGCCGCTCTCTTTGAGCTGTCGTCAGAAGGGTTCAGCCACCTCGTCATAGACCTGCGCGACAATGCCGGAGGCTACCTCCAGTCTGCCACGCAGATGGCAAACGAGTTCCTACCCAAAGACAGGCTCATAACCTATACCCAGGGACGCAAGTCACCACGCACCAACTACCGCAGCGACGGAAGGGGCAGCTATCAGAACATACCGCTCACCGTGCTCATCAACGAAGGGTCGGCATCGGCATCAGAGATCTTTGCGGGAGCCATACAAGACAACGACCGAGGCACCATCATCGGACGGCGTTCTTTCGGCAAAGGTCTTGTGCAACAACAGATTGGTTTCTCCGACGGCAGTCTCATACGCCTTACCATAGCACGTTACTACACGCCTTCCGGACGATGCATACAGAAGCCCTACACTCCCGGCGATGAAAACGAATACCAACTCGACATGGTGTCACGCTACCAGCACGGCGAATTCTTCTCGCGAGACAGTATCAAGCACACCGGTCCAGCCTACCACACCCTTTTGGGCAGGACGGTATATGGAGGAGGAGGCATCACTCCCGACATCTTTATCCCGGAAGACACCACCAACGTAACCTCCTATTACAAGGAGGCTGCCATGAGCGGGCTCATCCTTCAATATGCCTACAACTACACCGACGAAAACCGTCAGAAGCTGAAGAGCTACAACACCATGCCCAAGCTCGTGAAACACATCGGGTCCCTCAACCTCGTTGAAGACTTTGCCAGCTTTGCCGAGAACAACGGACTCAAGCGCAGGAACCTCATGATCATGCGTTCCCACGACCTCCTTGAGAAATACATCTTCAGCCGCATCGTCTACAACATGCTCGACGAACAGGCATGGAACGAATATGTCAACCTGTTCGACGATACAATAAGAGCTGCTATAGAAGTGTTAAGGTCAAACTCCGCCTTCCCCAAGAAGCCGGAAACAAAAAGCAAGAAACAAAAAAAGGTGGCATGCACAAGAACGAACTCCGGCAACACATTCACTTGCTGAAAAAACAGTTTTCCACAGCCGAGCTCACTGAGCTCTCAAAGCCAATAATCAGCAGGCTGATGGTACATCCAAGCATAAAGCGGGCTAAGACCGTACTCATGTACTATTCCCTGCCCGACGAGGTCTGCACCCACGATGCCGTGAACCTGTTACTTGAACAGGGTAAGACAGTGCTGCTGCCCGTTGTAGTCAGCGACACCGATATGGAGCTCAGGGTATACACCGGACCGGCTGACCTCAGCGAAGGGTTCTTCGGCATCAAGGAACCCATCGGACAGTTGTTCACCGACTATGAGCTCATCGACGTGGCTGTGATACCCGGCATGGGCTTCGACAGCCGCGGCAACCGCCTCGGCAGGGGTAAAGGTTACTACGACCGTCTGCTTCCCCGCCTCACCAATGCCTTCAAGCTCGGCATGTGCTTCGCCTTCCAGCGCATGCCCGGCATACCCACCGAGACCACCGACGTGGTTATGGATGAAATAATATGATAATGAAGGTTGATTACGTCTCAACCTCAATAGAACCTTATATCTATAATAAGGTGTGACCCGACGGTGTCGTTCAGTCGTCTCACTATCTGGCTTTTCATCATTGCTATGTCAGAGCGAAGAGCCGGATTGGTGAGTTTCACATACAGCACCTGACTGCGTATGAACATGTCGGCAGTATAGCGTGCCACTACCCTACCCGTCACCGTCTCCCACGAGTCCATGAGCCGTTTCTGCTGAAGCGGTGTCTCCAGTCCGTTGTCTCTCAATACCTTACCTAAGAGAGAGTCAATATGTTGCACCTTTCGCTTAAACATTCTCTTCGTCCTCCTTTACCTTTATCTCTCCCCCATCAACATTGAAAATCTTGAAATCGAAACCACTGTCCTTGAGCAACTTGTCAAGATGGTCGCGGTTGGTGTCAGTGATGAATATCTGACCATATTCGGCACCCGACACCAACTTCACGATATTCTCCACGCGGCTCACATCAAGCTTGTCGAAGATGTCGTCAAGCAAGAGCAAAGGCGTGGTGTTGCGTGCCGTATGCTTCAGAAAGCTGAACTGTGCAAGCTTCAATGCCATGACATAGGTCTTGCTCTGTCCCTGGCTGCCCTCGCGACGCATGGGATAGCCATCGATGAGCATCTCCAGGTCGTCGCGGTGAACGCCATGAAGCGAATAGCCCACAGCCATGTCCTTGTTTCTGTCGCGCTGTATCACGTCGAGCAATGGTCCTCGCTGGCAATGCGACACATAGTTCAATGCCACCTGTTCCCTGTTTCCGGAGATATGTTGGTAGATGTCCTGAAACAATGGCAGCATCTCTTCAACGAAGGCTCTACGCATGCGAAAAATCTCCTCGCCACTGGCAGCCATCTGCATCTCGAGAATCTCCATGAGCGACATGTCGATGCCCTCTTCCTGCTTCAGAAGGGTGTTGCGTTGCTGCAACGCCTTGTTGTAGTTGAGCAGATGGCTCATATATGTGGGCGAATACTGCGATATCACCACATCCATCAATCGTCTTCGCTCGTCACTGCCACCGTCTATGAGCGACTGGTCGGCAGGAGAGACAAACACCACGGGTATGAGTCCTATGTGTTGCGTCAGCCGTTGATATTCCTTCTTGTTGCGCTTGAAGTGTTTTTTGCTGCCTCGCTTCATGCCACAGTATATATCCTCATGCTCGCCAAGCTCGTCAACATACCTTCCCTCCAGCACGAAGAAGTCTTGACCATGCCTTATAAGCTGGGAGTCAGGAACATGCCAGGCACTCTTACAGAACGACAGATAGTACACGGCATCAAGGAAATTGGTCTTTCCCACACCATTGTGACCTATCATACAGTTGATTTTCGGTGAAAGCTCAAGCGTCGCAGTCTCAATGTTCTTATAGTTGAGTATGGATATGTTGCTAAGTATCATTTTTTGTGACCGAAGTTTTGCAATTGCAAATTTACACATAAATCACGACTAAGCAACCATAATAGCACAGGTTTTATTTCGGCAACCCACCTTAAATAACTGAAATACAATGAAAAGGACTACCATTGTGAAAGTATCATTCTGCCTTTTCCATTGTTTCAGACAATCACCTTCGTAGTATGTGCTCAGTATTGTGCCCAAAATACTCCAGTATTGAGCCCAAAATACTCCAGTATTGTGCGGAGAATACTCGAGTATTTTACGGATAATACTGGCACTCACAAAAATTTCCTGAATGTAATAGTAAAATAACGACGAGGAAATTTGCGAGTTTCTGTAAATGTTCGTAACTTTACAGCCACGATGTCAGCCCCCTTTTGCGGGGCTGGGCATCATACATTTAGGGAAAATGGAGAGACGTTATGTCTATTCTTGTTGTCCGAAACCTGAGAAATTTCAAAGCAACACAAGAAGGCATAGTGGGAGTCTTCACGCTAAAGCGTGGGCTGACATCGCTATATCTTTGTTGCATGGTTTTCTCAGGACCTCGGATAAGAGATGTAGAACATATCAGTTCCACGTCTTTTCTGTTTATTACCACTATAACTACAAAAAAATACCGGTGAGATTAGGAATTGACCACCACTAAAAATCAACTTAAGTATGAAAAAACTGTTTATCTTCAGACGGGCTCTGTTGGCAGCGCTAACCCTAACCATGTCTATACCAATATGGGCTGACCAAGGCTACGCTGTATTGACAAACAACGGTAATGACGTTGTAATTGTTGAAGGCACGGGTACTAACGCCCATAACGTAAACCATCCGGGCGAGGGTAAGACTCTGACCTTCTACTATGGCACACCCACAGGTGCTGCCGGGACCGATTTCTTCAATACCGACAACACCGGTGATGACCCAGGATGGTTATCTGAGAACCAATATGTTACAGAGGTGATCTTCGATGCATCGTATGACGATGCGCGACCACGAAACTGTAGAAAATGGTTTTATGATTGCAGAAATCTTACTAACATCACGGATATAGAGTACCTGCATACCGATAATGTGGTATCAATGCTGGGCATGTTCAGTAACTGCCAAAACTTAAATTCTCTTGACGTGACTGGGTTTAACACCTCAAATGTAATTCAAATGAGCAATATGTTCAGTAATTGCAAAAGCTTGACAACCCTTGACATAACTGGCTTCATCACTTCATCAGTACGCGATATGAGTTATATGTTCAGCGGATGTAGTGGTTTGTCCCAGCTTGACGTTACAAACTTCGACACCTCCAATGTAACCAACATGGGATATATGTTTGGCCTCTGTAGTAGTTTGTCTCAGCTTGACGTAACGCACTTCATCACCGACAATGTAACTACCATGCATAACATGTTCCTTTACTGTATCAGTTTGTCTGAGCTTGACGTAACCAACTTCAATACAGCCAATGTAACCAATATGCAGAGCATGTTCAACACCTGTAGCAGTTTGACTGAGCTTGACGTAACCAACTTCATCACCGACAATGTAACTAACATGGCAAGTATGTTTGGCAATTGTAGTGGTTTGTCACAGCTTGACGTTACGCACTTCAATACTGCCAAAGTGACTAACATGCAGAACATGTTCAACGGATGTAAAAACTTGACGCAGCTTGACGTAACCAACTTCAACACCGCCAATGTGACTAACATGGCTTATATGTTCAACAGCTGCAACAGTTTGCCTGAGCTAGACGTAACCAACTTCAACACAGACAAGGTAACAAACATGCAGAACATGTTCAACGGATGTAAAACCTTGACACAGCTTGACGTAACCAACTTCAATACTGCCAATGTAACTAGCATGGCTTATATGTTTTCAACATGTACTGGATTATTATCACTTGATGTTTCTAATTTCGTTACTTCAAAAGTAACCAATATGCAGGGCATGTTTAACTATTGTAACAAACTAACCGAAATTGACCTATCTAATTTCGAGACCTCTAATGTAACCAATATGCAGAGCATGTTTAATTGTGCCAACTTACTTACTACCATAAACCTTGATACCACGAAATTCAATACATCTAAGGTTACTGCAATGGCAAGCATGTTTGCAGGCTGTCCAAGTCTGACAGGTCTTGATGTCAGTGGTTTCAACACCAAGAAAGTAACAAACATGTCTAATATGTTCTATGGCTGCTCCGCTCTTACCAGCCTGACCTTTGGAAGCGACTTCAGCACTGAGAGTGTTCAAACGTACCATAAGACAAGTGATACTGACGCAATGGCAAAGTATGACGGTTGCCTACAAATGTGGTATATGTTTTCCAACAACATAAAACTCCGCTATGTCGATTTCTATGATAGCGAAGATGCAGATGCCATTACAGCCTTTGACAGAAATGATGAGACAAACATGTTTTATAACATACCAAGAACAACGGTTGTCTATCTTCCGAAATCAAGCAGGGAGGTGACTGATGCTGCCAACGTGGTATATTCCCAAGACCCGGGTGGAGGCTCTCATGGCGGAGGAGCTGTCAATTATATCCTTCGTTGCCCGGAATACTATAGTGAAAACAAGGTAGACATTGAGTTTCCCCGCGACTTCAAGACCAACAAAGCTACATATACCCGCATTATGGGCAACAGCTACGGCTCAGCCATATTGCCCTATGCCTTTACGAGCAACGACAACATTCAGGCTTACAGACAGGACAAGGAATATACCGACATTATGTACTTCAAGGATGCAGAGACCGTTCCCGCACATACCCCCTTCGCCTTCAAGAAGCTCACCAACAACGGCACCGCCGACTTCACCATGACAGACGACAGCAACAGCTTCGGCATCACCGTCAAAGCCACACACAGCACCATGGCAGACGAGGACACCTGGACTGGCGAGAAAGGTGCACCCTATGAGGACACCACCGGCAACATAAACCAAGACTCCAACCTGTCGGGCTGGAGCACCAAAGGCTACTATGTCAGCCAGACTCTCAACAGCAACATCTCTGGTCCGTTCTTCTATATTGCGAGCGACAAGTTCAAGTCGGCTAACGGCAACGTCACTCTCCCACCCCACCGTGTCACCTTCCACAATGCCAACCTCAGTGGCGATGGTGCCAAAACTTTCGACATCATGGTTGACTATGGCGACAAAGAGTTGATTAGCGCCATTGAGACTGCCGAGACGAAGCATGTCCTGCGTGAGGCTGAAGCCATCTTCGACATGCAGGGTAGAAAGATTGGTGCGTTGCAGCGTGGTGTGAACATCATCCGCATGAACGACGGACGAACAAAGAAAGTAGTAGTAAAATAAGGAGAGGACCGGAACAATGAAAAAGAAAACATATAGCACACCCGTGACAGAACGAGTACATATAGCAACCATGAGCCACCTGCTCAACTGGTCGGCACCGAGAGATGAAGGTAACGACGGCGATGAGGCAGAGGCAAAACAGAACATCTGCATTGACGACGAAGATGACATTTCTGACGACGAAGAGCTCATACCTCATTGGTCGTTCAACGTGTGGGAAGACTGATACGGGCTATGCCCTTACCACAAAAAGACACCATCAGTGCCCCGTCTGAGCGGGGCACTGATGGTATATAATAGAGGTATTCCGGCTATTCCAATGAAAAAAAACGACAAAAACATTTCTCAATGAAAAAGATTTTTTTAAACTTTGCACATAAATTCATTAACTAACATCACTACTTGAACAGAAACATGAAATATATTATACTGCTGCTAACCTTATGTTCAACAATGACCGTGATGCCTGCCTACGCACAGGACACCGAACAGATACTCGGAAACTTAGACAAGAACCTGGAACAGAAAGAGCACTTCACCGAGGTAAAGCTCCAACGCATTGGCACACTCACCGAAAAGATGGGCTATACCGTCGGCACTGATGCCATGTATGAACTGAGCTCCGAGCTGTTCAAGGAATATAGTAGCTTTCAATACGATTCTGCCTATGTGTATGCCGACCGCTGCATAGCCCTTGCAAAGAAACTCAATGACTACAACCGCATGGTGGAAGCCCACTGCCACAAGGTGTTCTGCCTGCTCTCCTCGGGATTGATGAAGGAAGCCTTCGACGAGTTTGAGAGCATTGATGCTTCCAAAGCCGACAGGGAACAGAAAATCTACTATTTCAGCATTGGCTCTCGCCTCAACTATGACGCCTGCGACTACAACCACGCCTCAGCCTTCTATCACGACTATGTGAGAAAGGGCGGAGAGTATACCGACTCACTGCTGCAATGCCTCGCCACGGGCGACAACATGCGCAACTACTACATTGGCATGAAGCTGATGAAAGAGTTCAAGGGTGATGAGAGCCTGAAATATTTCAGCAAGTTTCTTCAGGACAAAGACATTGACACACACAAGAAAGCCGTGGTGACCTCATGTCTCGGATGGATATACCTGAGTAACGACAAGGAAGAGAAAGCCATAGAACAGCTGGCTGAGGCTGCCATCTGCGACAACGAGACAGCCACGAAAGAGACGACGGCACTGTGTGTGCTTGGCAGCCTGCTCTACAAACGCGGCGACGTGGAGCGTGCCGTGAGATATGTGCAGCTCGCCCTCGACGATGCCAACTTCTATAATGCCCGTCTGCGACTCATACAGGTTGGCGAGATACTGCCCATCATACAGCAAGACCGCTATGCCATGATGAAGCACCAGCGCAACATCACCGTCACGGCAGGGTGCATCTTCGGACTGTTTGCATTGCTGTTGCTGTGGGGCGTACTGTCATACAGAAAGCAGAACACTCAGCTCAAGACCACCAAGATGCTGCTGGAGCACAGCAACAACCAGTTGTCAGACAGCAACCATCAGCTGGAAGAGGTGAACAGACAGATGGCAACTACCAACCGCCAGTTGCAGGAAGCCAACAAAATCAAAAATGAATATATAGGCAGGTCGTTCTATACCAATTCGGAATATATCAAACGAGTAGAAAAACTCTACAAGACTGTTGACAGGAAGATAGCAACAAGACAGTTTGAAGACCTGCGACAGTCAATCAAAGAGTCGACAATAAAGGCTGAGCGCATGAACCTGTACAGCGATTTCGACGAGACATTCCTCAACATCTTCCCCGACTTCATTGAGAAGTTCAACAAGCTGTTTGCCCCTGAAGACCAGAAGACAGCCGACACGCCCAACACCCTCACCCCCGAGATGCGTATCTTTGCGCTCATACGACTGGGAATAAGCGACAGTGAACGTATATCCAACTTCCTCAACTACTCCATTCATACCATCAATACCTACAAGACGCGCACAAAGAACAAAGCCCTTGTTGCCAACGATGACTTTGAGAGTAAGATCATGGAAATATAGACATACCATTGGTTACGGAAAGAATAAAGAGCGTGGAAAGTCATAGTGATTTCCACGCTCTTCCTGTACAGAGAGATAATCAAAGGTCAGTCGTCCCAGACAGAGCTCCACTGAGCTGCTTCCTTGGCAAAATCGCCATCGTCGACATCGCCTCCCGGCTCTATGTCTTTTTCCTTGTTGAAATTATCTGGGTCGCCGTTACCGTCTGATGCCCCAAGCATGAGATGCTCGGGCATGAAGACTGTTTCTATATCGGGCTTTATGTAAGTATTCATTATCCTCTTCATTATTTATTTTATCATCATCTTCTTACCATTCACAATGTAAATACCTTTCTGAGGCGAGGTGGTTCTCAATCCCGTAAGGGTAAATATCTCGTTTGTCGTTTCCATCCTGACATTGTTGATGCCGTTGACTAACAATGGTTCTTCGGTGGTGTCACCAGGATGGTCGGAACTATCGTATGACTGCTCAACGGTTTCAAACAGTAATTCCCTTGTTGCAGCATTGTTTGTGACTACATTGTACGGGAAAAGCTCGCTCTCAGAAGTTGCGCTCTCAGCTGTCTGGAACCAACAACGATAGCCCTTGAACTTGGCAGTCTTGGTAGCATGCATGATCTTGTCGCCACTGAATGCCCAAAGCCCGCCCTCTGGCACATCGTGTTTCTCTATTGCATTGAAAGTACCGCAGAACCAGTAATCGCCGATGAGTATATTCTTTGGTGTGGCATTGCTTTTGAGGTCTACATCGACGAAGGTTACATAATCGCCATTGACGGCATCTGTGCTGAGGTCCTGGTCTTTGTTGAGATAGACTATGAATGGTGTTCCGGCGGAAATCATATAGTCTGACGAGCCATAGTCATCATCATCGGCATTGTGGGTTCCCACATTGAGGAAACGCAGTTTGTCGCCGGCAGTGCCTATATATACGGCAGCGTGTTTTATTTTGTTTTCCATGGTATTGACTGTGGCGGGATTGTTGTAACTGCTTGCCACATTGTCTTGTCCGGCATAAACATCGAAAGGCAGCACGAGGGTCTCCCAGTTTGTTTCATTACCGAAGTTACGATGAAGCTGCACATCGGCAAGTTCCTGGTTGCACACATCGAAGTTCCGGGCTTCCACGGGTGAGTTGCTATTGTTTTCATAGAGGTGTTTGGTAATGAGTCTTTTCCAACCATGGTCATTACCTTTATATTGCTCATGTATGTATTGCAGACGCTCAGCTTCACTGGCATAGTCAGCAACAGGTGCGAAAGCTATCTCCAGATGGTTCGGGTCGGTGGTGAATGCCGAGGCGCTGACGTTGGGAATGAGCCCGTCGTATTCGCTTGCAGCTTGGCTGTCATCGCTATCCTCGTCAGTCCAGTCGTAAAGACGCTGAACCGTGAAGTAGTCGAAATTGAGTTTATTGTCACAATAGAACTGAATTACATGTTTTCCTTTGGAAAGCTTGATGTCGCTCATTGTCCGTGACTCGTTGCAGTTGTCGTAGTCTCCGCCGATGTTTTCGTGAGAAATCATCTTTTCTCCATCAACATAGACTGAGAATGCGCCTTCTCCACCGCTGTTTGCCACATAGAACACGAAGAAATAGCTACCACCTTTTTCCGGAACATTGACGGTATAGTTCATCCAATCACCGGCCTCTATGTCGCCTATGACGAGATGTTTGTCGGCTTCTCCTGCTGGTGACTGGCAGTTATGGTAGTCGGTTGAAGGCTTTCCTACTTTCCACACCGGTGCCCCTTCCACATCTGAACGGTAGGGATAGTATTGTGCAAGATTGGAGTTGTGGTTGAACAGATAGGCAGAGCCGGAAATACCGCGGTTGAAGTCTTCGGCTTCTATGATAGCTATATGATCAGTACCCACGACAACGGGGAGATTGACATCCCTGAACGATACTCCAACCCTATCCTCAGAAAACGCTGTTGCTGTAGGTGCCTCGTATTTAGCGGGCACATTCACCTTGGTTATATTACAGTCCTTGAAAGCATTGTCACCAATGGCTGAGATATTGGACGGAATGGTTATCTCATAGCTGGAGTTGGCTTGCAAGCTGCCCTCGAACACACTTTCCTGCACCTCGGGGGTGGTTTTCAGAATTTGCTCTATAGATGCTGCCGTGAGTGACGTACAGTTCTTAAACGCTCCAGAGGCTATGGTGCAGCCGCCTGTGTCAGTTCCTGTGAATGTTACCGATGAAAGTGAACTGCAGTTGGCAAATGCATTGCTGCCAATGACATTGAGATAGTGAGGCAAGACAATAGCCTCCAAGCTGGTCAGTCCTTGGTTTGCCACGAAGTTGTCGGGGATTTTCAGCTCCGGCAGCCTGGCATCAGAAAGATCCAGTTGCTTGATTTTTCCGTTGTTGAGGAGATATTGCAAATAGTTTAAGTCGGAAGCCGTGAGGGAACCGGAGATTTTCATCTTGTTGAAGTTGGTATTTACCTGTTCGGCATAGAGCAGACCTGCCTGAAAGCGAAGTGCATCGGCAAGAGTATAGTTGTTGACACCGTCGTTGCTCCACTGTGGATTATCCTCAATGTCAATGAGTGAACCAGAAAGAAACACCTCGCACGAAGAAGCTACATTGCTGTTTTCAGCAAGCAAGGGACGATTTACTATGTTCAGCTCAAGCGGTAGGCTGGCATGGTCGCTGCTCAGTGTGACATTTGTGAGGTCGACAATGAATTGCAGGTCGTAATTGAGCGGGAGCTGTGGGAGGGCTGAGTTCTTCTCTGCCTCATTCTTTTCATTATCGTTCTTGATAACTCCGGAGATGTTACCACCTTGTTCGAGGTTCAGGAAGTCAATGCTGGTGTTCTGGGTTGTAGAAAGCCCTTGCCACTTGAACCATGCCGTGGTGCTGGTGTTTCCCTCAAATCCGCCGTCGCTATATTGCGCGCCATTGCCGTCCCAAGCCATTGCCGAGACAAAGAATTTGAAAGCAAAGTTGCTTGACTTGGTGTTGAGATGCTGTCCGGTGCGAATGGTAATCACGTTTTTGTTTCTCTGGGTCTGCGTCATTGGAACGAAATTGTCGCGAGCATCGCCATAGGTCCAGCCTTTGAAACAACGGTCGCCTTTCCATGCCCATACCGAAGGAAAGCCGAAGTCATTGCTGCCTACAAGCCATATATGTCCATAGCCGAAGTTAGCACCGTTGGTATCGCGAAACCATGACAGGTCGTCGGAGGCAAAGTCCACGTCGTTGCCAAGTTGTCCATGACCGTTTTTTGAATCATCCACCGGCATCACATATATATACTCATATCCATTGGCAAGTGTATTGGTACGATTTTCCATTGGATAAACAGGAGCGAGGAAGCGGTGGGAGTTATATTCTGTGTTATTATTCACAAGGTTGCTGCCTTTCCAGTCGTCATACTGGTTATTCTTTGGTGAACCCCACCCCAGACATGCACCACGGAGAAACGGATTTACGTCGAAGCTCTGGAAACAATAATATCCAGAAGTTCCCTTAAATCTGAACTGCTTGCCATTGCTTTGCACCGGTTCAAGAATGTCGCTCATAAAGGCAGTCTTGGTGTTGTCAACATAATCGTAGTTGAACGTAAGAATCTCTCCTTGGTTGACATAGCAGACATTGTAGAATGTCACTGTTTGGTCGGCATAGCTTGCTGCTGACATCAAACAGGCTACTCCAAGAAGCATCATTTTCTGTTTTACCCTAAAATAGTTAATACCTGTCTTTTTCATCAATTTAGTAAAGTGTTTGTAATATTGTATTCCATCACTTCTGAAACGTTTCAAAAAGCAGTGCAAAGTTATTGCGAACATCTATATATATAAAAAGGTATAAAAGTTGTATTAAAGAAAAACTACACAAAGAGCCATAAACTGGGCATTTACAAGGGAAAATGTATTAGGTCTATATTTCTGAGTTTTCATACTAATAATGGGTGAGGGAAGTAAGACAAATCGGAAATAACTGAAATAACGAGATGAAACAATTACATATTTTCTTGATACAAAACAGTCAACCATAGCAATTCAAACACCTGACTATCAGCATCTTCTTATTTAAATAACGGCAAAAACAGTAATACAAAACTTTAATTTCTTCAACAATGAGCCACTACGGGCTAATTTTGCAGCAGAAAATTTATTTACTAACTTAAAACAAAAAATAACATTATGCATTCTATCAACTCCGCTTTTAAAGCAATGGCATTGTCGCTGATGATCTTGCCCGCGACGATGCTCACCGGATGTAGCGATGTGGACGACGGCAGTTATGTCGATCCCATCAAGCTCTCAGAGAAGGTGAACGGCAACTGGAGAGTGAACTCGGTAATACAAACCGATGTAGCTAACGGAAAGGAACTGAACCTAACGGAAAAACTTGGATTCAGCACATTCAACATCCAACTTGGCGAGAACGGCTATTTCACCGTTGACGGCTCAGCACCTAAGCTGATACAGCTCAACGGTTCTTGGAAAACCGATTATGACTATGTGAAAAGCGACAACTCTGCCTCGTTGTTACTTCTTAATGATGGAACAAGCGAGCAGACTCTGACCATCACGAAAACTCCCGGAGCAACAAGAGAACTGGAGTTGCGTGTAACTCATTTCAACAGTGGTGAGCCCTATGTGACCTATACCTATTCTCTGACCGATGCCAATGCACCAACAGAAGAATAACGCGACAAATACCATAAACACAAGAAAATACAATAATGAGAAAAATTATATTTACTTTATTGACAATGGTGGCAATGACACTCAATGCCCAGACCATTGACCACGGGGCACCATCAAGGATGTGGACTGTTCCGGCAGTATTCTCTGTAGACCAAGAGGTTACTTTCTATTTCGACATGACCGACACAGGCTTCAAAGAGGCCGTAGACCTTTATCTGTGGTGCTGGAACCCTTCAGAGCCCGATGCCGGAAACTGGGAAAACTCTTCCGACTTTGCAAAGCTCACCTATGAAGGAGACAACATATACAGCATGACAATGGTTCCAACAGAGTATTTCTCAAGCGGTGCATCAACAATGTCGGCACAGGAAGTATACAACTACTGCCAGACCGCCGACTGGCCAGGTTTCTGGTCGCGTCTGAAGACAAAAGACGGCAGCGAAGAGTCTGACGTGTTCCAGGCTCCCGACTCAAGGTCGGAATGGGAAGACTTCAAATCATCAGGCAGCGCATATAAATTCTATTCTGGAATAAAAGCCACGGGCTTTACCGAAGCATTCACCATAGATCAGCCTCTGACCATTGTCCTCGACCCTGCCCAGTTTACTGTTGCAGGCGTAAGCATGAACGACTTCACCCAGAAGGCTGGCTTTGAAAGCTTCCAGCTTCACTCAGGTCTGGACGATTGGACATATCTTCAGAACGTGGCGGTATGGGTTCCAGAATGTATGGAGCTAACGAAGATAAGCAAACAGACCAATGGCTACTATACAATAAGCATGAAGTCGCCTTATGACTACTATCATTTCAATGTGACAGAGCAAAAAGAAACCGGACTGGAAACCGATACCGAGATTGAAAACCTGGCATGGCTCGTTGTGGGCATCATCAATGGTGACTGGGGCGGCACGTCTGCCGACCAAAGCACAAAGGCAGGACAAGCTGTACCCTACCCTGACCCATCGTTCAGCTTCTTCCCAAGCACCATCGGTCTTAATGACATCATCACCCTTACACGCCAGTACAATGAAAAAACTGCTGGAGAACTCACCTATGAAATCACGGCTGGAGGAAAAACCATTACAGGTACACTCGATGGCAACCGCGACAAGCGCGAGGCTGTGATCAACTTGGTAGACCAATTCCAGAATGTTTCGGCTGAAAATATAGAAATAGTTATCAAGAATGCTGGTGGAACAAATGTGGAAGAGATGATTTTACCTCTTGCCAAATGAAAAGTTCCTCGGATGATATAACATATAGATACAAAAATCATAACAAAAGAATAACACATGATACACCATAATATATATAAGGTGACAGGACTGTTGGTTATCGCATTGATAATGTTCTGTCAGAAAGTGTCGGCACAAGACTTCACTGCCAGCGGAACCGTTGTCGACAGCAGCAATGAGCCTCTCATTGGAGCTACAGTTAAGATAGTGGGAGAAAACACAGGTGCCGTTACCGACATTGATGGACACTTCACTCTCGACTGTAGCAGCAACAGCACACTCGAGGTGTCGTACATAGGATATATCTCACAACAGGTAAAAGCATCTCAAGGCATGAACATCATGCTCACAGAAGATGCAAAGATGCTTGAAGAGACTATTGTCGTGGGTGTGGGCTACGGTACCATGCGCAAGAGCGACCTCACCGGTGCCATTACATCGGTTTCGGCAAAGGATCTGAAGAAGGGTGTCATTACAAGTGCCGAGCAAATGTTGCAAGGTAAGGTTGCCGGTCTGTCGGTTATACAAAGCTCTGGTGCTCCCGAAGCAGGTTCCAGTCTGCGTCTGCGCGGTGGAACGTCTCTGTCGGCAAGCAACCAACCACTCATCGTGGTAGACGGTATTCCCGGTGTTGACATAAACACTGTACAGCCCAATGAGATTGTGTCAATGGACGTACTGAAGGACGCCTCTGCCGCAGCCATCTATGGTAGCCGCGGTGCCAACGGCGTTATTATCGTGACAACCAACCGTCAGGGCAGCGACGTGGAACAGAACTCCCTGCAATACAACGGTTATCTGGCTCTTGCAAGCGCAGCAAAGAATGTAGACATGCTTTCTGCCAACCAGTGGCGTGGATATGTTCGCGAGCGCAACGTAGGAACAGCCCTCGACTTTGGAGGAGACGTTGACTATCAGAAGGAACTGCAGCGCACTGCCATCTCACATAGCCACAACATCTCTTTCAGCAGCTCAAAGAAAGAACGCGGCTATAGGGCAGCCCTCACCTACTCCAACAACCAGGGTGTGATTAAACGCAACGACATGAATCAGCTTCAGGCAAGCGTGTCGGCATACCAGACAGCATGGAAGGGTAGACTCCACCTTGATGAAGGCATCAACGGAAGCTTCCAGAAATGGAACCCAATAGACACACGCATATTCGAACGAATGGTGAACCTCAACCCCACCTTCCCTGTCTATAACCCCGACGGAACATTCTCACAGCTCAATGGTACAAATACCGAGAACCCTGTGGAACTCAACACCAACCGTGACGACAACCACAAGCGCCATCGTTTTCTCGGTTATGCCAAGGCTACACTCGACATAATAGACGGTCTGACCTATACCATCAACACTTCATATGAGCAAAACAGCGTGAAGGGCGGCATATACAAGCCCACCTATGCACGCATGGAAGGACAAAGCATGAACGGTTGGGGACAGCGCACTTATGAAGACTACACCAACAAGCAGCTTGAAACCTATCTCACCTACGACAAGAAATTCATTGAGAAACATCACATCAACGTGATGGCAGGTTACTCCTATCTCGACAACAAGTATGAGGGTTTCGGAGCACAGCGCAAAGGCTTCGATACCGACGCATTCAAATACAACAACCTCGCAGCAGGAACCGATTTTGAGCTCGGTGATGTATACAGTTACAAGGGCGGCTACAGGCTTATCTCGTTCTTCGGACGTGCCAACTATAATTTCGACGACAGATACATGCTCACCGCCACCCTACGTCACGACGGTTCCTCACGCTTCGGCAAGAACAACAAATGGGGCACCTTCCCATCTGTATCAGCGGCATGGCGCATCTCCAACGAGAAATTCATGGAATCAACAAGCAGCTGGCTCGATAACCTCAAGTTGCGTGCAGGATTTGGTGTAACAGGAAACCAGGAAGGCATTGGCGAATACAAGTCGCTGCCTACGATTGCTGTAGCTGGTGTAACCAAAGACCCCGTGACAGGAAAGTGGAAGAATACCTATGCACAAAACCAGAACCCCAACCCCGACCTCAAATGGGAACAGACTACACAGTGGAACATTGGTCTTGACTTTGCAATGTTCAACCGTCTGCGCGGTACGTTTGAATGGTACTTCAAGAAGACTTCCGACCTGCTTTGGACATGTCAGGTGCCCACACCTCCGTATCCATATCCCACCATGCTCATGAACATTGGTGACCTTCAGAACACAGGTTTTGAACTTACACTCGGATACAACATCCTGCGCACCAAAGACTGGACTCTCGATGTAAACGGTTCTGTGTCATACAACCACCAGAAGATTACAAAGCTCGGCAACGATGCCTTTGAACCTTCCGACCTGCAGGCCGGTTCACTCCATGACCTTCGCGGCATGTCAAACATGTATGCCCAGGTGATAAAAGAAGGTTACCCCGCCGGTGCTTTCTGGGGACCTAAGTGCTACGGCATTGACGAAGAGGGCAAATACATCATCAATAAAGACGAGGATGGTCACCCCATCAATGAATATCTTGGTTCAGCCATGCCGAAATGGAACCTCGGACTGTCAATCAACGCTACCTACCGCGACTTCGACCTCGCCGTTTCCGGCTATGGAATGTTTGGACAGAAAGTGCTCAACGCCACACGCATGGCAATGTATGATCCAACACGATTCCCCTCTCAGAACGTACCCGACGACTTCATGACCAGCGGTATAACAGACAATCCTACCTTCTCAAGCTACTTCATTGAGAGCGGAGACTTCTTCCGTTTGCAGTCTGTCACTCTCGGCTATTCGCTGCCCAAGCCCGAGGTATTAGGCCTCTCACGCCTACGTTTCTATGCCACCGTTGAAAACCTCTTCTGCATTACAGGCTATGAAGGTCTCGACCCAGAGGTGGCTGTTCCAGACAACGTGCTCAACAGCCCGGGCATTGAGAAGTTCAACTCCTATCCTCGCCCCCGCACATGGTCGCTTGGAGTAAACATTGGATTCTAACACTAAATCAACATTTGAATATAACCAACGAATAATTATGAAAGCAAGATATATATTTTCGGCTCTGTGCATGGCAGCTCTTGCTGCTACATCGTGCACAGACCTAGATGAGACACTCTACGACAAGGTAACATTAGAGTCGTTTGGCAACCCTGAGGTGGCGGTTGAAAGCAATGTAACAAGTGCCTATGCGTCACTACGCGGCTACGGCTCGGGAACAGACGAAGGCAATGGTGTGAACTGCTACCCCACATGCGAATATGTGTTCTTCACCACCGAGTGCTCATCTGACGAAGCATGTATCCCTACCCGAGGCACCGACTGGTATGACGGCGGAAGGTATCAGGAGATGCAGTTCCACAGCTGGACTCCCGCCAACACTGGTGTGCTCTCACTCTGGAGATACAACTTCGTGGGAGTTTCCAAAATAAATTCAATAATGAACCAGATAGAGCTCACCGACATTCCTGAGGAAGCAAAGACGGGTGCCATTGCCGAGTTGCGTGCACTCAGAGCCTATTACTATTACAACCTTCTCGATAACTTCGGCAACGTGCCCATCGTTTCCGACTTCAACACCGCTGAGTTGCCTAAGAACTCATCGCGCAAGGAGGTGTTTACATTCGTTGAAAAAGAACTACTTGAGGTTATTCCGCAGCTCAAGAGCGATATTCTCTACGGTCGCTTCACACAGAACGTAGCATACACTCTTCTGGCTCGTCTGTATCTCAACGCAGAGGTGTTCACAGGAACTCCACGGTGGCAAGACTGCCTCGATGCTTGCAACAAGGTGAAAGGCTATTCGCTTGCATCGAACTACAAGCAGAACTTCTTCATTGAAAACGAGAAATCGCCTGAGATTATCTTCGCCATTCAATACGACCATGCACAAGGCACCGTGGGCAACTATCTCGGTTCCATGTCATACCACTATAATCAGAAGCTGGCGTTCTCACCGACAGGCAACTGGCAATGGAGTGGCAACGGCATTTGCGCACAGCCCGGAATCTTCTCTTCCTATGAGGAAGGCGATGTTAGACGCGACCTCTCCATTCTTTCCGGCCAGCAGAAGAGTGCTGCCGACGGCAGTGACGTGCTCATGGACGACGGTTCACCGCTCAACTACACCGAAGAAATTGTTAACTATGTTGATGCCAAGCAAAACGAAGGCGTGAGACTTGACAAATATGAGTGGAGCGTGGACGATGCTTGGGAACGCGACAACGACTGGGTTCTCATGCGATATGCCGAGATACTCATGATGCAAGCTGAGGCAAGCTTCCGACTGGGATACGAAGGCGCTGCCCTGGGTTACATCAACCAGATACGCCAGAGAGCACATCTGCCGGCACTCACATCTCTCACACTCAACGACCTTGACAACGAGTGGAAGCACGAGTTTGTGTTTGAGGGACTACGCCGCAATGTGAACATACGCTTTGGCACCTACTTCCAGCCATGGTGGGCTAAGGGTGACAGCTATGCTAAGGACAATGGCTACCCCATTGTTGACGAAAGCGACCATCACACAGCTATCTATCCCATACCACAGGAAGAGATGCAGAAGAACCCAAATCTCGTTCAGAACCCGGGATATTGATTTATGGATAACAATGACGAGTGTGGCTGATGAACAATAGGCACAAGCCACACTCGCTCTTTTTTGACACATAAACTGAAGAAAATGAAATTATCAAAGACTATGGCTCTGCTGTTTGCTGCAATGCTAACCATCGCTGCATGCGGAAGCTCCGAAGACAACGTGGTAAGTCCACCGGAAACAGAAAATCCGGAAACGCCAAGCAACACTGACAACTCTGGAGAGACCAACAAACCAGGCGACACTGACGAATCTGAAATGCCCGAACCCGTGCAATTGTCCAAAGACAACGACATGAAGCTTTTTGCTCACTACATGCCTTGGTTCGTCAAACCCTCGGCATCGGGAGTATGGAACCACTGGACCATGAGTACCAACGCATTGCAGACAGACCACAGCAACTTGGCGAGCCATTACTCTCCACTCATATCACCCTATGCCTCCAATGACGAAGCCGTACTCGACTATCAATGCCTCATGATGAAATACTCAGGACTTGACGGAGTGATTATCGACTACATGGGAGAATCTGGGAAGAACGACTATGCTTCCATTGCTGCCAATACGAAAAAAATGGTTGCGGCAGCCACTAAAGCCGGACTGCAGTTTGCTATATGCTACGACGAGCAAACGGCCCTCTCATCATTTACCTTCCCAGACCTGAACGATGCCAAAGACCAGGGACGCAGCGACATGAGATTTATCAGTAATAATTTTCTCAATCTTCCAAACTATGTCAAAGACAATGGCAAGCCCGTGCTGCTCATCTTCGGACCAGCACGCGTTAAAGGGAAAGCTAACTGGGAGTATATTACCGAGCCTCTTAATGGAGCCAAAGTCATTGTTCTAAACAACATGTCTGGAAACTATGGCAATGCCAGTGGTGAGTTTCTGTGGGTCAATCCCTCGCCTAACTACTCCAACGTCGGCAATTACGACATGTACATAGCAGGAGCCATGCCTGGTTTCTGGGATGTATACAAGCAATTCGGTCAGGGAGAAGGCTACACCACCTACGACCGTCAGGACGGAGCTCTATTCCTTCAGCAGCTCAACGCCGCCAAGGAAGCAGGCTTGAAATGGCTGCAGATTTCTACATGGAACGACTACGGTGAAGGTACTGTCATTGAGCCGACCAAGGAATTCGGATACCAATATCTCACAATTCTCCAACAGTTTGCAAAAGTCAGCCTCACAGAGCAAGACCTCAAGCTCGTTGCACGATGGTATGAGCAGAGAATATCTAAGCCCACAAACAAGAGTGTGGCAAAGGCATACGCTTACCTTGCTGCCCTTGAGCGCGACAAAGCAATAAAGCTTTTAGATGAATTAGAAAAACAACAATAATCGGAAAAATGAGCAACTTGATAAAGAAAATGCTGTTTGCAGCAATGGCCATCATGCTTTCACAAAGTTCATTAGGAAAGCCTGTGGAAAAGGTGACTTCGCCTGACGGACATCTCACACTAATCGCAGGCGTGGAAAGCGGACAGGCATTCTATTCACTGCAACGCGACAACACACCCGTAATCAACAAGTCAAGACTCGGCTTCATGCTGAGCGATGGAATGTTTGCCGATAATTTCAAACTATGCAAAGCATCACGTTCTTCCTTAGACGAGACATGGGAAACCGTATGGGGCGAGTCAAGACTGGTTAGAAACAACTACAACGAGCTAAGAATAGAGTTGCAGGAGCGCAATGGGAAAAAGCGCAAGCTGAACATAGTATTCCGAGTGTTCAACGACGGCATGGGCTTCAGATATGAATTTCCAAAACAGTCCGCTCTGACAGACTTTGAGATTATGGAAGAGTTTACAGAATTTGCCATGCCGTGTGACCCTCCCACATGGAGCCAACCCACCAATGGCACCAAATACTATGAGGCTCTATATACCAAAGAACCACTCAGCAAGAAAGACACAATCTCTACGCCCATAACCATCGAAGCAAAAGACGACATGTTCCTGAGCATACACGAGGCTAATCTCACCGACTATGCATCGTTGAACCTCACACCGCGAAATGCCAATGATGGTATAACGCTCAAGTGTGCCCTAACACCATGGCACAGCGGAGTGAAGGTCTATGCCTCCAGTCCTTCAAAAACGCCGTGGAGAACAATCGTAGTAGCACGAAAACCCGGTGACCTAATAACGTCAAACCTCATTTTAAACCTCAATGAGCCTTCACAGATAGAGGACACCAGCTGGATACAACCCGGACGTTACATAGGTATATGGTGGGGAATGCATATGACTGACTACACATGGGAACAAGGTCCGCGTCATGGTGCCACAACAGAAAACACCAAACGCTATATTGACTTTGCTGCAAAACACGGGTTCAGCGGAGTGCTCGTAGAAGGATGGAACGAAGGATGGGATGATGAATGGACTCGTATTGGCAATCATTTCAACTTCACCAAGCCCTATCCCGACTACGACCTTAAAGAGCTCGCAAGCTATGCCAAAGACAAGGGTGTCAGAATAATAGCCCACAACGAGACAGGTGGCACCACCACCAACTATGAAGACCAGATGGAGGAGGCCTTCAGGCTATACCAACAGCTGGGCATCAACTGTGTGAAGACGGGATATGTCAATCCAATGCTTGACGGTATAGAGCTGCAACACTCACAATATGGCATACGCCACTACCGCAAGGTGGTGGAGACTGCTGCCAAGTACCATCTCATGATCGACAACCATGAACCAGCCATGCCTACCGGACTAAGAAGAACATGGCCCAACCTCATGACCGGCGAAGGAGCACGCGGAATGGAATACAATGCATGGAGCAACGATGGAGGCAATCCACCCTACCACATTTGCATACTGCCGTTCACCAGAGGTCTCGCCGGACCACTCGACTACACGCCTGGAGTTTTCAACTTCAACAACAAGGCTGTACCTGGCACACGTCCGCAAACCACCCTCGCAAAGCAACTGGCTGAATATGTCGTTATTTATAGTCCATTGCAGATGGCTGCCGACATGATAGAAAACTATGAACATCAGCCGGCACTCACTTTCATTGAATCATGCCCCACCACATGGGACACCACTGTTGTGGTAGATGCTGAGATTGGCAAATATATTGTTACTGCCCGCAAAGATCGAAACAGTGACAACTGGTTCATTGGCGGTGTCACCGACGAGGAAGCTCGCACCGTGGAAGTTCCCCTTACCTTCCTTGAGAGCAACTCTGCATACCGCGCCATAATCTATGCCGACTCACCCAATGCCGACTATAAAGACAACCCGTATGCCATGACAATAGACCAGAAAGACGTAGACCACGACACTGTACTCAAAATCGACATGGCACGCAGCGGTGGTTTTGCCATACGCATTGAAAAGATACCCATGCACTGAGCATGAATAACGTATAGAGCAGGCAAAAACAGGGAACATACTGATGATAGTTCCCTGTTTAGCCCCTTTATGAAATGATGATTGAGGTTAACAGCTGAAAGATTGGGATAACAATGGAAGCGACAGGCAGCCCCTGTCGCTTCTCTATTTGAAAAGACATTTATCATCTGAGTCATCAACAGGTGAAATACACAATAGCAGTGTCGTTGACTCTATATGGGAAACATAGGTAAAAAAACAAGCAAAAGATTTTAGTATATGACAGAAAATAAGTAATTTTGCCACGCTTTATGCACTTTAAGGTAATTATCATCAAGACAATAATTAAAAAAAAGATAAAAATGGCAAACAAGAAAGCACAAAACGAGGCTCTCGAAATCAACGAGACGCTCAACCAGTCGGAAGCATTCTTCCTAAAACACAAGAAAGCCATCATTGGCATCATTGCAGCAGTGATACTTATTATCGTAGGATGTATGCTTGTGAAGAGCTATGTTATAGAACCCAACGAGCAAGAAGCAAGCACTGTGCTTGCCAAAGGTCAGCAATACTTCAACGAAGGTCAGTTTGACAAAGCTCTCAAAGGCGATGGTGCAGGTTTCACAGGCTTCGCCAAGGTGGCAGAAGACTACAGCAGCACCGATGCCGGAAACCTTGCCAACCTCTACACCGCTCTCTGCTATGCCCATCAGGCAAAACCAGACTGGAAGAAGGCATTGGAGTATGCCGACAAGTTCAGCACTGGCAAAGACATGCTCATCAGTCCCGCATCTCAGATGGCTCTTGGCGACATCTATGCCAACAACGACCAACTGGACAAAGCCGTGGAAAGCTTCAAGAAAGCTGCAAAGATGGCAGACTCGAAAGCTGCTGACAACACCAACAACAGCATCTCTCCTGTGGCATTGAAGAAAGCAGCAATCATCCTTGAAAGCCAGAACAAGAAGGCTGAGGCCCTTGACATCTACAACGACATCAAGAAGAAATATGTCAACTCTCCTGCATATCAGGATATTGACAAATACATACAACGCGTTTCACAATAAGAAAACGAATGGCTACATCACTCCATAATCTCTCCGACTACGACTTTGACAGCATACCCGATGCGAGCAACATGAGCTTCGGCATCGTAGTGGCAGAATGGAATCCCGACATTACCGGAGCTCTTCTCGATGGTGCCGTAAAGACCCTCGAAGCCCACGGCGCATTGCCAGAGAACATCCATGTAAAGACCGTTCCGGGAAGTTTCGAGCTTATTTATGGTGCTCACATGATGACGCTCAAAGGATTTTACGATGCCATCATCGTGCTGGGAAGTGTGATACGCGGTGAAACGCCCCACTTCGACTATATATGTCAGGGCGTGACCTATGGCATTGCTAAGCTCAACGCCACCAGTGAAATTCCTGTTATCTATGGTTTGCTCACCACCAACGACTTGCAGCAGGCAAAAGATAGAAGCGGCGGAAAACATGGAAACAAAGGTGACGAATGTGCCATAGATGCCATAAAGATGGCAAAATTCTGAAACATAAACCCAAATACATAAAAAAGGCACTTCACCATAATGGCGAAGTGCCTTTATCGTTAAAAAAGATATTTATAATGAAACTTTACCAATTACTCCAGTCCTACGATTTCAATGAGCTCTATCCTGAGCTGGCACTGATGTTCCCGCCTGCAAGAAAGCAGAAAGACAGGATAAGGAAGCTTTATGAAGAGCTCATTGCAATTCCACCCGTAGAGTCAAAGAAAAGCATAAGATATGAACTGATGCATGACCCCGACACCGAAGAAGAGTTCTATGGTGCCGACGACAGTTGCTTTGCTTCACCATGGGGAGTAATCATGGGCAAGGAGGTAAAGAAGGAACAAAACGTCAACTTGTCGGAAGCTGAAATAGCAGCCAACTGTTTGCTCAACATTATGCTCATCGGATATGCGCCTAAACGCCTCAGCATCGAGGTAAACAATCTTAGGAACACATAGCAACAGAGCCTTACATTCCTTCTGCCTCAGCAGCTTCAAGCTCATCACGAGGTTCTTCTCCATTGCCTGAGTCAAGCTGGGAAGAAGCCTTTATGCTCACTGAGCCGCTTGCCGATACTATGACCTGCATAGGTATGTACTCATCACTCATGCTGTCGGGAGAACCTACGCTGGCACCAAACACCAGATTGCTGCCATCTACACGGTCATAAGCCAATCCTAAGAGAGCCCCGTTGCGTCCGTAGGAATTATTTATGAAATCACTGAAATCAGTTTTTGTAAAGACGCGATTGAGAAACTCAGAGCCATCAGCCCGGGTGATCTTCAAGCCTATCTTGTTGTCATAGTATTTCCTACCCTGTTCATCTTGAGTCTGCGGCAAGGTGTCGTCACTGTAGCGGTGAATGGTGATGGTATAGTTTCCGTTCATCCATTCTATGGTTTTCTCGTATGTAAAATCAGACATACGTTGCGTACCCTTGGGAGCTGGAGCCTCCGGAGCTCTTTTCGTGATAATGTCATCGGTCTGTGGTTTTTCCTTGCATGACCACATACCCAACATAGCTATTGTACCTGCAAGAAGTAATACACTCTTTTTCATTTGCCGTAAATTATTATTTCTTATCTTAATGCAAAGTTAAATAATAATTTGATATTTCCGAATCTGTATTGGTAAAAACCTTAATTCTTTTTACTGACAGTGGCTAAACCAAGAGGTTTCATTTAGCCGTTTTCGTGGTTTCCCACTCTCATCTTCATAGTATGGGCTCAGTATTGTATGGAGAATACTCCAGTATTGAGCCTCAAATACTCCAGTAGTGTACGAAGAATACTCGAGTATTGTACGGAGAATACTCTACAACAGTACGAAAAGTACCGGCGTAACGAAATACATCACCCTCCCCTCTTATGTAGTTTAAATATCTAAGTAATGGAAGAATCAACAAGTTAGCTTGGTTACGCCACAGATATTTATGCTTTATAGCTCCAACTTTATTTGCCCAATATCCATTAATTCACAAATATTTCATACTTTTGCAAAATAGGTTTGAAGCATGAATATAATAATATCACAAAATGAAAAAAATCCTATCCTTAATCTCCTTTTCCCTACTATGTATTATTACTGCTAATGCTGAGGGAATTTATTCGTTACCGTTGATTCATAACGTGCAAGCATATGAGAGTATGTCGCTCAACGGTGAGTGGAAATACATTGTTGATGTGCAAGAAGAAGGCTACTACGACTACAGGAGAAAGCCATACTCACAAGGATTTTTCTGCAATGCCAAGCCCCAAAGGCCAGAAGACCTCATTGAGTATGACTTCGAATCGTCACCATCGATGCAAATACCCTCAGACTGGAACACCCAGGATGAGCGCCTGTTTTTCTATGAAGGAACGGTGTGGTTCAAGAAAAGCTTTCAGGCAGTACCTTCCGATGAATATCGTAGCTTGCTATATTTCGGTGCCGTGAACTACGACTGCCGTGTATGGTTAAACGGCAAGGAGCTTGGTCACCATATTGGAGGCTTCACACCATTCAACTATGATGTCAGCAATGTGATAAAAGAAGGCGAAAACACCATCGTAGTAAAGGTAGACAACAAACGACATGCCGAGGATGTTCCCACACAGATTTTTGACTGGTGGAACTATGGCGGCATCACCAGAGATGTGATGTTGGTTAAAGTACCCCACACCTATCTTGAAGACTACAGACTGGAATTGTCAAAAGCAAACAAACCCGGCAAAAAAGAAATAGTATTCTCAGCCAAGACAAGCAAGGCTGAAGCAGGACATACCATCATTCTCAATATTGCCGAGCTCGGAATAAAGAAGAAGCTAACTACCGACAATTCAGGATATTGCGAAGCGTCATTCAACTTACCAATAAAGACAAACGACAAACCAAAAGGTACACGGAACAAGCAATTGGAACTATGGTCTCCTACCAACCCAAAACTTTACAGTGTTGATATAACCCTCGACAATTCAACCATTAATGACGAAATTGGTTTTCGCACTGTAGAGACTCGTGGCAAAAAGATTCTGCTTAATGGCGAGCCTGTCTTTCTCAAAGGTGTAAGCATTCATGAAGAGAAACCAAATGGAGGAGGCAGGGCAAATAGTGTGGAGGATGCCCGCACACTGCTCTCATGGGCAAAGGAGTTGGGTTGCAACTATGTGCGTCTTGCCCATTATCCTCATAACGAACACATGGTGCGTGAGGCAGAGCGTTTAGGCATCATGGTATGGTCGGAGATACCTGTCTATTGGACAATAGCATGGAACAACCCA
The DNA here is from genome assembly GCA_947170265.1 of uncultured Prevotella sp. Taxonomy (GTDB): domain Bacteria; phylum Bacteroidota; class Bacteroidia; order Bacteroidales; family Bacteroidaceae; genus Prevotella. The sequence continues at coordinate 65,523 of CAMVSV010000001.1, forward strand.
CAGACGTTGAACAATGCGAGGAACCAACTACACGACATGATTGCGCGTGACCACAATCGTGCCAACATAATCATCTGGAGCATAGCCAACGAAACACCACACTCTGCAGAGCGCGATGCCTTCCTCGGTAATCTTGCCGAGTATGCAAGAAGCCTCGACAGTACTCGCCTCATATCTATGGCTATGGAGGTTGTTGGTGCCGACAACTATGTGAACCGTCTTAACGACAACATGAACAAGTATGTCGACGTGGTAAGCTTCAACCAATACATAGGCTGGTATCGCGACGTTAACGATGCATCAAAGATGACATGGGAGATACCCTATGACAAACCCGTCATCATCAGCGAGTTTGGAGGAGGTGCCAAATATGGCTATCATGGACCGAAGAACCAACGCTGGACCGAAGAGTTCCAAGAAAACCTATACAGGGAAAACACTGCCATGCTTGACAAGATTGACGGTCTTGCCGGCACGTCACCATGGATACTCAAGGACTTCCGTTCTCCTCGACGCGTGCTTCCCGGCATTCAAGACTTCTACAACATGAAAGGATTGTTGAGTGACAAAGGTGAAAAGAAGAAAGCCTTTTTCGTATTGAAAGAATGGTATAAAAACAAATAATATCTTACAAAAAATCTTCCCTCTCGCACTTCCGGTCATAACGGAAATGCGAGAGGGAAGCTTATATCTTACATGAAGCATCTATTTTTTATCTGTTGCGCCATCATTGCAGGCTTTGTCTCGGCAACTGTCTGATAGCGTTTCGCCTTTGAAAACATGCTTTCCTCCATGTTTGCCCTTGCCATGGTGAAAGTCAGCACGACGCTGTTTATCTTCCTTGTACTTGGCAAACTGATCTGAAGTCATTATTTTCTCAAGCTTGGAATCATATTCCTGCTGTTTCTGCTCTATCTCCTTCATCCTTTCAGGCTTAACAGGCATCTTATGAACATGGGGCTTGGGGGTTACTGAGGTCTGGGCATCGCTTTCCTGAGTCTGAGGTTTGGCATGGCGCATACCAGGCTTTCCTGCCTTGGGATGCCTGCCAGGCTTGGAGAGAAAGTCTTTATACTCTTTGTTAAGTGACAGGAGCTTCTTTGCCTGCTTCTTGTCAAGTCCGTATCGTTCTACCATTTTGTTGGTTCTCATCTCCACCCTGTCACCCTTTTTCTTGTTATTACAACCCTTACAGTTACAACACTGTGCGTTGGCACTCATTGCCATCATCATGACAGCTACCATTGAAATCAGAATCTTCTTCATATATCTTACTTATTTTGGTTATTACTGATTGTTTGATGAAAAGAGGGTTAATAGGTTTAATGCTTTTACATTGAATAACCGCATTTAACATTTTGTAAAAATATGGCACAAAAAATCGCAATATGACAAAAAGAGAGCTCTATATTTTGCATTCTGAACCATTTAGAGTAACTTTGCATGTCGTTATAACACATTATCTCATGAACAGATTTCCACATTATATATATGTAGTAGGCAAAGCCGTAGTGGTGTGGGCTCTGATTATTATTGCAAATGTGGCATGTTCACACAAGAACGGTCAGCACACAGAACAGCAACCTGCCATTGACACCATGCAAACCATGGTAATGAACATAAAACAATGCTCAAGACTTTATACATCGGAATATAAAGTACACAAGATAATAACCCACGACGACCAGCTGCAGCTCAAAGGCACCATCATGAAGAAAGACTTCAGCATAGACATTCCGATTGGTGAGCGCCGGATAGCCATCCCCATGGATGCAACAATAAAGACCTATGTTGATTTTTCCAACTTCAGTGATAAGAATATCAGGAGAAAAGGAAAGAACATAGAGATAATACTTCCCGACCCACACATAGTCATCACAAGCACAAAGATAAACCATGGAGAAATAAAGAAGTATGTGCCTCTCACACGACGCAGCTTCTCCGACAGCGAGTTGTCTGACTACGAACAGCAAGGGAGAGCATCCATAGTCAACGCCATACCTCAGATGGGTATCATTGACAATGCGCGAAAAAGTGCTGCAATGACCATCATTCCCCTAATAAGCTCCATGGGATTTGACGAAAGCAATATAAGCGTACATTTCAGAAAAGAATTTGAGCTCAACGACATCAAAACACTATTGAGCACTGGGAGCAGAAATGGTTGAGATAAAACAAAAGGAAGAGAAATACAGAATGAACATAAGGAAAACGGCATCTCAACGCTATAAAACAGGAAAACAAAAGGGAGAAACACGGCAGCAGAAATCATCTGCCGCTGAAATAATAGAAGCCCTTTTCTCCTTAACAAAAGGGTTGGGTGTGATGGCGTGGATGGCTATATTAGCAGTGACAATCATGTTTGTTGGTGGTATGGCGTGGCTCAGATATATAAACAGCAGCAACGGCATTGGGTTTAAGACAAACAGGAAAATAGACATCACACCTGCGCAAATAGAGTCAATACGAAGTATTGGACAATGGGAATTCTTGTCAATAAGCGATGAGGAACTTATAGACACCGTAGACAGAGGCTTCATCAAGGACCGCGAACTCTCACGAATATATTATGGTACACTTAGACTTGGAGTAGACTTAGGCAAGACTGGCAAACAATGGCTCACCAAACGCGATACAATAGTGATTGCCACGCTTCCGCCAATAGAGCTTCTGGATAGCAACTTCGTAGATGAGGCACGCACCCGTTCGTTCTTCGAAAGTGGGAAATGGAGTGACAGCGACCGTGAGCAACTATACAACAGAGCAAAGAGAAAGATGCTATCACGCTGTATGACCAAGGCCAACATTAGCATAGCGCAAGAAAACGCCCGAGAGCAATTCACCCAGCTACTCAATGCCATGGGCTTTAATCGTGTGGAGGTGACCTTTCAAGACAACAAATGAGTTAATATGGAAACATTAAACAATATATTAAACGACATCAGCTCCTTACTGTGGGGCTGGCCAATGATAATACTTCTGTTGGGAACACACATCTTCCTGACCATAAGGCTGCACTTCCCACAGCGAAAGATATTCACTGCCATTCGTCTTTCAGTGAAGAGAGACAAAGGCTCTACTGGAGATGTCTCACAATTCGGAGCACTGGCAACAGCTCTCGCCGCCACAATAGGCACCGGCAATATTATTGGTGTTGCCACTGCCGTGGCTCTCGGCGGTCCGGGTGCAGTGCTGTGGTGCTGGCTCACCGGTGTATTCGGCATCTCAACAAAATATGCAGAGGGACTGTTGGCAATAAAATACAGGGTAAAGACAGCGCAAGGAAAGATGCTCGGTGGTCCTATGTATGCACTTGAAAGAGGCCTGGGATGGAAGACAATGGCTATACTCTTTGCCATCTTCACCGCATTTGCCTCTTTTGGAATAGGAAATACGGTGCAGGCAAACGCCATTGCCACTCTGGCAAAGGAAAGCTATTCACTCTCACCCTACATCACCGGCATTATAGTAAGCCTTCTGGCAGCTGCCGTGATACTCGGAGGAGTTAAAAGCATTGCCCGCGTGTGCAGTGCACTGGTACCTGTCATGGCTTTATTCTACATATTCGGCTGCATATACATACTCTTTGTAAATGGAGCATACCTCATACCGGCAATGAAAATAATAGTTGAGAGCGCATTCACACCACAGGCTGCCGGAGGAGGTTTCGTGGGCAGCACCGTGATGATGACAGCTCGCTTCGGCATTGCCCGTGGACTGTTTTCCAACGAATCTGGACTGGGTTCGGCACCCATAGTGGCAGCAGCGGCACAAACGCGAAATCCAGTAAGGCAGGCACTGGTGTCATCAAGCGGCACCTTCTGGGACACAGTGGTAATATGCGCACTTACGGGACTGGTCATTGTGAGCAGCATCATTGCATATCCGGATATCAGCTACACAGATGGTGCAGCCCTCACCCACGCAGCCTTCTGCAAGATTCCGTACATTGGCTCGCCGTTACTCACCTTTGGTCTTCTTACCTTTACTTTCAGCACCATTCTCGGCTGGAGCTACTATGGTGAGCGTGCCGTGGAGTACCTTGGCTCAAAATTCAAAAGCTCAAGAAACGCCAAGACAGTATACCGGATATTATATATTGTAGGAATCTTTTTGGGCAGTGTGGCTAATCTGTCCATGGTTTGGTCGATTGCCGATTGCATGAATGCCCTTATGGCAATACCCAATTTGCTGTCGTTGATATTCCTCAATGGTGTGATTGTCAGTGAGACACGCAAATATCTCTGGTCAGGAAAGCTTGATGAAAACATGTAAAAACAACGACACCCGCCTGTAATCACTACAGACGGGTGTCAAAATTTTAACCTAAGCATGAATAAATTCCTATTACCTAAATTCTTAATACCTTAAAAATCATTATCAACTATCGAATAACTCTATTTATCAAACTCATTCAAAATGATGTAATCCTATTCCAATCTTTACCCTTAGATCTACCTATGAGATTTAATATATCGTAATGTATGTCCTTGAGTACCTCTTGTACGATGCAAAGGTAAGAATAAATTCCATGAGTGCAATACTTTTAAGCAATTTTTATGCAAATAATATTGGCAAACGTTTGCGCGCTCGCCAACTTAGGTCCCTGAAACATAATATAAGGAGCCTTCCCAAGACATTGGGAAGGCTCCTTATTTTGTCATTAATGAGCAACAGGCTCAGAAGGTTATATTAAATCCAAACCTCACTCCATTGACTTTTACGCCTGGCTGCTTTGTATAGGTAAGTCGGCGTACATAATCTATTTCAAGACATTTGAATATATTGTGTACACCCAACACAAGCTCCATATACGGGTCGTGGGTCATGAGATGTGTCTTCTGCGGGAACTGGTATAGTTCAGAATCACCAATGTTACTTTCAAGGAATGGATTATTCTTGTCTGTGAGATGTCCCCACATGCCTTTCAATGCCACATATTCCCTCCATTTGAGTTTCTTGAGCAAAGGCACACGGTTGAATATTTTACCAGACAAGTCCCAAGCAATATTGAACTGAGCATAGCGGTCATTGAGAAACTCCATGTTTTCCATCATATTGAACGACCCTTGATGCTCAAAGAACGACGTATTGACAGGCGGCATGATGAGCAAGGGGAAGGGCACTTTGTTCCATTGCGCCCCTGCGAGAATTCTGTTATCTATATGTCCCCAGCTGCCAAGCCACAGGCGCTTATAAACTGACACCTCAGTGAGGTTACTTTTAAACTGGCTACCCAACAGATGGTTCACTCCCATGGTGTGCCGCAACGTGAACTGCGGTGCATCAAGGTTTACCTCCACCCTACTCTGCTTTGAATTGATATATGTCTGCCCTGGACGGTAATCAAAGCCAAGGGTGATATTCGTCATTCTTATCTTCCTTATCAGTTCAGAGTTGTCAAGTCTACGATATTCCAGTTCGGCTGTAGGCTCATTACTTTCTGTGGATATGCCAAAGTCGGTTGTAAGTCCACCTTCCGTTTCCCACTTGAATGACAGTTCCTGCTTGTTGTAGAAATACATGTGTTCAACCTTCTTGGGTCTTATCGCCATGAACACATTGTCCTTGTTGTGCTTTAGATATTTGTCTGACGGCGACATTACGTCATAGGTTGACTCAAAAGAAATTGTTCTTATTGGGAACTCTATAGGCTGATATTCGGGTTTGTTGAACGAATATGTGAGTTTAGCACCATAATAATGCTTATGGGAGTCCACTCCGTAGGCATAATATCCCTCACCGAACCAATGGGGATTAAGCTTGGCTGTTGTCCTGGCGCTTGCCCTGAACCTGAATCCGTCAACATAGTTTCTGGATATGAAAGTATTGACAGGACCAATGTCCACCTTGCTGGGAGTATTCCGCGTGCCTGTCTCCAGGAAATTCTCAATGAGCACCTTAGATGCGAACACAAGCCATTTGAAGCGTTTCGTCTTTGCCATCTTGCTCACGAAATCGTTCATGCCAGCTTCGCTCTTGGTTAGTTCCACGGTACGATGTTCAGCCCAGAACTGCTCATCTCTTATCTTCGCATTGACATCAATCTTTGTCTTTGCCTTGCCCTTGAACTCCTTGTCGGAAATCTCTTCAAAAGCATATTTGCTCATATTCGTGTTGCGCATGACCACAGCCCTTGAGAATAGGTCGGTGAACTCAAGTTCGGCAATCATATTGTCAGTCGTCAACACCCATTCACCATTGTCAAGCTTCGTATATTCCTGCTGTATCTTCATAGCGTCTACGAAGTTCACTCCGGTGTTGGCGGGCAGCTGCATATCGCATTTTCTCACATGCAGGGAACTGTCATTAACCACATAGAGCTCACCCCTGAAGCCAAAATCCTGCTGGTTGGCAGGCATAAACTGCAACCTTATGCATTGGTCTTGGTTCACATAAACCGTGTCATCTATATAGAAATGGTAGAAAGAAATGGCTGTTGAGCCTATAGGACTGGGGAAATGTGCCTGAAGGAGCCTTATCTGGTCATCATAGATATCTATGTCGCTGAAAAGGTCTTTCACCACGGTGTTCATGGCTTCACCCGTCTGTATGAGTTTGCTTATGCCTTTTGTTGTCTGACCAAGCACTTTGTCTTTCTCATCACGCGGTGACTTACGATAGATATGCTGCGTGATGGTCTCATCAACGGAAATCGGCAATATCAGCTTTTGGTTGTACGGGCACACCTCTACCTGCTCCACCAACCATGGGTTCTTCTTAAACAACTTTCCCTCAAGCTCTTCGGGAGTAAGGTTGTTTATGGCCATGGTTATCTTCTGGTATTTCTCGAACTGGTAATAGTCATGGTTCTGCAGGTCGGAACGTTTCTTTGCAGCTATCACCCTCCTCATCAGCTCAACGGCAGGATTGTCTTTCCTGCTGTACTTATGCCTTCGTTTGGCTTTCACCACGACCTCTTCCATACGTTTGGAGTCGGCAATGAGTGTTACATGAAGCTCATCCGGAGTCTTCTCTGAAATTTTCACCGTTCTGGGTTTATATCCCACGGCAGTGATTGTTAGTGTAGACCCATTGTGACGTGCTATCTTAAACTGACCGCTCTCATTGCCGGCAGCAGCCAGCTTATTGGCTTTGTAGGCTGCATTGGCATAGGGTATGCTGTCGCCGGTCTGCTGATCAACGACAAAACCATGAATTTCTTGGGCAGAGACTTGCAAAGCCACTGCCCATAACAATGTAAATACTGTGTATATCTTAATCAATTTCTTCATCTGCTTCATAACCGCCCATTTCGCGGATTGCATTCTTCAGCATGGTATATTGCTGATAGAGGTTGTTAACGGCTTCCTCACCAACGGTATAGTCGTGTTGCGGACTCTTGAGATAGAAGCTGAGGAAGCGCTGCGTACCATATCTTCCAGCCCTTGCAGCGAGGTCGCTGAGCAGACACAGGTCAAGCAGCAACGGGGCTGCAAGTATGCTGTCGCGACACAGAAAGTTAATTTTCACCTGCATGGGATAACCCATCCATCCGAATATGTCAATGTTGTCCCATCCTTCTTTATTGTCGTTGCGGGGAGGATAATAGTTTATTCTCACCTTGTGGTAGTAGTCCTTGTAGAGGTCGGGTTGGTCTTCAGCCTTCAGTATGGTCTCAAGTGTGGAAAGCTTGCTCACCTCCTTGGTCCTGAAGTTATCTGGTTCGTCAAGCACCAGTCCGTCTCTGTTTCCGAGTATGTTAGTTGAGAACCATCCGCTCAGTCCCAGACAGCGAGTGCCGATGATTGGTGCGAAGCCACTCTTCACGAGAGTCTGTCCAGTCTTGAAATCCTTGCCGGCAATGGGCATCTTGGTTTTCTCTGCAAGTTCCCACATAGCAGGAATGTCTACCGTGGTGTTTGGTGCTCCCATAATGAACGGAGCTCCTTCTGTGAGTGCTGCATAGGCATAGCACATTGATGGTGCCACATGTTCCCGGTCGTCGGCTTTCATTGCCTTCTCAAGGTCTTCAAGCTTGTAATGGCAAGACTCATCCACCGGCACATAGATCTCTGTTGATGCTGCCCAGATGACAACTATGCGTTCACAGTTGTTTTCGGCTTTGAAATCCCTGATGTCCTTGCGAATGGCTTCCACCATATCCCACCGTGTCTTGCAGTCCTTCACGTTGTCACCAGTGAGTCGCTTGGCGTAGTTTATGTCGAAAGCTGCCTTCATAGGCACTATTTTCTCCAGCTCATCCTTTACCGGGTTTATGTCTTTCTCCTGCAACACCTGTGCATACATTGCTGCCTGATAGGCGTTTTGCGGATATACATCCCATGTTCCGAACACGATGTCGTCGAGAGATGCCAGCGGCACTATATCGCCATACTTCAGATATTTCTTCTCACTGCCTTTTCCTACTCTAATCTTATCATATTGTGTCATAGAACCAATGGCTTTGGCAAGTCCCTTGCGGGCCATGAATACTCCCGTCATGAACGTTGTTGCCACGGCTCCACAGCCTACTACCATAATTCCTAATTTGCCGGTTGCCGGCTTCACACTTGTGTGTTTCATATCGTCTAATATTTAAGTATTTATTATTCCTGTATTTGAATTAATCTTTATTGTATTATAGGGTCTTTATTCTTAAAATAACGGCAATGAGTACAGTTTATTGCATATCCTCAAGAAGTTCTCGCAAACTTGTTATGTATTTATCTGCCTCGGCACAGATGTCAGGCTGTTCGTTCCAACCCTCTCCTTTCAGCCATATTGTGAAGCATCCTGCTTTCTTTGCCGGAACAATGTCTTTGTCGATGCTGTCTCCTACAACTGCCACGTTGTCTTCGTTCAGCTTCAGGGCTTTTACTCCAAGCTTGAATATTTCGGGGTTTGGCTTCCTGATGCCCACCACCGCCGACTCTACGATACCGTCGAATATACCATCGAGTCCAAACTCCTGAAGCACCACATCTATGTTTCCATAGAAATTGCTCACCAGCACCAAGGGATAGCGTTTTTTCAGCGAGGTGAGCACCTTACGGCTTTCCGACGTTATGGTTTTCACTCTGTCATAGAGGTCGTTGAGCACAGCTGCCTTTAGACTGGCAGAGCGGAAGTTACCCTCATTGAGATAGCCACGTTCTATGAGATAGTCAAACTCTATGCGCAGCTTCACTTCCAGAGTCTTGTGGAAGGTATAGTCGGGCTGTATTATAGGATTCTTTCCCAGCGTGCGTTCTGCAAACACATAGGCTTCCCTGAACATATATTCCTCTACCGGCACCTGCTGACGCTCATAGGCATGCCAAATCATCTGTCCCCAGTGGCAGCCCTGAGTGTCTATCGTACCCCCATAGTCAAAAATATATCCCTTTATATCCATGATGCTGTATGTTTATTTATTCATTTCATCCCTCTGTCTGCATCTGTTCCATGAACTTGCCACTGATGGTTTCGTGGCGGTTGCGCATGTAATGATAAATGGCATTAAACACCACTATATCCATAAGAAAGAATGCCAGCGGTATGTCAAGAAGGCAGAAAGTGTAAAGGCTTATTGCCCTCCAATTAAACGTGAGAATATTTGTCAAGGGCATGAGTGGCAGACTCTTTTTCCTGAAGTCATTCCTCATGGCTTGAGGCACTTGTTCTATGCTTCCATAGCGTTTCTTCAGCAACGCATACATTGCTTGGAAGCGAGGAGTGCGTCTCTCCTGACTCCGACAGTAGTTCTGATAATTGTAGTAGAACAAGTGGTCAAGCAGAGCTCCTTTCTCTGGTAACTGCTCATAGATGGCATGTTGCGACTCATAGCTGTCAAGCTCGGAGCCGTCGCGTCCAAGCACAAACAGAAGGTGTATCTGTCGATAGTAGTCGGCAAGGGAAGCCTGTGGAGAGTGGCAGAGCACACCTGCAACAAATGCAATGAGGAATATCCAGAAACTCCATTCAATGTTGGTGAATGGTATGTGTTGGTGGAACAGCCTCACCGACAATGCAGCATAAATGCTAAGAAACCACATGTCGCCCGCGAAACCATCAAGCATTCGTCCTATGCGCGTTTTCTTGCCTGTTATGCGTGCCATCTGTCCATCGGTGGAATCGCAGAAATTGGCAAACATCAGCAACACGACACCTGCCACATTGTGCCACAGGTCGCTGAAGCCGAACATCACTCCTGCTCCCACACCAAGAAAGATGGAAAGAATGGTGATGGCATTGGGATGCACCCCCAACTTGTTCCAGAACAATGCAAACACCAGTCCGATAGGACGCGTGAAGTAAACGTCTATCGTCTCCTCGGTATCGGGCGATTTCATTGAAATCTGCAGCAATTGCCTAAACGTCTTTTTATCGTTGTCGTTGTTCATCTTAATATTTGCTCTGTAAGTTTTACTATGGCATCGGCAGCCTCATTGCAACAGCGGGAGAAACTGGGCCAGTCGTTGAAGTCAATTATTACGAAGCTGCCATCGGCTCTTACTATGGCATCACCTCCATAGATGGGCACTCGGGTAAGCTTGGAAATCTTTTCTGCACACTCTTGCAGCAGGTCACGGCTATAATCATAATGGTGTGCAGGACCATTGCGCCGTTCATCACCAAACTTTGATATTCCGTCGTCAGTGGGATAGCATGTGTGGAAGAAGCCTGTGCCGTCAACACCATAGAACTTCACCAAGTCACCGTCAACATGCGCCTGTACCACATACTGTGTCACTCCACGCCGTTCCATGTCACAGATGGCTTCATGCAGCTGCACGGCATCTGCACAAAACACCACGTCGTTGCTATTCTGCGCATCACCATCGCTCTTGAGCCAATAACCATCTGCGCCTTCCGTGGACGGCTGCGGAATACCATTCTCAGCCATCATCGACATCAGCGTGCTGCGCCTACAACGCTCAATTCCAGAAGCCGGATTAAGAACAACCACGCCTGAGTCCTCCAACCTTTTAAGGTGACTGAGCAGAGGTTTGCTGCGCCCCATTGTCAGCACCAAAGCACATTCACTGGTAAGTCCCAAAGCCTCGTTCTCGTTTACAACCGGTGCCTGCAATCTCCATGCCACAGCCTTGGCAATAGCCCTGTCACGCTCCACGGAGTTAGGAGAGAAACGCTCGTCGCGTGCAATAACCACCTTCTGTGTCATCGTTCCGGACTTTTGCATTCCTGAGATTGGCTAAGGAACTCCTCTGCCTTTGCTATATCTGAAGCATGGTCTATGTCAAGAACCTTGCCAAAGGTCCATGCCTTGAGTTTCAACCCGTCGGCAACAAGAGCACGTTGGAAGTTACGCATCCTGCTCTCACCACGCTCTATGCAACGGTGTAGAGTGGGCAACGCTCTCGCTGTGAGCCCGTAGATGCCGGCAGAGATATGCTTACACCCATTGCATGTATCGTGGAAACCGGTTATGTGCATACCGGTATCGGTAGCTACATAAAGTGGCTTCTCATCGTCAACATACGAGGTGACTCCCATCAGTCCGTCCAAGCCCTCGGCGATGGACTCACGAAAAGCGTCAACATAGCCACGGAAGTCTTCTTCGCGGAAAATGGTGTCGACAGTAGTGAGCACAAAAGGCTCTTCGCCATCAAACAGAGTGCTTAGCTCAAAAAAGCTGTGCATGCTGCTGGCTGTGCTCTTCACTACATATCGCAATGGCACATGGTGCTCCCCCACCCCGTGAGTTGACATCTGCTCGAGCAGAGAAGCAACCTCAGGACTGTGAGCATTGCAGATAACCGCCATCTCACTGGCATCGTTGTCTGCAAAGATTCTTGTAAGACGGCAGAGCAACGGTTCTCCACCGACCTCAACCAACGGTTTCGGAACCCTCACGCCCTCTTCTGAGAGCCTGGAACCTTCGCCCGCCGCTATTATTGCATATCTCATCAGCTTCAGCTTTATTTTAACCATGCAAAGGTACGGATTATAAATGATGTGATAAAACTTTTGAAGCATTATTATACGAATAGTTCCCCAAGCACACTATTACTGTTTATATAATGTCATGCACCCTTAGGCATGACAGGTGGTTGATATATGTACGGCATTGACAGAACTCTGCAGAACACGGCTTGCAAATACCCATATCAACCCGTCATGCCCTGAGCTACATACTTCAATATTCTACCATTAAACCGCGGCAAAGAGTGCGTGAAACATTTTGTTAACAAATATAAATATTCGCGAATGTAATTTATATATTTTAACTTTTAAAATTCAAAGAAGGCCTAATTTTAGACCTTTGCAACTCACTGATTATCACACACTTGAAAGGGGCATTTTAAAAGAGCCTCTTTTAGCGTGCAAAAGAGCCTCTTTTGGAAGGTAAAAGAGCCTCTTTCGCAACGTGAAAGTGGCACTTTTGTTTTCTCACTGTGCGGAGAACATTTTCCATTCACATTTGTTAACTGTTTCACGGAATTGAAAATTACACTAAAAAACAGAGAAAACAGCACAAGATTATAAGCTCGGAAAAGAGAAATAGAGGTTATGTTATTATCTGTTTCTGTGATTGTCAATTTTGTATTACCTTTGCAACAACAACAATAAAAGTCATGTATCAAAAAGAAACAAGCAATAGTAATCACAAACGAAAAATTAGTCTGGTGGTGTTTGATTTCGACGGCACTCTCGCCGACACAAGAAACAACATCGTCACCACACTGCAGATGACAATAAAGGAAATGGCTCTACCCTCTCGCAGCGACGATGAATGTGCATCCACCATAGGACTGCCTCTCGTCTACTGTTTCAAGAAGTTGTTTCCGGAGCTCACAGATGAGCAAACCAAGCTATGTGCCGAAACATATAAGAAAATATTCAGCCAAAATCTTGAAAGCATTAAGCCTCAAGCTTTTCCACAAGTAAAGGAAACCCTTAAGACACTAAAAGACAAGGGAGCGACAATCACAATTGCATCATCAAGAAATCATATATCATTAGTTGAACTGACACACTATCTCGGCATAGACATATATATATCGCTCATGCTTGGAGCCGACGATGTGGTGAATGCCAAGCCAGATGCAGAACCTGTGACAAAGACACTTGAAACCTTGCACAAGAAAGCTGAGGAGACTCTCGTCGTTGGCGATATGGCAGTTGACATAACCATGGGAAAGAGTGCCGGCACGAAAACCTGCGGTGTCACATGGGGAAATGGTAAGGAAGAAGAGCTTAGGGAAGCTGGTGCTGACTTCATTATAAGCACCATGGAAGAACTGACAAGAATAGTTGACCAACTCTAATGCACAAAAACAACTGGAAGCAATATGAAATGGAGCGTACTATCTGACAACAGAAGCCTTGACGATAGGCTACTGACCGAACACGGACTGTCGATATTCCTAAGCACCGGCACCCACAACCTATTGCTTGACACAGGAGCAAGCGACATATTCCTACTAAACGCCAGGAAAATGGGTATAGACCTCAGCACCGTGGACTATGTATTCATATCCCACGGACACAGCGATCATGCAGGTGGACTTCGTCACTTCCTTAAGATAAACAATAAAGCCAAGGTAATAGTCTCTCCACATGCCATGAGCAGGAAGTTCTATTCTAAACGCAACTTCCTACACAGCATAACCACAGAATGGAATAGCATACCAGAGGAAAGGATTATCAGCCCAAGTGCATCCGAGACTATTACAGAAGGTATAAAAGTAATAGCAAACATTAAGAAAACACATGCCGTTCCGAAGGGAAACCACAACCTCTATGTAGAGAACGGTGATGGCGAATACGTCCACGACGATTTTCGACATGAGATGGCTCTCTATGCCAATGGGTTGCTGTTTACTGGTTGTGCACACAACGGTTTGGAAAACATTCTTGAAGCATGCCATGAACCTATAGTCACCGTCGTTGGCGGATTTCATTTGCTCGACGGAATGGAAAGTGTTGAAGAACTCTCATTGTTGGCTGAGCGGCTCAGTCAATCCTATCCTGAAACACTCTTCTGTACGAGCCACTGCACAGGCAATGATGCCTTCCGCATCATGAAAGAGGTCATGGGCAGCCAGCTGCGGCAATTCTCCTGCGGAACGTCTGTATCATCGGTTTATCCATGACTATGCAACAGCAGCGACTATTCTACGAAGATGTCGTACTCATCGTCATAGGATGACGAACTGTTACCGCCCGTAGGCTTTGGCTGTGTCTTAAGATTGCCTTTCTCGTCAAACATTCCATAGGTGGTACGAAGCACAATGAACTCTGTTCTACGGTTCAGCTGGTTGCAAATCTCCTGTTTCTCTTCGTCAAGAGCCTTGATATACTCCTCTGTGAGCACGTCACCCTCCTTCATCCACGGATGAGTCTCAGTGAGTTTCTTTCTCACCGTCTTTGGTTTCTCCTTGCCATAACCCACTGGAGAAAGCCTGTCAGCGGAAATACCATGTGACGTGAGGTAAGCCACAACAGCTTCGGCACGCCGTTGGGAAAGTCCCTTGTTATATTCAGCAGAACCCTTGAAGTCGCAGTGGGCACTCAGCTCAATGGTGACATTGGGATTCTCGTTCAGCAGCTTCACGAGATCATCGAGAGCAGCCTCTGACTCAGGACGTAGAGTGGCACGGTCGAAATCGTAGAAAATATTGTCAATCATCACAGGCACGCGTATGCTTGCAAGAGGAAACTGAAGCACATACTCTTCGGAGTCTTCTACACTGTCAACACGCAGTTCTTCCTTGTGGTTGAGATAGCCCTTGCAGTTGGCAAGCATCACGTAGTTGACACCGGGTTGGATGACCTGTTCAAAAGAGCCGTCACCCTTTACAGATAGCTTGAGGTTTGTGCCGTCATCGCCAACCATATACACCTGGGCAGCAGGAAGCTCATAGCCTTCCATCTCATAGACCCAGCCTTTGACCGTCTGTGTAATCTCGGGACAGTTGAACGAATATATATGATCCCATCCCTTGCCATCACCTCTGTTGCTTGAGAAGAATCCACGGTTATGAAGCCCCTCGAAAGTCATACCGAAGTCATCGCCCTGCGAGTTGAGAGGATAGCCCGGGTGCTGTATGTGATACCGACGGTCTTCTCCCACCGTGGCAATGTATATGTCGAGACCTCCAAGAGCATCGTTTCTTCCATTGCTTGAGAAATAGAGATCACCATTAGGACGGAAAGTGGGGAACATCTCGTCACCTGGAGTATTGATAGGGTCACCCAGATTCTCCACACCTCCAAGCGAACCTCCGGTAATTCTTACTCGCCAAATATCCTTTCCTCCCCTGCCGCCTGGCATGTCGCTCACGAAATAGAGCCAGTTGCCATCGGGAGAGAGTGCCGGATGGGCATAACTTGAGAGAGTATCGTTAGATATTTTAAGGGTAGCCGCCTTACCCCAAGCTGCATCTGCACGATTGCTTACGGCAATGGTAGCAAAACGGGGGTATGATGGGTCGGTGACACACTGAGTTATATACATCTCCCTACCGTCAACAGAGAACGCCGGTGTACCTTCACCAGCCTCGGTGTTGAGACCGGAGACTATGGCTTCAGGTTTTCCCCATTTTCCTTTGTCGTCTTTCTGACTCATGAAGATATCGGCGGGTTTGGTACCTGTTATTCCGCTGAGTTCATCACCCTGTGCCTCATTGCGCGTGGAAGTCCAGAAAATCTGGTCATATTGGTCGCCGAAGAGCATTGGTGAATAGTCGGCGCGGCGAGAGTTGAACGCTTCCATTTTCTTCACCGTATAACGTGAGCCTCGTGATTTAAGGACTGAAGCTTGCCGTGCAGCCATGAGTCCCTGCTCTGCTGCATGGCGTATTGCATTTTTCCTTTCCAACAAATCCTTGGAAATGGTATTCTGCTGCGATGATTTTGCATTTCCGCCCTCTGCATCAACACTTTTGCCATTATCCGTATTAAGTTTATAATCAGAGGTTTGCAAATCGTCGTTATCAACGGCTTTCTTTCTCGCTTTATCTTTCTTGTCTTTCTTTGCCGACTTGGCTGCCACGCGTTCTCTCCTTACTGTTGCCCGCGGCGAGGATTTGGTCTTTGCCTTGCGTTTCAAGGCTTTCTTACCTTTCTTCTCTTTCTTTTCCTTTACTGCCTTTTCAGAAGTTTCAACGGTGGTAGTGTTGTCATTATCTTCAAATGTCAGCGACTCTACCATGTCAAGCGTGAGCTGGTATTCGCTTTCAGCCTCTTTATAGCTGCCGTTTTTCATCAGGTTGTTTGCAAGTCCGAGATGGGTTTCTGCATCGTCTTGCTTGTATCTGATCACGTTTCTATAAGCAGCAATGGCTCGCTGGCTTTCGTTTATTTTATCATAGCAATATGCCATCTTGGCTGCACGCTGTCCACGGGAGTCTCTTTCCTTGGCTGGAGTGCGCTGATATGCCGTGCGGAACTCTCTGGCAGCATCATAGTATTCGCCCAAGGCAAGATATTTCTCGCCTTTTTTAATATTTCGGTCAATGCCACAGGCAGTCGTCAGCATGCTGACGATGCCTATCAATATGATGGTACGTGAATTTATTCTCATATAATAACTAACGAACAATAGCTCGTTTTATTTTATGAAAATGCGTTTTTCCCATTTTATATGGGTGAAGGTCACTTCTTGCCTTTGTTATTTGGCTTTTTGCCTTCGTCAATGACTATACGGCGGTTGCTATTATCAGAAAGCACCTGGTTTACAATTTGTGTTATCTGCTCTTTAAGCTCATTGACGAATTGTTGGGGATCGTAAGTCTGATGCTCAATGTCGCGGAGTTTCTTTTCCCAGATGCCCGTAAGCTCACAGCTCTTGAGCAGTTCTTCCTTTATGAGACCAATGAGTTCTATGCCGGTAGGAGTTGCCACAAGACGCTTGCGTTCCTTCCTTATGTAATGACGCTTGAACAAGGTTTCAATGATTGCAGCCCGAGTGGACGGCCTTCCTATTCCGTTTTCCTTCAAAGCTGCCCTCAGTTCTTCGTCCTCGACAAACTTACCAGCGGTCTCCATGGCTCTGAGCAGGGTTGCCTCAGTATAGTAAGGCGGTGGTGTGGTTTGTTTCTCGGTGAGTGTGGGCTCGTGAGGCCCGCTTTCTCCTTTCACAAATGTGGGAAGTGTTCGCTCATCATCGCTTTTCTCTTGCAACGCGATTTCCTTCTCATACACAGCTCGCCATCCCGGCTCGAGTATTTCCTTTCCGCTTACCTTAAAGTCTACTGTCTTTCCTTTCTCGGCGTTTTCAACTTTTCCCAACACAGTGGTGGTTGAAAACTTGCAATCGGGATAGAAAGCAGCTATGAAGCGGCGGGCGATGAGGTCAAACACATGCTGTTCGGCATCGGAAAGTGACGTTGGCGGCACTCCTGTGGGGATTATTGCATGGTGGTCGGTGACCTTTGAGTTGTCAAACACCTTCTTTGACTTCTTCAGGTCCTTACCTCCAAGCGGTCTGATTAGGTCGGCATAAGGTGCTTTCCCAGAGAATGCAGTCTTGTAGAGACCGTTCATTGTCTGAGGACACTTGGGGTAGATGTCATCGGAGAGAAACTGAGTGTCGACACGGGGATATGTCGTGAATTTCTTTTCGTAAAGCGACTGAGCAATATTAAGTGTCATCTCTGCCGAATAGCCGAACTTCTTGTTACACTCTACTTGCAAGGAAGTGAGGTCAAACAGTGGCTTGGGTGACTCTGTACCTTTCTTTTTCTGCACATCGGTAACCACAAATGGGTGTCCGGCAATGGTTTCAAAAGCTTTCTCTCCCTCTTCCTTCGACGTGAACTTGCCTTGTGTGGCTGTGAACTGAGTTTCGCGATAAACCGTTGCGAGCACCCAATATGGCTCTGGCTTGAAGTTCTCAATCTCTTTCTGTCTGTTAACGATAAGAGCCAGTGTTGGTGTCTGTACCCTACCCACGCTGAGCGGTTTTCCAGGATAGCCGTATTTTATACTATAGAGGCGTGTGGCATTGATGCCCAGCAACCAGTCGCCCACAGCTCGCGACAGACCAGCCATGTATAATGGTTGATATTCCGACTGATCCTTGAGCTTGGCAAAGCCTTCGCGTATGGCTTCGTCTGTCATTGACGATATCCACAGGCGTTTAACAGGACAAGTAACCTTTGCCTTCTGCATGACCCAACGCTGTATGAGCTCTCCTTCCTGCCCGGCATCACCGCAGTTCACAATGCTGTCGGCAGCCTGCATCAGACGTTCAATGGTAGCAAACTGTGTGCGTATGCTCTGTTCGTCTTTCAGTCGTATGCCGAAGCGTGAAGGTATCATCGGCAGTGACGACAGAGCCCATCGTTTCCACATTGGAGTGTAATCCTCTGGCATTTTCAACTCACACAGGTGTCCGAAAGTCCATGTCACCTGATAGCCGTTACCCTCCATATAAGTACGGTGGTCATGCGTCGCTCCGAGAATACGGGCGATGTCTCTTCCTACACTTGGTTTTTCAGCTATACAGACTATCATTCGCTCAACTCTTGTTTGATAGGTTGCAAAATTACACAAAAATCCCGATTTCAAACAGATGTGACGGTTACAATTTACAAAAAAGGGGGAATATAGGATAAAGGGATAATGGTTTACATTATCAAGAAACAAAAAAAGGTGTAGCACGGAGCTACACCTTAACCATATCGTATGTTGTAATAATTCAGTCGGCAGCCTCGACACTTTCCGGTGTCTCTTCTTCAACATCTACTACACTGTCAGACACAAAGTCGCCAATGGGCAAAGCACGGTCAATGGCAGCATTAAACGAGATAATGGTCTCACTACGCGACAATCCGAGAGGCTGCAGCTTATCGTGTATGGTATTGAGCAGATGGTGGTTGTTGTAAGCATAGATCTTTATGAACAAATCGTAGCTGCCCGTGGTGTAATGGCACTCCACGACCTCTGGAATTTTCTGCAGGGCAGACACTACCTTGTCGAAATCGGAAGGATTGTTGAGGTTGAGTCCCATGTAGGCACATGTCTCATACCCCACCTTCTCCGGATCTATTATAAACTGGGAGCCTTTGAGCACTCCAAGATTTGTCAGCTTCTGTATGCGTTGGTGAATAGCAGCTCCACTGACATTGCACTCGCGTGCCACCTCAAGGAAAGGTATGCGCGCATCTCCTGCTATAAGACTAAGGATTTTCTTGTCTAATTTGTCTAAACTTCTATGTGCCATAGTAAATAAATTTACTGCAAAGATAAAACAAAATTTTAAATATTGCAACTTCTATCCACTTTTTTCTTAACAATTAGAAATCGACACAAAACTTACCGTAGGCTAATGTAACAAATTGACACTTTTCAAAGAACCTAAAAACAATAACGATTTACGAAAATCATAGATGAACACACGGAAGAAAAATACTCTCAACGGTCTTTATTGGGAGAAACGGCAGAATAGTTAACCCTCAGGACATTGGCACGACGCAGTGATTGTTTGACATCCGTTATGGTACCCATATCTGTTTGTCTGTCTGCTTTTATGCTTACTGTCATGGCTTGTGCATCGTCGGGTGACATCCTGTTGCGTTCAGCTGTCACATAGTCTGCCACCTCCCCGGCGTCTGCATACTTGTCATTGAGCTGAATGCGCGTGCCCACACCAGGCTTCCCATCAGTGGTGGCTGTGGGTCTACCTATATATATATATGTAATGGTAGATTTCTTTGTCAGGCGCGTAAGCTCAGTTCCCTGCGGTACCTGATATTTTACCTTCAAAGCCACCTTCCTCATGTGTGTTACAATCATGAAGAAGAACAGCACCGTGAAAATCAGGTCAGGCAACGAGGCCGTATTGAGAGCCGGCACCTGTCTGCGAGTTCTCCTGAACATGCTCATGGCTCACCTCCTTCCGCTGAGAGATATACTTCAGATATCCGTTGAGGCACTTCAACCCGCAGTTTTTCCTGCTGCGTGTCGTCACATTTGTTATAAGGTCTGCCATATCGTTTCATTGCCAAGCGGTTTCGCAGATTTGTGTATGCTCTTACCAGGATATCCTGCACCTTGAAATATGCGTCGTAGGAGGCTTGCCTGTTGCAGGTAAGCTGTATTACATGCTCTTTTCCATTCTTCATCACATGCTTTTCCACCATTTGTTGCAACTGCGATATTTGAAGCTCGTTGCCATTGCACGAAAGCGTGTTGTCACTTCCTATCTCCAGTTTCAACACCCTACCTTCTTCTACATCCATCGGTTGTTCCTCTTCCGTAGGGTTCTGAGGTGGCAGCTGTCGCGACAATCCCTTGTCAATGTCCATTGACGTTGTGACAAGAAACAATATCAGCAGCATAAACGAGATGTCGGCTGTCGACGTGGTGTTGAGCAATGGTACTTGCTTGCGTTCTCTGTGAAACAACATGGTAAGCTATTGTTTTTCCTTTCTGTAATAACGCGTGTAGCCATAAGCTACGGCTACCAATGCCACAACGAGCATTATCACTGACGACCATACAAACATATCAGCCGTCTTGAGCCAGAAAACATCAGTGAATGGCGTGGCATTTATAAGCAACGGCTTTGACGAGCCGAGTACAAACGACAACACCATCACCACAAAGGTGGAAGCAGCTATCAGCATTGCCATGCGCTTTGTCTTAATACCGTTTTCCTCGGCATATACGTCCCTGCTCATGCGACGGCTCACCAGCACTGCCCACACCGCAGTAGCCAGAGTACCAAGCAACAGCAATGCCATGAGCAACAATACAGCATTGGTCAGCAACGGCTCATTGAAATTGGGGTTTTCTTCAAAAGGCTGACTGAAACCGATGGCATAGAAGGCTGCAAAGACTACTACCGCAGCCAGAAGCAACACATAGAGCACTCTCGTAGAGATTTTCTCTGCCGACAGCCTACCACGCTTGTCATGCTTCATCAAGTATCTCTCCCTCATGTTTACCACGCTTATATTCCGACAACGTGTCGATTAGTGTTATAGCAGACTCCTCCATCTGCGAAGTAAGATGTTCTATCTTTGAAAGGATGTAGTTGTAGAACAACTGCAGGATGAGAGCCACAATGATACCGAAGATGGTGGTGATGAGAGCCACCTTCATGCCGGCAGCCACAATGGTAGGACTGATATCTCCTGCCGTCTGTATCTGATCGAAGGCCATGACCATACCTATCACCGTGCCGAGAAATCCCAACGATGGAGCCATGGCAATGAAGAGAGTTATCCACGAACAGCCTTTCTCCATATTGCTCACCTGCACCTGACCATAGCTCACCACTCCTCGCTGAATATCTTCGGACGGGTCAGCAATCCTGAGCAACCCCTGATAGCATATTGATGCCACTGGACCGCGCGTATCCCGGCATTGCTGTCTTGCACCTTCCAAGTCGCCGTCCTTGATTTTCCGCTCAAGGTCCTGCATGAACTTCTTGGCATCTATCTCCGAGAGGCTGAGATAGATTATCCTCTCTATGCAGAAAGCGAGTCCAAGAATCAAAGCCAATGCCACAAGCGACATGAAGCCGGCATTTCCCTCAATGAACTTCCGTTTCAGTGACTGGTGAAACCCTTCACTCTCTATGGGAGTGACCAATGCTTCTGAGGTGTCGTTCTCAACAACCCCGAAATCATCTGCCAAGCTGTCGCCCGCAACAATCTCCACACTATCAGTTACAGCTGCATTGATGCTGACAGGACATAATGGAGTCATGGCCATCAACATCACTGTAGCTAAAATCTTTATTTGTCTTTTCATTATCAACATTGTTGTAAGATGCATGCAAAAGTACATAAAAACCACGATTTCCACATCAACACATCGCAGATTTTAATATTTGTTTTGAGGAAAGCATTCTTTTTGAGGAAAAATGGCAAATGAAACGAAATGTAATTGATGTTTTTTCGTAATTTTGCACACATAAAGAAAGAACAATTACAGATGGAATACATGTCACAAGAGGGCTACGATAAGCTCGTAGCCGAGTTACGACACATGGAAAACGTGGAGCTGCCACAGGTGAGAGATGCCATTGCCGAGGCACGCGACAAAGGAGACTTGAGCGAGAACTTCGAATACCATGCCGCAAAACGCGAGCAAGCACGTCTGCTTGGTAGGATAAGGTTCAAGCAGCGAGTGCTTGAGCATGCCCGTGTGATTGACAAGACGCGTCTCAACAGCAATGACATTGGTCTGCTCTCAAAGGTCCAGATGACCAATATGATCAACAACGCCCATATGGCTTACACTATTGTAAGCCCGCACGAAGCCAATATCCACGAGGGAAAAATATCCATAAAGTCGCCCATAGCCCAGGCTTTGCTCAACCATGTCGTTGGAGATGTGGTGGAAGTGAGGGTTCCTGCCGGCATCATGAAGCTGCGTATCGACGACATTTCCCTTTAGGCTCCAAGGATTTCCCTTGCGCGTGCTATGCTCTCCTTAGATGGAGGCATCACGCCTTCCAACTTGTATTCCATGCCGAGCTTCTGCCATTTTTGTATACCTAAAGTATGATATGGCAGCACCTCTACACGTTCTATATTCTTCAAGGTATCAAGAAAGGAGCGAAGGGCATGGAGCGACTCCTCGTCGTCGGTGATGCCGGGTACAAGCACATGACGTATCCATACAGGTTTCTGGATTTGCGAGAGATAACGTGCACATTCAAGAATTGCTTCGTTGCCATGCCCTGTCAACTTACGGTGCTTGCTACAGTCAATATGCTTGATGTCGAGCAAGATCAAATCGGTGAACTGCATGAGACGGCAAAATTTCTCAAAAAAGACACCTTCAGTCCTGAACGGCTGGGCTGAGGTATCAAGACAGGTATTGATGCCGCGACGGTGAGCTTCCTCAAACAATTCCGTAAGAAAATCTATCTGCAGCAGAGCCTCGCCACCACTGACGGTAATGCCTCCCTTCTTGCCCCAATAGCTACGGTAGCGCTCGGCACGGTCAAGCAGCTCCCCTACTTCCATCTGAATCACATCGCTTGTAACCTTCCATGTGTCAGGATTATGGCAATAAGCACATCGCATGTGACACCCTTGCAGAAACACAAGGAACCTTATACCAGGTCCGTCGACCGAGCCAAACGACTCTGTGGAATGTATGAAACCTTTCATATCCTAAAAAAATAACACTTTAAAGAAATGGTAATTATTGGAAGCTTACTTTCGAAATACAAAAAAAGGAGAACCAAACACCAATCATGGCTATTTGGTTCTCCCTTATCTTTTAATTATTAAAGAGACTCGTGAGCCTGACGAGCAATAACATCAAGCTGCTGCTCGCGAGTAAGGTCTATGAACTTAACGGCATAGCCAGACACACGGATAGTGAAATTGGCATATTCCGGTTTCTCAGGATGCTCCATGGCATCTTTGAGTTTGTCCAAGCCAAACACATTGACATTGAGATGGTGAGCACCACGGCTGAAATAGCCATCCATAACGTTTACAAGTGTATTGGCACGTTCCTCGTCGTTGTGACCGAGGGCATCTGGGCTAATGGTCTGAGTGTTGGAAATACCGTCAAGGGCATACTTGTATGGCACCTTAGCCACAGAGTTGAGCGATGCGAGCAGTCCATTCTTCTCTGCACCGTATGAAGGATTGGCACCCGGAGAGAGAGGAGTGCCAGCACGACGTCCGTCAGGCAGGTTGCCTGTATATTTACCATACACAACATTTGAAGTAATGGTAAGTATCGATGTTGTAGGCTCGGAGTTGCGATAGGTGTGGTGGCGCTTGATTTTTGCAAGGAAGGTCTTCAGCACCCATACTGCCACCTCGTCGGCACGGTCGTCGTCATTGCCATAGCGTGGGAAGTCACCTTCTACCTCATAGTCAACGTTGAAGCCTGTCTCATCACGAATAATCTTCACCTTGGCATACTTCACTGCACAGATACTGTCGATTACATGTGAGAAACCGGCAATACCGGTAGCGAATGTACGGCGCACATCGGTATCGATAAGTGCCATTTCGGCTGCCTCATAGAAATATTTATCGTGCATGTAGTGAATGAGGTTGAGTGTGTTCACATAGATGTCAGCCAACCATTCAAGCATGTCACGGAAACGGGGCTCCAGTTCTTCCCATGTGAGATACTCGCTGGTAATGGGACGGAACTTTGGACCACACTGCTCGCGTGTCTTTGCATCAACACCGCCGTTGATGGCATAGAGCAGTGTCTTTGCCATGTTGGCACGAGCACCGAAGAACTGCATCTCCTTACCTGTCTGTGTAGCACTGACACAGCAGCAGATGGAGTAGTCGTCACCCCATATTGGACGCATCACGTCATCATTCTCATACTGTATTGAGCTTGTCTTGACAGAAATCATCGAAGCATAGTGCTTGAATGTCTCCGGCAGACGAGGAGAATATAATACGGTGAGGTTAGGTTCGGGGCTCGGTCCCATGTTTTCAAGTGTGTGAAGGAAGCGATAGCAGTTCTTTGTCACCATGTGACGACCATCCTGTCCTATACCACCCACTTCAAGAGTAGCCCATACTGGGTCACCGCTGAATATTTCGTTGTATGAAGGGATGCGGGCAAACTTCACCATGCGGAACTTCATCACCAGGTGGTCTATCAGTTCCTGTGCCTCGCTCTCGGTAAGTGTACCCTCGTTGAGGTCACGCTGTATATATATATCAAGGAATGTTGACACGCGTCCTACCGACATAGCAGCACCATTCTGTGTCTTTATGGCAGCAAGATAGCCGAAGTAGAGCCACTGCACTGCCTCACGCGCATTGCTGGCAGGCTGTGAGATGTCATAACCATAGATTTGCGCCATCTCCTTCATGGCTTTCAGAGCCTTTATCTGCATGGAGATTTCTTCGCGCAGACGTATGATATCCTCACTCATCTGACGCTTACCACAGTTATACTTGTCGTTTTCCTTCTCTTTGATGAGGAAATCAATACCATAGAGAGCTACGCGACGATAGTCGCCGACAATGCGTCCACGACCATAAGTATCAGGAAGTCCTGTGAGTATGTGATTGTGACGAACGCGCTTCATCTCATCCGTGTAAGCATCAAACACACCGTCGTTGTGGGTCTTGCAGTATTTGGTGAATATCTCGTGAAGCTTTTCAGAGGGCTGATAGCCATAAGTGGTGCAAGCCTGTTCTGCCATCTTTATACCACCATAGGGCATGAAAGCACGCTTGAGGGGTTTATCGGTCTGGAGACCCACCACTTTCTCCAACTCTTTTGTACCTTCGCCTATGTAAGCAGCACCATAAGCCGTCATGCTGGAAACGACATCAGTCTCCATGTCAAGAACACCGCCCTTGGCACGCTCTTCTTTCTGCAGTTCCTGCAACATGCCCCACAGCTTGTTTGTAGCATCGGTGGGACCGGCAAGGAAGCTCTCGTCACCATCATATTGGGTATAGTTATTCTGAATAAAATCTCTTACATTGACTTCATCAAGCCATTGGGTTCCAGTGAACCCTCTCCATTCTTTTCTCATAATAGGGTTATAATATTTAGTAAATGATTTTCTTCGATATCAATATATCCTGAAAGCCTGTATCATAGTCAAAAAAGAACATCTCCATGCCTGTTTTTTCCTTTGTCTGACAGCTCTTGTCTGGATTTGGGATGCAAAGTTACTAATTTGTTTTCAAAAGCATGATAACGATTGCATTAAATTTCGCAACTTTAATCATATATAGGTATCACACAAGAAACAATCCCCACCCTGATATAATGCCAGAAGGCTGAAATACCATAAATTCACCTGAGTATCAATAGTTCAGCTTTACAAACAAAAAAAGGAAGCCAAAATTGGTTTCCCTTTATCTTTGCGGAGAGAACAGAATTCGTTTTACCTAAAAGCTTTGAATCCAGTTCATTCTGCGGAGAGAACAGGATTCGTTTTACCTAAAAGCTTTGAATCCAGTTCACCCTGCGGAGAGAACAGGATTCGAACCTGCGAACCGGTTTTGCCGGTTACACGCTTTCCAGGCGTGCCTCTTCAACCACTCGAGCACCTCTCCAGTAAACATTTGCGGATTGCGGTCGCAAAGGTAATAATTTGCTCTGACATTAACAAAAGAAACTCCGGAAAATAATGAAAAAATCTTTGATTTCACACCGAAATTCAATTCCGTGAAACAGTTAACAAATGTGAACGGAAAACATTCTCCGCACACTCAGAAAACGAAAGTGCCACTTTTGCGTTGCGAAAGAGGCTCTTTTACCTTCCAAAAGAGGCTCTTTTGCACGCTAAAAGAGGCTCTTTTAAAACGCCCCCTCCAAATATTTGATAATCAATGAGTTACTAAGGCTAAAAATTAGACTTTCTTTGAATCTCTAAAAGTTAAAATATATAAACAAAATCTGCACAATTTTACATTTGTTTACAAAATGTTTCACGACCTATTTTGCATGGAAAACGGGTTTCGAATCAGGAAAGCTGTTAAACGATTTTCTTTCTCAAATCACCATACAGCACAAACCGTGTTTTGGGCTATAGGTTTATTCCGAAATTGTTTTTCACTTCACTCATCACGAAGGTGCTTTCTATTGATGCAAGCTCCTCTATTTCTCCCAATTTATTTAGAACAAACTCCTGATACTGCTTCATGTCACGCGCGCGTACCTTTAATAAATAGTCATAGGCTCCGCTGGTATTGTAGCATTCAGTAACCTCCGGTATGCGCATTATGCGCCGGGTGAAAGCGTCAGCAATCTCATGGTTTATCAGTTTGAGCTTGACCTTGCAAAAGACAAGGAGTCCCTGATTGAGTTTCTCGGGGTCGAGCACTGCTACATATTTCTTTATATATCCTCTTCGCTCCAAACGTTTTTGTCGCTCAAACACTGGCGTTGGGGTTAGATTTACCGCTGTTGCCAGCTCTTTAGTGGTGAGTTTTGCATTTTTCTGAAGCGTTTTCAGGATTTTCAGGTCGGTTTCGTCTAAGTTGTTCATCATTTCTTGGAATAATATTCTTTTAAACTTGCGTTAAAATCTCCATATTTAGAGTTTTATTCTAACAACGTTGCAAATTTAGCTACTTCTTCTGTATTCAGCAAATAATTTGGCAGATATTTCCAAACTCCTTAACTTTGCATCGTGAATAAGAAACAACGGGACCCGATAGAGATATTCAGCAGAAAAATCAACAAAAAAAGAAAGAAAGGAAGTAATTATGAGCAATCAGAAGAAATACAGATTTGAGACTCTCCAACTGCATGTAGGTCAGGAAACAGCAGACCCAGCTACAGACTCCCGTGCTGTGCCCATATACCAGACAGCCAGCTATGTTTTTCGCAATTCCCAGCATGCTGCCGATCGTTTTGGTCTGCGCGACGCAGGAAACATCTATGGCCGTCTGACCAACAGTACCCAAGGTGTGTTTGAAGATCGTGTGGCAGCCCTCGAGGGAGGCGTTGCAGGTTTGGCGGTGGCATCTGGAGCAGCAGCCGTTACCTATTCCATACAGAACATTGTCAGTGCCGGCGACCACATCGTTGCAGCTGACAATCTCTACGGTGGTTCATTCAACCTTATCACACACACCCTGGCTACACAAGGCTTGAGCAACACCATAGTAAACGTGAATGACCTTGAAGCCCTTGAAGCTGCCATACAGCCAAACACCAAGGCTGTATATGCAGAAACCTTCGGCAATCCCAACAGCGACGTACTCGACATAGAAGGTGTGGCAGCCGTGGCACATCGCCATAACATCCCACTGATTGTCGACAACACCTTCGGCACGCCTTATCTGATAAGACCACTTGAGCACGGTGCCGACATCGTGGTGCACTCAGCCACGAAGTTCCTCGGAGGACATGGCAGCTCGCTTGGTGGTGTGATTGTTGACGGCGGTAGCTTCGACTGGAAAGCCAATGCTGACAAGTTCCCTTCACTTGGCAAGCCCGACCCAAGCTACCATGGTGCAGTGTTTGCCGACGTAGCAGGAGCAGCAGCCTTCGTCACCCGCATACGCGCCGTGATATTGAGAGACACCGGTGCTGCCATATCTCCTTTCAATGCGTGGATACTCCTGCAAGGTGTGGAGACATTGAGCCTGCGCGTAGAGCGTCACACAGAAAACACAGAGAAAGTGGTGAAATTCCTTGCCAACCATCCCAAAGTAGCAAAAGTCAACCATCCGCTGCTTGAGAGCCACCACGACCACGCACTCTACAAGAAATACTTTCCCAACGGTGGTGGAAGCATCTTCACCTTCGAGGTGAAAGGCGGACAGGAAGAAGCATGGAAATTCATTGACTCACTGGAGATATTCTCGCTCCTTGCCAATGTTGCCGACGTGAAGAGTCTGGTGATACACCCCTACACCACAACTCATTCGCAGCTCTCACCCGAAGAACTCGAGCAACAGCACATCACCCCATCTACCATACGTCTGTCCATAGGTACCGAACACATCGACGATATAATAAATGACCTGTCACAAGCGTTAGAACAAATATAGAACAAGCAAGACACATACATTGAGTAAAATAAAAGAACTTACAAATGTCCTGCACCAGAGAATCTTGATACTTGATGGTGCTATGGGGACAAAGATTCAAAGCTATGGGCTTACTGCCAGCGACTATCATCGTGAGCAGTTTGCCCATTGGCGCGTTTCATTGTTTGGCAACAACGACGTGCTCAGCATCACAGCCCCGCAGGTGATTGCCGACATTCACAGGTGCTACATCAATGCCGGGGCAGACATCATAAGCACAAATACCTTTTCGTCTAACCGTATTAGCCAGCACGAGTATGCCTGCGAGGAAGAAGCTCGAGTCATGGCTCTTGAAGGAGCACTACTGGCACGCAGAGTGGCTGACGAAGCCACACGCGAGTTTGCATCCACAGGTTCCAAGCGAAAGATTTGGGTGGCAGGCTCCATGGGACCCACCGCCAAGTCGCTCACGATGGCTTCCGACATGGGCAATCCAGCCACACGATCGGTGACCTTCGACGAGATGGCAGAAGCCTATGGCGAACAGGCAGAGGCTCTCATCGAAGGAGGCGTTGACCTGCTCTTGCTTGAGACATGCTTCGACTCCCTCAATACCAAGGCTGCCCTCTATGCCATAGAGCAAATAAACGAACGCAAAGGCCTGAAGATACCCGTCATGGTGTCGGCGACAATAAACGACCGCAGCGGACGCACACTCACCGGTCAAACCCTTGAAGCTTTCTATGTGAGCATTGCCCACTATCCTTATCTTCTCAGTTTCGGGCTTAACTGTTCATTTGGAGTTACAGAGCTGAGACCTTTTGTTGAAAAACTCTCAGCAAGAGTGCCTTTGTTTCTCTCGCTCCATCCCAATGCCGGACTACCAAACGAAATGGGAGAATATGATGAGCAACCCGAGTTCACAGCCCATCACCTGAAGCAAATGGCTGCCGACGGACTGCTTAACATAGTTGGAGGCTGCTGCGGCACCAACGAGCACCACATCAAGGCTATTAGCGATGCACTGAAAGACATTGCGCCAAGGAAATGTCCGTCTGACGATGGCAAGATGTGGGTGTCGGGACTTGATGCGTTGGTGATAGACCGCGATGCAAGACTCTTCACCAATGTTGGCGAGCGTACCAACGTGGCTGGTTCAAGGAAATTCCTCAGGCTCATATCCGAAAAGAAATACGACGAAGCAATGACCATTGCACGCCATCAGATAGAAGGCGGAGCCAGTGTAATAGACATAAACATGGACGATGCCATGCTCGACAGCCTCAGCGAAATGCAGACCTTCTGCCGATACATCAGCAGCGATCCCGCCGTGGCACGCTCGGTATTGATGATAGACTCCAGCCACTGGCCTACTGTGGTAGAAGGACTGAAAAACAGTCAGGGCAAATGCATAGTAAACTCCATAAGCCTGAAGTCTGGAGAGGAAGAGTTCCTCAGCAAAGCCCGCGAGCTGATGAGACTCGGTGCTGCCGTGGTGGTCATGGCATTCGACGAAGAAGGACAAGCTACCACCTATGAGCGAAAGACGTCAATAGCAAAACGAGCCTACGACTTGCTCACGGGCATAGGCTTCCATCCCCAAGACATCATCTTCGACGTGAACATACTCTCTGTGGCAACCGGAATAAAAGAACACCAGAACTATGGAGTGGACTTCATACGCGCCGTGGAATGGATTAAGAACAACCTGCCGAAAGCCAAGACAAGCGGCGGAGTGAGCAACCTGTCGTTCAGTTTCCGTGGCAACAACAAGGTGAGGGAAGCCATGCACAGTGCCTTTCTTTACCATGCCATAGGCTCTGGACTCGACATGGGAATTGTCAATCCCGCCATGCTCCAGGTATATGAGGACATAGAACCGTCGTTGCTCAAAGCCGTAGAAGACGTCATACTCAACCGCGACGACGATGCCACCGACCGGCTCATAAGCCTTGCCGACGTGCTGCTGAAGGAAAAAGACAACGGCACAGCTAAAAAAGACGTTTCCGGAGAGAAATGGCAGGACAAAAGCATAGAGGAAAGGCTCTCCATGGCTCTCACCAAGGGTATAAGCGAACACCTTGCCGACGACATACCCGAGGCTCTACAGAAATACGAGCGCCCTATAAATGTCATCGAACAACCTCTCATGCAAGCCATGAAACACATAGGAAAGCTCTTTGGAGAAGGCAAGATGTTCCTGCCCCAAGTGGTGAAGTCGGCTCAGGTAATGAAAGATGCCGTTGCCCTGCTCCAGCCATACATTGATGCAGAGAAAGGTAATGGCAACGATGAACACCCATGTGTGGTCATGGCAACAGCCAACGGTGATGTACATGACATAGGAAAAAACATTGTAGGAATAGTGCTTTCGTGCAATGGCTTCGAGGTTATAGACCTTGGAGTGATGGTTCCCAACGACACCATACTTGAAGCCACACGAAAATACAAGCCTTTGTTTGTAGGCATAAGTGGACTCATCACGCCCTCACTGAAAGAAATGGAGCAGCTATGTCAGTTGTTTCAGCGGGAGGGAATGAGAGTACCAATACTGGTAGGAGGTGCTACGACATCTAAAATCCATACCGCCGTGAAGCTTGCACCCCTCTACGATGGGCTGGTGGTATATGGTGGCGATGCCTCTCTCACCTCTGTCCTTGCCAAGCGCATTGAGATAGAGCTGCCGGTGTTGTCGGAAGAGCTACGCGAGGAGCAACAGACACTACGCGACATACACAAGGAAAGTCACACAGAACTAATCAGCTATGACGATGCCAACAGCAATGCGCCACACTACGAGTGGAAAGACATAAAGCCAAAAGCCTTCAAGTCTGGTGAAGCTGTTGACTGTCAGCTTGCTGAGCTTCTGCCACTAATCGACTGGCGCATGTTCCTTTATTTCTGGGGATTTAAGGGAGATAGCATGCAACAACTCCTACTTAATCCCGAAGCAGAGAAAACCCTGAATGAGGGAAAGGATTATCTGAAGGAAATAATAAACGGTGGTAGTGCAAGAGTGAGAATGATAGTTGACTTCCAACCTGCTGTAAGGAAAGGCAACGACATTGTCATGGAGCAGTGCAACGAGAGCCTGCCCATGCTTCGCAGCCAAAGTAAGGCTGGGCGTTGCCGCTGTCTAGCAGACTATTTCGATACAGAAAAGACAAGCACAATGGGAATGTTTGTCATCACGGCAGAAAACGACTGCCAGACGGATCAGAAGCTCATGTCGCATGCCCTTTGCGCCCGTCTTGCAGAAGCAGCAGCAGAGTGGCTCCAACAACGATGCTACGGCAAGGAGAAGGTGTTGCGGGCTGCTTTCGGATATCCTACATGTCCCGACCACTCTACAAAGCAAATCGTGTTCAACCACCTCAAGGCTGAACAGAAACTGGGAATAAGCCTCACCGACCACTACTCCATCATACCATCAACATCGGTATGTGGACTGTTTATCGCCCACCCTGAAGCCACATACTTCCCTGTTGGGCGCATTGACAGCACTCAGCTTGAAGACTATTGCCACAGAAGAGGCATATCGACGAACGAAGGCGAGCGCCTTTTGTCCAAATACATTACCAATACTAAATAACGAATCATGAGTAAAGTAATAGAAATACTGAAAGAAGCAGAACACCCCTTTGCAAGTTTCGAACTCGTACCACCACTGAAAGGCAGCGACGTGAGCCAGCTGTATGGCAGTCTTGACCCACTGATGCAGTTCCATCCTCCATTCATCAACATCACATGCCACCGTGATGAAGCTGAGTATGTACCAAACAACGACGGCACGTTCACAAAGATGACAATAGCCAAACGTCCGAGCACGATAGCCATCGTGGCTGCCATCATGCGTAGATACCCGGAACTGGAAATTGTACCCCATGTGATATGTGGCGGAGCGTCGAGCTCTAAGGTTGAGAGCGAGTTGCTCGACCTGCATTTCCTCGGAGTAAACAACGTGGTGGCACTACGCGGCGATGCCCTTCCCGGACAGCGATATTTCACCGCCGAGAGCGACGGTTTTGCCCATAGTTCCGAGCTTGTGAAGATGATAAGCGAACTAAACAAAGGCAAATATCTTGACCCCACAGTAAAGAATGGTATAGCCACGGACTTCTGTGTAGGCGTAGCTGCATATCCCGAAAAACATTTCGAAGCAGCAAACATGCAAACCGACATCAGCTATCTGAAGAAAAAGGTGGATGCTGGTGCCGACTACATCATAACGCAGATGTTTTTCGACAACCAGCTGTTCTTCCGGTTTGAAGAACAATGTCGCAAGTCTGGCATCACCGTACCGATAATTCCCGGACTGAAACCAATATCCACAAAACGGCAGATAGACCTCTTGCCACGCTCGTTCCATCTTGACCTTCCACAAGAGCTGGTGTCAAAGGTACGCGGTGCATCATCCAACGAAGATGCTTACAATATTGGCATAGAATGGGCAATAGAACAAAGCAGGGAGCTGCTGGCTCACGGTGTGCCCGCCATACATTACTACACCATGGCAAAGCCCGACAACGTGTGTCAGATTGTGAAAGAGGTGTTCAATGGTTAGACTCGTTGAATGATTGCATGAGTTATTCAAATTTTGTTTACCTTTGCACCGACAAATTCAAAACAATATCATTATGCTCAAGAAAAGAACATGGTTATTAGCCGCCATATTTGCTTTCATCTGCGGTGCATGCGTTACCACAAGTTGCAGCAACGACGACGACACTGCAATAAGTCCTACCGACGACAGCAGCCAATTTGTAAACGTGACCGACGTGGTACCGGATGCGATACTTGAGATACGTTACTATGGAACATACAATTTTGTAGGAGAGCGCATTGATGGATATGAGGCACCAACAGCTCTGCTCACTAAGAAAGCAGCAGAAGCCTTGAAGCGAGTGAGCGACGATGTCAGAAGCCAGGGATACAGGCTGAAAATCTATGATGCCTACCGCCCACAGAAAGGTGTTGACCACTTCGTGAGATGGTCAAAAGACCTCAAAGCCACGGAAATGAAGCAATATTTCTATCCAGACCTTGACAAGAGTGTACTCTTTGAACAGGAATACATCATGGAGAAGAGCGGTCACACGAGAGGCTCCACCGTTGACCTCACACTTTTCGACATGGCTTCAGAAAAAGAACTCGACATGGGTGGCACCTTCGACTGGTTCGGTCCGGAAAGCCATCCCGACTTCTGTGGCAATCCAGAAACGGGAGAATATACAGGCGACAACCATAAATCGCCGAAGGGACGAAGCATCACTGCCGAGCAGTTTGCTCACCGCATGATTTTGCGTAAGGCAATGCTTGACAACGGTTTCAAGCCACTCGACAGCGAATGGTGGCACTTCACTTTGAAAGATGAGCCATTCCCCGACACATATTTCACATTCCCCGTGAAACAGCTTTCCAACTGACAATCATGTAAACAACCGAAAGAGCCGCTTTCCCTGTTCAGAAAGCGGCTCTTTCGGTTGTTTGTCTATATTTTGAATATGCGTTTAACATTGCTGTCTGTGATTGATGAAATCTCTTGCGGCGTAGTGGAATAACATTCTGCCAGTTTTTCACACACCACAGCCACAAAACTACTTTCATTGCGTTTGCCACGATGAGGCACCGGTGCCATGTAAGGGCTGTCAGTCTCAAGCACTATGCGATTGAGCGGCACCACTTCTGGCAATACTTCTGGCAGGTGTGACTTCTTGAAGGTGAGCACTCCGCCTATGCCCAGTGCAAAACGCTCGAAGCGAAGCAATTCCTCAGCCTCATGGGCGTTGCCGGTGAAGCAATGGAACACGCCTCCCGGAAGTTCTTTCTCATATTGGCGCAGCAGATGAACCATCTCGTTTTGGGCTTTGCGACAGTGAATCATCAGTGGCAACTGCAACTCTATTGACCACTCCACCTGTTTCTCAAAAGCAGAAAGTTGCTCATCCTCATACTCGCGCGACCAGTAATAGTCCAGTCCCACTTCACCAATACCTATAATGCGAGGAGTTTCCGGAGCATCATCACCATGTTTGATGCTTTCGTCGATGAACAGTCTTATTTCCTTCAGCTGTTTTTCCCAATCTCGGTCAACGTCTTCAGGGTGAAGTCCAAGCATCGGATAAGCATAGTCGTGAAACTTGCTGCACAGCGCCATCACTGTTTGACATGACTTCCGGTTTATGCCTGGCACCATCACATGGCTCACTCCGGCATCCTTGGCGCGGCTTACAACTTGGTCGATGTCTTCAATAAACTCTTCTCCGTCGAGATGTGTGTGTGTGTCTATCATTTGTTGCGTCTCATCATCTTAGCAGTATACTCTCTGAGCATCATTTTTTTCTCTTCCGGCACCTTCACTGCGGCAAGATATTTCTTGCTCTCTTCAAAAAAGTAGTTTATCTTTTCCTGAGCCATACGGTCTATTCCCACCTTATTATATATATCGGTAACGGCTCTGATCTTAGCATTTTGGGCATCGGTGCGCTCCATGCCTGTTGTCTCCTCACCTTCCACAGCAAGCCATTGTTCCAGTTCCTTGCGCTGATTGTCGTCAGCTTTTGCCAGTGCGTTTATGAGCATGTAGGTTTTCTTGTTAGACAGGATGTCGCCACCAGTGGCTTTCCCAAAAACTTTCGGGTCGCCATATACATCGAGATAGTCGTCTTGCAACTGGAAAGCGAGTCCTATCTGTTCGCCAAAGCGATAAAGGTTTTCTGCATCTTCGTCAGGTGCATCTGCGAGAATGGCTCCAATCTTCAGAGCACATGCGAGCAACACACTGGTTTTAAGGCGTATCATCTCAATATACTCGTCTTCCGTGACATTGCTGCGTGTTTCAAACTCCATGTCATACTGCTGTCCCTCTCCTATCTCCAGTGCTGTTTCCGTGAAGAGGTCAATCACAGGCTTCAGTTTGTCGGGGCAGCACTGAGCCATCTTTTCAAAAGCCAGTACGAGCATGCTGTCGCCGGAGAGTATTGCTGTGTTGGCATCCCATCGCTTGTGCACCGTTGGCTTGCCACGCCGCATGGGTGCATTATCCATCAGGTCGTCGTGCAACAGAGTGTAGTTGTGATATATCTCCAGGGCTATTGCCGAGCTGAGAATGTTCTCCGGGGCATCCTTGTAAAGGTTGTATGCCAGCAGCATAAGCACCGGACGTATACGTTTTCCTCCTATCTTCAGTACATATCTCACAGGTTCATACAAGCTTTTCGGCTTGCGCTCGTATGGCATATTATCGAGATAGTCGTTTACGAGCTTCAATAGTTCATCAGATGTAAACATATATATAAGTTGTAATATTCCTTTCTACAGTTTAAACACCACTGGTATGCCCACCATGGTGCGTGCAGGCTTACCGTTTCGAATGCCAGCCTCCCACTTGGGCATCATCTTTGCCACTCGCAGGGCTTCACGATCAAGCGTGGCATCGCAGCCTTTAGCCACCTTTATGTCGCTCACGGTGCCATCGGCATTGACCACGAAGTTTATCAGCACCGTGCCTTGAATGTTTTGCTTGCGTGCAGTGGGTGGATATTTTAGTGTCTTGGTGAGCCATTGCATGAACGGGCTCCAGCCCATGACTGGCTTAGGAGCATCTTCCACCACGCGCAAGTTAAGTGGATTGTCGTTGACATCAAGGGGCATGGCGGGAACAGAAGCGGGGTCATACTCCATTGACGGCGGCACCTCA
This sequence comes from uncultured Prevotella sp., assembly GCA_947170265.1. Classification (GTDB taxonomy): domain Bacteria; phylum Bacteroidota; class Bacteroidia; order Bacteroidales; family Bacteroidaceae; genus Prevotella. Next base: position 101,568 of record CAMVSV010000001.1, read on the forward strand.
ACTGGTGCCAGCTCCGACTGTGCTGCCACGGGAGTGTCTTCGGCTTGCGATGAAGCTTCGTCATTCACCGTCTTCACCTCATTCACGAGCTGCGACTGCACTGGAGCAGGATTGGGGTCCACGGCTGCAAACAAGTCTTCCTTTTCCATAGCAGGAAGCTGTTCAAGATCTTGCGCTATCTCTTCGAGCATCTCCTCGTCAAAGGCGCTATCGTCATCGGGATGCGATGTCAGCTCCAGCGCCACCAAGCATGTTGCCAGTGTCACCACAAGCCCGAGCAGCAGTCTCCTTGTCCGCCTGTTCTCAAGGTTCGCCCTGTCTGTCTTCTTCTCTTCCACGTTGCAAAGTTATATAAAAATCCTGAACTTCGTGTATAATATGAGCATTTGCAATCGGTACACGAAAGCAGACATCACTCCTCCACTCCCCCATATTGTGCTATGAAGTCGTCTTCTGAGAGAATGGTGATGCCCAGTTCATGGGCTTTCTTGTTTTTTGAGCTGGCTGAGGTCACGTCGTTGTTTATCAAGAAGGACGTGTTCTTGCTCACACTGCCAGTCACCTTTCCGCCCTGCGACTCTATGTATGCCTTCAGGTGGTTACGGTTGTTGAAATGGTGAACATCGCCAGTGATGACAAAAGTAAGGCCATCGCAGCGTCCACCGCTTTGTTGCGGTTCTTTATATACGATCTCCACCTCGGCGAGCAGCTGCTCCACCATTTGCAGGTTGCGCATGTTGGAGAACCATTTCACGATAGATGCCGATTTCTCGGGTCCAATGCCATCGATATGTGCAAACACATCGGGCTGCGGATTGCCGTGGGCTGTGGCTATCAGCTGAGGTATGTCATATGCACTGAGCAGTTTCTTACATACGTCAGTGCCGGCAAGGGGAATGTTCAATGCATAGAGCAACTGCTGGGCATCCACCTTACGGGCTTTCTCTATGGCGCGTATGATGTTTGTCGCCGACTTCTCACCAAATCCTCCGAGCGTGACAATGTCGGCTATGTGGCTGCGCAGCCTGTATATGTCGGCATACTCACTTATCCATCCGAGGTTGATGAAGCGTGAAAGTGTCTGTTCCGACATGCCATCAATGTTCATGCCTTCCTTCGACACGAAACGTGCATACTTCCGAAGCTGCTTAGCCGGACAGTCGTGGTTGGTACAGTGTAGGGTGCGTGTGCCGCTGGCTTCGCTTTCAACGACCTCAGTGGGATGATGGCACACGGGACATTGCTCTGGTATCTCCAGCTTACCAATGGTCTCTGTCACCTTTATGACCTTCGGTATAATCTTGTTGGCTTTGATTACCGACAGCTTTGTTCCCTTTGAGCCTATACCCAGGCGTTCACATTCGCTGATGTTGCACAGCGAGGCACGCTTCACGGTGGTGCCCTCAAGCTCCACCGGTCGGAATATTGCCACTGGTGAGATGGTGCTTGCCGCACACGACCATTCTATCTCCACGAGCTCAGTTTCGGCAGCTTCGTCCTGCCACTTATACGCCAATCCGGCGCGTGTGGCATGATGCCCGGTTATGCTGCCCGTCTGTGCATACGCTGTATCGTCGTAGCACACCACCAGACCGTCAACGGGATAGGCAAAGCCAGAGTCCTTGCCATTGCCACGGTTTGTCACTCTAAGGGTGAAACGGTCAATAGCCTGCTGCATGTTGTCAATGGTGGGATTGTCAATCCTCTCACGTTCCACCGTATTGAAGCCTTGGTCATCAAGCCATGCCATGCGTTCACCCCAGCTGTCGCTGACTGCCACAGGCTCGTCATCAAACAGCGACCCACTCCACAGCGACGGCTGCGAACTGCCTCTCTTAGGAGCGTCGCTTCTTGCCACGAGGGTGAACGGAATCCATTCTATATGTCTGCGTTTCACCTCTTCCATGTCTTTCAGCGTGAGCGAACCCGACGCAAGGTTGCGCGGGTTGGCATAGTCTTCACCGCTCTCAAGCAGAAATCTCTCGAAGTTATCATAGGAGATGATAGCCTCACCTCGTATCACAGTGTGTCCCTTGGCTTTTATTGTCTGCGGTATGCCGGCTATGGCTTTAGCCAGATGGGTTATGTTTGTTCCTACATGTCCGTTACCTCGTGTCACGAGTTTAGTCAACGAACCGTTATCATAGGTTGCCACGAGGGTCAGTCCGTCAAGCTTCCACGACACCCACACCGGTCTGCCCTCCGCCCATTTCACGAGGTCGCCCACCTGTTTGGTCTTTGCCAACGACAGCGCGGCATACTCGTGTTGCTCCTTCCTTCCCTCAATGTTGTCTTCCGACACCTTCTGCGTAGGCGACTCCGGCAACACCAGTCCAGTCTCGGCTTCGAGACGTTTTAGCTCATCAAACCGTGCATCCCACTCATAGTCGGTCATGAGCTCCGACTTACCGTTATAGTATGCTTCCGACGCGCTGTTGAGCTCGTCAACGAGCTGTCTTATCCTATCTTCCTTCATGCTCTCCTCATTGCTGGTTAAAGTCAATAGCATCAATGAGCTTACGGTCGGCATCGGTCCATCTCAGCGAACAGAGCTTCTCCACCGTGAGCCACTTGGCATCAAGGTGGGAGAACAGCCGGAAAGGCTTCTCGCTGCCACGGCACTCATAGGCCGTGAGGGTGATGACATAGTCGGGATATTCGTGTTCCACGCTTCCGAGCTTCCTGCCCACATACACATCCCAGTCCATCTCCTCCCTAATCTCGCGTATGAGAGCTTCATAGTCGTTCTCGCCGGTTTTCACCTTTCCACCGGGAAATTTCCACAGCTCACTCTCATACTTCTTGTTCGACCGCAACCGCTGAGTACACAGGTATTTGTCTCCCTGTTTCACCACGGCGCATACCACATTAAGATGTCTTTTCTCCATATCCTCTTATATGTTTATGCCTACAAAGATAACTTATCGTAGACAAATGTACGAATAAATATCGAGAAGGTAATGAACTTTGAGAATAAATTAAGATAACACATATATCTTTTTGTGGGACGGGAAATATTCAAAATCAAAAAGCGAGCTTTTTGTTTTCCAATTCTCTCGTTTATCAGTACTCTGGCTGCGCCGAAGTTACTCTCACTCGGAAGTGCAAATCCAAAAAGCGAGCTTTTTGTTTTGCACTTCTCTCGTTTATCCGTACTCTGGCTGCGCCGAAGTTACTTTCACTCGGAAGTGCAAATCCAAAAAGCGAGCTTTTTGTTTTGCACTTCTCTCGTTTATCCGTAACTTTGCAGGCGTGAGACTAAGGAAGATACGGCATATAGCTTCATTGTTGCTGCTGACAGTGTTTCTGTCGATGCAGTTTTTGTCGTATGTTCATGTGCACACAGCCACCACGTCTACTTCTGTTGAGTGTTCGGGATGTGTGGCAAACCACTGTCAGGGTCACATATTGCCTCTTGATGCCTCAATAGACAATTGCGTGATATGCCAGTTCCTGGCACTGGTGTTCGTTGCGGCAGCCATTGCTGCGACATTATCCGTCTTTAGTGTTTCATCCCCTATCCATGTGAGGCTGCTTTCCTGTGTTGTTCTGAAAGCTCCGAGCACGATTGTCACGCGTGGTCCTCCTGTTTGCCCCGCGAAAGCATGAAATAGGAATATTAAAGGATAACATTAAAGAATAATATCACAGAATGAAAATCATGAATATCATTCTGCCATTGTTGTGTGTATGTTCAACGATGGCAGCACAGGAGGGTGGCTACACCCCAAGAAATCATGTGCATGAGGAAGACTCCACCGACGTGTTTTTCCGGCACTCCAGTCTGAGCGAAGTGACCGTGACAGGTGTCACTGGCGAAACCAAGCTGCGCAATGCCACTGCACCAGTGAGCATAGTGAGCTCACAGCTGTTGCGCTCAACAGCATCGACAAACATCATTGACGCCATCGCCAGTCAGCCGGGCATAAGCCAGCTCACCACAGGAGGAAGCATCTCCAAGCCCATCATACGCGGCCTGGGCTACAACCGCGTGGTGGTGATGAGCGACGGCGTGCGTCAGGAAGGCCAGCAGTGGGGCGACGAACATGGCGTGGAGATAGACGGGAGCACCGTGGGCAGCGTGGAGATACTCAAGGGCCCCGCCTCACTAATGTATGGCTCCGATGCCATGGCGGGTGTGGTGCTCATGCATCCACGACCATTGCCCGCCGACGGCGACATTCAGGTTAACGCCTCATCGGAATACCAGACCAACAACGGGCTCTTCCGCTACTCGCTACAGTCTGCCGGCAACAGAAATGGCTTCGTGTGGGATGCCGCCTTCAGCAACGGCATGGCGCATTCCTACAAGAACAGATACGACGGCTATGTGCCCGGCTCTCAGTTTCGTGACATTGCCGGCCGTTTGCGCATAGGACTCAACAAGCAATGGGGACACTCATGGCTCACCTGGACATATTTCCACCTCACTCCGAGCATCATCGAGGGCGAACGCAACGAGGAGACGGGAGAGCTTGAGCATGGCGACGACTTCAGGTCCCACAGCTACGGCAGCTCACTACCCTTCCAGCAGGTGAAACACCAGAAGCTGGTGTGGGACAATACCATAAACCTTGGTGCCGGCTATCTGAAAGCCATCGTTGGATACCAGCAGAACAACCGTCAGGAGTATGAAGAGGAGAGAAACGATTATGAGCTCTATTTCAAGCTCCACACCCTGACCTACGACCTGCGCTTTCTCACCCATGACATGAACGGCTGGAAGCTGTCAACAGGCATAGGCGGTATGGTGCAGCGCTCCGACAACAAGGGTGAGGAATACCTCATTCCCGACTACCGTCTGTACGACATAGGGCTCTTCGCCACCATGAGCAAGACCATAGCCAGCCATGTGACCATGAACGGTGGACTGCGATACGACCACCGCAGACTGCATGGCAGGCCATTGACAGAAGACAACAGCCTTCGCTTCAACGACATCACCCGCCAGTTCAACGGAGTGACGGGCAGCATAGGTGCCGTATGGAACATCAACAAGCAATGGAACATGCGCATGAACGTGGCACGCGGCTTCCGCACACCCAACATGAGCGAGCTGGCATCAAACGGTGTGCACGAAGGGTCATTGAGATACGAGGTGGGCAATGAGGCTCTGAAAGCCGAATACAGTCTTCAGACCGACCTCGGCATTGACCTCACTACCGGCTGTCTTACTGCGCAGCTGGCTCTGTTTGCAAACAAGATAGACAACTACATATTCACCCACCGCATTTCGGAAGTGATGGAAGAAGGCTACATGACCTATGCCTACACACAGGGCGATGCGAGGTTAATGGGCTTTGAAGCCGGCATTGACCTGCACCCCATTCACTCACTCCACCTTGAAAACACGTTCTCATACGTCAACGCCCGACAGCTGCATGCAGAGAAAGGCATGAAGCACCTGCCATTCACACCGGCACCACGCTGGACCTCAGAGCTGAAGTGGGAACTCCTTCACCATGCCCACTCCACCATAACCCATCATCACCACACGGCGAAAGATTCCCAACAGGGTATGTATCACAGCAAGCGTCTCGGGCTCAACAACCTCTATGTGGCAGCGGCAATGGAGTGTTTCCTTCGTCAAGACAAAGTGAGAAATGCCGACAACACTGAGAGCGCCACACCATCCTACACATTGGTAAACCTCTCTGCAGGAACAGACGTAATCATTGGCAAGCGCAAGGTTGCTGAGGTATTCCTCACCGCCGATAACATATTCAACCGTGCGTACCAAAACCATCTCAGCCGACTGAAATATGCCGACATGAACACCCTGACCAATAGGCGTGGCGTATACGATATGGGAAGAAACATAACCATAAAACTGGTGATACCGATAGACATCTCAACACACTCTTTGTAGCCAAATTCTGTGGGAGGAAAAACTGTTTTGCGAGACATGAAAAAGAACCTTTTCTGCGCAAATCTCAATTCCGTGAAACAGTTAACAAATGTAAACGAAAAATATTCTCCGCACAGTGGGAAAACGAAAGAGCCACTTTCGCGTTGCGAAAGTGGCTCTTTTACCTTCCAAAAGAGGCTCTTTTGCACGCTAAAAGAGGCTCTTTTAAAACACCCTTTCCAAACAGCTGATAACCAATGGGTTACAGAGGCGATTATTTAAGCTTTTTTAAGCTCCAAATGTTAAAGAAATTGGTAACAATTTTACGAATATTTACATTTATTCACAAAACGTTTCACGGGAATTTTCGCAAGAAAACAAGCGTCTGAGATGCTACAAAATGACGATGATTGTAATACGACCAAAAATCAGGAATTCCATCCGATGACGGGGAAATTTCACATTTACATACAATGTTCATAAATATCCCTACGGAATTGTTTTGAGAGAAGGAATTAATGCTTATATTTGCATCATGAAACAGATAACAATCATAATATCAGCCATGCTCCTCTGCTGCCACATGGGCATGAATGCCGCCAATGGAGAGCAATGGACGGAGTCGATACAGCAAGAGGCCCAGCCACAGACATCAATGCCTATAGCTCAGACGTCAGACGATGCCAAAGTAATGAAATCCCTGAAAAAGTATATCAAAGGCAATGATAAAGCGTGCCGTCTGTCAGCTCAGGCAAAGGAAGACCTTGTGGAGTCGACATGGCCCGAAGTGTATTGCTCTGTGAGCAACGACCTGGCATCTCCTTCCGACTTCAAGAAACTCGTGGTAAGGAAAGTAGGTGACAACCTATATAAATATGAGTGTGTTTGTCCCGAGCATGGTGACCGCTATGTGGACTGCTGCACGGTAGAAGCCGTGGTATGCGTTGACGGTGTGGTGCAGATAAACCATGTGATATGGGACGGTGACGAGCCATACACCGAAGACACGCCCGACGAAGAATAGCAATAATACAAAAGCGAAAAAGACAAGAAGTAAGTCTTTTTCGCTTTTTGCTTTCATAAATGACAAAATCTTTTGAATTGTTTTATTCTTTTGTTGAGAAAAGGAAATAATTCTTTTCCAGTTCACTCGTTTTTTTGTACCTTTGCCTCCGTTTTTAGGTAAGGATGCACAGCGTCTAAGTTTTAATCTTCAATATGTTAAAATAATTATGGGTGGCTTTTTTGGCACTATAGCTGTAAAGGATTGCGTAAACGATTTGTTTTACGGCACTGACTATCAGTCTCATCTCGGCACAAAACGTGCGGGTCTCGTTACATTCGACCCAGAGAAAGGTTTCAACCGTTCCATACACAGTTTGGAGCGCAACTACTTTCGCTCTCGCTTTGAAGACGAGCTTGACCAGTTTGTAGGAAATCAGGGCGTAGGAGTAATCAGCGACACCGAGCCACAGCCCATCATTGTGAATTCACACCTTGGACGCTATGCCGTGGTTACCGTAGCAAAGATAAACAACCAGCATGAGATAGCACAAGAGCTGCTTGCCCAGCGCATGCATTTCAGTGAACAGAGTGCCAACAAAATCAATCAGACGGAGCTTGTGGCATTGCTGATAAACATGGGCAAGACCTTTGTGGAAGGCATAAACAATGTGTACAGGAAGATTGAAGGCTCATGCTCAATGCTCATACTGACAGAAGACGGCATCATTGCCGCCCGCGACTTTCTCGGACGCACACCTATCGTCATTGGAAAGAAAGACGGAGCCTATGCCGTGACCAGCGAGACCACAGCCTTTCCCAACCTCGACTATGAGGTAGTACGCGACCTTGGTCCGGGCGAGATTGTAAGGCTCAGGGCAGACAGCGTGGAGGTGATGCAGAAGCCGTTGTCCAAATGCCAGATATGTTCATTTCTGTGGGTTTACTATGGTTTCCCCGCCTCCAACTACGAAGGTATCAACACAGAGGAGGTGCGCGAGCGCAACGGCAAGATGCTCGGTGAGGAAGACAATGTTGAAGCCGACATCGTCTGCGGCATACCCGACTCCGGAGTGGGCATGGCTCTCGGCTACAGCGACGGCCATAAGATACCCTACAAGAGAGCTGTGCTGAAATACACGCCTACATGGCCCCGTTCCTTCACACCGGGCAATCAGAAACGCCGCGACCTGGTGGCAAGGATGAAGCTCATACCCAATGCCGCCATACTGAAAGACCAGCGTGTGGTGTTCTGCGACGACTCCATAGTGAGAGGCACACAGCTGCGCGACAACGTGCGCACCTTCTTTGAGAACGGTGCCAAGGAAGTTCATGTGAGAATTTCCTGTCCCCCATTGGTCTACGGCTGTCCGTTCATAGGCTTCACCTCGTCGAAGAGCGATATGGAGCTCATCACCCGCCGCATAATAAGCGAGATGGAAGGCGAGAAACCCGAAGAGGCTGGTCACGAGCCGAGAGAGGTGTTGGAGAAATACACCAAGACCGGCTCTCCCGAATACAAGCGTATGGTTGATGAGATTGGCAAGCGCCTTGGTCTCACATCGGTGAAGTTTGCGAAGCTTGAGAAGCTCATTGAGAGCATTGGTATGCCTAAAGAACGCATCTGCACTCACTGCTTCGACGGTTCAAGCTATTGCCATGAGCACGACGACGAGCTCTTTGGAAACTAAACAACGAAGATTCTTACAGAAACGATATAGAAACAGCAAAAGCCCGACACCAAAGATGGTATCGGGCTTTTGCTGTTACATGGGGTTTGTGACATGCAGTTACCGGCAGGCTTCCTACCTGCTCTGCTGAGGACCGAGATAGCACAAAGCTGCGCCTATGGCGGTACAGAACTCAGAGTACTCGGGAATGATGAACTTCACGTTGTAGAGTTGCTCCATGATGGGATAGATCTGTTGACATTGAGGCAAGAGCGTGAGGTTTCCTATAAGTACGAAATCCCGAATACCTGTATTCAGCGAGCTGAGTACAGCCGCCGAGCCTACGGTCTGAAGCACCATACATATCAATCCCAAGGCAATGTCCTCACGGGGAGAGTCGGCATGGGCTGCGGCAAAGAGCGATGCCGTGGCATTCATGGGAAGTCCCGACAGAGGCTTGGCAGAAATGTCACCAATGAGCAGGTTGACATGGCTTATGTCTCCCTGTTCTGCCAGCTGAGAGATTTGCTGCACATCGTCGGTCTTGAGAAGCAGTCGAGATAGTCCGGTGAGAGTGCCACCGCCTATGCCTATACCTCCGAGATGGCTTATGCCCGTGCCATCACATTTAACAAGCGAAGTACCGGTGCCCATGCTTACCACAATCATGCGCTGCAGGTTGGCAGCAAACCGCGCTCCAAGACCGTTGCAAAGAAACTCATCTGCATGGTCGGTGGGCAAACCATAGACAGGAGTGTCAAAATAGGCAGCACCCACACCAGTAAGCATTACCTTTTCTACATCACCAAGGGTGATACCATTGTCAAAAAGATACTTGCCGAAAGCACCATAGAGCGATGCCACGGGATCGGTGGCTTTGATGCGCAGCGGAGAGATGACCTTTCCATCCTTAATTCCCACTATCTTGGTCGTACTAATTCCTACATCTATTCCAATAGCTATTCCCATCGTAAAAAAGTTTTGACAAGGTGAAAGAACGTTTCCTGAGTCACACACTCTGGGAATGCCTTTCCTTGATCATATTGCTAAATCGCTGCAAAGGTAGTGTAAATCAGTTATTTTTGCAAAAAAGACAAAATAAATTTTCATATCACACGGAAAACCACTATCTTTGCAGTCCGTTAGTAGATTACATGAAATAAACATAAAAAATAAAGGGAATAAGAAATGACAAAAGCAGACATTGTTAACGGCATATCAATGGATACTGGTATAGCCAAGAAGGATGTTTCGGTTGTAGTGGAGGCTTTCATGGACGCCATTCGCAACAGCTTGGTAGAGAAGAAAGATAATGTTTATCTTCGCGGCTTTGGAAGTTTCATTGTTAAGCACCGCGCCGAAAAGACCGCGCGTAACATCTCGAAGAACACCACCATAATGATAGAAGCTCACGATTTCCCCGCTTTCAAGCCTTCAAAGAGCTTCATAGAGAAGATGAAAGGCTGAAAGGCACACCGCAGGAAAGAAGGATAAATAACACATAATTAATTATAAAAACTGACGAGTTATGCCAAACGGAAAAAAGAAAAAGGGCCACAAAATGGCTACGCACAAGCGTAAGAAAAGACTGAGAAAGAACAGACATAAGAGCAAGTAAGCCTGTTCTGAAATACGGAACAAAGAACCATGGGTGCTGGTAAGGAGAAAAAAAACTACGCCATCACCCATTTTTCTATAAAAAACCGTATGGGAAATGATGTTCGGAATGACTTCCGGACAAAGACACACTTATTACTGACAACAAGAAAGAAAGAAATGACGAGCGAAGTAATCATCGATGCCGGACAAAAGGAAATATCGATTGCGCTGCTCGAAGACAAACGACTGGTAGAATACCAGAACGAGCCGCGCGAGGCTTCCTTCTCCGTCGGAAACATCTACCTTGCCAAAGTCAAGAAGCTCATGCCGGGACTCAACGCATGCTTCGTAGATGTTGGATTTGAACGCGACGCCTTTCTACACTATCTTGACTTAGGGAACCAGTTCGACTCCTATGCCAAGTACCTCAAGCAGGTGCAGAGCGACAGGAAACGACTTTATCCAATAAGCAAAGCTTCACGACTGCCCAACCTGAAGAAAGATGGCAGCATACAGAACACACTATCCGTAGGACAGGAAGTGATGGTTCAAATCGTGAAGGAACCCATATCCACCAAGGGACCGCGCCTCACCGGCGAATTGTCGTTTGCAGGCAGGTATCTGGTGCTCATACCATTTGACGATAAGGTTTCTGTTTCCTCAAAAATCAAAAGCAGCGAAGAGCGGGCACGACTCAAACAACTCATCCAAAGCATTACCCCAAAGAACTTTGGAGTCATTGTGAGAACAGTGGCAGAAGGAAAAAGAGTTGCCGAACTCGATGCCGAGATGAAAGTTCTCTTGAAACGATGGAACGACACCATCACCAAAGTGCAGAAGACAACACAGCTGCCACAACTCGCATTTGAAGAGACAGGACGCGCCGTGGCGATGATGCGCGACCTCTTCAATCCTACTTACGAGAACATATACGTCAATGACCAAGAAATATGCGAAGCCGTGCGACACTACGTCTCACAAATAGCCCCTGAAAAGGCGGGCATAGTGAAGCTCTACAACGGCAAGGTGCCTATCTTCGACAACTTTGACGTAACTAAGCAGCTCAAGTCTGGCTTCGGAAAGACCGTGAACTTCAAGCATGGCGCTTACCTTATCATTGAACACACCGAAGCCATGCATGTAGTGGACGTGAACAGCGGCACAAGAACAAAGAAAGAGAACGGGCAAGAGCAAAACGCACTCGAGACAAACCTCGGCGCTGCCGATGAGTTGGCACGACAACTGCGGTTGCGAGACATGGGAGGTATCATCGTTGTAGATTTCATTGACATGAACCTTGCCGAAGACCGGCAGCTGCTCTACGAACGCATGTGTGAGAACATGAAAAACGACCGTGCGCGCCACAACATCCTGCCTCTGTCAAAATTCGGACTTATGCAGATAACACGACAGCGAGTGCGCCCGGCAGTAGACGTTAACGTAGAGGAGACATGCCCAACCTGCTTCGGCACAGGAAAGATAAAGTCGAGCATACTCTTCACCGAACAGCTGGAAAGGAAAATCGACACCCTGGTCAACAAGATTGGCGTCAAGAAATTTTACCTGCACGTTCACCCGTATGTTGCCGCATACATCAATCAGGGCATGATGAGCCTGAAATTGAAATGGCAGATGAGATACGGATTTGGCGTGCACATCGTTCCCTCTCAGAAACTGGCGATGTTGCAATATGAGTTTTATGATGCAAGACGGCAGTTTATAGACATGAAAGAGGAAAACGACAAACACTGAAAATAACAAAAAAGGGTTTCGCCACAATGGACGAAACCCTTTTTTGTTTCATGATATACTTATCTGTTTTTCAGCATTTGTTCCACTAAACTATCTTATACCTTATGCGAAAGACATGGGTGTCATTGTCCCAGTTTGTGCCCAGCATCACGAAGCTTCCTATCTGTGATGTTGACCTCACATGCTTGCCAATGCACGGACACACATCATAGTCGCCTATACGCACCAAGCGTATGGTATTGGAAGCATCATCGGGCAATCGAGACAAATCCATTCGCGACTCAGGACTGCCTGGAGCAGCATTCATTATCATGCCTTCGAGTTCGGCACGCGACACCGTCTCAAAGGTGACAGGCAGGTCTTGCCGTATGAGGTCATTCATCTGACGTTCTATCTCCTTCTCCTCCTTTCTGTCTGGCTTATGGTTGAGCGCATAGCTAATCTTGCTCTTTTTGCGTTCAATGTGAGCATTGTTTGAACGTTCGCAACCATACAAGCGCTGCATAAGCTGGTTGAGCAGGTGCTCGGCAGTATGTGCCGGTGGGAAAGAGACCTCACGCTCTTCAAGGATGTCGTAATCGATATTCATAATGGAAAGTTATTTTGAATGTACGTTCTATGCTTTGTATTAATTGCCGTAACATACGCTATAGACATAACGGTTGTCGGCACTGGTAATGGTAGTTGTTTCAAGAGAGTTATGCTCAAGTACATGCTTGATGTCATTGGTAATTCCGCTTCCATAACATTTCATGACAGCCTCTTTCCTTGTCCACAAACGAATGAATTCAATCTCCGGACAGGCAGACTGCTCTATTTCTGAAATCTCAGCATCATTCATGGTATATCTTACAAGCGACTCTCTGTAGCCACGCATGCCCTCCACGTCAACCCCCACAGGACGGTCGCTCAGCACACACACTACAGCCTCGCGGCAGTGACTGATGTTGAAATGTATGTCAGGGTGACCGATGATGAATGGTTTGCCATGCTCACCATAGTCAAACAACGGCAGTTCGGTGATTCCGTATTCCTTGCGCAGTCCCTCGCAAAGAAGGATATAGGCAAGTGCGCAGAGCTTGCGGTCGCGCTCCGAGCGGAAACGCAGAGCTTGCTCACGCCGTTGTGACGAAAGCTTGGCTAAGGATGCTTCGAAATCGAAACTATCAATATCGTCGTTTAAATATACCATCTCATCATTATCTTTGCAATAACCACAGATACTCATTAAGGAATGAGTAACGAGCTGTCGCCATAGCTGAGAAAGCGATAGTCGTTAGCAAGAGCATGGGAGTAGATTGTTTTCCAGTCACCATGAACAAATGCACTGACCAAGAGCAGGAGAGTGCTCTGCGGTTGATGAAAATTCGTTATTAGCATTTTCACTATCTTGTAGTCATAGCCCGGAGCGATGATAATCTGTGTGCTGGAATGGAGAGATGGAAGCGAGTGGCGTTCCATGTATGACAGCAATGAGGAGACGGCTTGCTGGGCTGAGAGAGGCTGAGGATTGCTTCCATAGGGCATCCATTGGTCAATATGCAGCTCATCTTCCGTAATATCGGGATTTTGGTAGGCTTTGACTCCCATGTAATAGAGACTTTCAAGAGTCCTTACACTGGTTGTTCCCACTGCTATGGCTTGACAGTTGTGCTGAAGAAGTTTCTCAAGTGTTGACTTCCTGACGCATATATACTCGGTATGCATCTCATGCCCCTCAATCTCTTCGCTCTTTACGGGTTTAAAAGTGCCTGCACCCACATGAAGGGTCACTTCCTCGCGTATGATGCCATTGTTGTCGAGTGAGCGCAACACATTGTCGGTGAAATGAAGTCCGGCAGTAGGTGCTGCCACGCTACCTTTTATCTTAGAATATACGGTCTGATAAGTGGTTTTATCGCTTTCTTGCGTCTTACGATTGAGATATGGTGGTATGGGCAACTCACCTGCCGCATCTATTATCTCTGCGAATGAAATGGCGGTATTATCCCATTCAAAATGAATGAGTTCACCCTTAGGGTTTCGTTGACGTGTTGCACTAAGGTTGACGTGTAAGCCATTGATGTCAAGAGACTGAACCAGTTGTCCTTCCTTCCATTTCTTGGCGTTGCCCACCAGACAAATCCAAGAACAGGAGCCATGGCTCTGAAACATCTGCTCGTAATCATGGGGAAGAAAGGGCTCCAGAAGAAACACTTCTATGAGTGCCCCTGTATCTTTTCTGAAATGCATGCGTGCCTGTATCACCTTGGTATTGTTGAATACCATCAGAGCACCATGAGGCAGGTAGTCTGGCAGATTGAAAAAGTTATCGTCGGTAATCGTTCCATGACGATAGACAAGCAGCTTGCTCGTGTCGCGCTGTGGCAAGGGAAACTTTGCTATGCGCTCGTCTGGCAACTGATAGTTGTAGTCTGATATGTGAATGTGGCGAGGATCCATGAGTGATTTCAAAAAATGAGTAAAAAAGAAACAAATATATTTAGAATGCCGTGATGGCAGCCCTTAGTATGGCATAGATAAATGTAAGAGTGAGAATGTTCAATACAACATCAATGTCTGGAAGACTATAACCGGTCTTGGTGTATTGAGTGGAGATGTAATGAAGTCGGGGTGTGGTCTTTCTATACAGAAATTGGTAAAAAAGATATGCAATCATGCCGGAGAAGAATCCACAGAGAAGTCCTGCAAGGATGTCAGAGGGATAGTGCACCCCAAGGTATAGCCGTGTCCAACAATTCAACAGTGACCATCCCAGCATAAATGTTGTAAATATCCTGTTTCTTACCAGCAACGAGAAAAACACTGCTATGGAGAAAGTATTGGCTGCATGTGAGGAAAAGAAACTATAGCCTGAGGCTCTGTAGTTGTCAGCAAGGTCAATGACATGAGCAAGTGCAGGCTCGTAAGACGGGCGCAACCGTGCAGCATAGGGCTTTATCAGACCTGCCGAAGCTCCGGTAGCAAGTGCTATGCACAATGCGCATGCCAATATAACAAACAGTATCTGGCTTGCTTTCCCATTGTTCTTCACAACAAGGAAGAACAATGCCACATAGAACAATTTCCATGTGTAGGCAGAAGTGAAAGTGAGCGCCAATGCATCGAGAAACAACGAGTCACTGCCATTGAGTGCCAGAAATATGCTGGTATCGAGTGATGAAATATTGCTGAAGTCCATATATTAAATCTCCTCTGCATTAGATCGTTCTATCCATCCTTCACGACTGTCGTCAAGACGTATTCCATACCATCCATTCATGGAGCGGTCGGTGATATTCACACGAGTACCTTCATGAAGCACAAAAGCGTCAGAAGCCGATGCTGCTGGTGTTTTCTTTACATTCACCGAAGGAGCAAGAATAATGGCACCGTTACGATTGCGCAGCTGTGAACGCTGTTGGAAGGCGAATATATTTGAAATAACAAACAAGAATACGAACAACACTCCTCCAAAGAAACCTACTTTTCGCGCCCAAATCTTGTCAGAGAAGAGATAGGTCAGTACAAGCATTATAACCAACAATAGAGATGTTATTGCGAAATAAGCCCACGCATCAACACTCATCATGTTAACCAGTGACCTATACCATGTGATAAAAAACATTGACGACTCAGGCTGGATCTTGTCTATCGTCTTGGAACGTGCCATCTGGAGGTTGAAACGAATGTCTTCATCGCCAGGCGACAGCAAGAGGGCTCGCTCGTAGTTGAGTACAGCCTTGGTTATATTGTCTGAGCGATAATAGGCATTACCAAGGTTATAGTAGAATTCTGCCGATACGCCCGTCTGCAACAAGTCTTCATAGTCTTTTATGGCTTGAGAATAATTGCCTTTGAGGTATTCATTGTCGGCATTCTCTTTGGTTACGGCATTCATTTGTTGCGGAAGCATGACAACAAATAACAGCAAAACCTTCATCGTTGCCTTTCCTTTGTTCTTCTTAACGGTTTTCATAGCGTCTTCAATGCTCATAATGGCGTTCATCGCAGTGTTGAAAGTCTTGTTCATATTGCCTTTGGCATCACCCGGTGCATAACGCTCAAACTCACACTCGTCTAATGCAAGAATGAAACTCTCAACAGTAGCAGCGTCTACGCCATGCTCGGTGAGCCGCTCATTGACATTTTCACGCGAAAGCTGTTCTACAGGCATACTAAGTTTGTCGCTGATATATCCCCACAAGGTGCGCAACACTTCATCGTAGAAATCAGCTTCGCTACCCAGCGACATCATGCGTGATGCACTCTTCAGACGCTTTGCAGCTACCTTATTGGCATGTTTCACCCTCATTTTTGCCACATCGGCATGGTCTATCGCCGTTTTCCTGAACATGTAGAGCAGCAAAGCAAAAACAGCAAGCAACACAACGAGTATAGCCCAGTAGAACGGCGACGCAAAGAAGAAGTCATCAACCGAATGACGCACGCTCTTTCCTGTCTTTATATTATGGATATCTTCAGAGGCAGCAACACCAAAATCATCGACCTCACCGCCCTGAGTACCATCGCCCTTTGTTACTTTCACTGTAAACGCCTGTGACTGAGCGGTCTTATAGCTGTTGCTTGATGTATCATAGTAAACAAACTTAACTGGGGGAATGGTGTAGGTACCCTCTTTCCGTGGCACGGCAAGAAAGTCATAAACCATATTTCCCTCTACCCCTCGTGTAGTGAGATGGGTCTTATCGGTTACTTTGGCATCATATTTCTCAAAGTTCTGTGGGAATGACACCTCTGGTTGTTTAATCAATTTAAGGTTACCTACACCGCTCACCACCACTCGCATGTTGAGAGGTTCTCCCTCTTTGAGCGTTTCCTTATCGAGTTGTGCGGAGACATTGAACGTTCCAACGCCACCAGAGAAGTTCTGTGGTCTCGAAGGAAGTGGGTCAACCTGTATGGTCAGTCCCGGTGCCTTGATATTGCATTTACGCTCTTCATACCCTCCGTTGAGTATAAATGCCATCGGATCGCGTATCTCTTGCATCACCACACCATGAAACATTATGGGCGGTATTTCCATGGTGCCTGTCATCTGCGGATAAAGCACATACTGACTCCATGTAACGGTGTTGTATGTCCGACCATTGACAGACTCTTGGTGGAACGTTTTCTGCAACGGAAGCTTCACCTCCTGTGCATGGAAACCTTTCAAATCGGGCATCTTGCCATCAAGTGAGGTAAGATCAACCTGCGTATACACCTTATATGTAAGCAACACCGGTTCTTGCTCATGAACTCTCTTCTTGCTTGCGCTTACCTTTATGAAAATGTCTTCACCCGAGCGGGCTATAGTCGTGGCATGATGTTGTGACTGTGTCTGACTATCATGCTGATAGCCGTTTCCTCTGGAGTGATAGGATGCCGCCGCTCCTCCACTCGCCGAGATGTGTGTTGCCGGAGCTTGCATCACTTTTCCTCCCACATTGGCATGAGCTGCAGGAATGGTGAACGAGCCTTTCTTTGTTGCCCGCATGACATAGGAGATTGTCATTGACGACGAACTGCTGGTATGACCATTCACCATATGGAAGCTTGACTGTGAAGAAGTGCTTGGTCCATACAATATCTCAATACCGTCAGGCATACGTCCTGGTTGGAACCCTCTCACATCCTGACTGCTGACAACATATTCCACTTGGAACTGGTCACCCACAGCAACGTTGTGGGGAGCATTTACGGTTATTCTCTGTGCACAGACGCACAATGAGACCACCGTCATGAATATAATGCTTATATATCTTTTCATGTCTCTTACCAATTCTTATTCAGTTTTCTTCGGCGCGGTTGCTGCATGTTAGCTTTCAAGCGTTCTTGTATTTGCTTTTCCTGCTGCATTGCAGCGTTGAGCAACTGTTCAGCATTATCGCGACTCATTGACTTGTCTTGCTGCTGCTCTTGCTTGTCTTTATCTTTGTTCTGGTCTTTATTCTTTTCGTCTTTTTTGTCGTTCTTCTTGTCCTTGTTGTCTTTTTGCTGATTTTTGTCGTCTTTTCCTCCACCCGACTGGTTCTGCTGTTTTTGCTGCTGCCGCTTGCACAGAGCAAGGTTGTAACGGGTATCATTGTCGGAGGGATTGAGACGGAGTGCCTGTTTATAGGCGTCAATGGCAGAGGAAAAATCTTTCTTTTGCTGACATACCACTCCAATGTTATGGTAAGCCATTGCCTTGTGCTTCTTGTCAGCCTGGAGCTGTGCAGCATCAGCAAACTGTTGTATTGCCATGGAATCGTTGTTCTGTTTCATCAGGGCACAACCAAGGTTATAGGCAGCCTGAGGATTTCGGTTGTTAACCTCAAGGGCTTTCCTATATGCTGTTTCAGCCTTGGCATATTGTGCCTTCCTGTACAGCCTGTTGCCTTCTCTTACATACTGTCTGTCGCTCTGTGCATTGATTGCCGTCACACAGGCTAACATAAACATTATATATAATATCCTTTTCATTTGCCCCTCCTAAAAATATTCCAACGTCCGGTTATATGGTTCTTGCGCTCCAGTATCAACGTCTCTATGACAAGCAACAAAAGTGCAATAATTGCTACTGCTTGAAACTGTTCGTCATAATCGCTGTAAACCACACTGTTTATTTCTCCCTTCTGCAATGCTGACAGCTCTTTGTCAAGAGTGTTTTCAGCCAAGGTGCTGTTGTCAACGTGTATATATGTTCCTTTTCCGGCTTTTGCCACATCCTTGCACATTTGTTCGTTCAGCTTGGTCATGACAGTCTGTCCCTGTTCATCTTTGAGATACGAGCCGTCGCCCATGGGGATGGGTGCACCAGATGTAGAGCCGATGCCGAGAATAAACACTCTTACTCCGTTTTTTTCAGCTTCCCGAGCCATATCTTCTGCTCCGCCTTCATGATCTTCACCATCGGTTATAAGTATAATGGCTTTGCCTGAGCGGCTGTCTTGCGTAAAGCTGTGGGTGGCAAGCCTCAACGCTCCTCCAATGTCGGTACCCTGCGACTCTATCAATCCCGGCGTTATGTCATGCAGAAACATCTTTGCCGACACATAGTCGGTGGTTATTGGCAACTGCACGAATGATTCTCCTGCAAATACTATAAGTCCTATCTTGTCGTTTCGGAAGTGGTCAACAAGGTTTTCCACCATCATCTTGCTTTTCTCCAGCCTTGACGGCGCCACATCCTCGGCAAGCATGGAGTTGCTTATGTCAAGGGCAATGATCGTTTCTATGCCTTCTCTTTTCTCATTGCTTATGCGCGTGCCCATCTGTGGTCGTGCCAAACATACTATCAGCATGGATAGCGCAGCCATGAGGAGTGCGAACTTCACATGTGGACGTATCAACGACGCATCGGGAGTGAGTTGTCTCACCAGCTGCATGTCACCAAAGCGCTTCAATCGTTTTCTTTGTCTCATTCCATACAGCCACCTCAAGCCTACGAGCATCGGTATCAGCCACAACAGCCATAGATATGTTGGTTCTGCAAATCTTAACATTTACTTTTCCTTCCAATTATAATACATGGCATCAATCGTCAAGGCAGACGACGCAACCATATCGTTCTCATTAATATCTCAAGCAGCAACAGTAGGGCTGCCGCCAGTGCAAAGGGTTCATATACATCATAATGACGGCTCACCGACTTTGACTTCATCTTGGTTTTCTCCAGTTTGTCTATATCCTTATATATCTGCGAGAGTTCCTTGCGGTTGGTAGCCCTGTAGAAGTGTCCGTTTGTGGCATCCGCGATGTCGTTCAGGGTCTTGTAGTCTATCTCACCCTTTGCATTCACATATTGTGTACGACCATTAACCACCACAGGATAGCGTGCCACTTCATCTGTGCCGAAACCTATAGTGTAGACCCTCACGCCAAACTGCTTGGCAATCTCTGCCGCCGTCATTGGTGAGATGTCGCCTACGTTGTTGCTGCCGTCAGTCAGGAGTATCACCACCTTGCTCTTCGCCTTTGAGTCTTTCAGTCTCGACACAGCATTGGCAAGTCCCATGCCAATAGCTGTTCCTGACTCTATGAGTCCGTTCTGCGCCAAGTCGGTACGCACACCCTGAAGCATATTCAGCAATACGGCATGGTCGGTGGTCATGGGACATTGCGTGAAGGCCTCACCGGCAAACACCGTAAGTCCGATATTGTCATTCTGCCGGTCAGCTATAAACTCTTTAGCCACATCCTTTGCCACCTCTATTCTGTTCGGTGCAACATCCTCGGCAAGCATGCTTATCGATATATCCATAGCCATCATGATGTCTATGCCTTCTGTATCCCTGTCGTTCCACGCATTATAACTCTGTGGACGTGCCAACACTATCACCACCAAAGCAAACACCAAGCCCCGCAATATTGCAGGCAAGTGTATCATGCGAGTTCGCAGACTGCGTGGAGCATGCTGGTATGCAAACGTGTCGCTCATGCGCATGGAGGGTTCCTGATGGCGTTGACGTTTCACATACCACCACACATACGGTATAAGCAACAGCAGCAACAGCAAGTATTCTTTATTTGCAAAATCCATTGTCTTCCCTATGCTAACAATTCATAAACCTTCCATACTACATAAGCCATCACAGCCAAGGCTATCACCACTGTCATCATGATGGCTGTCTTTGTCATACGCCTTTCACGGCTATGGCGCCGCTCATTGTCTATCGCTTGTGCCACTGACGGGTCTGGCTGATCGTTATCTTCCTCCTTCTTGGTGTCTTCTATAAATCTCACCACATTGGAGAGATACATTTCATTTTCATTTGTCTGTACGGAATACTTGGCAAACTTCACCAGGTCGGCAGTGGCAAACAACTCTCTCAGCTCGTCTATCTTACTCTGGTCTTCCTCCTTCCTCAGCTGTTCCACAATCTCGCCACTTGTCATCTCCTTGGCTTTCATATTGAAACGATCCTCAAGATACTGGCGGAGAGTGTCGGTAAGACGAGTGTAATATGTCTTTTGGTCTTCTGAACGGCTAAGTTGTTCCTCTTTTATTTTTTCTATCTCGTTCAATGCTTTCTGGTGAGGCAGCAGCTTCTTGGCAAACGGTAGTGTTATCACCGCCTTGTTCCTGCGCAGACGGTATGCCATCCATGCTGCCAGTGCCAGGAGAGTCAGTGCCAGTATGGTGAACAATATCACAGGCATCCATTCTCCCCATGAGAAAGGATTGTCCATGATGTCCTTGGCTGGACGTATCTTTTCTGGATGCAACGTATCCACCTCCACCGTTGCCACATCAAGTGTAAACGTCTTCGTGGGATAAGCTTTGCCGTCTACCGTCACCTGCAGCGCAGGAATCTTGTAATGGTTCTCATCCCATGACGTAAGCCTGTATTTCCTTGTTATGGTGCGCTCGTCACCATCTTCAATGGTGTCGCCGGACATCTCCACCACTTCTATCCCATGTGTGAGCTCCGTTTGCGGTTCATATTCCGGAAACGCTATCTTCGCCTTGGCAGGAGCCTTCACGCTTATGCTGAGGTTGGTCTGCTCGCCTATCTGTATCTTGGCAGAGTCAAGTTGTGTCTCCACCATCACCTGGGCTTGTCCGGCTACCGCCAGTCCTAATAATATAAATATGTGTAATAACTTCTTCACAATGTCTTATTTCACAACTTCTCTATGTTCTCTTTGCAAAGAGCAGCATGAGACTCTTCACATAGTCATCATTTGTTGACACCGATATGCTGTCAATGTTGCTCTTACTGAAAATCTGCTGCAACTGCGTCTGCCGTGCGTTCCAATAATCGGCATGAGCACGTCGCAAACGACTGTCACTCGTATCTATAAACATCTCGTGCCCCGTCTCGGCATCTCTCACCTTGACGAGTCCCACATCTGGCATGTCCTTGGCCCTGCGGTCATATATCTGCAATGCTATGAAATCGTGTTTCTTGTTGGCTATCAGCAGGGCATTCTCCAGAGCTGCACGTCTTTCGCTCCCTTTGGACTTGGCTTGTCTGCCGCTGTTGGCACCACTGCCCTCTCCTATTCCACGTTCATAGAAGTCGCTCAGCAGAAAGGCCGTACACCTCCGCTTCATCACCCTTGTAAGGAACTCCACTGCATTGGTGACATTTGTGCGTGAACTCTCAGCCCTGAAGTTAAGCATCTCGCGTATTATGTACAGGATGTGTTTCCTACCTTTCTTTGGAGGAATATATTTTTCTATGTGGTCAGAGAAGAACACCACTCCTATTTTGTCGTTGTTCTGTATGGCACTGAAAGCAAGGGTTGCGGCTATCTCCGTAGCAAGCTCACGCTTGGTCTTCACCGTGGTACCGAAGTCCAGCGAGCCCGACACGTCGACAAGCAACATCACGGTCAGCTCTCTCTCCTCCTCAAACACCTTCACATAGGGGTGGTGGAATCGGGCTGTCACATTCCAGTCAATATCACGCACATCGTCGCCATACTGATATTCACGAACCTCGGAAAAAGCCATGCCACGCCCCTTGAAGGCAGTGTGATACTGCCCAGCAAAGATATTCTGACTCAGACCGCGGGCCTTAATCTCTATCTTCCTTACCTTTTGGAGCATCTCCGATGTTTCCATCCTATGGCACCTCTACCTTGTTTACTATTTCGCTTATAATATCTTCACTGCTCATGTTCATAGCTTCTGCCTCATACGACAATCCTATGCGATGGCGCAGCACGTCATGAACCACGGCGCGTATGTCCTCCGGCACAACATATCCTCTTCGCTTTATGAAGGCATAGGCTCGCGCAGCCCTTGCCAGACTGATGCTTGCCCTTGGGCTGCCGCCGAATGTTATCATCTGCTTCAGGTCAGAGAGCTGATATCTCTCGGGATAGCGGGTTGCAAACACAATGTCTGCTATATACTGTTCTATCTTCTCATCTATGTAGACCTCTTCCACTATCTTTCGCGCACTGATTATCTCGTCAGCAGTAGCAACGGGAGTCACCGTAGGCAGTGTTCCTGAGAGATTTTCACGGATGATGGCTTTTTCTTCCTCAAGAGTGGGATAGTCTATCACCACCTTCAGCATGAAACGGTCTACCTGTGCTTCGGGCAGCGGGTAGGTTCCTTCCTGTTCTATTGGGTTTTGTGTTGCCATCACCAGGAATGGACTGGGCAATGCAAAGGTGGTGTCGCCTATCGACACCTGATGCTCCTGCATAGCTTCCAGCAGGGCGCTCTGAACCTTTGCCGGCGCACGGTTTATCTCATCAGCCAACACGAAATTGGCAAACACCGGTCCCTTCTTTATTTGGAAGTTTTCTTCCTTCTGCGAATAGATCATAGTGCCCACCACGTCGGCAGGCAGCAAGTCTGGGGTGAACTGTATACGGCTGAACTTCGCATCAATGAGTTGTGACAATGTCTTTATTGCCAATGTCTTGGCAAGACCGGGCACGCCCTCCAGCAACACATGTCCGTCGCTAAGCAGTCCAATGAGCAAGGAGTCAACAAGGTGTTTCTGCCCCACTATCACCCTATCCATACCAGTGGTAAGGTTCACCACAAACGAGCTCTTCTGTTCTATACGCGCATTGAGCTCTCGAATGTCTATAGCTTCTGCCATGATATAATTGTTATTTTGTTCGTTTACTAATGGTTACTAAAAAAATACACGCAAAGTTACGCTTTTCGCATGTCATAGGCGAAAATCTCTGTCTAATAAATATTAAAATTGTAAACGAACTCTTAATTTTAATGATTTTTTCAGTGCAATCACCCACACGGACCATTCTGAAGCAATGCTGCCAGCATGTTACCACGAAAAAAAATCATTATCCATAAAAACAAAAAAAAGACTCCTAAGCGAAAGTATCTTTCTCATAGGAGTCTCTTCTTTGTGATTCCGGCGGGATTCAAACCCACAACCTTCTGATCCGTAGTCAGATGCTCTATTCAGTTGAGCTACGGAACCAATCCGTATCATTCATTTCTGAATTGCGAGTGCAAAGGTATTGCTTTTCTGTGATACCACCAAATTTTTTCTGCACTTTTTTAGCCTCTTATTTTCTACGTTCCACTTAACGCCCTTATTGATAGCCACTTTCCGCAAAATAAAAAAACTGCTTTTCCAACACAGCAGCACGAAGCTTTCACCTATTAGCGTGTGGTTACATGAAAACAACTCTGCTTCACCTCATATTTCACATAACAGCGGTTTTGCTGCCGCAGGTCACGCAACACCTCGCTCAAGACATATTTCAACGTGTCATTTTGTACCTGGCGGCGTGGAGCTGATGACGGGTCACTCACCGTGAGATAGCGCGTATAGCTAATGTCGAAGGTGGTGCCGTAGAGATGGCAACTGTTTTCCGTGGCGTTGCGGTTACGCCTGCGCAGTTTCTCAACATCATCTTTGGTACGCAGAACACTCGTCACACAAAGCTTGTGCAATGGAATATGCTTCACCTGTAGGCTGTCAAAGAAATTCCTGCCAATGTCATGTAGAAGCACAGCTGCCCTTGGAACCAGATATGGAATGCTTGCGGAGAGAGGCTTCACTGAGTAGTATGGGTCGCTGCCTATATACACCAGCTCTGTCTTTCGAGACTCCGCGTCACTTCGGTTCCACACAGGTGTTACGCCAAACTGTCTGGCTGCCGTGAGTTGCAAGTCGTTTGTATCAGGAAACTCATTCTTGAAACTACTCACACTCAGTATGGGATGCTTACCGTTAAAGAAACGCCCCGTTGCCCTTAGCGTGTCACTCCGTGCACTATCAGCCACAGACAGGTCAGCAGAAGCTTGAAGATTGTCAGTATAGGCTGTTCCTGCAACCGATGGGAACACACACCTCACCAATGCGAGTAGCACCACCACTACCGCGAAGCCCATCAAGAATTGTTTTTTTGTTAGCTTTACTCTCATTTCGATTTGCAAAGGTACGGTTAAGCGAGCACAATGCAAAAGGAAAGCTTGTTTTTCTTTTCAGTGTCGAGCGAAAGTACCTTATTCAAAGGTACGGTTAAGCGAGCACAATGCAAAAGGAAAGCCTGCTTTTCTTTTCAGTGTCGAGCGAAAGTACCTTATTCAAAGGTACGGTTAAGCTAACACAATGCAAAAGGAAAGCCTGCTTTTCTTTTCAGTGTCGAGCGAAAGTACCTTATTCAAAGGTACGGTTAAGCGAGGGAAAAGCAAAGGGAAAACTTGTTTTTCATTTCTTTTCCGAGCGATAGTACCTTATTCAAAGGTACGGTTAAGCGAGCACAATGCAAAATGAAAGCTTGCTTTTCTTTTCAGTGTCGAGCGAAAGTACCTAATCAAAGAAGTGGTTGATCAGGATTTGAAATCATGAGCGGTAGAAAGAATTTGTATTGAGCAGGATTTCCAGTTGAGGAGGAATGCTTTTGCCCATTACCATAACGCAAATTTCTGCTATTTCTGCTATTTGGTTTCACCGACTTTCCTCACGCTCGGCAATTCAAACAAGTT
>CAMVSV010000002.1 GCA_947170265.1 uncultured Prevotella sp.
AGAGCGTCAGATTCCGGTTCTGAAGGTCTTGGGTTTGAATCCCAACGGGATCACTAAACATAAAAGGAGAAATGAAAAAATTGAAAGAAAGCTTTCATCTTCATTTCTCCTTTTAAGATATTGCAGAGAGAAAGAGAAACCATACAGGACTATCCTGCATACATAACGAAAGGAAACGACATGGAGCTATATCCTAAGAAAGTAATGGACGCGCTGGCTACGGTGACCTATGCCGGCACAAAAAAGAACATAATAGAGAGCGAGATGCTTGCCGACACACCCACGGTGGGCTTCGACGATGCCCGACAGTGCTGGACCACAAAGGTGGTGCTGCTGTTCCCGCGCGACACCGACCCGTTTCTGAAGTCCACGGTGAAGGCTGCCGAGGCTGCCATACATTACCACTGCGGTAAGGATGTGGAGGTGGAGATTGTCACCGAGTATCGGTCGGCACCGCGTCCTGAGCCCGACAAGTTGCTGCCGGAAGTGAAAAACATCATTGCGGTGAGCTCTGGAAAAGGCGGTGTGGGCAAAAGCACCGTGGCAGCCAACCTCGCCATAGCATTGGCACGGCTGGGTTACAAGGTGGGACTGCTTGACACCGACATCTTCGGTCCGTCAATGCCCAAGATGTTCAACGTGGAAGATGCCCGACCCTATGCCATAGAGAAAGACGGCAGACAACTCATCGAGCCCATTGAGCAGTATGGCGTAAAGCTGCTGAGCATAGGTTTCTTCGTGAACAAAGACACTGCTACGCTATGGCGAGGCGGCATGGCTACCTCTGCCCTCAAGCAACTCATTGCCGATGCCGATTGGGGAGAGCTCGACTATTTTATCCTCGACACGCCACCGGGCACCAGCGACATTCACCTCACGCTCCTCCAGACCCTTGCCATCACAGGCGCCATAATTGTTTCAACACCGCAGCAAGTGGCTCTCGCCGATGCCCGCAAAGGCATAGACATGTATAGAAACGAGAAAGTGAACGTGCCCATACTCGGACTGGTGGAAAACATGGCATGGTTCACCCCTGCCGAACTGCCAGAGAACAGGTATTATATATTCGGAAAGGAAGGAGCCAAGAGACTGGCAGAGGAGATGAATGTGCCCTTGCTCTCACAGATTCCCTTGGTGCAGAGCATTTGCGACAATGGCGACAACGGTACTCCCGCCGCACTCAACATTGACACTATGACCGGACAGGCTTTCCTGTCGTTGGCACAGAGTGTTGTGACAGTGGTGAGACGCAGAAACAAGGAACAGCCCGCCACACGCAGAGTGGGAGCGTAAGCTTGGCAAAGCAGCTTCTGTGCTCAGCTAAGCAAACCATCACAGTCAGCATTTGTTCAACGTGACTGTGGCTCACCATAGTCTGAGCTTGAGCTATGAACGATATACTTTCTAACCTTCTGTCTCATCATCTCCAGACGCTCGTTAACATGCCGGCGTGACTTGATTACCTGATAGCGATATACCAGACAGGTTGCAAAGAAATATACTATGGATTGTATCCACAGAACAGTATACTCCGTGTGTATGTCATGGAGGGTGCCTCCCATGCTACTTATGCGCAGGAAACCGCGTATGCCGAAGGTACTGGGAATGAGCCACGACACACCTTGCCAGAAGCCGGGAATGCTGCTTTGAGGCCACGAAATGCCGGAGAGAAAAAGCATGGGCACCGAGGTGAACACCACAAGCAGCATCACATTCTCACGATAGCGCACCAAACACGACAGCATCATTCCGAAGAATATACACGAGAGCAGATAGGGAAGCATCAGCCCAATGAGGTCGGAGCCTCTCACCAGCTGTGTGAAGCCAAACAGCTTTGGAATGACCAAGGTATCGTAGGCAGCCATCACGGTATAGATCATGAGGTAGCACAGCGCCTTGCCCGTCACTATGCGGAATATTCCATTGTAGTGACGACTCACCGGCACCAGATCTTTATAGCGGTTGTTCTCGCGTGCAGTGCCTGCCGAGAGTCCAATGCCCAGAAGCAGGGTCTGCTGAAGTATGAGTACAAGCACGCCAGGGAGCACAGCAGAGCCATAGCCTCCTGTGGGATTGAAGATGGGTACCTCCTCTATCACCATAGGAGTGGTGTTTATTTCCTCGTCGCGCTGCGTGGCACTGCCGAGCTTTGACACTTGTATCTGCCGGTTCATTGCAAGTGACACATTGGTGGCAGTGGAGAACAGAGCCTTATAGGTGAGCATGAGAGCCATGTCGCAATAGACTGACACATGAGCTTGCTCCCCACGTTGTATCTTCTTGTCAAAGTCTGAAGGCAAATAAACCACACCCTTCACCACCTGATGCCCCACGAGGCTCTCTGCCTCGGCAAGGCTGTTGCAATAGTAGGCGGTATGCACGTCGGAAGAGGCATCCATCATTCTTATGAACTGTCTTGACAACTCAGAGTGAGACATGTCGACCACAGCCACCGGCACATCGTGCACCACCTCGTTGTTGTATATCCATGAGTAGGCCAAGGGATAAGCCAATGGCACAAGCACGAAGAAGATGAGCACTCCATCGTCTTTTACGACGTTTTTCATCTCCATCCACCAGATGTAGCACATGTCGTGGATGGCTTCTTTCGCATATCTAAGGAATGTAGACATATTCAATCATTGCTTTTCTTAATCTGTGGGCATCAAGCAGGGGCATCAGCGAGAATGCCGTGAGTATGACCACATGTATCCAACAGTCGGAGAGTGGATAGCCGTTGAACACTGCTATCTGATAAATCATGTAGTAATGGCGCAGGGGGAAGAGCCATGAGAGTGTTTCAAGCACTCCGTCCATGGCAAACACCGGATAGGTGGCACCGCCCATAGACAAACCGAGCACCGCCCACAGCGAGCATATGCTCATAGACATACGCAGCGACGGCATGATGCAGAACATGAACACCGCGAAACCTTCTGCCGAGGTGACGGTGAGAACAGCCAGGAGCAAGATCCTGAGCAGCCCGCCTTGATGGGGGAAGCCCATTACTCCGAAGACATACAGCATGTAGAATGCCATCATGGAAAAGAATATGAGGAACTGAGGCAGAAGTTTACCCGTGATTGCCACCCACGCATTGCCTCCCGAGAGCTGCATCCATTCCCGCGAACGGTTGAACTTCAGCTCGGTGCCAACGGAATAGACCGTGACAACAAAGAAAAACAACATGAGCACACCCGGCACCATGAAGGTAGAGAGATAGACATTGTAGTTTATTCCGGGATTGTTTACAGGATGCACGTCAACAGCAATGGGTTGCACGAAACTCTTTATCTCCCCTTCGCTTTTGCCCAAAGCCGACAGTTTGGTGGCAGCCACCGAGAGAGAGCCGAGCATACCCACAATCCTCATGTCGCGATAGAGTAAGGCTCCTGCCATCATCACTACGCTGCTATAATATATAGATATGGAGGGTTGCCGCTGAGCCATGAGGTCTGAGGTGGTGTTTCGTGGTATGTAGAGAAAAGCATATATCTCTCCACGTTGAATGGCACTGCGCGCTTCGTTTACATTTGAATATGTCGCAGCTACGCGCGTTGTCTCCATGGCATCGAGCCTCCGTATGAGAGACCTTGTTGTTGATGTATTGTCAAGGTCTACAATGCCACAAGGCAGTTCCTGTGGCACACCTGTGTTCATCATCGATGTAAAGAAGAACACTATGAATATTGGGAATACTATCATGGTGAAGAAGTATATTGGATTGTGAGCCAATATACCACATTCGCGTGCCGCCACCCTGAGTATTCTCTTTATCACTTTCATCTGAACTGAAGATGCTTTGTTATGCTTCCGGGGTTATGGTATAGGAAAATGAGTGTCCCCTACCCTGCTTCATTCCTTGATGATTAGCGACATGCCAGGTCGGAGACCATCGAAGTGGGTGGTGGGATGAGCCTTGACTTCAAAGGTCTTGAGGTCGTATTGTCCGTTGGCTTTAGTGGCTTTCCAAGTGGCATAGGTGCCTTCGTCCTTCATGGAATATACTTTCATCTTTATCTCTTTCTCAAAAGCAGGCACATAGGCATTGATCACGTCGCCCACCTTCATGCCTTTGAGTTGGTCTTCCCTTACATTGAACGAACCCCATACTTCATTGGTGAGCGAGATGGTCATTATTGGCGAACCCATGCCCACGAGTTCGCCCACCTTGGGATAGATGGCACTGACTTCGCCATCGGCACTTGCTGTCTGAACCGTCTCACGCAGCACAGACTTCACCACTCCCACGCTGCTCTGAGCGGCCTGAACCTGCTTCTGGGCTGCACGCCGTTCCTGCTCGCGGGCACCGCTTTTCACCATGTCATATTGTGACTTTGCTACCACTACCTGTGCCTCAGCCGCCTTGTAGGCCGCCATGGCTTCGTCGCGTTTCTGTGCCGTTGACACTCCTTCATCAAAGAGACGCTGCATACGGTCGTAGGTCTTCCGTGCAAGGTCGCGGGCAGTCTCAGCCTGCTGCAATAGTTGGTAGGAGCTCTCCAGGGTTTCCTTCCTTGCTCCTGCCGACACAAGGTCGTTCATGGCATCAGCCACACCCACGGCAGCCTCCGTCACTTTCTCCTGTGCGCTCACCTCGGGCATCTCAAGAATGGCGAGCGTGTCGCCCTTATGCACGAAGTCACCCTCTTTTACTCTTATCTCCACTATGCGTCCCGGCAGCTTGCATGCCACACGGTATTCTTCCACCTCCACCTGTCCTTGAATGGTTTCCTTCGTGCGGTCAAGGGTGAAGAAACCTATTAGTGCCACTATCACCACCACGCTGACAAATCCTACCACTGCCAGAAGAATGTTGTTATATTGTGTTTTTGCTGACATAGCCTTTTAATTGTTATTTTCCTAATTCGTTTTCCTTTGTCCTTAATTGCTTAGTTAACAGCCAGCGTTCCGAGGGCTTTCCTCAGTGCCGTTTGACTTAGCTTCACATCAATCTCGGCATCAATGCGTTGCGTCTCGGCATTCTGCCATGCTGTCTGAGCCTGCATCACGTCGGTAACAGTCATCACTCCTTCCTTGTAGCCAACGTTGGCGCAACGGAGGTTTTCCTCTGCACTCGCCATGTTCTTCCTTGCCATGATGAGTTTCTTGTTGGCTTCAGTTAGTCTAAAGCGGCATTGCTCCACTTGCAGGGATATTTTCTCCTTGATGTCGTCAAGCTCGAGTTGTGCCATCTGAGTGGAAATGCGAGCGGCATTGGTCTTATAACGACCTTCAAACCAGTTCCAGATGGGAATCTGTGCCACGATGCCAATGTTCCACATCCCCTTGAATTTCTTTTCAAAGCCGTTGAACACGTTGGGATTGCTGAAGAGCACACCTGCCGTGAGTGCTATGTGGGGGCGGTAGAGAGCCTGTGTGAGCTTGGTAGCCTGCTGGCTCATGCTGACGGCGTTCTCAAGGAGTCTTACTTCCGGGCGCTGGTTATGGGAAGCATCGTAGCCATCATCTGTCAGCAACGCTTCAACCTCATGGTCATCTGACTGAAGAGTTGCCGCATCCTCGTCGGCAAGGGTTATCTGCGAGTCTATTGGCAGCCCACACAATTGGCACAGCAGCATCTTCGAGAGCGACACTCCGTCTTCCACCTGTGTGACGGTGATTTCCGCTTGGTTCACAGCCACACTCACCTTCAGTCCGTCGGCGCGTGTAGCCACTCCCTCGTTGATGTATTTCTGCACATCGTCACTGAGCTTCTTCACGAGTGAGAGATACTGCTTGGCAAGCCGTTCCTTGTTTTTCAGCGACACAGCCATCCAGTAGGCGTTGTCTATGGCATAGAGCGTTGACTGTGTGGTGTTGTCAATCTGGTTCTGAGCCATGTCCATGCTTATTCGTGCCATCTCATTGGCTGCTTTTATGCTTCCTCCCATGTAGATAGGTTGGTTTACCATGATGCTTCCCATCCATACATTCTTGTTGTTGGTGCGGAAAGCGTCGCGAATGGTATTGCCGAGATCGTCGCCGTACTGTGCGAAGGGTGCTCCTGCAGCCTGCATGAGATTGGAGAAGTCCTGGGCAGCTTCAGGCGATACCAGTCCCTGCTCCACCATGTTGCTTACTACGGAACCTATGCGGTTGTCAACCTTAGCCATGGCATTCGTGCCAAGGTTGCTGAGGGTGTTTTTCTGATTATTGTTCAGCAGCGATACCTCACGGCTGAAGTGCTCATATCCCGCAAGTCCATCCACATGTGGCAGATACTTGGTCTTTACAGCCTTTGAAGTATAGTCAGCCATGGTCTTGCCCAAGCGTGCTGTCTTGAGTTGCTTGTTGTTCTCAAGAGCCATGTTGCGACACTGCTCAAGATTTAAGGTCTGCTGTGCAAAAGCCTCCACAGCCATTCCTACCAACATTATTCCCGCCGCCATGGCAGTTTTTCCGTATATCCTGTTCATTATCCTATTCTCAGTTATATGGAATGCATTATAATAACGTTGGCAAAGTTAAAATATTTTACCTGAAATTTATGTCCATTGAAGTTTTTTCTTTGCCGCCAATATAACGTAAATATGTTTTTTTAAGAAAAAAGGACACTATTTTCAATTAGTTTTTCTTATTTTTGCAGCATAGACATGATATTATTATTCTGCACGGCAGTATCCTTGCTAACCTAAACATCCCAACACATGCAGAAAAACAATTTGTTCTATCGCATCTTTGACCTCTATTACGACGGTTTCCGCCACATGCGCATCGGCAAGACGCTGTGGACGGTAATTCTTGTAAAACTGTTTGTAATATTCGTAATCCTGAAAATATTCTTCTTCCCCAATTTCCTAAAGCGCCATGCCACCAACGGCGACAATGCCGACTATGTGTCAAGGCAGATGATTGAACGTTCACAGAAATAACCAAAAACAAAAAAAACGCAATACTATGACACACTTATTGTTAAACATTGATGCAGGAATGGTCGACTGGGCAAGAGCTCAGTTTGCCCTCACCGCCATCTACCACTGGCTGTTTGTGCCTCTCACCCTTGGTTTGGCAGTAGTCATGGGTATAATGGAAACCATCTACTACCGCACAGGAAAGACTTTTTGGAAGGATGCCGCAAAGTTCTGGCAGAAGTTGTTTGGTGTGAACTTTGCCATGGGTGTAGCCACCGGCATCATCCTCGAGTTTGAGTTTGGTACCAACTGGAGCAACTACTCATGGTTTGTGGGCGACATTTTCGGTGCACCACTCGCCATCGAGGGCATCTTGGCATTTTTCATGGAGTCAACCTTCGTGGCTGTGATGTTCTTCGGATGGAAGAAGGTGTCGCGCGGCTTCCATCTCGCCTCCACTTGGCTCACCGGTCTTGGTGCCACCATATCAGCCTGGTGGATACTCGTAGCCAATGCGTGGATGCAATGTCCTGTAGGCTGCGAGTTCAATCCCGACACCATGCGCAACGAAATGGTGTCGTTTGCAGAGGTAGCACTCTCGCCCTTCGCCATCGGGAAATTCTGTCACACCGTAACCTCCTCATGGATTATCGGCGCAGTGTTCACCGTTGCCGTGGGCTGCTGGTACCTCATGAAGAAACGTGAGCAGGAACTGGCGCGCCAAAGCATAAAGGTGGGAGCCTGCGTGGGACTCGTGGCAGCACTCTTAGCCGCCATGACTGGTCACATCTCCGGTGAACAAGTGGCTAAATCGCAACCCATGAAGCTCGCTGCCATGGAAGCACTCTACAATGGAGGCACCGACCAGAGCCTCACCGCCGTGGCATGGGTCAATCCCTTTTCACAACCCGACTATGCCAGTGGCGAAGAGCCTACACTGCGCATAGGCATACCCTATGCTCTTTCGGCTATGGCTACGCGCGACATCCACGGCTATGTGCCTGGCATCAACGACCTGATAAAGGGCTATACCACTCCCGACGGAAAGACCGAGCCCTCAGTTGCCGAGAAGATAGAGAAAGGAAAGGCCGCCATTGCAGCCCTCGCCGACTACAGAAAGCTGAAGACAAGCCTGCAGGGCAGCGAGCCTGGCAGCGTTGACAAAGCGCGCCTGGAGAATCTCCGTGCCACCATCAGCAGCAACATGAAGTATTTCGGCTACGGATACATACGCAACGTTGACGAACTGGTGCCTTACATCCCTGTGAACTTCTGGGCGTTCCGTGTGATGGTAGGGTTGGGCTGCTTGTTCATACTCTTCTTCGCCACCGTGCTGTGGTTCGTCTACAAGAAAGACATTGCCACTCCGCGATGGCTCCACCTCTCTGCCATTGCACTCGTTCCCCTCGCCTATGTGGCAAGTGAAGCAGGATGGCTGGTAGCCGAGTTCGGGCGGCAGCCGTGGACCATACAAGAC
The DNA here is from genome assembly GCA_947170265.1 of uncultured Prevotella sp. Classification (GTDB taxonomy): domain Bacteria; phylum Bacteroidota; class Bacteroidia; order Bacteroidales; family Bacteroidaceae; genus Prevotella. The sequence continues at coordinate 8,332 of CAMVSV010000002.1, forward strand.
ATGCTCCCCACATGGGTATCAGTGAGCGACCTGCCCACACATTCTGTTGCCACCACATTCTTCATCTTCCTCGCATTGTTCACCACACTGCTCGTTGTAGAGATAAACATCATGCTCAAGCAGATAAAGAAAGGACCGGAGATAAGTTAAGATATATTTGACAATCATAAACAGAGATATTATGGACTACGCTTTTTTGCAACAATACTGGTGGTTTCTGGTGTCATTGCTGGGAGCCCTGTTGGTGTTCCTTATGTTCGTGCAGGGAGCCAACTCAATGATATTCAGTCTGGGATGGAATGCCGAGTCGCGCCGGTTGCTGATAAACTCCACAGGCAGGAAATGGGAATTTACCTTCACCACACTCGTGACCTTCGGCGGAGCATTCTTCGCCTCCTTCCCATTGTTCTACAGCACCAGCTTCGGCGGTGCCTACTGGCTGTGGATGGCTATACTCTTCTCATTCGTGGTGCAGGCGGTGAGCTATGAGTTTCAAAACAAACTCGGCAACATCCTCGGCACAAAAACCTTCCAGTGGATGCTGGTAATAAACGGTGTGGTGGGACCAGTGCTCCTTGGCGGTGCTGTCGCCACCTTCTTCACCGGCAGCAATTTCATTGTCGACAAGGCAAACATGACCGATACCCTTCAGCCGGTTATCAGCCGTTGGGCAAACGCCTCGCATGGTCTCGATGCCCTCCTCGATATATGGAATGTAATCTTCGGACTGGCAGTGTTCTTTCTCTCGCGCGTACTTGGCGGACTATATATAATAAATAATGTGGAAGACAGCAACATCCGCTCGCGTGCCAAGAGGCAGCTACATGGAAACACGGCATGCTTCCTGGCTTTCTTCCTTTCGTTCATTGCCTATGTCCTCCAGAAAGAGGGCTATGCCTACGACCCCTCCACGGGCATCGTTGCCATGGAGCCATACAAATACCTTCACAACATGCTTGAGATGTGGTGGCTTCTCCTGCTGTTCGTAGCAGGCACAGCCTTGCTTCTCTATGGCATCATACGCACGACAAGGAGCAACAGCTTCCACCGCGGCATCTGGTATGCCGGTATCGGTGTGGTGCTGGTGGTGCTCTCGCTGCTGCTCTGTGCCGGATGGAACCACACAGCCTACTATCCCTCCAACATCGACATTCAGTACAGCCTCACCATAGAGAACTCCTGCTCAAGCCAGTTCACCCTCACCACCATGGCGGTGGTATCGCTGCTCATTCCGTTTGTTCTCGCATACATCATCTATGCATGGCGTGCCATAGACCGCAACGGACTGAAACAACACGACATTGAACACGACGAGGCATATTAAAACGCCATCGTCACCACATGTCAAAGAAAAATAAGAAAAGGAGCCAACCACGGTTTTGTGGCTGGCTCCTTTTCTTTATTGCCCTATTGTTGTTTTCTTTATTCAATCCTCTATTGTTACATTTTTGCAAGTTCCAAGACCTTCTCCACAGCCTCGTTCAAGCCTTCAAGGTTCTTTCCTCCGGCACTGGCGAAGTGGGGCTGTCCGCCACCGCCGCCCTGGATGAGCTTAGCAGCTTCACGCACAATCTGTCCTGCATGCAGGGAGTGTTCCTTCACCATATCATCGGAGAACATCACGCTGAGCATAGGTTTGCCGTCGCCGGTAGAACCCACCACGCACACCAGCTGCTGCGGTATAGCCTCACGAACCTTGAACACCAAGTCCTTGGCTAAGGCAGCCTCGAGCGGCAACACTGCTTTCACAATGTTGATGCCGTTTCTCACCTCCACACGCTCAACGAGCTGCTGCTTCATGCGCTCCACTGCCTGTGCCCTGAACTGCTCAATGTCCTTCTTCATGGCATCGTGCTCCTCAATGTATTTCTCCACCACGCCTTTCAGGTCCTTGGCGTTGTTGAACATGTTCTTCAGAGCCTTCACCGTGTCTTCAAGACCATACAGAGCCTCTTCGCAGCCCTTTCCTGTGAATGCCTCTATACGGCGTATGCCGGCAGCCACGCTTGCCTCCGATACAATCTTGAACATACCTATGCGGCCAGTGCTCTTGGCATGTATACCGCCACAGAGCTCACACGACGGACCAAAGCGCACCACGCGCACCGTATCACCGTATTTCTCGCCGAAGAGAGCTATGGCACCCATCTCCTTGGCTTCCTCCATGGGGGTGTTGCGATGCTCGTCAAGCGGCAGGTCTTCGCGCACCATGCTGTTCACCAGTCGTTCCACCTGACGTATCTCTTCGTCGGTAACCTTCTGGAAGTGAGAGAAGTCAAAACGCAGCAAGTCGGGGCTCACAAACGAGCCTTTCTGCTCCACATGGTCGCCGAGCACTTGCTTGAGAGCATAGTCAAGCAGGTGAGTGGCGGTGTGGTTGGCAGCACTGGCATTGCGCTTGTCGGTATCCACACATGCCATGAAGTCTGCCTCAATGTTGTTCGGGAGCTTCTTCACTATGTGGATGCTCTGGTTGTTTTCACGTTTGGTGTCGATAATCTCCACCGTCTCATCCTCACTGACGAGCACACCTTGGTCGCCTACCTGTCCACCCATCTCTCCATAGAAAGGAGTATTGTCGAGCACAAGCTCATAATAGGTGTTTTTCTTCTGCGTCACCTTGCGGTAGCGTGTTATGTGACATTCGTATTCGGTATAGTCATAGCCCACGAACTGCTGTTCGCCACCGTTGCCTGCCACCTCTATCCAGTCGCCGTTCTCCACCGTTGCAGCGTTGCGGGCGCGCTCTTTCTGCTTCTGCATCTCTGCGTTGAACTGTGCCTCGTCCACGGTGTAGCCGTTTTCGCGGCAGATGAGCTCGGTGAGGTCGAGCGGGAAGCCATAGGTATCAAACAGACGGAAGGCTGCTGCGCCATCGAGCACAGTCTGGTTGTGAGCCTTGAGCTCGTCCATGGCACCGTTGAGCAGGTTTATGCCTCTCTCAAGGGTTCTGAGGAACGAGTCTTCCTCTTCTTTCATCACCCTGCCTATGAGTTGCTGCTGAGCCTTGAGCTCCGGGAAGGCATCGCCCATCTCCTGCACGAGCACCGGCAGCAGCTTATACAGGAATGCTTCTTTCTGTGAGAGGAATGTGTAGGCATAGCGCACTGCGCGACGCAGTATTCGGCGTATCACATAGCCTGCCTTGGCGTTGCTGGGCAGCTGTCCGTCGGCAATGGAGAATGCCACCGCCCTGAGGTGGTCGGCACACACGCGCATCGCCACGTTCACCGCCTCAGCCTGCTCTGACACGTTGCCCTTGGCTTCGTCCTCTGTGGTGTAGTGCAAGCCTGTGAGTCTTTCTTCCTCCTTTATGATAGGTTGGAAAATGTCGGTATCATAGTTGGAGTGCTTGCCCTGCATCATGCGCACGAGTCGCTCAAAGCCCATGCCGGTGTCTATGACGTTCATTGCCAGCTTCTCAAGCGAGCCGTCGGCTTTACGGTTGTACTGCATGAACACAAGGTTCCATATCTCTATCACCTGTGGGTCGTCTTTGTTTACGAGCTCCCTGCCCGGCAGCCCCTTTGCTTTCTGCTCAGGAGTGCGTGAGTCCACATGTATCTCCGAACAGGGTCCGCAGGGACCGGTGTCGCCCATCTCCCAGAAGTTGTCGTGCTTGTTTCCGTTGATGATATGATCCTCTGGCACATGCTTTGCCCAGTAGCCGGCAGCCTCGTCGTCACGCTCGAGTCCTTCGCTCTTGTCACCTTCGAACACCGTCACATACAGGTCCTCGGGGTTGAGTTTCAGCACATCTACGAGATACTCCCATGCCATGTCTATGGCACCTTCCTTGAAATAGTCGCCAAACGACCAGTTGCCAAGCATCTCAAACATCGTGTGGTGGTAGGTATCGTGTCCCACCTCCTCCAGGTCGTTGTGCTTACCGCTCACGCGCAGGCATTTCTGCGTGTCAGCCCTGCGTCTGGGCTCGGGTTGCTTAGTGCCGAGGATGATGTCTTTCCACTGGTTCATGCCGGCATTTGTAAACATCAGTGTGGGGTCGTCTTTTATCACCATTGGTGCCGACGGCACTATGGTGTGTCCTTTCTGTTCAAAGAACTTCTTGTAGGAATCGCGTATTTCCTTAGCTGTCATCATATCATTAGTTTGTTTACGGTTGTGTATATGCGTGATAATGTAGCCCTCACCTTAATATATAGGGCGGTGCAAAGGTACGGAAAATATTCATAAAAATCTTTGTCGGCTCGGTATTATTTCGTAATTTTGCGGTGATATAATCATCACGACAACAGCAACAAACGAAATAACATCAATAACTATGGCAGAAAATACCGGACAGTCGCGAAAGTTGTACTACTCTATAAAGGAAGTGGCACAGATGTTGGGTGTCAACGAGAGTCTGTTGCGCTATTGGGAGACAGAGTTTCCTCACCTCAAGCCAAAGACCGGAGCCAACAAGGTGCGCCAGTATACCACTGCCGACATTGAGCAGATAAAGGTGATATACAATCTGGTGAAGGTTCGCGGCTTCCGTCTGTCAGCAGCCAGGAAGATGATACATGCCAACCGTCAGGGTGCGGAGCGCAGTGCCGAGATCATTGCCACGCTCGAGGGTGTGCGTGATGAGCTTCGTGCCATAAAGAAAGAGCTCGGCGGGCTGGAGTAAGCCCACCTCTTTCCTCCTTGAAATACTTTTTCCTGCTTATATCATTAGATGATCTGCGACACTTCTTGCAGGTCTTCTATTTTTTTCATCTTCTCGAGAATGAGACTCACCTCGTCGCGGTCGTGCACCCTTATGTCCAACGTTCCGTCGAAGATGCCGTTGTCTGTCGAGATGGTTATGCGCCGGATGTTTATTCCGAGCTCCTCCGAGAGCACCTGGCTCACGTCAAGCAGCAATCCCTTCCTGTCTATACCTCTTATCCTTACCTTTGCGTCGAAGAACAGCTGATGATGCATGTCCCATTTGGCATCGAGTATTCTGTTGCCGAAGCTTGCCTTGAGCTTCGATGCCACAGGGCAGTTGCGCTTGTGTATCTCAATGTGGTTCTTGTTGTCGATATATCCGAGGGCATCGTCGCCGGGTATGGGGTGGCAACAGCTTGGGAACACATATTGCTTTATGTTGTTCTCGGTGATATACACCGGTTTCTTCTTGTTGAATTCCTTTTTCACCACGAAATAGTTGTCTTCCTCTTGTATCTCCATGGTGGTTTTCTTGTCACTGCTGAGGAAAGGCACGAATTTTCTCCATCTTGACGACGACTGGTGCTTGTCTTTTCCAAGCAGCACGTCAAGGTCTTTCTCCCCAAGCAATATCGTCTTCATGCCCAGCGCATAGAAGAAACGCTCCTGTTTCTTTATGTCATGCAGCTCGCAGAGCTTGTCCATCACTGATGTTGTCAGCTCAAGCGAGTTCTCCTTGAGCCATTTGTTCAGTATCTCCTCTCCCTGCTTCCTTATCTCCTTGCTGTCACGACGCAGTATGGCTTGTATCTTTCCCTTTGCCTTTGCCGTGGTTACGAAGTTTATCCATTCCTCCTGCACATGCTGCGACTTCGAGGTGAGTATCTCCACCTGGTCGCCGCTCTGCAGTCTGTGGCTCAATGGCACGAGCTTATGGTTTACCTTTGCGCCTATGCAGTGGCTTCCGAGGAAGGTGTGTATCTGGAATGCAAAGTCCAGTGCCGTGCATCCTGCCGGCATGGTCTTGATGTCGCCTTTCGGCGTGAACACGAATATCTCCGATGCAAAGAGGTTGAGCTTTATGGAGTCGAGAAAGTCCATGGCATCGGGCTGCGGGTCGTCAAGTATCTCCTTTATCGTCTTGAGCCATTCGTTGAGTTCGTTGTCGTCTTCGGATATCTCACCCTCGCCCTCGTCTTTGTATTTCCAGTGGGCAGCAAAGCCCTGTTCGGCAATCTCGTCCATGCGCTTGGAGCGTATCTGCACCTCCACCCATCGTCCTTGCTTCGACATCAGGGTCACATGCAGTGCCTGGTATCCGTTGGCTTTGGGGTTGTCTGTCCAGTCGCGTGTACGGTCGGGATGTAGTCTGTATAGTTTCTTTACTGCTATGTAAATCTTGAAGCAGTCGTCAATCTCTGTCTCGGGCGACAATGGTGTGTATATGATTCTCACGGCGAGAATGTCGTATATCTCGTCGAAGGTCACATGTTTGTTTTGTATCTTGTTGTAGATGGAATACGGGCTCTTGACTCTGGCTTTTATCTCGTATTTCATTCCGAGCTTGTCAAGCTGCTCGCGTATGGGTGCCGTAAACTGTTCAAACAGCTTGTCACGGTCGGCTTGCGTGGAGGCGAGTTTCTGTTGCAGGGCGTTGTAGGCGTCGGGATGTTCATATTTGAAGCTGAGGTCCTCAAGCTCTGTCTTTATCTTGTTCAGCCCCAGTCTGTGAGCCAGCGGAGCATAGATATACAGTGTCTCCCCTGCTATCTTGTATTGTTTGTTGGCGGGTTGCGACTGCAGGGTGCGCATGTTGTGCAGTCTGTCGCATATCTTTATGAGTATCACCCTTATGTCGTCGCTCATGGTGAGCAGGAGCTTCTTGAAGTTCTCGGCCTGTGCCGATGCCCTGTCGCCGAATATTCCTCCGCTGATTTTTGTCAGTCCGTCAACGATCTGTGCTATTTTCTGTCCGAAGATGTTGCTTATGTCTTCGATGGTGTAGTCGGTGTCTTCCACTACATCGTGGAGCAGTGATGCACATATACTCGTTGAGCCGAGTCCTATCTCCTCGCAGGCTATCTGTGCCACGGCTATGGGGTGCATGATATATGGTTCTCCCGACAGTCGTCTCACACCCTTGTGGGCTTGCCTTGCAAAGTTGAACGCTTTTGTTATGATGTCAATCTTCTTGCGGTGGCGCGATGCTATGTATGTGTCCACGAGATGCTGGAAAGCCTCGTCTACTTTCTTTTCCCAATATGCCTCCTGCTCTGTCATTGTCATGGCTACGTTGGTCTTGCTGTCGTTGTTGTCGTTTGCCATAGTTGTCCTCCGCTGTTTGTTTTATGGGGTGATGATTAAGGTTTACCGGCTTTTTATGGAAGTGAATGTCTTTTCTTCTTTTTCTGTCAGTGTCATTTCACTTTTATCTTCTTTCCTGCCCTGATATTGCTTCCGGAAATCTTGTTTATCTTCTTGAGCTTCTCCACGGTGGTGCCGTGTTTCTTTGCTATCTCGGTGAGGGTCTGACCTTTCTCTATCGTCACGCTGCTGGCTGTCTCAGCCTTTTTCCTTGAGCGTTTGGAATGGCTGTCGTTGTCGGCCTTATCCTTCTTTGAGCCTTTCCTCGAGTCCTTCCTTGATTCCTTCCTTGATTCCTTGCTTAACTCCTTGCTTGATTTTGCGTCAGCCTTGGTTACCTTGCCATTATGCCTTGAATGCCAGTTCTCGCTTTTTGCCTTGTGCTGGCGCTCATGGTGGCTGGTGCTGACTGCTGGGGCATCCTTGCTGTCGTCGATATCCACTACCGAGCGCTTTGCCACCATCCTGCTGGTGGGATAGTGATAGATGGAGTCTTCGTTGTCAATGAACTTGCCTATGTATTCCGAGGGCAGGCGCAGTGAACCGTCGCCGCTGGTGCCGTTTACTATGCTTCTGCGGTATTGCGGGTTGAGTTCCTGCAATTGGTCAATGTCTATGCCTATCACTCCGGCTATCTGCTCGAAGTGCACGTCTTGCTTCACGTTTATGGTGTCGGAGCGCGACGGCAGGTTAGTTTCCATGGGACAGATGTTGTGTTCACAGTAGAAGTTCATCACATAGTTGGCGGCGATGAACGAGGGCACATAGCCTCTTGTCTCCTTTGGCAGGTATGGGTAGAGCTTCCAGTAGTCAGTCTCTCCTCCTGCCCGGTGTATGGCTTTGTTGATGCGTTCCGGTCCACAGTTGTAGGCTGCTATGACGAGGTTCCAGTCGCCGAAGATGCGATAGAGGTCGCTCAGGTAGTGGGCGGCGGCATAGGATGCCTTCACGGGGTCGCGTCGCTCGTCAACGAGTGAGTTCACCGTCAGTCCGTAGCGTTTTCCTGTTTCGAGCACGAACTGCCACAGTCCCGATGCTCCGTGCCTTGACACGGCATTGGGGTTGAGTCCCGACTCAATCATCGGCAGGTATTTGAGTTCGAGGGGCAGCCCGTAGGTCTCGAGTGCCTGTTCGAAGATGGGCATGTAGAAGTTTGAGATGCCGAGCAGGAGGCTCACCTGCCTGCGTCCTTGCTGCGTGTATCGGTCGATGAACGAGCGCACCACTTCGTTGTAGGGCATCTCTATTATCGTGGGCATGCTCTTCAGACGGCTCACTATCGTCTCCTTGTCGGCATAGATGTCAATGTCGGTGGAGTTGCATTTGCTGTCTTCGCTGATGTTGTTCTTGGCATGATAGGTGCTGAGCATCTCGTCAACGTTGAGGGAGAACGACTCCGGCACTGCTATTTCCTCTTTGCTACCGTTGTCGAGTGTCACTATTTCATATTCCTCTGTCTGTGCCTTCACGTCGGTAAGGCTTGTAGCAATGAGTGTTGCGGCTAATATGATGTGTATTTTCTTCATCGTGCTTGGTTGATGGTTGTTATATGTGTCAGAAGGTGAGGTTGCAGCCGAGTCCCAGTCCCGAGGGCTTCATGCTGTTTCGCTGCGACTGGTCGGAGAACACTGCGGGAGCCACCCTGAGGCTGAGGTCGTCGGAGATGTCGAACTCCGACAGCGAGGCATCGACATAGGCATCGACCACCGACAGGGCATATACTCCAATCATTATGAAGCAGCTCAGGTCACGGTATCTGCGGAAACGGTCCTTGCGCTTTCTGAACAGCTCCTGGTATCGTTTCTTGTTTGCTTCGGTCACAGTGTTGCCGAGGTGCAGGAATGTGTTGTAGCTCTGTGTGTTGGGGTCGTTGTCGCTGATGTCCATGTATGCCTTGGCATAGTCGCGAAACATTCTGTTGTTCCAGCTTATGGCATAGGCGCAGCCGAGGAACCCACCGTAGAAGATGGGAAGCTTCCAGTATTTGCGGTTGTAGATTTGTCCGGCTCCCGGCAGTACCAGTGCGAGCCACAGTGCTCTCTTTGGGTTGGGTCGCCATGTGCTCCAGTCACGCTTGGCTTTGTGTGTGGTGGTGTCAGCCACTACTGCTATGGCAATGCTGTCTTCCTGTGGCATTATCAGTGGTGGTGCCACAAACAGCGAGTCGTCGTCATAGCTGGGGTCGGAGGTCTGTGCATGTCCCTCTCCTGTTGCGGCAATGAGCATCACTGCTGCGGCTATCGTCACTCTGAGTATGTTTGCTGCCGTTTGCTTCACTGTCTGTCGTTGGTTTGTCATTTCATCTTGTCAAACACATGCATGATGTGTTCGAGCTCTTCCTCCGAAGAGAATGGTATGGTTATCTTTCCCTTTCCCTTGTCGTTGCAGGTCATCTGTATCTTCGTGTTGAAGAACTGTGAGAGTCTCGACTTGAGCAGGTTGAACTCTTCGGGCATGCGAACTTTAGCGGCTATTGTCTTCTTTGCCACTTGTATGTCTTCACCGCCGTTGAGCATCTGACACATCTCCTCGACCTTTCTCACGGGGTATCCGTTCTTCTGTATCTCCTTGAAGAGCTTGATCTGGAGGCTCGGACTGTTGAGCGAGAGCAGCGCGCGGGCATGTCCCATGTCTATCTCTTTCTTCTGGAGGGCCATCTGCACCTGTGCCGGGAGCTTCAGCAACCTGAGGTAGTTGGCTATGGCGGCGCGGCTCTTGCCCACTCTCTCGCTCACCTTCTCCTGTGTCATGCCGCTCTTCTCCATGAGGTGTTCATAGGCGAGTGCTATCTCTATGGAGTTGAGGTCTTCGCGCTGAATGTTTTCCACGAGCGCCATCTCCATGACGTTCTCGTCGTTTATGGTGCGTATGTATGCCGGAATAGTCTGGAGACCGGCAAGCTGCGATGCTCTCCAGCGGCGCTCTCCGGCAATGATCTGGAACTTGCCGTCTTCCATCTGTCTGAGGGTGATGGGCTGCACTATTCCGAGCTGCTTGATGCTGTTGGCGAGTTCTTCGAGTGCTGTCTGGTCAAACTCGCGGCGCGGCTGGTCGGGGTTGGCTTCTATCTGGTCTATGGGCACCTCGTTGATGGTTGAGCTGCCCTGTGTGCTCACGTCGTCGGTTGAGATGAGGGCATCAAGTCCTCTGCCGAGCGCCGCCGGCTTGTTTGTCGTGTTGTATTTCTTGCGTGGTGGCATGATCGTTGGTTATTTCTTTTTTGTTGTTGTCGGTTTGTCCTGTATGATGTCATCAGCACCTCATGGTGCTTACTGCCGGCTGATTATTTCCTTTGCGAGTGCCAGGTGGTTCTTGGCACCGGTGGAGTCGGCATCGTAGAGTATCACGGGGAGGCCGTGGCTGGGGCTCTCCGAGAGTTTCACGTTGCGTTGTATCACGGTCTTGAACACCAGTTCCTGGAAGTGGCGCTTCACCTCGTCGTAGATCTGGTTGGCGAGACGGAGGCGCGAGTCATACATCGTGAGCAGGAAGCCTTCAATCTCGAGTTTCGGATTGAGCTTGCTCTTGATGATTTTTATGGTGTTGAGCAGCTTGCTGATACCCTCAAGTGCAAAATACTCGCACTGCACGGGAATGATTACCGAGTTGGCGGCAGTGAGGGCGTTCACGGTGATGAGTCCGAGCGACGGCGAACAGTCTATGAGTATGTAGTCATAGTCGTCGCTGATGGGGGCAAGGAGGTTGCCTACCACCTTCTCCCTGTCCTTGAGGTTGAGCATCTCTATCTCTGCTCCCACAAGGTCTATGTGGCTGGGTATGATGTCGAGTCCTTCTATGTCGGTGGTATACACGGCATCGCGCACGTCGGCATGGTCTATGATGCACTCATAGAGCGAGCAGTCTACTTCCTTTATGTCCACGCCCAGACCGCTGGAGGCATTCGCCTGCGGGTCGGCATCAACCACGAGCACCGTCTTCTCGAGCGTTGCCAGCGATGCTGCAAGGTTTATGGTGGTGGTGGTCTTTCCCACTCCACCTTTCTGGTTTGCCAATGCTATTATCTTTCCCATAATTCTCCTTCTTTGGTTGGTAGGGATTGTTGAGTTCCTACTTCTGTATCACATTGAATGGATGTTGCTATCCATACTTGAAAACATTTTGGCTACAAAGTTAAACATTCTTTCGCAAACCGACGAACTATTTACGATACATTAACGCAAAACACACCATTACTTGACATAAAAAACAATACCACTGCCAAAAGAACAAACGAGAGAGGCTTGGGCTTGGTTGGTTGCAACAACCATTTTTTAACATAAAAAACTGAGGTTTGTGGCTCTCGTTAACATGGAGAGTTGAATGTCTGGCGACGACGAGGAAAATTGTCCGAAATTCTTCAAGGATTTGTGTGCAAGACTAATACCTTGACTACCAAAGAGTAACGGAAAAATTACCAAGAATGTGCAACGAAAATTGCCCGAAAAATACCCAAAAACGCTACTTTCAGTTGCGAAAGAGGCTCTTTCATCATGCGAAAGTGGCACTTTTGATTGCTGAAAGAGCCTCTTTTGAAACCCGTTTTTCCTTTTTCTTGACAAGATTTTGGCTGTTTTTGCAAGTTACTTGTATGAATATACGTTTTCAGAAGGAAAAGTTTCTCTATTTTGAAAAGTGGGTTTGTAAAGAAAAAGGAAACTTTTTAACATTCCTAAAATCTTGTTAATGCAATATTTGTGCAAAGCCTGAAACACAAAAACAACCATTAGCTTTTTCTATTCACTCGCTTTTTAGTAATTTTGTGGGCAAAAAGCAGAATAATGGAAAGACCATTGATATTAATATCAAACGACGACGGGTACGACAGCAAGGGCATAGGCTACCTGACGGAGTTTCTCCACGACATGGCAGACATCATAATTTGCGCACCCGACGGGGCACGCTCAGGCTATTCCAGGGCGTTCTCATCAGTGCCGCCACTCTACCTCACCCGCCACGACGACATGATGGGAGCACAGGTATGGTCGTGCAACGGCACGCCGGTGGACTGCGTGAAGATGGCACTGAGCCAGATTACTCCGCAGCGCACACCCGACATGGTTCTGGGCGGAATAAACCACGGCGACAACTCCACCGTGAACAACCACTACAGCGGCACCGTGGGAGTGGCAATGGAGGGTTGCATGAAATACATCCCTTCGATAGCATTCTCGTCATGCAACTACAACCCCAATGCCGACCTCTCACACCTGCGCCACTATGTGCGCATGATTGTTACGCGGGTGCTCACCGACGGACTGCCCAAGGGTGTGTGTCTGAACGTGAACTTCCCCGATGCCGACAGCTTCCGCGGGCTGAAGCTCTGCCGCATGGGCTTCGGCAGCTGGATTAACGAAGTGGAGGTGCGCCAGCACCCACGCGGAGGCAAATACTACTGGATGGTGGGCGAATACCGCGACGACGAGCCCACAGCCACCGACAACGACCGATGGGCACTGAACCACGGCTATGTGGCAGTAACACCGGTGAAGATGGACGTCACCGACTACGATATGCTCAACACACTTAAACACTGGGAGGAACAACTATGAAATACTATCTCATCGTGGGAGAGGCAAGCGGAGACCTCCATGCCTCACGACTCATGCAGTGCCTGAAGAACCATGACCCGGAGGCACAGTTCCGCTTCTTCGGCGGCGACAACATGCTTGCCGTGGGCGGCACAAGGGTGCGACACTTCAAGGAGCTCGCCTACATGGGCTTCGTGCCCGTACTCACCCACCTGCCCACCATCTTCCGAAACATGAGAGCATGCAAGGAAGACATTGTGAGATGGAACCCCGACGTGGTGATACTCGTGGACTATGCCGGTTTCAACCTCAAGATTGCCAAGTTTGTGGCAACACAAAACCGGATATACAAAAAGTATGTAATAGCCAAGGCGAAAGCCATGACTGCCACCACTGAGGTGAAGCTCCCGAAGAAGCCCCAGACAAAGAGCATCATACCCGTGTTCTACTACATCTCACCGAAGATATGGGCATGGAAGGAATGGAGGATAAGGAGCATTAAGCGCAACATAGACAAGCTCTTCTCCATACTGCCGTTTGAGAAAGACTTCTTCGAGAAAAAACACAAATACCCCATACACTATGTGGGAAACCCCACGGCAGAAGAGGTGCAGCGCTTCAAGGACAGCTACCACACCACCTTCGAACAGTTCACGACAGAGAACAGCCTCACCCGACAGCCAATCATAGCACTGCTCGCCGGAAGCCGCAAGCAAGAGATAAAAGACAACCTGCCTGCAATGATTGAGGCGGCACGACGCTTTGAAGACTACCAGCTCGTGCTCGCCGGAGCACCATCCATCGACGACGACTACTATGCCACATTCATCAAGGACACACCGGTGAGAATGGTGAGAAACAAGACCTACGAGCTGCTTGCACACTCCACGGCGGCCCTCGTCACCAGCGGCACCGCCACCCTCGAGACGGCGCTCATGGACGTGCCCCAGGTGGTGTGCTACGAGACACCGCTGCCCAAGCTCATACGCATAGCCTTCAACCTCATAATAAAGGTGAAATACATCTCGCTTGTCAACCTCATTGCCAACCGCGAGGTGGTGACAGAGCTGTTTGCCGACAAGTTCAGGGTTTACGACATTGCCAACGAGCTCTACCGCATACTGCCCGGACAGCCAGCACGCACCACCATGCTCGAAGGCTACAGACAGGTGAGAACCATTCTCGGCAGCGACATTGCTCCCGACAATGCCGCACGCCTGATGATTGCAGAGCTGAAGAAATAACGACAGGGAAACAAAAACACAGGAAACAACAGAAACCAGACCATGACACTGCCAGCACCCTTTGAACAACAGGCACAAGCCACCCTCGGACAGCAACGCTACGGGCTACTGCTCAACGCCATGGGTGAGGAGCCGCCCGTGAGCATACGCCTCAACAGCGGACTGACCACCACCAACATTGCTGCCACATGGGGCGCACAGAGGGTGCCGTGGTGCGACAGCGGAGCCTACCTCAACGGCAGACCCTCGTTCACCTTCGACCCACTGCTCCATGCCGGAGCCTACTATGTGCAGGAGGCAGGGTCAATGTTTCTGTGGCATGTGCTGCGACAGCTGTTCGCAGGAACGCTCACCGACAGCTTCCGTGGTGATGAGCCCATAGACATGCTCGACCTCTGTGCCGCACCGGGAGGCAAGTCCACATGCGCCGCACAGTCACTGCCACAGGGCAGCACCCTCACCGTGAACGAGCCTATGGGCAAACGCGTGCAGGTGCTCAGCGAAAACATACAGAAATGGTGGACATTCGGTGGCAGCAACATGCCGCAGGTGAGCGTGACCAACAGCTATGCACGCGACTTTGCCAAGGCCGGTGCCACATTCGACATTGTGCTTGCCGACGTGCCATGCTCAGGAGAAGGCATGTTCCGCAAAGACGAAGGAGCCATAGCCGACTGGAGCACCGCCAAGGTGGAACAGTGCCGGCAACTGCAACGCAGCATAGTGGCAGACATCTGGAAATGTCTGAAGCCCGGAGGAGTGCTCATCTACTCCACCTGCACGCTCAACACCATGGAGAACGAGGAGAACACGCGGTGGATAGCAGAAGAGCTCGGCGCAGACATACTCACCGTGCCCACGGAACCGGGATGGAACATCACCGGTTCGCTGCTCGAGGGCTTCACCGCATCCGTCTACCGTTTCATCCCAGGCATCACACGGAGCGAGGGTCTCTTCATGGCTGTGATGAGGAAACACGGCAGCCGCCGACCAACAAAACGCAAAGGCAGCGTGAAGCCACTGCCCCTGAGCCACCTCACGGCGCTACACGACGCTGCCGACGCACCCCTGGCACAGCTCTCCTACCAACAGGCCGTGGCATACCTGAGACGTGAAGCCCTGACACTCAGCCCCGACATGCCGCGTGGCTTGGTACGCGTGAGCTACAACGGTGCCATACTGGGCTTGGCAAAGAACGTGGGCAACCACGCAAACAACCTCTATCCCAAGGAATGGAGGATAAAAAGCACACACATACCCGAAGAAACAAACGTAATAGACATAATATGAAACAGTATCTTGACCTGCTGAACCGCATCCTCACCGAAGGAACGGAGAAAGGCGACCGCACCGGCACCGGCACCATCAGCATCTTTGGCAACCAGATGAGGTTTAACCTCGACGACGGTTTCCCACTGCTCACCACCAAGAAGCTCCACCTGAAGAGCATCATCTATGAGCTGCTGTGGTTTCTCAGCGGCTCAACCAACGTGAAATACCTTCAGGAACACGGAGTGAGGATATGGAACGAATGGGCTGACGAGAACGGAGAGCTCGGACCCGTGTATGGACACCAGTGGCGGTCGTGGCCCGACTACAACGGCGGCACCATAGACCAGATCACCAACGTGCTCAACCAGCTGAAGAACAACCCCGACTCACGACGCATGATAGTGTCGGCATGGAACGTGGCTGAGGTAGACCAGATGGCACTGCCACCATGTCATACCATGTTTCAGTTCTATGTGGCTGACGGCAGACTGTCGCTGCAGCTGTACCAACGCTCAGCCGACACCTTCCTCGGCGTGCCCTTCAACATTGCAAGCTATGCACTGCTGCTCATGATGATGGCACAGGTGACAGGACTCAAAGCCGGAGACTTCATCCATACCACCGGCGACACACACCTGTACCTGAACCACATTGAACAGGCGCGACTGCAACTCACGCGAGAGCCACGACCACTGCCCACCATGCGCATAAACCCCGACGTAAAGGATTTGTTCAGCTTCACCTACGACGATTTCCAGCTCGAAGGCTACGACCCTCACCCACACATAAAGGCTGTGGTGAGCGTGTAGGACAGGGAGAGGAAAGCCCGTCACTGACAAAAGAAAGGAAAAGACTATGATTTCAATGATTGCTGCCGTGGCAAACAATGGTGCCATAGGCTATAGGAACAAACTGCTGTATTGGCTGCCCAACGACCTGAAGCGCTTCAAGGCACTCACCACGGGCAACACCATCATCATGGGACGGCGCACCTTTGAGTCGCTGCCCAAGGGTGCACTGCCCAACCGCAGGAACATAGTGCTGTCGAGAACGACCAAGGAACTGCCTGGCTGTGAGGTATACCGCTCACTGGAGGAGGCACTGAGCCACTGCAACAGCGATGAGAATATATATATAATAGGTGGAGCTGCGGTCTACAAACAAGGCATGGGCATGACTGACCGTCTGTGCCTGACACTCATTGACGACAGCCCCAAGGATGCCGACGCCTTCTTTCCAGACTACAGCGGATGGAAGGAGACATGGCGCGAAGACCACCATAGAGACGAGAAACACGGATATGACTACTCTTTCGTAGACTTTGAAAGACCCACGGAATAAGTACGTCACGTCCATAGACGCAGCAAGCCCCCGCCTTCAAGAGAAAGGCGGGGGCTTGTTGTTTATTCCATCTTGAAGCTGTTGACAGCTTCTATCACCTCCTCCACATCATCGGAGGTCATGGCCTGGTTGCAGGGAAGGCTCAACTCAGTGGCATGGATTGCCTCGGTGATGGGAAAACTCAAATGGTTCCACTCACGATAGCACTCCTGACGGTGCGGCGGTATGGGATAATGTATCATGGTCTTTATGCCACGGTCAGACAGATGCTGCTGCAGGCGGTCACGCCGGCTACAGAACACGGGAAAGATGTGCCACACATTGTCGGTCTCCGGCGTATCGGGAATGCGTATGTCGCCGTTGTCTATGCCTGAGATGAGACGCCGGGCTATGTCCCTGCGCCTGTCGTTGTCGGCATCAAGGTACTGGAGCTTCACGCTGAGCACTGCCGCCTGGAGCTCATCCATGCGGGAGTTGCGCCCCCGGTATGGGAACACATACTTTCTTGACGACCCGTAGTTTGCCAAGGTCCTGACGGTGTTGGCAAGCTCAGTGTCTGACGTGGTCACTGCTCCTGCGTCGCCGAAAGCCCCGAGGTTCTTGCCGGGATAGAAACTGTGTGCGGCGGCATCACCCAGCGACCCTGTCCTCCGCTTTGCGGGAAGATACATGCAGCCATGAGCCTGTGCGTTGTCCTCAATGAGCTTCAGGTTTCTCTGCCGACATATCTCCCCTATCCTCTCAGTGTAGGCACAACGTCCATAGAGATGTACTATCATTATGGCGCGTGTGCGGTGGGTTATGGCTTGGCTTATCAGGCTGTCGTCAATCTCCAGCGTATCGGCATCGGGTTCGATGAGCACCGGTGTGAGACGGTTGTCGGTGATGGCGAGAATGGTTGCAATATAGGTGTTTGCAGGCACTATCACCTCATCGCCTTCCTTCATCACCCCCATCTCGATATATGCGCGCAGGATGAGCGACAGCGCGTCAAGTCCGTTGCCACACGATATGCAATGCTCCGTGCCGATGTATGAGGCATATTGACTCTCAAAAGCCGAGATGGCATTTCCTTGCAGGTACCATCCGCTGTCGACGACTGTGCTCACCGCCTGTTGCAGCTCGTCGGAGTGCATGGCTGTGATGTTTTTCAGACTGAGATATTCTACCATGGTTGAATGATGAGGGTATTAAGGGTTTGCAGTAAAGTCAGACGTCCCACTCATACCAGTCCCAGCACATGCCACGGGCTCCGAAGCCTTCCTTCTGGAAGATGAGCTCCTCGTTGAGATAGCTGCCGCGGTCTTCGGTAGAGCGTCCGAAATCGAAATAGGGATAGCCTGCGTATTCGTGGTTGATGATTCTGTCGTAGATGGCATCGATGGCACCGAGCCGCTTGCCCTCGGGCGTTGCCGAGCTATACTGTGCGTGAACGACCTGCGGAGTGATGTATACCACGATGCCTGCCACCACCTGAGAGTCTTTCACGGCGTTCCACAACACTATGTTCTCAGGGAAACGGTCGCGCAGCAGGAGCATCTCCTCAAGGGTATGCACGGGCTTGACACCGTATTTCTGCATGAGGTTGTCGCTGAGCACCTGCCAGAAGGCAGCATAGTCGTTGCTCTGCTCCACGGTGATGCCAGCCTCGACGGCACGCTTGAGAGCCCGGCGGCGTATGCGTTCCCACCTGATGGTGTTGCCTTGGGGTATCACAGAGCCGAAGTCGCGTGCCACCAGCCGCGGGTTGCACTTGCGGAACATGGCATAGAGGTCTTCCTCGGCAGGCATGCGATGGTAGATCCACGGCACACACTTATACAGCACATGCCTGATGCCGTGGTGCCGGAGGTAGTCGTTGAGCTCGTCGAAGAGCGTCATGACCATGGCTACCGTACACTTGCTGCTCATGATCAGTCCGCCGTAGGTCAGTCCCATGTGGGTCATGAGGCTGTCGTCTTGCTGGTGGGCGGGCAGCAACGCATAGATGTTTTCCTTGTAGAAGAACATGAGCGAATGGTCGGCGAACCTGTCGCTGTGGTAATCCATGTAGTTACGGTCGAAGAGGAAGGTGCCGTTCTTGGATTCAGCCACGAAGGCGTTCCATTCGCCGGCTCTCTCGGGAGTGTATCTTACTATTTCAAACATTCTTTTTCTCCCCATCCTTGGCTCTCACCGAAGCGAGAAATTCATCGTAGTCGTAGATGTATTCGTCGTGATCATAGAAGTCGGAAGCAAGCACCATGCATACGGCACCGGTAGAGAAGTCCTTGAGGGTACGCCATATTCCTGTTTCCACGAGCAGTCCCTGCCATGGGTGGTTGAGCAGATGGGTCTCGCGCTCATGACCATTGTCGAGTGTCACTTCAAACGAGCCGCTCAATGCCACTATCACTTGCTTGAGCCGCTTGTGGGCATGTCCGCCGCGGCTCTCTCCTGCCGGCACATCGTAGGTCCAGTATACGCGTGCTATCTCGAAGGGTACGTTCTTCAGCTGTTCCGCCACGGTGAGATTGCCTCGTGGATCGGTGATTTTCGGCAGGTCTATCAGTTTTCCTATCATATTAACTTTTGCTGTTTGAGGAATTAGGGGCGTGGATATTATCTATTTCTTCATGTATGGGTCGGTGTCGAGCACGGTCTTGGCAAGCCGCTTGGCTTTAGCACGGAGCGCATCTACATCGTCGTCCACATCGCCGTAGCACAGCACCACGCCCATGCGTCTGCCCTTGTGGGCCTCGGGCTTGCCGAAGATGCGCAGACGGGTGCGGTCTTCCTTGAGTGCCTCCACGAGATTGTAAGGCAGCAGCGAACGGTCTACCGCCGTGGCAGCCTCAGTGGGTGAGAGTATCACTGCGCTGGCTCCGGCATGTTCAAGGTGGATGGCAGGAATGGGCAGTCCCATCACCGCACGGAAGTGTAGTTCAAACTCCGAGAGGTTGGTGGTGTGTCCGAGTGTTACCATGCCGGTGTCGTGGGGTCGCGGACTGAGTTCTGAGAAGATTACCTCGCCCTGCTTGGTGAGGAAGAACTCCACGCCCCAGATGCCATAGCCGGTGAGCGCCTTCGTAACCTGGTCTGCCATGTGCTGAGCCTGACGCAGCGCATCGTCGCTGATGCGGTAGGGCTGCCACGACTCGCGGTAGTCACCGCCCTTCTGCACATGTCCTATGGGAGGACAGAACAGCGTGGGTGCGTTCTTCTGCGTCACGGTGAGGAGCGTGAACTCCGAGTCGAAGTCGATGAACTCCTCAATGATTACCTCCCTCACGTCGCCGCGGCTCTCTTCCATGGCTTCGCGGAACGCCTGTTCAAGCTCATCGTCGTTGTGCACATAGCTCTGTCCGTGGCCACTCGACGACATCAGGGGCTTGACAACGCATGGGAAGCCTATCTCGTCGGCAGCGTGGCGGAACTCGTCAAGGGTCTTGGCATAGAAGTATTTGGCTGTTCTGAGTCCCAGCTCACGGCTGGCAAGGTCGCGAATGGCCCTGCGGTTCATGGTGTAGTTCACCGCCTTGGCGCTGGGCACCACCTGTATGCCCTCCTCTTCGAACTTGAAGAGCCTCTCCGTCCTTATGGCTTCTATCTCCGGCACGATGATGTCGGGCTGATGCTTGCGCACCACAGCCTCGAGGGCGTCGCCGTCAAGCATGTTGAACACCTCTCTTTCGTCAGCCACCTGCATGGCGGGAGCGTTGTCGTAGCGGTCGCATGCAATGACATACTGTCCTGCGCGCATTGCTGCAATGACAAATTCCTTGCCCAGTTCGCCTGAGCCTAACAACAGTATCTTCTTCATTTGCTATGTGTTTTTTATAGTTTATGGTTTCATGGTTTGTCT
This sequence comes from uncultured Prevotella sp., assembly GCA_947170265.1. Classification (GTDB taxonomy): domain Bacteria; phylum Bacteroidota; class Bacteroidia; order Bacteroidales; family Bacteroidaceae; genus Prevotella. Next base: position 28,581 of record CAMVSV010000002.1, read on the forward strand.
GAGCATCTGCCATTCGGGAGTTATGGCGAGTTGTCTGAGGCTGCGGTCAATGCTTGCCATGGCATCTTCCTCTGTCATGTTTCCGTGGCGGGCTATGTCGCCCAGTCCTTTCTGCTCGCGACCGAGTATACCGAAATAGTGGAGCAGAGCTTCTTCCTCGTCGGGAAGAAGGAGCCTTACGAGGTGTTCCACATAGTGTTCCATCTTGTGGCTCACGCTCTGGGGTTCATAGTGCATCCGTATGAGAAACTGCTGCAGCTCTTTCGTTATCTCGTCCATCGTATCGTTGTCTTGCCAAGGGGTTACGGAAGAGGTCCCCCCCTTGTTTTTTCCTATTATTTCTCTGTTCTCCCCGAGTACATGTTCTCGTAGTATTTCTGGTAGTCGCCCGAAGTGACGTTGTCGAGCCACTCCTGATTGTCGAGATACCAGCGCACGGTCTTCTCTATGCCTTCCTCAAACTGCAGCGACGGTTCCCATCCGAGCTCGCGTTGGAGTTTCGAGGAGTCGATGGCATAGCGCAGGTCATGTCCGGCACGGTCGGTGACGAAGGTTATGAGGTCGAGGTCTTCGCCTTCCTTGCGTCCAAGGAGACGGTCCACGGTGTTTATCACCACCTTTATTATATCAATGTTTTTCCACTCGTTGAAGCCTCCGATGTTGTATGTGTCGGCAATCTTTCCTTTGTGGAAGATGAGGTCAATGGCTCTGGCATGGTCTTCCACGAAGAGCCAGTCTCTCACGTTCTCGCCCTTGCCATATACCGGCAGCGGCTTGCGGTGGCGAATGTTGTTGATAAACAGCGGTATGAGCTTCTCCGGGAACTGATATGGACCGTAGTTGTTTGAGCAGTTGGTCACTATCACCGGCATGCCGTAGGTGTCGTGGAAAGCTCTCACGAAGTGGTCGCTCGATGCCTTTGATGCCGAATAGGGTGAGTGTGGGTTGTATTTCGTTGTCTCGAGGAAGAACTTCTCACCGTAGGCGAGGTGGTGTTCTGCCGACGATGCCGTGGTGGTGAACGGCGGTGTGATGCCTTCGGGGTGAGTGAGCTCAAGTGCTCCATACACCTCGTCGGTAGAGATGTGGTAGAAGCGCTTGCCTTCATATTTCTCGGGCAGCGACTCCCAGTAGAGTTTGGCAGCCTGCAGCAGCGAGAGCGTTCCCATGACGTTGGTCTTGGCAAAGGTGAACGGGTCTTTTATGCTCCTGTCCACATGGCTTTCGGCTGCGAGGTGTATTATTCCGTCAACCTTCTTCTCCTTCATTAGCCCGTAGAAAGCCTCAAAGTCGCATATATCCATGCGCACGAACTCATAGTTGGGTTTCTGCTCTATGTCCTTGAGGTTGGCAAGGTTGCCGGCATAGGTGAGTTTGTCGAGGTTTATGATGTGGTAGTCGGGATATTTGTTTACGAAGAGTCTCACCACATGGCTTCCTATGAAGCCTGCTCCTCCGGTTATCACTATTGTCTTCATGTGCTTTGATGTGTGTTTAAAGGTTTGTATGATTGTTTTGTTTCCACTCTCTTATGAACAGGGCTATCACGTCGGCGGTCTTGCGCAGTCCGAGCAGCGAGCTGTTGATGCACAGGTGGTAGCTGGCGGAGTCACCCCACCGCTTTCCTGTGTAATAGTTATAGTATGATGCCCTTTTGTCTTCGGCAAGGCGTATGATCTTCACAGCCTCGTCGTGGCTGCACGCGTGGCGCTCCATCACACGGTTGGCTCTCCACTCCATGTCGGCACTCACGAAGATGTTTATGGCATGGGGATTGTCGCGCAACACATAGTCGGCACAGCGTCCCACAAACACGCACGACCCTTTCTCGGCGGCTTTCCTTATGGCATCGCTCTGGAACTGAAACAGTCCGTCTTCCGAGATGTCGCTCTTGTAGAAGTTTGAGTCGCTGATGATGGGCAGCGGCATGGTGAACAGCGACTTGAGGAAACCCACATGCTCGTCGGTCTTCTCGAACATCTCTTCGGGGAAACCGCTCTCCTTGGCTGCGAGGTTCAGCAGCTTGCGGTCGTAGAACTCGCATCCGAACTCCTCGGCGAGCATCTTGGCTATCTGTGAGCCACCGCTGCCGAGCTGTCGTCCTATGTTTATTATTGTCTTATCCATTGTCATTGGTTATTGTTGGTGCTGCAAACGAGGCTTTCCTGATGAAAGCCACCAGCACGGGTATGGTTATCAGAAATGCCATGAAGTCGCTCAGTGGCATGCTGTACCACACACCGTCGAGCCCGAAGAAGCGGGGAAGGATGAATGCCAGCGGCAGAAGCATGAATATCTGTCGCGAGAGCGAGAGAAAGATGCTCACCTTCACCTTGCCTATGCTCTGGAAGAAATTGGTGATGACAGCCTGCGAACCCACCACGAAAAACACCAGCATGTCTATCCTTATGCCCTTGGCGGCAAGGGTGATGAGCTGTTCGTCGGTGGTGAAGATGCGGGCTATCTGCCGTGGAAACGCCATTGACAGTCCCCAGCCCACGAGCAGCACACCTGTGGCAGCGGCTATGGCGAGCCACAGGCAACGCATCATGCGGTCATACTTCCGCGCACCGTAGTTATATCCCACTATGGGCTGCATGCCCTGGTTGATGCCCATCACGAACATGAAGAACACCATCACCATGGAGTTGGCTATGGAATAGGCACCCACAGCCAGGTCGCCGCCGTAGCTCACAAACTGGTTGTTCATGAATATCACTATCACACACGACGTGGCATTCATCAGGAAGGGCGAGATGCCTATCGACACTATGTTCTTCACCAGCTGACGGCGCAAGCCATAGATGCCACGCTTCAGGTGGAGCAGCTCCCTGCTGTCGGAGAAGAGCTTCATCTGCCACACCATGGCAAGGGTCTGCGAGGTGACGGTGGCAAGGGCTGCACCGCGTATGCCCAGCCTCAGCCACCACACAAAGGCTATCACCAGTACAATGTTGCACGCCACGGTGAACAGCACCGTGTACATGGCATGGCGCGGCTTGCCGGCAGCCCGCAACACGGCATTCATTCCGAAATACATGTGGGTGATGACGTTGCCCAGCAGTATCACCTGCATGAACTCACGGGCATAGGGCAGCGTCACGTCGCTGGCTCCGAAGAACCGCAGTATGGGGTTGAGCAGCAGGAGGCTCACCGCCATGAACGCCAAGCCGATGATGAGGTTGAGCGTCACGGTGTTGCCCAACAGGTGCTGGGCGGTGCCGTAGTCGCGCTGCCCGAGCTTCACCGAGATACATGCCGACGCTCCCACACCCACGGCAGCACCGAAGGCTGCGCTGAGGTTCATGAAGGGAAAGGTGATGCCCAGTCCGGCAATGGCCTCCGGTCCCACCACCTGACCAATGAATGCGCGGTCGATGATGTTGTACAGGCTCGCTGCCGACATGGCTACTATCGCCGGTGTGGCATACTGTATGAGCAGCTTCCCCACCGGTTTCTCTCCAAGCTCCAATGTTGCTTTCTTGTTATCCATTTGCTTGCTTCCTTTTCCGAAGCAAAGGTACGAATAAGCGAGCGAAAAGCAAAGGGAAAACTCGTTTTTCCTTTCTTTTCCGAGCGAAAGTACCTTATCCAAAGGTACGAATAAGCGAGCACAATGCAAAAGGAAAGCTTGCTTTTCTTTTCATTGCCGAACGCAAGTACCTTATCCAAAGGGCAAGAATAAGCGAGCACAATGCAAAGGGAAAACTCGTTTTTCCTTTCTTTTCCGAGCGAAAGTACCTTTTATCGGGATACACATTATTTTATATACGAGCTTCACATCTTTTCTTTTTGCTTACATTTCGATAATTTTTTTCGAGAATAATTTGCAGGTTTTACAAAAGAGTGTTACTTTTGTCACATCAAACAATTTATTACAACTTAAGTTTAACTAAAAACAAAACGATTATGAAGAAATTATTTACTCTCGCAGCAGTAGCTGCTATGGCTCTCACTGCTAACGCACAACAGTTCTACATCATGGGTGACGCTCCTCTGGGAGCAGGATGGGGACAAGACCCAATAGCCATGGATCTTGCTGACGATGGCTTCACCAACACCATCACCGTGGAGCTTGACGCACAGAAGTGGTTCGCACTTACTGACTCACCAACGTTTACCGGTTGGGACGACATCAACGCAAACCACCGTTTCGGTGTATGGCCAAAGAGTGACGAAGGAGAGAAGGGTCAGCCTGAGCTCACTGACGGATCAGAGTGGGATATCATCCAGTGCCAGGAGCCTACCATGACCATCGGCAAGGGTTCATGGACTATCACCTACAACGCTCAGACCAAGAAGCTGACTGTTTCTGGATCTGCCATCGCTCCCACTGAGGCAATGACCATCGTTGGTCCTGCAGAGGTGTTTGGTGAAGGCTGGGCTCCCAGCGATGCCGACAACAACATGACCGACAATGGTGACGGCACCTACACCCTCGTACTGAAAGGCATTGAGCTGGTAGCCGGCACATACGAGTACAAGAGCGTATGGGCAGAGAGTTGGGAAAATGAGTATCCCGTTGGTTCAGGCAACAACTGGAGCTTCACCATCGACGAAGACGGTGTCTATGACCTGACCTTCAACCTCACCGACAATGGCGACGGCACCCGCGACTGCACATGCGAGGCTGTTCCCTCTGAAGCCACTGCCATCACAGCCATCGCTGCTCAGAAGAACGCAAAGAACGTTTACTACAACGTTGCCGGCCAGCGCACCAACGCCAACGCTAAGGGCGTGGTTATCGTTAACGGCAAGAAAGTTATCAAGAAGTAATCGCAGATAACCGATAGAAACAACAAAAAAGTCTGACTCCGCTTCGGAGCCAGACTTTTTTATTATCACAAATTGTTCTACATTTCATGATATAAACAACAAAATGACAGCCATCTTGTTATTTTTATGGAAATAATTTTGCAGAATTAACGAAAAAGATTACTTTTACAACGAAAAAAGGCGCGAACCCTCTAAGGGCATTACACGCGGACAAACAATATTATTAATGAAATAAAAAAACTTAAGAACTATGCGACTGATTATTGAAAACAACTACGACGCGATGTCGCGATGGGCTGCAAACCATGTCATAGAACGCATCAACGCCGCACAGCCAACCAAAGAGAAACCCTTTGTGCTCGGTCTGCCCACCGGCTCATCACCCGAAGGCATGTATGCCGAGCTGGTGAAAGCCTACAAGGAGGGACGCGTGTCGTTCAAGAACGTGCTGACATTCAACATGGACGAATATGTGGGTCTGCCCGAAGACCATCCCGAGAGCTACCACTCGTTCATGGCACGCAACCTGTTTGACCATATAGACTGCCCGAAGGAGAACATCCACATCCTCAACGGCAACGCCGAGGACCTGGAAGCCGAATGTGCCCACTACGAGGAGATGATAGCCGAAGCCGGAGGCATTGACCTCTTCCTCGGCGGCATCGGTCCCGACGGACACATTGCCTTCAACGAGCCCTACTCGTCGCTCGCCAGCCGCACCCGCGTGAAGACCCTCACCACCGACACCATCATTGCCAACAGCCGTTTCTTCGGCAACGACGTGAACAAGGTGCCGAAGCTCGCACTCACCGTAGGCGTGGGCACGGTGATGGATGCCAAGGAGGTGATGATTCTCGTGAACGGACACCACAAGGCACGCGCCCTGAAAGCCGCCGTGGAAGGTGCCGTGACCCACGAGTGGACCATCTCTGCCCTCCAGACCCACCGCCACGGCATCATCGTGTGCGACGAGCCTGCCACCGACGAACTGAAGGTTTCCACCTACAAGTATTTCAAAGACATAGAGAAGGACAACCTTTAGGATCATAGATGACACGTCAACGCATTATAAGGTTCTTGAAGGACTGGACCCTCCCCGTAGCCATGGGACTGGGTTCAGTCCTTTACCTTTTGTTCGCATTCACGCCGGCACTCTCCGGGGCAGCAGCATTCTTCGCACCCATCATCAACGACATACTGCCGCTGTTCATGTTCCTCATACTCTTCGTGACCTTCTGCAAGGTGGACTTCCGCAAGCTGCGCCCCGTGGCATGGCACTGGTGGGTGGGACTGTTCCAGGTGCTGTTCGTGGCAATAATAGTGGGGGCGGTGGTGCTGTTCCACATCACCGGCAACAACCTCATACTGCTCGAAGCCATACTCACATGCATCATCTCACCGAGCGCTGCCGCTGCCGCCGTGGTGACACAGAAGCTCGGAGGGTCGCTCGAACAGATGACCACCTACACCTTCCTGTCGAACACCATCACCGCCACACTCATTCCCGTATGCTTCCCCCTCATAGACAAAGCCGCCGACATAAGCTTCATGGCAGCCTTCACGAAGATACTCTATCAGGTGGGAGTGGTGCTCCTCGTGCCCATGCTCGGCGCTTACATCGTGAAGCACAGGATGAGAAACCTGCACCGCCGCATAGTGGGAGTGAAAGACCTGAGCTACTACATGTGGGGCATGTCGCTGATGATTGTCACAGGCACAACGGTGAAGAACATCTGCCATGCCGACACCACAGCCTTGTTTCTCATGATGATTGCCCTGCTCGGACTGGTGCTCTGCATCATCCAGTTCAGCGTGGGCAGATATGTGGGGCATTTCTTCAACCACACCGTGGAAGCTGGACAGGCACTCGGACAGAAGAACACCGCCTTCGCCATCTGGATAGCCTACGCCTATCTCAACCCGCTGTCGTCGGTGGGTCCCGGCTGCTACATTCTCTGGCAAAACATCATAAACAGCATAGAGATTTACCAATACCGGAAAGCCCATGGAGCCTGACTTGCATTCAGGAATAATTGACCGCGCCAGTATTCTTCGCACTATGGGCTCAATACTGAGCCCATAGTGCGAAGACAAGAGTGGGAAACCACGAAAACAACTTAACGATAGTGCATGAAAGAGATTAAACCAATAGCTTTTTTCCATTCGCCCTTCACGTCGAAGTTCGGCATTCCGAGGCAGAGCAACATTGCCAAGGGACTCAAAGGACGCATAGTGTTTGAACCCGAATACCGTCATCCCGATGCCTTGCGGGGCTTGGAGAGCTTCGACTATGTATGGCTGATATGGGGCTTCTCTGCCAACAGAGAGTCTGACAGCCTCACCGTGCGCCCGCCACGACTGGGCGGCAACCAGCGCGTGGGGGTGTTTGCCTCACGCTCACCCTTCCGTCCCAACGGGCTGGGGCTGTCGTCGGTGCGTATCAGCGCCATTGCCGACGGAGAGATAGAGGTGGAAGGTGCCGACCTGATGAACGGCACACCCATCTACGACATCAAGCCCTACATTGCCTATGCCGATGCGCACCCCGAGGCACGCGGCGGCTTCACCGACACTCACCAGTGGAAGCAGCTGCGCGTGGTCATAGACAGCCACCTGCTCGCACCCTTCAGCGACGACGACCGGCAGGCATTGCTCTCCGCCCTCGCCCACGACCCGCGCCCCCACTACCACGACGATCCGGCACGCATCTACGGCATGCCCTTTGCGGGCTGCGACGTGCGATTTCGTGTAGACAACGGCACGCTCACCGTTACCGACATCGTTACAGACGAATAATATAACAAGCGTATATATAATTATAGTCCTGTATTTGTCGCCCCGCAAGGGGCAGTGAGCAGACAGCCCGGGGCAGCGCCCCGGGTACAGAGTGACGATGAAATACGCCCTGCAAGGGCAAAAGCATCATTACCCCATAGCAATGCTTTTGCCCTTGCAGGGCGCTTGTTTTCTGCCAGCATACCCAGGGCGATGCCCTGGGCTAACCGCAGGCTGCCCTTTCAGGGCGTTTGCACTCAGATGTTTATGTAATTTGTGGAAATTGAGTATGTAATTTGCGGAACTTGAGTATATAACTTGTGGAAATTGAGTATATAACTTGTGGAAATTGAGTATATAATAATAGGTATATGAGTCAGCCCCGCACCTTTCTCATATACCTCAGCCACGCATAGTGCCTGCGTTTCTTCAGATAGTCAAAATCATACATGTTTGAGTAGGCTTCGCGCTCAAACGAGAGGTTCTCATAGGCATTCCCACGCATGAACAGCCTCACTACCCACTCCACGACATACCATATATAGTATGGCACCACCGCCATCTCAAGCATCTGGGCGGTGTGTATGCGCTCATGGTTGACGAGCGACGGAGTGATGACCTCCTTCGGACGGCATACAAGCACTCCGAAGAGGTTTATGGCAGCAAACCTCTTCGGCGGAAAACCACGCATGCGGAGTATCTTCATAGCTGGAAAATGTAACGGTAAACACTATATCCCGCCGCTACTCGGTCTCTATGGCCTCGACCTTCGGGGCTGGAGCAGCCTCGGCAGCGGGAGCCTCAGCCTTTGACTCGGCGGCAGGCTCAGCACTCTCGCCCGATGCGGCTGTCTCTTCCTCAGCCTTCTCCTCCTTGGGCTGACGACGTATGCTGTTGAACATCTTCTCGGCTTCCTTCTTCTCCTGCTCCTCGGCTTTTGCCGCTGCTGCCGTATCCACCTTCTGAGCCGCCTCGAAATGCAGCTCGTCGCGGTCGGCAAGAGTGGAGTCGGGCTCTATGAGGGTGCGCACATAGTCGGGATCGTTGTGGTGAAGAATGAACTGTGCCACGCTGAGCACCACCACCAACGACAGTCCCACGGCAATGAATATCATCATGCCGCGACTGAGCTGTGGCTCGCCACCCTTTTCCTTGTCTTTATTCTTGTTCTCTGGCAACGGAGCACCGCACTGCTGGCAGTACCTCATCTTTCCGTTGACCTCTGCATTACATTCCGGACACTTCATTGTTTTTCATTGTTAGCCTATGCAAAGGTACGAATAAGCGAGCGAAACGCAAAGGGAAAACTCGTTTTTCCTTTCTTTTCCGAGCGAAAGTACCTTATCCAAAGGTACGAATAAGCGAGCACAATGCAAAAGGAAAGCTTGCTTTTCTTTTCATTGTCGAGCGAAAGTACCTTATCCCCCACCCTCCAATTTATCTTTTCATTTGTTAATAACACACAAAAAACGCATCCTTTTGCCGCCATTAAAGGAAAAAGACATACCTTTGTATGCAGAAAATATTCACAAACAAGCAAGAGAAAGATAATACTGCTTGAAAAACAAAGAGAAAAACTCATATTACATGAAAAGACTATCAACATTGTTGCTGCTACTCACAGCAACAGCAGCAAGCTTTGCCATGCCCGTGAAGAAAGGAGTGTGGCACACCATGAAAACCGCCAATGGCACGGAAGTGAGAGTACAGGCCATGGGCGACGAACACATGCACTTCATGCAAGCCGAAGACGGCACATGCTATACAGTGAGAGACAACATGCTCGTGCCTGCCAATATGGAAGCAATGACAAAGAAGGCCATGCAGCGACGCGCCACGGTTGCCAAGCAGCAGCAACGGCAGATGAAAGCCATGCGGAAGCTGGGAGGCTCCGGTGCCGCATATATCGGCACGAAGAAAGCCCTTGTGATACTGGTGGAGTTCTCCGGTACCAGCTTCAGGGAAGGACACGACCAAGACAAGTTCTACGAACTGCTCAACACAAAAGGCTACACCACCAGCGAAGGCTTCCGCGGCAGTGCCCACGACTATTTCTGGGACCAGAGCGCACAGCAGTTCAACCTGTGGTTCGACGTGGTGGGTCCCTATGCGCTCAAGAGACCCTACAGCTACTACGGCAAGAACAGCCCCAGCAACGACCCCGATGCCGACGATGCCAACATGTATGACTTCGTGAAGGATGCCATCACCGCCGCACAGAAAGACGTGAAGGATGCCTCACCCTACGACTGGGACGGCGACGGCTATGCCGACATGGTGTTTTTCCTCTATGCCGGCTATGGTGCCGCCGACAACTACCCCTACAAGAGCGAAACCATCTGGCCACACATGTATACCTATTCAGAGCTCGGCGGCAGCAACCTGCAGCTCGGTGGCAAACTGATAAACACCTATGCGTGCAGCAACGAGATACAGAGCGACGAGAACATCTGCGGCATTGGCACCTTCTGCCATGAGTTCAGCCACTGTCTGGGCTTCCCCGACTTCTACGACACAAGCTACGGTGGCTATGTGGGTACCGACGAATATGACCTCATGTGCGGCGGCGGCTACCTGGGCAACGGTTTCTGTCCTCCCTCCTACACCGCCTACGAGAAGATGGTGGCAGGATGGCAGCAGCCCATAGAGCTCAATGAGAACCGTAACGTGGAGAGCATCAAGCCCTTCAGCGAATATGGCAACTCATACATCATATACAACCAAGCCCACCCCGATGAATTCTACATCATGGAGAACAGGCAGAAGACCGGATGGGACAAATACATTCCCGGCAAGGGACTGGTCATTTACCATGCCGACTACGACAAGGAGATATGGGACTGGAACATGCCCAACACCGTTGCCAACTACTCGTACATAGGAGGACCGAACAACGACCATGAACGCTTCAGCATAGTCAAGGCAAACAACAACAAGAACAATCCCGCAAAGTTCCCCTACCCCTACACAAGCAGTAATACGACAAACAACAGCCTGACCAACACCACCACACCGGCGGCAACGCTCTACAACCGCAACACCGACAACAGCAAGAAGCTCAACGCCTCGGTGCTCGACATAACACAGAACAGCGACGGCACCATATCGTTCAGCTTCGACAACGGAGTGGAGCCGGCAGAAGCAATAGCCCCTGTCGATGCCGACCCAGTATATAACGCTGTGGAAGAAGAAGACCCAGGCAGGCTGATAACCGACGACGACGATGACCCCGACCCCGTGGTGAAGGAAGGTGACTATGTGAAGGTTACCGACGACAGCGAGATAATCATTGGCAGGGAGTATGCCCTCGTGAACGAGGAAAACCAGATGGTGGCTGGCGAGCTCGGCACACAGTATTTCTCGGGCATAGAAGCTGAGTTCGGCAAGTATTCGTTCTCAAGCGACGATGTCACCACGCTGTGTCTCGGAGGTGAAGACGGCGCCTACACCCTGCAGCTCGCCGACGGAACATACCTCACCACAGAGAAATCGCTGGAGCTGCTCACGAGCGACAAGCCTTCGAACATCTGGATGATAGAGAAGACCAGCGACGGCTATGTGGTGAAGACCGCCGACCACGGCACCATACAATTCAGGCTGTTCTACAACAACTCGAGGTTCCTGAACTATCTCACCGCACACGAGCCGGCAGTGCTCTATCTCAAGACCACCGACATGCCCAACCCCGTGAATGCCATACGCAACATATCAGCCACCGCACCACAAAAGGTGAACATATATTCCATAGACGGCAGACACATCGGCTCCGACCTCGGCAGCCTGAGGAAAGGCATCTACATCGTGAATGGAAAGAAAGTGGTGAAATGACATCCCGAAACAAAAAAGCCCCCGGCTCCTCATGAAAGGAACCGGGGGCTTTTTCCATCTGCAAGAACTAATTTCTGAACACCAGTCCGTCGCCGAAGCAGTCGATTATTATAGGCTTGCTGCGGTCAACCTTGCCGGCGAGAATTTGTTTCGACAGGTCGTTGAGCACATGGTGCTGTATGGCGCGCTTCACCGGACGGGCACCGAAGTCAGGGTCATAGCCCTCGGTGGCGAGGAAGTCTATGGCTTGGGGCGTGGCTTCGAGCTCAAAGCCCTGTGATGCAAGCATGCTCTTCACCTTCTCAAGCTGCAAGGTCACCACCTTGGCAATCTGTTCCTTCGACAGCTGCTCAAAGGTTATAATCTCATCGATACGGTTGAGGAATTCCGGCCGCATGGTGGCACGGAGCTGTTCCCGCGTGGCATTGCTCGTCATTATTATGATGGTGTTCTTGAAGTTGGCGGTACGTCCCTTGTTGTCGGTCAGACGACCGTCGTCGAGCACCTGCAGCAGTATGTTGAACACGTCGGGATGGGCTTTCTCTATCTCGTCGAAGAGCACCACAGAGTAAGGCTTGCGTCTCACTGCCTCGGTGAGCTGTCCACCCTCGTCGTAGCCCACATAGCCCGGAGGGGCTCCAATGAGTCGGCTCACGGTGTGTTTCTCCTGATATTCGCTCATGTCGATGCGGGTAATCATCTGCTCGTCGTTGAACAGGTATTCTGCCAGAGTCTTTGCCAGCTCGGTCTTTCCCACACCGGTGGTGCCGAGGAATATGAACGAGGCTATGGGTCGCTTGGGGTCTTGCAGTCCGGCACGGCTTCGTCTCACGGCATCGCTCACGGCATTGATGGCTTCGTCCTGTCCTATCACCCTGCGGTGGAGCTCATCCTCGAGATGCAGGAGTTTCTCTCTCTCGCTCTGCATCATGCGGCTCACGGGGATGCCCGTCCAACGGCTCACCACCTCGGCAATGTCGTCGGCGGTGACCTCTTCCCTGACGAGCTTGTTGCCCTCTGCCGATGCCTTCATCTGTGCGGAGATGCGCTGTATGTCTTCGTCGAGTCGCTTGAGCTCGCCGTAGCGTATCTCTGCCACCCGCTGATAGTTGCCCTCGCGCTCAGCTCTCTCGGCTTCGAACTTCAGCTGTTCAATCTGCTGCTTGTCCTGCTGTATCTTGTTGACAAGGGCTTTCTCGCTCTCCCACTTTGCGCGGAAGGCATGCTCCTGCTCCCTGAGCTCGGCAATCTCCTGGTCGAGGCGAGTGGTCTTCTCGGTGTCTTTCTCACCGCTGTCACCGGCTTCACGGCGTATGCTCTCGCGCTCAATCTCCAGCTGCATGAGGCGACGGCTGATTTCGTCGAGCTCCTCGGGCACAGAGTCGCGCTCCATCCTGAGCTTGGCAGCAGCCTCGTCCATGAGGTCTATGGCCTTATCGGGCAGGAAACGGTCGCTGATATAGCGTTCCGAGAGCTTCACGGCGGCTATGCATGCATCGTCTTGTATGCGCACCTTGTGGTGGTTCTCGTAGCGTTCCTTCAGTCCACGCAGTATGCTTATGGCACTCAGCTCGTCGGGTTCGTCAACCATCACGGTCTGGAAGCGTCGCTCCAGTGCCTTGTCCTTCTCGAAGTATTTCTGATATTCGTTGAGTGTAGTGGCACCGATGGCACGCAGCTCGCCCCTGGCGAGTGCCGGCTTGAGGATGTTGGCGGCATCCATGGCTCCCTCGCCTCCGCCTGCTCCCACAAGGGTGTGTATCTCATCGATGAAGAGAATGATGTTGCCTTCGGCTTGGGTCACCTCTTTCACCACGCTCTTGAGCCTTTCCTCAAACTCACCCTTGTACTTGGCACCGGCAAGCAGGGCACCCATGTCAAGGGAATAGAGCTGTTTGTCCTTGAGGTTCTCGGGTACGTCACCGCGCACAATCCTTCCGGCGAGCCCTTCCACGATGGCTGTTTTACCCGTTCCGGGTTCACCTATCAGTATAGGGTTGTTTTTCGTGCGTCGAGAGAGTATCTGCAACACGCGCCGTATCTCGTCATCGCGTCCTACCACGGGGTCGAGCTTTCCTGCCCTGGCATCCTCCACGAGGTTTCGGGCATACTTGGAAAGGGCCTGGTAGTTGTCGTCGGCACTCTGGCTCTGCACCTTCTGTCCCTGACGCAGGGCATCGACGGCTTTCTTCATGTCGCTCTCGGTGATGCCGGCATCTTTCATTATGCGGCTGGCGGAACTGCCCACGATGAGCAACGCCATGAGCAGCGGCTCCACGCTGACAAACTCATCGCCCATCTGCGTGGCGATTTCCTGTGCCTTGAGCAACACCTTGTTGGCATCGGCAGAGAGATAAGGCTCTCCGCCCTGCACCTTCGGCAGGTGTTGGAGCTCACTGTTGACGAGCGTCTCCATCTGCAAGGCATTCACGCCGAGCTTCTGGAAGAGGAAGGTGGTCACGTCCTTGGCTTTCTCCATCACTCCATGCAGCAGATGCACAGGTTCTATTGCCTGCTGCTGGTTGAGCTGCGCGTTGTTCACGGCAGCCTGAATGCTCTCCTGAGCTTTGATTGTAAATTTCTCGAGTGTCATGGTTTTTCTCCTTTCTTGTTTTTATTCTAATCGACATACATCAAAAGCCATGCCAAAAAGTCACTCTCCATGTCAACGAGCACCACAATCTTCCTGCCATAATGTTAAGATATTGGTGTAGATACATAAGCGGTTGAAAGATGTTTTAGGGATTATTTGGAAAAAAACAATTATCTGTGATGTGGTTAAGCCATTGCTGTTTTTTGGAATGCGACAAAATGACGGCAGCAGATTGCTACGCCCCGAAAGGAGCAACCCGCAGTTAGCCCGGGGCAATGCCCTGGGTATGCGAATAATACACACAAACGCCCAGAATGGGCAAAAGCGTTATCACACGCCCTCAACTGGAATGCTTTTCTGCCACTTTGTCAGTAGTCTTCCAGCATTCTCACTGCACGATTTTCGGTGTAGCAACGGAAAAAAACACTGGTTTGCGGAAGCGTTGTCTGAAGGAATCTCGCTATCATCGAGACTGTTCTTCCATGCATACCAAATGTTTTTCATTAAAAACGAGGATGACACTGAAAAATTTGGTATATTTGCACATAATTATAAATGCAACCACAATGAAAAGAAACCTAATCCTTATACTTATGAGCATATTGGCGCTGTCAGCAAGAGCGCAATCGTATGACGACATGTGGAAAGCAGTGACAGAAGCAGAAAGAAAAGATCTGCCAAAGACACAGGTGGAAGAGTTGGATAAGATTGTAAGCAAAGCCAAGGAAGAGAAAGCCTACGGTCAGCTCCTCTCGGCTGAGCTTATGAGGATGGCTGTGAGGAAGTCAATATCGCCTGACTCCATAGGCAACGACATGGAGCACATGAAGGCGGCAGCCACGGCTGCGGAAGGCAGCGACCCGGTGCTCAGTGCCGTCTATGCGGCAGTGATAGGCAAGGTGATGCTTCAGGTCAACGCCCCCAACCTGGAATGGAACGACGACGACGGTAAGGCATGGCAGCAGAAAGCCCTCGCCCACCCCGAGTTGCTGGCACAGCACAGGACCAGCGAGTATCTGCCCCTGCTCAACGAAAAGAAAGGCAGCAAGCTCTTCGACAACGACCTGCTGCATGTGATGGCACTCACGGTTGACAACCCCGAGATGCTCTACAACCACTACCGCAACAACGGCAACCGCACGGCGGCATGTATGGCGGCAGCACTAATGGTAAGCAAAGGCAAGCTCAAGGGCAGCCGCACCGAGCGCACGGCATGGATAGACAGCCGCATAGCCGACTACGGCGACCTGCCGGTGGCATGTGAGCTTGCCATGGCACGTCTGTCGCTCATGGACGGCAAGGTATCACAGCAGGAGGAAATCAAATATATAGACAACGCCCTGCAGCGATGGAGTTCGTGGCAGCACACCAACAAGCTGAAGTCAAGGAGAGCGAAACTCGTGAACCCGCAGTTCAGCGTGGAACAGGAAGACCGCCGACCGCTGCCCTACCGACCACTCACCCTGAGACTCAACGACGTGCGCAACATAAAGCAGCTCGACGTCAAGGTGAGCCGCACCAAGCTCGATGGCGACACCAAGCTTCACGCCAACTCGGTTGATGACTACAAGGAGATAAAGAAAAACATTACCGCAGCCGACCTTCATGTCGTAAGCCGCAACTATGCCGACAGGAAAGACTATGAAACGTTCAACGACTCCATAGTGCTTCCTCCAATGGCAGCAGGAGTATATCTCGTGGATTTCTACAACGACGGTGAGCGCATCAAGGGACAAAGCCGCATACTCTATGTGAGCAGTCTGTTTGTGATAGCCGAGAAACTGTCGGAAAACAAGGTTCGCTATGCCGTGGTTGACGCAGCTACCGGACAGCCCGTGAAGGGAGCACACCTGCGTCTCTCCAACGCCAGCAGATATTACAAAGGAAAGAAAGAAACCACCCTCACCACCAACAACAAGGGTGAAGCGGTCTATGAATATGCCGACAAAGAGGAACGCCTCTCCACGGTCTACCCATTTACCGCCGACGACAAAGCATGTGAGGAAGACGAGATATGGACTTCGTTCAGCTATTACGAAAGCAGCAAGGGTGCCAACAAGGTGAGACTCTACACCGACCGGAGCATATACCGACCGGGACAGACGGTGAGCTGCTCGGTGATAGCATTCCACAGAGACACCGACGGACTCACCATGAGTGCCCTCGCCGACAAGAACACCGAGTTCACCCTCTATGATGCCAACGATCAGGCGATAGCAAGCCAGACGGTAAAGACCGACAGCTATGGCGTGGCAGCAACAGAGTTTACGTTGCCCACCAACATGCTCACGGGTGCCTTCACCGTGAAAGCCCGCATAGGAGGAGCTTCGGAAAGCAACACCATTCATGTGGAGGAATACAAACGTCCTACCTTCGAAGTGGAATTCAACAGATACGAGGGAGCCTACCAACGCGGCGACACCATAACCGTAACCGGCAAAGCCAAGAGCTATGCGGGTGTGCCGGTGCAGGGTGCCACGGTGGCATACACCATAAAGCGGAGACAGTCATGGTGGTGCTGGTGGTTCCGTTACCACAACGACGAGGAGGAACTTGACAGAGGCGAGGCTGTGACCAACGACAACGGAGAGTTCAGCGTGAGGGTGCCCATGGTGCTTCCTCCGGAGATTGACGATGTGAGCGACCGTCGCGGTCTGTTCTACGACATCATGGTGGATGCCACCGTGACCGACCAAGGTGGCGAGAGCCACGGTGCCCAGACCGCACTGCCAATAGGCACCAAGAGTCTGTCGCTCTCGTGCAGCGTGCCACAACGCATACTCTCTGACGACGACGTGAAGATAAGCTTCAGTCTCAGAAACGCCTCCGGCAACGAGACCGACGGCAATGTGACCTACCGCATTGACGGAGGAAAAGCCATGAAGACAAAAGCCAACAGCAGCATAACGGTGACACCCAAGCTGTCGTCGGGCAGACACAAGGTGACGGCAGAGTGCCAAGGCGAGACCGCCGAGGCTGAGTTCGTGGTGTTCTCCCTCAACGACAAACGTCCGGCTGCCAACACTCACGACTGGTTCTATGTAAGCGACACACAGTTCCCACGCAACGGCAAGCCCGTGTATGTGCAGATAGGTTCTTCCGACCCCGACCTGCACATTCTCTATACCATTCTCTCCGGCAACAATATTGTTGAAGAGGGTGCCATAGACCAAAGCAACGCACTCACCACACGCACCTTCACCTACAAGGAGGAATATGGTGACGGACTGAAAATGGTGTTTGCATGGGTGAAAGACGGAATATTCTACAACCACGAGACGCAAATAGCAAGACCGCAGCCCGACAAGCAGCTGAAACTGTCGTGGACAACCTTCCGCGACAAGCTCGAGCCGGGACAGAAGGAAGAGTGGACACTACATGTGAAGAACCCCGACGGCACACCCGCCGACGCACAGCTCATGTGCGCCATGTACGACAAGTCGCTCGACCAACTCTACAACCACTCATGGAGCTTCTCGCTGCCGTTTGTCAACCACATACCGTCAACATCGTTCCGAGGCATTGACTACAGCCGACTGAGAGCACGCTACTATGCCAACATGCCATACTTCGGCAACGACGCTCTGGAGTTCACAGAATTCAACCGCAATTATTTCAATGCCTTCTTCAACTACTATGGCATGGTGAAAGTAAGAGGTGCTGGCAGGGGAATGAGAAACAAAGCCGCAATGTTGTATGAGATGGCGGTAGCCGACGAGGCTCCATTGATGGCAGATGCAAAAATGGAGATGAGAGCTGCTCCCGTAATGCTACAGAAATCCACTGACGAGGAAAGCAGCACCGATGATGCCGACAGCGGCAAGAGTGAGGACATACAGCTGAGAGAGAACCTCAACGAGACAGCGTTCTTCTATCCCCAGCTCACCACCGACGGTCAAGGCAACTTCAACATCAGGTTCACACTGCCCGAGAGCCTCACCACATGGAAATTCATGGGCATAGCCCACAACAAGACCATGAACAACGGATATATTGGTGCCGAGGTGGTGGGACAGAAAACCGTGATGGTGCAACCAAACATGCCACGCTTCGTGCGAGAAGGCGATGAAGCACAGATAGCAACACGCATTATCAACACATCGGAAAACACCATTAGCGGAACGGCAAGGCTCGAACTCATTGACCCTGCCACCGAACAGACGGTGATGACAACAGAAAAGAGCTTCACCCTCAACGCCAACACAACCACAAACACAGTGTTTGACCTACCGGTGAACGACACCATCGCAGCCCACCCGCTGCTCATAGCACGCATCATTGCACAAGGCGGCGGCTACAGCGATGGAGAACAGCACTACCTGCCCATACTGCCCAACAAGGAGATGGTGACCAACACCCTGCCGTTCACACAGAACGCTGCCGGCACCTTCGCCGCAAGTCTCTCACGGATATTCCCCGAGGGAGTGACGCAGAAGAAACTCACAGTGGAATACACCAACAACCCGGCATGGATGATGATACAGGCACTGCCGTATGTGGGTAATGCCGACGAGAAAAACACCATAAGCCTGCTCACGGCATACTATGCCAACAGCATAGCCGACAACATCATGCACTCTGCTCCAAACATCAAACACACCATTGAGCAATGGCAGCAGGAGAAAGGCGAGGAGACATCGCTCATGAGCAGCCTCGAGAAAAACCAGACCCTGAAGGAACTCGTGCTCAACGAGACACCATGGGTGGGAGATGCACGCAACGAAAACCAACAGAAACAGTCGCTCGCCAGGTATTTCGACGAAAACCGCATCAGCCAACAGCTTGACAAGGCCCTCGCCGAGATGAAGGCACTGCAGAAAGGCGACGGCTCATGGTGCTGGTGGGACGGCATGAGAGGCAGCCCATATATCACCATGGCGGTATGCAAGACCCTCGTGCGCCTCAACAAGATGATTGGCGTGCAGGAAGCTACCGTGAAGATGATTGACAAAGGCATGAAATTCATGGATAAGGAAATAGACGACGAGGTGCGCGAGCTGAAGAAACTGCAGAAGAAAGGCTACGAAGTGAGACCCAGCGAGCTCGCATGCGACTATCTCTACACCTGCGTCCTGAGCCAACGTCAGCTATCCAAGAGTGCCAAGGCCAACAGCACCTACCTCGTGAAGCTCCTCTCGCAGAAGACCACTGAGTTTACCATGTATGGCAAAGCCCACTCGGCATTCATCCTCGCAAGGAACGGATACACCAAGAAAGCACAGGAATATCTCAAGAGTCTGAAGGAATACACGGTGTGTACCGAAGAGATGGGACGCTATTTCGATACACAGAAGGCATACTACAGCTGGAGAGACTACCGCATACCCACACAGACAGCTGCAATAGAGGTGCTCAAGGAACTCACACCCGACGACCGCCAGACCATACAGGAGATGCAGCGATGGCTGCTACAGGAGAAACGCACACAGGCATGGGACACACCGGTGAACTCCGTGGATGCCATCTATGCCTTCTCCGAACAAGGACAGATAAGCCAGCTCGCACAAAACGGCGAGAATGCCACACTCACACTCGACAGCACGCCCATAGACCTGCCGCAGGCTACCGCCGGAATGGGATATGTAAAGACCACCATCGACAACCCCGACGCCTCAACCTTTGAAGCACGGAAGACATCCGACAACACCAGCTGGGGAGCACTCTACGCACAGTTCCTACAGCCCGTGACAGAGATAGAAGATGCGTCGGCGGGACTCACCGTGAGACGCGAACTGCTCAAGGATGGCAAGCCCGCAGACAAACTGAAGGTTGGCGACCGCGTAACCGTGAGACTCATCATCAGGGCAGAACGCGACTACGACTTCGTGCAACTCACCGACAAGAGAGCCGCCTGCATGGAACCCGTGAACCAACTCAGCGGCTATCACTGGGGCTACTACATCGCGCCCAAGGACTATACCACCAACTACTATTTCGACATTCTCTCCAAGGGAACGCATGTGGTGGAAGCCGACTACTACATCGACCGTGCCGGAAACTATCAGACAGGCACATGCACCGTACAGTGTGCCTACGCTCCGGAATACTCCGGCAGGAAGAAGGGCGAGAAACTAAACGTGGAGAACAAATAACGACACAAAGTAATAACACAAAAGCATAAGAATAAAAAAAAGGACAAGTGACAATGAACATAAGAAAGACTGTGCTCGCTGCCATAATGGCTACAGCAACCATAGGCACCCAGGCACAAGACATCACCGCAAGCCAAACAACAATAGACATGGGAAGGGTGCTCTACCGACAACCAGCCACGGCAACCTTCGAGCTGAAAAACGACGGCAAAGCCACCGCCACCATTGACGAGGTGAAGACCAACTGTGGATGCACCGCTGCCGAGACTGCCGCCACCACCGTAGCCGCCGGCAAGAGCTTCATCATCAACGTGACATACGATGCCAAGCAGCTCGGACATTTCGACAAGCAGGTGGCACTCTTTACCAACGGCAACCAGCAGCCACTGATACTCCACATGAGAGGAGTGGTGGTCAGTCCCAACGACAACGGTGCCGTGGACTACAGCCACAAGCTCGGCATCCTCCACGCCGAGAAAGACAACGTGGAGTTTGACGACGTGAACAGAGGCGACCAGCCCATGCAGCAGATACGCATACAGAACAACTCCGACGACACAGTGGAACCCGTGGTAATGCACCTGCCCAACTATCTCTCGGCAACGGTAACACCGCAGAAGATTGCACCGGGACGCACCGGCGTGGTGACGATAACCCTCGACAGCCACCGACTGCACGACTATGGGCTGACACAGACAAGCGTGTTCCTCGGAGCCTTCCCCGGCGACAAGGTGTCGGAAGACAAAGAGATAGCCGTGTCGGCAGTGCTCCTACCCGACAACCAGAGCCTCACCATGGAGCAACGCCTCAACGCCCCGCTCATGACACTCTCGAAAGAAAAGGTGAACCTCGGAGCATTCGGAAAGAAAAGCAAGCTGAAGAGCGAGCTCACCATCACCAACAACGGCAAGTCCACGCTCGACATACGTTCACTGCAGATGTTCACAACAGGACTCGACCTCTCGCTCAGCAGCAAGCGCATAGCCCCCGGACAAACGGCAACGCTGAAGATAACAGCCCACCGCAGCCAGCTCATGAAAGCCAAGGTGCAGCCGCGCATACTGATGATCACCAACGACCCCGACCACCCCAAGGTAGTCATAACAGTGGAATATGAATAACGCCATGCTCCAGATAGAGATTGACAACGGCAGTGGCTTCTGCTTCGGTGTCACCACCGCCATAAAGAAAGCCGAGGAAGAGCTTGAAAACTCCTCTGCACCACTCTACTGTCTCGGCGACATCGTTCACAACGGCATGGAGGTTGAGCGTCTCTCGGAGAAAGGGCTGCAGACCATCAACCACGACGACCTCAAGAAGCTCCACGACACCAAGGTGCTGCTGCGTGCCCATGGCGAGCCTCCAGCCACCTATGAGCTCGCTGCAAGAAACAACATCAACGTCATAGATGCCACATGTCCCGTGGTGCTGCAACTGCAGAAGCGCATAAAACGACAATACGAGGCATCGCCCGATGCACAGATAGTGATATTCGGGAAAAACGGACACGCCGAGGTGCTCGGTCTCGTAGGACAGACCGACAACCATGCCATAGTGATAGAGCACTTCAACGAGGTGAGCAAGCTCGACTTCAACCGCGACATCTACCTTTACTCACAGACCACCAAGTCGCTCGACGAGTTTCATAAGATTATCGAGTTCATACAGTCGCACATCTCTCCCTCGGCGACCTTCAAGAGCTTCGACACCATCTGCCGGCAGGTGGCAAACCGTATGCCCAACATAGCAGCCTTTGCTGCACGCCACGACGTGGTGCTGTTCGTATCAGGACGCAAGAGCAGCAACGGCAAGGTGCTCTTCAACGAATGCAAGAGCGTGAACCCGCGGAGCTATCAGGTGGAGAATGCCGGAGAGATATGCATGGAGTGGTTCCGCGATGCCGCCACTGTGGGCATCTGCGGTGCCACGAGCACTCCCAAATGGCTCATGGAAGAGTGTCGCGACATGATAACAGACAAGACAACAAACCCACAAACATAAAAGCAAGACATCATGAAAAAACTTCTAACAGCACTACTGACACTGATGATGCTCTGCGGCACCCATGCCTGGGCTGCTCCAGTGAGCTATCAGCAAGCCAAGCAGACTGCCAACAGCTTCATGCAAGCCAAGCAAATGGTTGCACCAGGCAAGATGAAGATGGCTTACAAGGCTCCATCAGCCACCACACAGACCGATGCTGCCAGCTACTATGTGTTCAACAACGGCGACAACGACGGCTTCGTGATTGTGTCGGGCGACGACCGCACCACGCAGGTGCTCGGCTACTCAACCACCGGAAGCTTCAGCATGGCTGATGCTCCCGAGAATGTGAGGGCATGGCTTGAGAGCTATGCCACCGCCATTGCCAACCTTGACAACATGGGAGTGACAGAGCCCATGAGCGGCAGGCGACGCATACCATCGTCGACAAAGGTTCCCACGTTGATGAAGACGAAGTGGGACCAGACGGAACCCTACAACGACAACT
Organism: uncultured Prevotella sp.; assembly: GCA_947170265.1. Classification (GTDB taxonomy): domain Bacteria; phylum Bacteroidota; class Bacteroidia; order Bacteroidales; family Bacteroidaceae; genus Prevotella. The sequence continues at coordinate 51,136 of CAMVSV010000002.1, forward strand.
GCGTGTTCTCCGGCAGCAACATGGCCACGGGATGCGTGGCAACAGCCATGGCACAGGTGCTCTACTATCACCGTGCCGAGAGCGTAACCCAGATACAGGCCGACATCCCGTCCTACACCTCAGCAAGCTACGGCTTCAGTGTGAGCGGCTTCAGTGCCGGCACCGCCATCGACTGGGACAACATGCTCACCACCTACACCAGCACATCCACCGCTGAGCAGAAAGCCGCCGTGGCACAGCTCATGCGTCTCTGCGGCACCGCCGTGAAAATGGACTACGGTCCACAGTCAGGAGCATTCACCTTCGACGTGGCTGGTGCCATGCGCAAATATTTCGGATATGCATCAACCACAACCTATGTGGAGCGTAAGGACTACACCTCTGCCGAATGGGAAAAGCTCATCTTCGACGAGGTCGCTTCCAACCGACCGGTGGTTTACGGCGGTGAGTCAACAGGCGGAGGACATTCCTTCGTCATCGACGGTTACGACGGCAACGGACTCTTCAGCATCAACTGGGGATGGGGCGGCAACAGCAACGGCTACTTCGTGCTTGACATCTGCAACCCAGGCGACAACAGCGGTGTGGGAGCAAGCACCACCACCGACGGCTACTCCATGAAACAGGATGCCATCATCGGTGCCGTGCCCGCCCAGGGAGGCGAGACGAGTGCCGTGTGTCTCTCTGCCGAGATAACAGATACCCAATACAACTATGTTGGAGTGACCTTCTTCAACTTGACAGGCAATACCGGCACATTTGAAATGGGCATAGCCTACCTCGATGCAAGCGGCAACCCCGTGCTCATAGGCAGCAGTGAAGAACGCACCCTCCAGTCATACACAATATCAAACAATGGCTCCGGCGCATCTCATGGCAATTACTTCCAAGTGACAGGGCTGTCTGCCGGCACCTACACCATCGTACCGGTGAGCAGGGTGAAGGGCAGCGACACATGGGTAATCAGCGGATCACACCGCATATATGTGGAGGCACAGGTCAACTCACAGGGCTCCGCAACACTCACCCTCGTAAAGCCCGAGATCGACCTCACAGCCTCCGGCTTCAGCTTCACGGGAACAAAGACTGCCAACCTTGAGCAGCCCTTCACCGTTAACGTGACAAACAGCGGCGATGAGTTCTACGGCACCATCACCTGCCGAGCCAGCCAAGACAGCGCCATGCCCTCTACCATAGCGTCGAAGACGGGAGCAACCATAGCCACCAACGCCTCAAAGCAACTGGAGTTCACCTTCACTCCCACGCAGCAGGGCACATGGAACGTGTGGATTGCCGACGAAGACGACAACATCTTTGGAAAAACCACCGTGGTTATAGACGAGGAGTTCGTAATGGAGAAAAACCTCGAGGTGAGCGAAACTGTGCTCAACAGCAATATCAAGAAAAGCAGCAGCACATACAAGACCCTCGGCGACAATCTCAACTTCACGCTGACCGTGACAAACAACAGCGCCAACCGCTTCTATGGGAAAATCTCTGCAGTGCTCTGGCTCAGCGGTTCGTCAGACTATATGGAGTCGAAGTTCACGGTAGATGTTCCCGGCAACTCCAGCGTGGAGAAGCAGGTGAAGTTCGGAGGACTGTCATACGGCGCAAACTACTATCTCAACTTCTACTACGACAAAGAGACCTCATCCTTTGACGTAGGTTCCTACCACTACATACCCACACAAGGCATCACCCTGTGGGACAGCCAGGGAGAGAAAACCGAGCAGTTTGCCGAGGATGCCACGATAGTCATTCCCGAGAATGCCGTGGCTGCCAACGTGGAAGGGCTCACAGGCAAGACCATCACACCCAACTCCAATCCCAACACCTTATATTATATATCCGACCTGAACAATGTTCCCTCCGGACTTGAGGGCAGGAACCTCGTGGAAGACATCGTTGCCGAGAACATCACCATAACCGACGGCTACGACTTCTATGTGCCTTCCGACCTGCTTGTGGAACATATTTCCTATACCCGCACGCCACAGATAGGTACCAACGGCGAAGGCGGCTGGGAAACCATTGCCCTGCCCTTCGACGTCACTTCAGTGAAGCAAGGCGAGAACAGCCTCGAGTGGTTCAAGGCAAGAACAGAGCAGGACAAGAACTTCTGGCTCATGGAGTTCAAGAATGATGACAACGGCACGGTGGTGTTTGACTATGCCCAGCAGATGAGCGCCAACACACCGTATATCATTGCCGTGCCTGATAACACATGGGGCGAGGAATGGAACCTCATTGGCAAAGCCATCACCTTCTACGGCACTGACGTGGAGCTCACCAGGACAAGTACCATGATGAGCGACAACGGCAACCGCTTCATATTCTGTGGAGAGACCGTTGCCACCGACATACCTTATTATGTAGGTAACTACTTCTATTGCCTCAACAATGAAGGCACACGCTTCGCACTCACACAGGATGCATTTACCCTGCAACCTTTCCGCGCCCTGTTCTGTTCAGACGAAGAGGCCGGAGCGAAGCCCGAGATGCTCACCATAGCGTTTGACAACGACAAGCAGGAAAGCCAGGACACAGATACCGACGGTGCCTCGGTGGTGACGGCCATTGCCGTGCCGTTTGTCAGCGAGGGACATACCGTGAACATCTACAGCATGAGCGGTGTGAAGGTGGCGCAGACCACCGTTCGCAACGGCAGGATAGACTTCAGCCGTCTGCCCCAAGGTGTTTATATTGTTAATGGAAAGAAATATATTAAATAAGGTATGAAAGATATGAAACGAAGATATATCACTCCTACAGTGAAGATAAAGGACACCATCACCGAAGCTCTCATGGGACCGGGCGGAAGCATCACACCGCCCTCGGTGGGTGCCAAGGAGATGGACGGCTACGATGAGGAGCCCATTGTCATACACCACAACGTATGGGACGAATAAAGAAAACATTCACGCCCAACGGATGAATAACCAAGCTATTGGTACACAATGAAAAAGACCGCCTGCAATAGTTGCAGGCGGTCTTTTTCATTATCTGTCTGGCACAGCTCACAAGCCGGCTCTTTCCTTCCATTTCTCCATGAGCCACTGCTGCTGCTCGGCAATGGTCATGTGGCTGTTGTCGAGCTCTATGGCATCGTCGGCTTTCCTCAGCGGCGAGGTCTCACGGTGGGAGTCCATATAGTCGCGCTCTTCCACGTTGCGCAGAATCTCGTCGTAGTCGGCGGGCATGCCCTTGCCGAGCAGCTCCTTGTAGCGGCGCTGGGCGCGTACCTCGGCGCTGGCAGTGACGAATATCTTCAGCTCTGCATCGGGAAACACCACCGTACCTATGTCTCTTCCGTCCATGACAATACCTCCGGTGCTGCCCATCTTCCGTTGCTGCTCCACGAGCTTCTCTCTCACGAAGGGCAGTGCGGCAATGGGACTCACATGACCCGACACCTCCATGGTTCTTATCTCCCTCTCCACATTCTCAGCGTTGAGGAAGGTCTGCGTCGTTCCGTCTATTAGCTGCTGGTCAATGTCTATCTCAGGCAGCAGCTCCTGCAGCTTCCCGGCATCTGGAGTGCCGTCGCTTTGGAACAGGTCGTGGCGCATGGCGAAGAGGGTCACCGCCCTATACATCGCCCCAGTGTCTACATATACATATCCTATCTCCTTGGCAAGCATCTTTGCCATGGTGCTCTTGCCGCACGAGGAGTGTCCGTCAATGGCTATCGTAATCTTTTTCATCTGCTATCTTAATGTCTTTTGTTCTTTTCTATATACATATTCCGAGGTTCACCATGATGGCGCTCGACGACACATGGTATTTGCCGTAAGCCACATTGAGCTTGAAGCGGTCGAGGTTGATGCCGGCACCAAGGGTGAGTCCGGCACCGTGGCTGCTCTCGTCGTCGGTGCCGCTCTGCGTCTTCATCTCGTCGGCACGTCGGAAATTATATCCTGCTCCAATCCATATCTGCTGCGAGAGCAGTATGTCGGCACCAAGGCTCAGGTGGTTTATGAAACGGTAGTCATAGTGGGTGAGGTCGGTGAGTGTTGCCGACAGTCTAACAGGCAATACCTCGAAGGTCTTGCTCACTCCCACCTGCAGGTCGAAAGGCATCTTGCCATAGTCATCGTCATAGGCTTTCACCTGACCGCCAAGGTTCTTTGCCACAGCCGACACCGACCATTCGCGCTCCGGATCGTAGTAGTTCAGTCCGAGGTCCACTCCCATGGCTATGCTGTTGTAGCTTCCGAGATACGATGTTATGAACTTTGCGGTAATGCCGCCCACGAAATTCTTTCCAAGCTGGTATGCAAGGGTGGCGTTCAGGGCTATCTCGCTGGCAGAGAACTCTCCTGTCTGTATGTTGTTCTCGTCAACCTCCTTCATCTTTCCGTAGTTTATATACTGCACTCCGCCCTGCACGGTGGCTTTCTCCTTGAGCACCTTGGTGAAGGATGCACCACCGTAGTTCACGCCTTTCATGTAGTTCATATATGAAAGCCCGATGGTGCGGTCGCTCACCGATGCCGCCAATGCCGGGTTTGAGAGTGTCAGCGCCGCATCGTCTTCTATCAGTGTGATGTTTTCCCCACCGAGTGCGGCAGCATGGGCGCTCACCGGCAGTCTCAGGAAGTTATATTCGGTCTGGCTCTCCTGTGCCTGTGCGCCCTGAGCATACAGGGCTGCAACTATGGTGAGCAGCAGTGCCATAGCGAGTTTCTTCTTTAATATTCTATTCTGTATCTTCAGTATCACCGTTGTCATTATTACGCCTTATACCATATATTATAACGCAGAAACACCAATGTTATTTCATTGGAGCTCACCATTTTCTTCGTTTCCTATTGCCGGCATGATGTTTTCACCAACAATCCTTTCATAAAATCTGAAAACGCATGACAAACGGAAATGATAAATCAATAAGTTGACCTTTCAGATTTAAGTTTAGCGTACATTAATAATAATATGTGTAATTGAAGAGTGAATGAAAAACTTTCATTATCTTTGCAATATTAAAAACACAAAAAAGGAAGATATCAATCGGATAAAAGTAGTACTGGCAGAAAAGAAGCAAACCAACAAATGGTTGTGCAGAATGCGCCTGACAATGCCATATTTGATGACATGGAGACTTCCGCTTTTTATCACCACAAAAAATATTTCTGAAAATAGTTGAGAATGCTTGGCGATGTCGAAAGAATCGCATACTTTTGCAGTAGAATTGATGGGATTACAAGATGACATAGCAAAGAATCTGCTCTCTGAAGCATAGTGTAACAGTCGGGGTGAAAACCTTGTAAACATCGGTCTGAAAAGACTGGTGAATGAGCGTTCTTTATAATATTGTTACACTTAATTCATTCAAATTATGAGAAGAAGAATTCCTTATCGGGTATGCAGATGCTTACCCAATGGTGTTGTGCCCCATCTTGAAGCTCGTCTGCTCAAAGACTTGGTAAATCGGGAAATCCACCCTATCCGATGCGCTGAGAGTTGCAAGCAAAAGTTCCAAAAGGCCATGTATCTCGGTGACCTCTGTGCTGAAACGGGTCATTTTTGGTGGGCTATGAAAATATGGAGATTTGCAGCAGGGCTTATTGAAGACAAGGACTATGATGACTGGCTTTATGTCTGGTTTGACAACAACAGAGTAAGGCTCAGGGATGTCATTTCAGAAACGGAATGCGAATTGCTATACCGCCGATGCAGCCAACTCTGGCGAGCCCTTGGGCATCCTGAATACGACTGGTGGGATGACAGGGTTGAGTACCTGACAAGCATATACAACGGCACTACTTATTATTATCTGTATGCCGAGAAGTTCAGTGAATACTACGATGAACCGATAGGCAAATGGGAAGATGATATGGAGAAAGCCGAAGCTGAGCAGGTCACCCAACAGATTTTCAGAGACGGACAAGGTGATAACCTTCCTCCTTGCTCTCAAGACTTTACGGACTACTGGCATGACGGTCCTCATATGGAGGATTTTTCGTGGCTCACCTACAAGCATGGTCAACAGCAGAAATACTGTTGACCTTGCTTCATTTAGGAGACTTCCGCAATGCGGACAGACGCATCTTTGGGGAACGATTGTTTTGAGGTGAAGGAAAATCGCATTACCTTTGTACTCGGTACTGGCATAGGAGTAGCCCTGAACACCGTATGCCTGATATAATAAGCTGCCGTTCATATCTGGTATGGTTGGGGAACCACAAAGATAATGAATTGGCGGCTTTTTCTATACTACTATATAAACTTGCCAACGCAATTCGGGGATGAACCAGAAAATAGACCCCAATAACGCAAAAACGTGTAAAATTTCAAATCCGTGAAACAGTTAACAAATGTGAACGGAAAATATTCTCCGCACAGTGAGAAAACGAAAGTGCCACTTTCGCGTTACGAAAGAGGCTCTTTTACCTTCCAAAAGAGGCTCTTTTGCACGCTAAAAGAGGCTCTTTTAAAATACCCCTTTCAACCATTTGATTTCCAATGAGTTATAGAGGCAGATTTCTGAGCCTTTTACTGCTCTAAAATGTTAAAGAAGTGGTTCAATATTTTACATCCTTTTACATTTATTCACAAAATGTTTCACGGAATTTTTGGGAGAAAACTACGTTGCGATCAACCTCCCATATCACTGCGTCATAAGTCTTGTAATCCAATTGGGGCATATCTGCCATTCTTTTCAGTTGGTGGCTAATTGCCAATCTTCAAAATCATTTCGGCAGAATACCCATGATTTGCGCTTTTTTTATTACTTTTGCAAGTGAATTCGAATTCATCAAGCTATGGACAACAGTAAAGTGACCCCTATTGAGCGACCTGCCGTGGTGGAGGTACGCCCCAAGGAGCTGGAATGCGACGTGGTGAGGTTTCAGAACAACAAGGAGAAATGGGTGGCATTCGTGGGACTGCTCAACGGCAGACCCTATGAAATCTTCACCGGCCTGCAGGACGACGAGGAAGGCATAGTGCTCCCCAAGACGGTGCTTTCCGGAAAAATCATCAAGCAGACCAACGACGACGGCACCCACCGCTACGACTTCCAGTTTGTGAACAAACGCGGCTACAAGACCACGGTGGAGGGCTTGAGCGAGAAATTCAACCCAGAATACTGGAACTATGCCAAGCTCATCTCCGGCGTGCTGCGCTACGGCATGCCCATAGAGCATGTGATAAAGCTCGTGGCATCGCTCTCGCTCAAGGACGAAAGCATAAACACATGGAAGACAGGCGTGGAGCGAGCACTGAAGAAATACCTGCCGGGCGACTCAGCCTACAGTGACCTGCTGCCCTGACCACAAAGCAGAGACAACGCCATGCAGCTCACCCAGGGATACATATACATAAAGGACATGCACTTCTGGTCACACCACGGAGTGATGCCACAGGAACGCACCGTGGGAGGCGACTACACGGTGACGCTGCGCATATACTGCCCATTGGAGAAAGCCATGGCGAGCGACGACGTGGCACACACCGTGAACTATGCCGAGGTGTATGACACGGTGAAAACACAGATGTCCACTCCCTCCAACCTGCTCGAACATGCCGCGGCACGCATAGCACAGGCACTGTTCTCACGCTTCAGCACCATCACTTCCATAAGCATTGACCTGAGGAAGACCAACCCACCCATGGGAGCCTGCTGCGACGGAGCCGGGGTGATGCTCAGCTTCCAAAGATAACAACCTTTTCAATTCAAGCAATGAGAAGACATACACTATACATTATATTACTACTGTGCGTGGCGGCTTTGACAGCCACAGCAAAGAGCCAGCAGTTCACGCTCGTGATAGATGCCGGACACGGTGGACACGACGCAGGAGCCATCGGGCAGATAACGAAGGAAAAGACCATCAACCTGAACGTGGCACTCGCCCTCGGACGACTGATTGAGCAAAACTGCCACGACGTGAAGGTGGTGTACACACGCAAGACCGACATTTTCATCCCTCTGCAGGAACGCGCCAACATTGCCAACAAAGCCGGAGCCGACCTCTTCATCTCGGTACATACAAACTCGCTGCCGGCAGGACGCGTAGCAAGGGGCTTCGAGACCTACACCCTCGGTATGCACCGTGCCAAAGACAACCTCGACGTGGCAATGAGGGAGAACTCGGTGATAAGCCTCGAGAAAGACTACAAGCAACGCTACCAGGGCTTCGACCCCAAGTCGTCGGAAAGCTACATAATGTTTGAGTTCATGCAGTCGGCAAACATGGAGAAGAGCGTGGAGCTGGCAAAAATCATCCAGCGCACAGTGTGCAACACCGTGGGAAGAAACAACAAAGGAGTACACCAAGCCGGCTTCCTCGTGCTCAGGGCCACGTCCATGCCCAGCTGCCTCATTGAGCTCGGCTTCATCTCCACGCCCGACGAAGAAGCCTTCCTCAACTCCGACGATGGCGTGAACGCCATGGCTAACGGCATATACAAAGCCTTTGTGGAATATAAGAACAAATACAGCGACAAGGTAGTGGTGCCCTATGCCGCACCAAAGAAACAGACGCTTGAAACCGTTGGACATGTGCTGCCACAAAATATCGAGACACGAACCAACGACAAGAAAGACAACAAGAAGAAGCAAAACGAAAAGAAGAAACAAAACAACAGCACGCCGAAGACAAAGGCACCAGCCACCACACCAGCACCGCAAAACACCTCTACCCCAAAGCAGAGCACATCGAAGAGCAGCGACGGCATAGTGTTCAAGGTACAGATATTCGCTGTAAACAGAACGCTCAGACCCGGAAGCCAGCAGTTCAAGGGACACAAAGACGTGGACTGCTACCAGGAAGGCTCGCAAATGAAATACACCATAGGCTCATCGAGCGACTACTCTTCGATAGTAGCTCTGAGAAAGAAACTCCTCGACGACTTCCCCGAGGCATTCATCGTGGCATTCAAGAACGGTGAGCGCATTGACGTGAACAAAGCAAGGACCGAGACACAACAGAAGAAAAACAAATAAGAGAAACAGGATAGCACAGCTAACACATAACAAGCAACAACAACATGAAAATAAAAAACGAAGTAAAAATAGGTATAGTGGCAGCAATAGGAGTAATGCTGCTCTTCTTCGGGATGACATTCCTGAAAGGACTCGACATATTCTCGTCTGACAACCAATACAAGATGAAGTTCTCTGACATCACCGGACTGTCGGCATCAAGCCCAATCTATGCCGACGGCTACAGAGTGGGAACGGTGAAAGCCATTGACTACGACTTCAACCGCCAAGGCGACATCACCGTCGACGTGGGAATAAACAAAGACATGCAGATACCCGAAGGCACCAGAGCCGAAATAGTGAGCGACCTGCTCGGAAACGTACAGGTGAACCTGCTCATGGACCGCTCGGTGGAAAAGATGCTTGCACCGGGAGGCATCATCGACGGAACAATAAACGACGGAGCCATGGGGCAAGTGAAAGACATGGTGCCCGCAATAAAGAAGATGCTGCCGAAACTCGACTCCATACTCGTGAGCGTGAACACACTGCTTGCCGATCCCAATATCCCGGCAACGCTCCACAATGTGAACCTCATAAGCTCCGACCTCACCAACTCCACCAAGCAGCTCAACCTGTTGCTTGCACAGCTCAACGCACGCATGCCGCAACTACTCGGCAAGACCGACAACCTGCTCGACAACGCCAGCAGCACCATGGTCTCAGCCAACACCATGATAGGCTCACTCAACGGGAAAGTGGACAGCCTGGACATGGCTCAGACCATGCAGAAAGTGCAGCATACCCTCGACAACGTGCAGCAGCTCACCGACAAAATCAACAACAGTAACGGCTCACTCGGCTTGCTCATCAACGACAACAAGCTCTACGACAACCTCAACAATACCGTGCGTGATGCCGACTCGCTGCTCACCAACCTGAAGGCACACCCCAAGAGATATGTACACTTCTCCATTTTCGGAAAGAAAGATAAATAAATATACAGGAAATAAACCATAGAGGCAACACGGAAAAGAATAAAAGAAGCCACAACTATTTAAAAAAAATACAAATAAGAATGCTGAATGTTTCACAGCATGGAAACAAAACGTAAATGGTGGTAACACAGAAAGTTCGGCATGAATAGACAAATGTTTCACGCAAACATTCCAAACGACGCACTACAACATGTAACTATTTGAAAGACAAACAAGTAGATATACACAAACGCAGTGTAAAGAATATCAAAAGGCAACTTTCCACAACTCACCGAAATAGTGGTATTTAGAAAGATTACGGCAATTTGACATAAAAATCAACATTCCACGGAATGAAGAAAGTTTCGTATCTTTGCAAGTGAAATCTATCAGCCGATTGAAAAAACGACAATAAAACAATGACCGTCAATCCAAATAAGCTGTGGAATGACTGCCTCCAGACAATAAAGGAGAACGTCACCGAGCAGCAGTACAACACATGGTTCAAGCCAATAGCCTTCGAGAAGTACGACGAAACCTCGAAGACATTGTTGGTGCAGGTGCCCAGCCCATTCGTGTATGAGTACCTGGAGGAGAACTATGTGGACTTGCTGAGCAAGGTATTGCGACGCATCTTTGGCGACGGCATTCAGCTGACATACCGCGTGGTGACCGACAAGACCCACAAGATAACACAGGTCATTCACTCGGACCCAATAGATTCCATCCCAACACAGCGACCAACAGCGCGGGCAAACCAAGCCAAGACACCGATAGACACGGCACAGACCGACCTGGATCCGCAGCTCGACCCCCACAAGTCGTTCAACAACTTCATTGAGGGCGACAGCAACAAACTGCCCCGCTCCATAGGACTGTCGATAGCCGAGCATCCCAACACCACACAGTTCAACCCAATGTTCATCTACGGACCGTCGGGATGCGGCAAGACACACCTCATAAACGCCATAGGACTGCGCGCCAAGCAGCTGTTCCCGCAGAAGAGAGTGCTGTATATAAGCGCACGTCTGTTCCAAGTGCAATATACCAACTCCGTGCTTCAGAACACCACCAACGACTTCATCAACTTCTATCAGACGATAGATGTGCTCATCGTTGACGACATACAGGAGTGGATAAGTGCCACAAGGACACAAGACACGTTCTTCCATATTTTCAATCACCTGTTCCGCAACGGCAAGCGCATCATACTTGCGTCAGACCGTCCGCCGGTAGACCTGAAGGGAATGAACGACCGTCTCATCACCCGTTTCAAATGCGGACTGATAGCCGAGCTTGAGAAACCCAATGTTCAGCTGTGCATTGACATCCTCAACCAGAAGATTTATCGCGACGGACTGACTATACCCGCCGATGTCGTGGAGTATATTGCCAAGACAGCCAACGGAAGCGTGCGCGACTTGCAGGGAGTGATAAACTCACTGTTGGCTTACAGCGTGGTTTACAACAGCAACATCGACATGCGTCTGGCAGAGAGAGTGATAAAGCGTTCGGTCACCGTTGACGACCAGCCACTCACCATCGACGACATAATGGACAGCGTATGCAACCACTTCAACGTGAGTTCGGCGGCAGTATCGAGCCGCAGTCGCAAGCGTGAATACGTCGTGGCGCGTCAGGTGTCGATGTATCTGGCACAGAAACACACCAAGATGCCGGCATCGCGCATCGGCAAGCTCGTGGGAGGGCGCGACCATTCCACCGTCATTCACAGCTGTTCGCAGATAGAACGCAGGCTGAAAACCGACAAGGCGTTCAGCGAAGAGATAGCAAGCATAGAAAACTCATTCAGACTGAAAAGCTGACAAATAAAAAAAAGACGAACCGGCAGCGTGTCGGTTCGTCTTTTTTTTGTACATACACTCATGGTTTCATGGTTTCGAAACCACCGTTTTCCTTTCCCCATTGGTTTCCTCCATCATCATCTTTCGCCATTTGAAGAAACCAAAGACGGCAATCACCACATACAAAGCATAGAGCGATGCCTTGAAAGGTATGTCCTTGTAGAAATAAAGCACACTCGTCACCACATCCACGGCAATCCAGATGAACCACTGTTCAAGATATTTCTGCGCCAAAGCCCATACACCCACGAGGCTCAGGGCGGTGGTGAAGCTGTCGGCAAGCGGAACCTTTGAGTCGGTGTAGCTCACGAGAATCCAGTAGATGGCTCCCCAGAGCACGAGGGTGATGGCAGTCCACGGCAGTATGAGCGACCGTTTGAAATGAGTCACCCTCAGTGAGGGTTCCTTTTCGCTGTCTCCGCTTTTCCTCATCCAGTTGTAGAAGCCGAAGAAGGTTGCAGCCATGTAGTAGAGTTCCATTCCGCAGTCGGCATAGAGTCCCGTCTTGTAATACAGCACCATATCGAGCAGCTGCATGACGAAGCCCACCACCCACATCATGACGCTTGCCCTATACTCAAAGAGAATATAGAGCAAGCCCAGGATGGTGGTCACCGCGTCCAACCAGTGTATGTCTGTCAACACATCCATAAGCTGCATGACGCGATTAGAATCTCAGTGTGAGGCTTGCCATGGCTGTGGTACCTGCCGATGGTGTGAAGCCAATCTGGTAGTAGCGGTTGTCGTTGCTGTGTCCGTAGCTCTCGCAGATGGCAGAGTAAACCCATCCGTAGGCAGCATATCGGCGGTTGAGGATGTTGTTTATGCTGAGCGACAGCACCACTTCCTTCAGTCCAAGAGCCTTTTCCACCTTGGAGGCATACTCAAGGGTGAGGTTTGAGGTTGAGAAGCTTGGCAGCGAGCGTTCCTTGTTCTCAGTGTTGTCGAGATACTGGCGGCTCACGAAATTGGTATGCCACACTGCCGTGAAGCCCTTATAGTGGAAGTTGGCAAAGCCGTTGAGTATGGCAGAGGGTGAGAAGGCGAGCGTGGAATTGGAGTAATGGAATTCTCTGAGTTCGTCGCCGTTGCCGTCGGTATGCATGGCGGCAGCATCGGGGTTGCCTTCCCAGTCATCCCAGTCTTCCACAAACTCGTTGAAATCCTTAATCTTGTTGATGCTCAGTGCGGCATTACCCTCAATGGTGAGCCACGGAGTGAGCTTGTAGCCTGCGTTGAGCTCAATGCCGGCACGGTAGCTTTTCTTTATGTTGGTGGTGAGGTTCTCACCGATGTCGCTCACGGCTCCCGTCTGCACGAACTGGTCTTTATAGTTCATGAAATAGGCATTGATGCCGGCACGCAGACGGTTGTCGTTGTAGTCGTAGCCCACCTCATAGTCAAACAGCTTCTCTGCCTTTGGCGAGGGATAGCTTCCGTTGTCGGTGAAATTGTTGCGCTCGGGTTCACGGTTGCTCATCGCAAACGATGCATAGGCATGGTGCGGTCCCTGATGGAATGCCACTCCCGCCTTCGGATTGTAGAAGTTATACGACTTGTCTATGTTGAGCATGAAGTTGCGGTAGCTTCCGTCCTCGTTCTCCACGAAGCGGTCGTGGGCACCAAAGCACTCATATCCCACATGGCGGTATTGCATATCGGCAAAGATGTCCCACATGCTTGTCAGGTGGAACGTAGCCTTTACGAATGTGCTCACGTCAATCTTCTCGGAGTTGGAGTCGTAGTGCTGGTATTTGCCGTTGTTCAGATAGCGTGCAGCAAGCTCCGGGTGGAGGATGTATGTCACATATCCCTTGTGGTGAGCCTTGAACTTCTGTGCCGAGAAGCCACCTATGATGTCCCAGCTCTCATCCTTGTAGTTAACGTTTGCTATTGCTCCGTAAGCGTTCTGTGTATATCCCTTCTGCCTTACGAAGTCCGTTCTCTTCACTTTGTTGCCTTCGGCATCGGTGAATGTAGCCATTCCGAACTTTGAAAGCTTGTTGTTTGGTCTGAACTCATCATAGTAGCCGTCGCCATGGGTGTAGTGCAGCGATGCCGTGGCGTTCCAGTTGGTGTTTATCTTCCACACGGCAGACAGAATGTTGTGGTTCTGCCAGAAGTTGTCGGTGGTTTTCTTCCACAGAGAGCCGTCGGCCATGGCATAGCGTTGTGTGGAGTAGGTACCGTCGTCGTTGATGACAAGTTGCTCATAGAGGCTGTTGAACTTTCCGAGCCCTGCATCAAACATATTCTTATAAGTATGTATGCCCGTCTGCGTGCCGTAGGTTCCGTCCATGAGACTCATGTCGTCGTTGCCGGCGGTGACACCGTTCCATGCCTGTCCTGTCTTCTCGAAGTTTCCGAAGTTGCGGTAAGCCACAGTGAAGTTGTCGCCCTGATAAGTCAGTCTGCCCATATAGCTTCCCGACCTGCCGTTGGTGCCGTGGATAAATCCGTCGGTGATGGTCTCATGGTAGGCACCGTCGAAGATGAAGTGGTTCCACAGCAGTCCCGTAGAGAAGCTACCGCCATAGTGGTAGGTGTTGTATGAGCCGGCGCTACCTGTGAGCTCTGCCGTGGCTTTCTCCTCAGGAGCCTTCATGCTCAGCGACACCGAGCCTCCGAAGGCACCGTCGCCGTTTGTCGACGAGCCTACTCCGCGCTGCACCTGAATGTTTCCGAGCAGCGACGAATAGCTGTTCATGTTTGCCCAGAACACACACTGGTCTTCAGGAGAGTTCAGAGGCACACCGTCTATGGTGATGTTTATCCTTGAGTCGCCCGCACCGCGTATGCGCAGATACGACGTACCGGTGCCCATGCCGTTGTCACTCCACGACATCACTCCCGGTGTGTTGCTCAGCAGGAATGGCAGTTCCCTACCGCTCACGGAGAAGTCCTGGAGTTCGGTCTTCCCGATGTTGGCAACGGCAAACGGTGCGTTCTTAGGTGCTCTCACACCAGCCACCACCACCTCGTTCATCTGCTCAGAACGAAATACCGCCATGGTGTCGCTTTCCTGTGTCTCTGCTGTTGCAGCGATGGTTGTTGCAGTGGCAACAGCCATAAGTAAACATTTTTTCATTTCTTCCTTTAGCATTTATTATATGAGTATAACGAAAAAGGGGAAGTATAGAGAATTACGTTTCTGAATTACAAAAGAAGTTCCTTCTTGTTCCTACGTCGGCATTATCCGCATCAGGTCGGAGGGTATCATCTCAGCCGCCCAACAAGGCAGCACCCCTTAGCTAACATTCTGCTAACCGCGTGCAAAGGTACGAATAAGCGAGTACAATGCAAAAGGAAAGCTTGCTTTTCTTTTCATTGTCGAGCGGAAGTACCTTATTAAAAGGTACGAATAAGCGAGTACAATGCAAAAGGAAAGCTTGCTTTTCTTTTCATTGTCGAGCGAAAGTACCTTATTAAAAGGTACGAATAAGCGAGCGAAAAGCAAAGGGAAAACTTGTTTTTCCCCTGCTTTTGTTCATTGTATGGTGGAAAATATGTAAATTTGCCGTATGGAGATACTCATATATATTATAATAGGTGTAGCTGCGGGATTTGCCGTGGCATGGTTTTGGGCCAAGCAGTCAGGAGCCAAAGCCGAGACGGACCTTCTCAAGGCTTTCGATGAAGAGAAAACGAAGATAAACACAGAGAATGCCATGCTGAAACAGCAGCAGGCTGTGGCAGAAAGCAAGCTTGAGAGTGAGCGGCAGCATGCCGCGCAACAGCTCGAGCAACAGCAGAAAGCCTTTGACGAGAAGCTGAGTGCTGAACAGGAATATTCAAGGCAACGGCTTGAGCAGCAGCAGAAAGCCTTTGACGAGAAGTTGCATACCATGCAGGAGCATGCCAAGACACGCCTTGAGGAGCTGCAGAAACAGCATGAGGCAAACATCCAGTTCGTGCAGGAGGAGATAAAGAACATGACAGCCCAGATGCTCAGCGACAGCAAGACGGCGCTCAACAAGGAAAACCAAGAGCGACTCGACGTGCTGCTCACACCACTGAGAGAGCGCATGGAAGCCTTCCAGAAAGCCGTCAGCGACAGCAACAAGGAGAATGTGCAGAGCAAGACAGAGATAAAGACAGCCTTCGAGGATGCCATGAAGAAGCTCCACGACGAACAGGAGCGCACCGTGAAGGAGCTCAAGGAACAAACCACGCGCATCTCCGACAATGCCGACAGCCTCACCCGAGCCCTCAAGGGCGACTCCAAGATGCAGGGCGACTGGGGCGAGATGATCCTTGACAAGACCCTTGAAGACTCCGGACTGACAAAAGACGAGCAGTATTTTCTTCAGCCCAACTACAAAGATGCCGATGGCAACAACTTCCGTCCCGATGCCGTGATAGAGTTTCCCAACCACGAAACGGCAGTGGTTGACTCCAAGGTGTCGCTCACAGCCTACCAGGAAGCCGTGAAGGCAGAGAACAGCGACGACCGCGACCGTTGGCTTCAGGCTCATGTGGCAAGCGTGAAAGCCCATGTCAACGAGCTTGCCGACAAGAACTACGAGCGTCTGGTGCCCGGCTGCATCGGCTATGTGCTCATGTTCATACCCTATGAGAGTGGCTACAGCGCAGCCGTGAAGACCGATGCCTCCATCCTGCAGTATGCCTACAAGAAACACATCATCATACTCTCACCTTCAAACCTCCTCATGGCACTTCAGCTCACCCACACCATGTGGCAGAACTACCGCATGAACAAAAACGTGGAAGAGATACTCCGACAAAGCAACGACCTCTACGACAAGTTCGTGACCTTTGCCGAGACATTCATAAAGATTGATGCCGACATTCAACGCATGCAGAAAGACTTCGACCAAGCCCGCAACCAACTACAGACAGGCAAGGGAAACATCATTCGCCGCCTCGACAGCATGAAAAGCCTCGGCATAACGCCGAAGAAGCAAATACCCGACCAACTCACGCAGATTGAAGGCTGAGAAAGGCTTCTAAAGGAAGCCCTGATGGCGCAGCGCCTCAAGCAGCGTTTCCGACATTGCCTCGTTGTCCTTACGCGTATAGCGACAGTCGGTGAACACCTGCGCGAGGGTCTGCTTGTGGTTTATCTCCACAAACCTCAGGTTCTCCTCCAACTGTTCCTTGGCAGTATAGAACAGGTCTATGCGCTCGCGGTCGTAGTCTGTGTATTCCTCTTCGTGAACGATGGCATCGAGGGGCAGACGGTCGGTCTTCTGCGGACTCTCGTCGGGCCACCCAAGGGTTATCGTAGCCACGGGAAACACCAGCCGTGGCAGCTTCAGCGTGTCGATGATGAGCTGCGGCATATACACCGTGGTGCCTAAGAAACAGGTGCCCAGTCCCTCGCTCTCGGCAAGGTTGCAGAATGTCTGACAGTAAAGCAGCGCGTCGGTGGCAGCATTGATGAACGACAGGGCGTTGTCGTAGCCCGGCGATGCCTGACGCTCCTCAGCCCAGCGCGTGGTTCTGCGGAAGTCGGCACAGAAGGTGAGCACCACGGGAGCGCCCTCCACCATGGGCTGGTTGAAGTGTGCCGGTGCAAGCAGCGCCTTCTTCTCGCTGCTGCGTGTCACCACCACCGAGTAGAGTTGCAGGTTGCCCATCGTTGGCGTGCGTTCCGCCTCTTCAAGCAGCCTGCTCAGCAATGCCCGGTCTACGTCTTTCCCGGAATATTTCCTTATCGTTCTTCTGTCTTTCAAGCTTTTCATTCTGTTTGTTCTTTTTGTTTAAACCATTATCTTTTATGTTGCAAAGTTATCAATAAACGAGTGAAACAGAAAGAAAAGCATGTTTTTCCTTTGTCAATTTCCAATTATTTCATATTTTTGCGGCAGGTGTCAGCTCTAAAGGGGCGGGCATCATACTTTTGAGGGAAAATAGAGAGACGTTATGTCTATTCTTGTAACTTGAAACGTGAGAAATTTCAACGCAACACAAGATGGCATAGTGGGACTCTCCACGATAACGTGGAGCTGGCATCGCTATATCTTTGTTGCAACGGTTTTTCTCACGACCACAAGTTAGAGATGTAGAACATATCAGTTCCACGTCTTTTCTGTTTTTTTACCACTATAACTACAAAAAACACCGGTGAGATTAGGGACTGAGACACCACTAAAATTAAACCTAAGTATGAAAAAACTGTTTATCTTCAGACGCGCTCTGTTGGTAGCGCTAACACTAACCATGTCAGTACCCATATTGGCGGACCAAGGCTACGCAGTAATCTCAGACGATGGGAAGACTCTGACTTTTTACTATGGAACGCCATCAGGCTCTTGGGGAACCGATTACTACAACACAGACGAAACGGATTTGATTGGTCCTGGATGGGTATCATATAGCACCACTATCACCTCTGTGGTGTTCGACCCTTCGTTTGCCAATGCACGTCCAACAAACTGCCGCCTTTGGTTTCGTAATTTTGACAAACTTACTTCCATCTCAGGAATTGAATATTTAAATACGAGCAGTGTAACAAATATGTCAGAAATGTTCACTGGTTGCACCAGACTGGTGAGTCTTGACGTGAGTGGCTTTGACACAAGCAATGTCCACATTTTTAGTCAAATGTTCAAAGCTTGTATCAATCTGACAAGCCTGACATTTTCAAGTAGTTTTGATATGGAAAAAGTAACGGGAGAGGGGTTAAATGGTAATATGTTCCAGTATTGTTATAGGCTCCGTTACATCGACTTTTACGCCAGCGACGACACCGATGCCATCACATCAGTAGACCGTTCATCGGGAATGTTCAATGGTCTTCTTGCCACAACGGTCATCTACCTGCCACATGGTAGCAGCGAGGTGACCGACGCTACCAATGTGGTATACTCCTACGGTGGTGATGCTACTGACCTGCGGTGCCCAGTTTACTACTCCTCTGACGCTACCGACATAGAGTTGCCGCGTTCATTCAAGACCAACAGTGCACAATATACCCGCACGATGAGTAACACCTACGGCAGCGTGATATTGCCCTATGCGTTCACCACGAACGACAACATACAGGCATACGTCCAGGACTCGGAATACCCCGAGATGATGTACTTCAAAGACACGCAGACGGTGCCGGCACACACTCCCTTCGCCTTCAAGAAGCTCAGCGACGGCACCACTGCCGACTTCACAATGACCGATACCGATGACAGCTTCGGCATCACCGTGGAAGCAACGCGTTCCACCCTGCCCACCGAGACCACATGGGACGGCAATGCCGGTGCTCCCTACAGCGACAGCAGCGTAGCCGTGAATGTTGACGGCTGGACTTCGCGCGGCTACTACATCAACCAGAAGCTCGACGACTGGAGCGACACCTACTACATAGCCGGTGACAAGTTCTACAAGGCTGACGGACAGATAACCGTCAAGCCCCACCGTGTGTCGTTCCACAACCCCAGCTCCCATGCCGCGATGTATGGCATAGGCAGCATTCCCGTGTATGACGACAATGACGACACTGAGGAGCCCGAGGTGGCTGATGCCATCAAGGCTGCGGAGACGCGCAGAGCCGTTGCCGGAGCACAGACCGTATATGACGCTTCCGGCAGACAGGTGAGCCAGCCCATGAAGGGCTTGAACATCATCCGCATGAGCGACGGCAGCATGAAGAAAGTGATAATGAAGTAACGAGGGGAGGACAAGACAATGAGAAAGAAGATATATCAATCGCCAGATACAGAGACCATTTCCGTAGTTTATAACCACCACCTGCTCGACTGGTCGGCAGAACGCATAGGCGGTGGCGGCGGCAACGTGCTTGAAAGCAAGCGTGGAAACCTGGACGCTACCGAGCCGGAATATGACGAGGACCTCGAAGACGAGGAGAACAACGGCATACACCCACACGCTTTCAGCCTGTGGGATGAGTAGACTATTGAGATTGACAAGTAACAAAAAAGTGGCATCGCAAGGTGCTACTTTTTTTGTTGAAGGTTAATTTTCATGAGCAGTAGAAAGATTTCCCTTGAATATAAGAAGTGGCTTCATGGTGTTTGTCGCCCAGAATGGGCAGTGAGCAGACAGCCCGGGGCAGCGCCCTGGGCTAACTGCTGTTTGCCCCTTTCAGGGCGTACCTCTTTTATGTTGTCATTTTGTAGCCGTTGGTTTCCTGTTGAGCAGGATTTGCAATCCTGCTCCCATGAATATTAGGATTTTCAATCCGGGAAACGCTTTCCTTGCTTTTTTCGCATCACAGATGCTAATATTCGATGGTGTCGGATTGCAAATCCGACACAACAGAAATCCGCTACAGCAGTCTAACGTAAATCCGCCATAGCAGAAGTGGTTTCATGGTGTTTGTCGTATCACATAAAAACAGCAATGGCTTAACCACATCACAGATAATTGTCTTTATCAGATAATCCCTAAAACATCTTTCTACCGCTTATGGTTAGTTTTCCGCACTGTGCTACAGCATTTTGGACTCATTACCGGAACGTTTTCCATACGGTGCTGAGTATTCTTCGTAAAATACTCGAGTATTTTGGGCACAATACTGGAGTATTCTCCGCACAAATACTGGCGCGTCTTCGCAAAGTGGCAGTCCAAGTGTGTGAAAATGCGAGCTGAAATGGTTTATTTTTATTCCTACAGGCTGATAAGTCGGGATTTTTACCTACATTTGTAGCGTAATAGAATGATTATTGATGAAAGAATTCGTAATATCCGAAGCAAAAGCCGAGACCGCCGTGTTGGTGGGACTAATCACCAAAGAGCAGGACGAGGCAAAGACAAAAGAATATCTTGATGAACTGGAGTTTCTCGCCGACACCGCGGGAGCGGTGACAGTGAAGCGTTTCACACAGAGGGTGAACGGTCCGAGCAGCGTGACTTACGTTGGCAAGGGCAAGCTCGACGAGATACGCTCATACATAAAGCAACGCGAAGACCAGGCAGAGGAATACCTCGCCGAAGGCATGGAGCTCACCCCCGCCACAGCCCCCGTGGGCATGGTTATCTTCGACGACGAGCTCTCAGCCAAGCAGCTGCGCAACATCGAGCAGGAGCTGAAGGTGAAAATACTCGACCGCACCACGCTCATACTCGACATCTTCGCCATGCGCGCACAGACAGCCAACGCCAAGACGCAGGTGGAGCTGGCACAGTACCGCTACATGCTGCCGCGGCTGCAACGCCTGTGGACCCACCTGGAACGACAGGGTGGCGGCTCGGGCTCCGGCGGCGGCAAGGGTAGCGTGGGACTGCGCGGACCCGGTGAGACACAGCTCGAGATGGACCGACGGATCATACTTCAGCGCATCACCCTGCTCAAGCAGCGACTCTCTGAGATTGACAAACAGAAAACCACGCAACGCAAGAACCGCGGCAGGCTGATAAGAGTGGCACTCGTGGGATATACCAACGTGGGAAAGTCAACCATCATGAACATGCTCTCAAAGAGCGAGGTGTTTGCCGAGAACAAACTCTTTGCCACCCTCGACACCACGGTGAGGAAAGTGGTGGTAGAGAACCTGCCGTTTCTCCTTGCCGACACCGTGGGATTCATACGCAAGCTCCCCACCGACCTCGTAGACTCCTTCAAGTCCACCCTCGACGAGGTGAGGGAAGCCGACCTGCTGGTGCATGTGGTTGACATCTCCCATCCCGACTTTGAGGAACAGATACAGGTGGTGGAGAAGACCCTTGCCGACCTGGGATGCGCCGAGAAACCCATGATGCTCGTGTTCAACAAGATTGACAACTACACATGGACCGAGAAGGAGCCCGACGACCTCACGCCACCCACAAAGGAAAACGTGAGCCTCGACGAGCTGCAGCACACATGGATGGCACGCATGAACGACGAATGCCTGTTCATCTCTGCCCGCGAGAAACAGAACATTGAGCTTTTCCGTGACACCCTCTACCGCAAGGTGAGAGAGCTGCATGTGCAGAAATACCCCTACAACGATTTCCTCTACAACATTGAAGACAACATAGAAGATTAACTAAAAACATGAAAACTATATGACACAGTACAGACAACTTACACAGGAAGAAATAGAGATACTGGAGAAAAACTCCTGCTGGGCAGAAAACTGGAACGACGTGATGGTGGCTGAAGGCTTCAAACCCTACAGCTTCCACAGAGTGATGTTCTACGGAGAGATACGTCTCGGAGAGTTCAACAAGCAGGTGGAGGTGACCAAAGGCTTCACCAAGCACTCCGGCATAAACGACGTGACGCTGAGAAACGTCACCGTGGGCAACGACTGTCTGATAGAGAAAGTGGGAAACTTCATCAACAACTACACCATAGGCAACGACTGCTACATATCCAACATCTCGACAATGGAAACCACCGAAGGAGCAACCTACGGCGAGGGACACCTCGTGTCGGTGCTCAACGAGATGGGCGACGGCAACGTGCTGCTCTTCAACGAGCTCAACAGCCAGCTCGCCGCCTTCATGGTGAAACACTTCAACGACAAACAGCTCAAGGATGCCATACACCGCATGGTGAACGAAGACATTAAGCTCTCGACACCCGACCGCGGCACCATTGGCAACAACGTGAAGATAGTGAACACCAAGGAGATAACCAACACCGTGATCTACGACGACTGCGAGATAAGCGGCGCAGCACGCCTTAGCGACTGCACCATACTGTCGTCAAACGATGCCAGCGTGTATATAGGCACGGGAGTGATATGCGAGAACTCGATAATCTCCAACGGATGCTCCATAACCAACTCTGTGAAGATGCAAGACTGCTTCGTGGGAGAGGCATGCCAGATAACCAACGGCTTCACCGCCGAGGCAAGCCTGTTCTTTGCCAACTCGTTCATGGCCAATGGCGAGGCATGCGCAGCCTTCTGCGGTCCCTTCTCGGCAAGCCACCACAAGTCGAGCCTGCTCATAGGAGGAGAGTTCTCGTTCTACAACGCCGGAAGCAACACCAACTTCTCAAACCACGCCTACAAGATGGGACCGATGCACTACGGTACCCTGGAGCGCGGCACCAAGACAGCCTCGGGAAGCTATGTGCTCATGCCCGCCACGATAGGAGCCTTCAGCGTGTGCTTCGGAAAGCTGATGCACCATCCCGACACACGATGCCTGCCCTTCGCCTATCTCATGGCTTACGGCGACACCATGTATCTCGTGCCGGGAAGAAACATCACCACCGTGGGACTCTACCGCGACATCAAGAAATGGCCCAAACGCGACAAACGCGCGGCAAGCTCCAGAAAGAGCATTATAAACTTTGACTGGCTCTCGCCGTTCACCGTGGGCGAGATAGTACAGGGCAAGAAAATCCTCGAACAGCTCAGGGCAGCCAGCGGCGACAACGTCTCGTCGTACAACTACCACGAGTATGTGATCAATGCCTCGTCGCTCAGGAAAGGCATAAAATACTACAACATAGCATTGAGGATATACATGGGTGCAGTGCTCAAGAGAGCCGTAAAGGGAGGATGGCTCGGAAAGCCACAGACCGACATAGGACTCGGAAAATGGAACGACCTGTCGGGACTGCTCCTGCCCGAGAGCGAGGAGCAGCGCATCATTGAAGACATCAAGAACGGCACCCTTGAGACCATACAGGACGTGAACGAGCGTTTCCGCGACATCAACGATCACTTCCGCGAGTACCAGTGGACATGGTCATACAAGATGATACTCGACTACTACGGTCTCACCGAGCTCACCGACGATGCCATACAGCACATACACCAAGACTATGTGAAGGCGCGTCGTGCATGGATTGCCGAGATACGCAAGGATGCCGAGAAGGAATATGCCATGGGCGACGTGGAGGAAAACGTGTTCAAGGACTTCCTCTCCAAGCTCGACCACGAAACCGATTTTGAAGAATAAAAAACAAGCAATACATACCTATACCTTAACAAAAAGAAATGAGAAGAGTAATTTCCCTATTAGCCGTATGCCTCTTCACGCTCCTGTCCATAAGCGCGCAGAGCTACGAGACGGTGGACGGCGACCCTATGAAGACACGCATATACACCCTTGACAACGGACTGAAGGTGTATATGTCAGTAAACAAAGAGAAACCACGCATACAGACATTCATAGCTGTGCGCACGGGAAGCAAGAACGACCCATCGGAGACCACCGGACTCGCCCACTATCTTGAACATCTGATGTTCAAGGGCACCACGCAGTTTGGCACCAGCAACCCCGCTGCCGAGGCACCGCTGCTCGACGACATTCAGGCACGCTATGATGAATACCGCCTCATAACCGACCCGGAACAGCGCAAGCAGAAATACCATGAGATTGACAGTGTGAGCCAGATTGCAGCACAGTATTTCATACCCAACGAGTATGACAAGCTGATGGCAAGCATAGGAGCACAGGGCTCCAATGCCTTCACCTCCAACGATGTGACATGCTATACCGAAGACATACCGTCAAACGAGATTGAGAACTGGGCAAAGATACAGGCAGACAGGTTCCAGAACATGGTGATACGCGGCTTCCACACTGAGCTTGAAGCTGTGTATGAGGAGTATAACATAGGCATTGCCCAAGACGTGAGAAAACTCTATGAGAGCATGCTGACGAAGCTCTTCCCCACCCACCCCTATGGCACACAGACCACCATAGGCACACAGGAACACCTGAAGAACCCGAGCATCACCAACATAAAGAACTATTTCAAGAAATGGTATGTGCCGAACAACTGCGCCATCTGCATGAGTGGCGACCTCGACATGGACAAGACCATTGAGATAATAAGGAAATACTTCTCCAACTGGAAACCGGGTGAGGACGTGAGCCAGCCTGTGTTCCCCGCACAACCCATATTCACCGAGCCCCAGGACACCACCGTCATAGGACAGGAGGCGGAGACAGTGTGGCTGGGATGGCGTGCCGAGAAAGCATCATCGCTGCAAAACGACACCCTCGACATCATCTCAAACATGCTGAGCAACGGCAAGGCAGGGCTCATTGACCTGAACCTCAACCAAACCATGAAACTGCAAGAGGCATGGAGCGGCATGGAAACCATGCAGGACTATTCCATGATTATCGTAGGTGGCACACCTAAGGAGGGACAGTCACTCGACGAGGTGCGCCAACTGCTGTTGGGCGAGATTGACAACATAAAGAAAGGCAACTTCTCCGACGACCTGTTGCCAAGCATCATCAACAACAAGAAACTCAACTTCTACAAGTCGCTCGACGACAACAGCAGCCGTGCCGACATGTTTGTGGAAGCCTTCATCACCGGCACGGAATGGAAGGATGCCGTGAAGACCATTGAACGGCAGGAAGCCATCACCAGGCAGCAAGTCATTGACTTTGCCAACAGGTTCTTCACCGACGGATATGCAGTGGTATACAAACGACAGGGCGTAGACTCCACACTGAAGAAGATTGACAAGCCCGCCATCACACCCATACCTACCAACCGCGATCAGGTGAGCCAATTCGTAAAGGACATACAAAACACCGAGGTGGAACCTATACAGCCACGCTTCCTTGACTTCAAGAAAGACCTCACATTCACCACCACGAAGAAGAAGCTGCCCGTGATATACAAGCAGAACACCACCGACGGACTCTTCGACCTCGCATTCAGATATGAGTTCGGCCATGAGGACGACAACCGCTACGACGTGGCAGCAGGCTACATAAACTACCTTGGCACCGACAAGCTCAGTGCTGCACAACTCAAGCAACAGTTCTACAAACTCGCATGCAGCCATAGCATCAACATCGGTTCCGATGCCATCACCGTGCGCATCAGCGGACTGAGCGAGAACATGCCGGCAGCACTCGCACTGTGGGAGGATCTCCTGCATAACGCCAAGGTTGACAAGGAGGCATACAACCAATATGTGGACCTGATTGTCAAGTCTCGTCAGGATGCCAAGCAGGAACAGCAGTCGTGCTTCGACTACCTGTATAGCTACGGAGTATATGGGAAGCACAACAACCGTCGCGACGACATGACCGAGCAGCAGCTGCGCAATACTGACCCACAGACACTGCTTGATCTCCTGAAAAACATCTCCAACTACGAACACACATTATTATATTATGGTCCTCTCACCGAGAAGGAGCTGTCGGCTGTCGTGACGAAATACCACAAGACCCCAAAGAAACTCGCCACAGTGCCCGAGGGAACACCATATACCGAGCAGCCCACGCCAGAGAACGAGATACTGCTCGCGCCTTACGACGCAAAGAACATCTACATGCGCATGTATCACAATGAGGGACAGCCTTTCGACGTTGACTGCGCACCAACCATAGCACTGTTCAACGAATACTTCGGCACCAGCATGAACGGAATAGTATTCCAGGAGCTGCGCGAGTCACGCGGACTGGCATACAACGCCTATGCTGTATATTCACGTCCGAGGAAGAAAGACCGTCCGGAGACATACATGACACACATCATCACCCAGAACGACAAGATGATGGACTGCATACGCCAGTTCCACAGCATACTCGACACCATTCCGCAGAGCGAGGCTTCATTCAAGATTGCCAAAGAGTCGGCAATGAAGTCGCTCGCCAGCCATCGCACTACCAAGTTCGGAATCATCAATGCCTACCTCGCCGCCAAGCAACTCGGCATTGACTACGACCTGAACGAACGCATCTACAACGGCATACCGTCGCTCACCATGCAGGACATCGTGAACTTCGAGCACGACAACATGGCACGCAAGCAGTATCGCTACATGATACTCGGCGACGAGAAAGAGCTCGACATACCATCGCTCGAGAAGATTGCACCAATAAAGCGTGTATCATTAGAAGAAATATTCGGATATTGATTATAAAACAGAAACATTATGGCAAATAACCCTGAATTCAAGTACGCGCCCATGTTCCAGATGGGTGAAGACAAGACCGAGTATCGCCTCCTCACAAAAGAGGGAGTGACAACAGCCGAGTTTGAAGGCAAAGAGATAGTGAAGGTAAGCCCCGAGGCTCTCACGCTCCTGGCCCAGCAGGCATTCCACGACGTGGAGTTCATGCTCAGGAGAGAGCACAACCTGCAGGTGGCTGCCATACTCAGCGACCCCGAAGCCTCCGACAACGACAAGTATGTGGCACTGCAGTTCCTGCGCAATGCCGAGACGGCAGCCAAAGGCATACTGCCCTTCTGCCAAGACACCGGCACCGCCATCATACACGGTGAGAAAGGACAGCAGGTGTGGACGGGCTTCGAAGACGAAGAGGCACTCTCGCGCGGTGTGTATAACACCTTCACCGAAGACAACCTGCGCTATTCGCAGAATGCACCGCTGAACATGTATGACGAGGTGAACACCCGCTGCAACCTTCCGGCACAGATAGACATCGAGGCCACCGAGGGTGCCGAATACCGCTTCGTGATGGTGGCAAAGGGTGGCGGCTCTGCCAACAAGACCTATTTCTACCCCATGACCAAGGCAACAATACAGAATGAAGGCACTCTGCTGCCGTTCCTCGTTGAGAAGATGAAGAGCCTCGGCACCGCTGCCTGCCCGCCTTACCACATTGCCTTCGTCATTGGCGGCACATCGGCTGAGAAGAACCTGCTCACCGTGAAGCTCGCCAGCATAAAATACTACGACTCGCTGCCAACCACCGGCGACGAGACTGGACGCGCCTTCCGCGACATAGACCTTGAAGAGAAACTTCTCAAGGAAGCCCACAAGATTGGTCTCGGCGCACAATTCGGCGGCAAGTACCTCGCCCACGACATCCGCGTGATACGTTTGCCACGCCACGGTGCGAGCTGCCCCATAGGCATGGGTGTGAGCTGCTCTGCCGACCGCAACATCAAAGCCAAGATCAACCGCGACGGTATCTGGCTTGAGAAGATGGACTCCAACCCCTCTGAGCTCATTCCCGCCGAATATGCACAAGCCGGAGAAGGTGGCAACAACATCGTGATTGATCTCGACAAAGGCATCGACGCCGTGAGAGCTGAGCTCACCAAATATCCCGTATCGACACGAGTGAACCTCAAGGGCACCATCATCGTGGCTCGCGACATTGCCCATGCCAAGCTGAAGGCACGCCTTGACGCAGGAGAGGGACTGCCCCAGTATTTCAAGGATCACCCCGTGCTCTATGCCGGTCCGGCAAAGACTCCCAAGGGCTATCCCTGCGGCTCCATGGGACCCACCACAGCCAACCGCATGGACCCCTATGTTGACGAATTCCAAGACCACGGAGCCTCGCTCGTGATGATTGCCAAGGGTAACCGCAGCCAGGTGGTCACCGATGCCTGCAAGAAACATGGCGGATTCTACCTCGGAAGCATCGGCGGTGTGGCTGCCGTGCTCTCACAGTCAAGCATCAAGTCAATAGAGTGCGTGGAATATCCTGAGCTCGGCATGGAAGCTGTATGGAAGATTCGTGTGGAAGACTTCCCCGCCTTCATCCTCGTCGACGACAAAGGCAATGACTTCTTCCAGCAACTCAAGCCCTGGTGCCCCAACTGCAAGAAATAGTTGAACATGCCATATACGACAAAAGGAGCCTGACCCCATGAGGAATCAGGCTCCTTTTACTATTCTCACTATTCACCTAAAAGCAATTCTATTTCTTTACAATCTTCTTTCCGTTGACTATATATATGCCTTTGGGAAGAGCTGAGAGGCTGCTCATTGTTCCAACCTTCACGCCGTTCATATTATATATATAGTCACTGCCCTTAATCTCTGCAACGGCTACGCCCTTAACGTCGGTCACCTCACTGTCGGAAAGCAATGCAGACTTGGCGTTGGCACTCATGCCGTAGACCTGGAACTCATAGATGCTGTATCCATAAGACAAGGCACGGGTCACTCCCTGCATACGCACATATCTGGCTGTAACGGGAGAGAACGTCTGTTCATCGGTTCCACCAGAGCAGTTCACCGTCTTCACGGTAGTGAACGAGCTGCCGTTGGTCGACACCTGCAGCTTGTATTGACTGGCGTAGGCAGCCTCCCAGCATATCACCGTGCGGTCAATCACATAGTTTGCCCCGAGGTCGATGGTGATATATTGGTTGTCGTTGAACGCACTTGACCAGCGCGACGACATGTTTCCGTCAACGGCGTTTGAAGCAGCATAGGCATTTCCTTCCGTTCCACTGGTGGAGGCACTCTTGTTCAATGCCAGGTTGGCACCTGTCTCCTGAAAGCCCGACGACTGCTTGGTAACAGTGAGCACGACGTTAGTTTGGTCCTCAGCGTTTATTGAGAACAGATACACATCGCCATCGGTTAGTGTCTGACCGTCTTTCAGGTAAACATTGCCATTGTCGTGACCATTGCTGCCTGTGCCTATGCCAAAGACGCTGCTGTTGGTTGAAATCCTGTAGTTGCCGGTGGAGGTGAACTCTATTCCCCAACCAGCCTGTCCGAAGAACTTGAAGTTCACATAGTTCTTGTTGAGCTGTGTACCTACTGTCAATGCTATCTCATAGTTGTTTCCATTTGCTGTCAACGGAATGGCATTGGCTGTTGACCAACCGTTATCTCCCGACACATAGCTGGTAGCTCCCACACTCGACTTGGCTCCTATTATCCATATACCCTCATAGAGTCTGGCTCTCGTGACTGACAATACTACATTGAACGGGTCGGAAGCGTCGATGGTGAAGGTGTAGGTATCGCCATTGGTGAGCGTCTTGCCCGACTTAAGGTAGATGTTTCCGTCGTCATGACCGTTGCTGCCGGTGCCTATGCCGAAGATGTCGCTGCTGCTGGAAATCTTGTAGGTGCCGGTGGTGTTGAAGGCTATTCCCCAGCCTGCCTGTCCGAAGAACTTGAAGTTCACGTTATCCTTGTTCAACTGCTGTCCCACGGTGAGGTCAATGCTGTAGGTATGGTCGCCAGTCTGTGTCAGTGCCATGGCGTTTGCGGTTGACCATGAGTTGTCACCGGCGGTATAGCCCGATGCACCCACGCTTGACTTGGCTCCGATAATCCATATACCCTCATAAGGCTTTACCTTTTCAACCGTGAGAACGGCATTGTTGGGATTGGAAATATCTACGGAGAACTTATATGTATCGCCGTTGGTGAGCGTCTTGCCCGACTTAAGGTAGATGTTTCCGTCGTCATGACCGTTGCTGCCGGTGCCTATGCCGAAGATGTCGCTGCTGGTGGAAATCTTGTAGGTGCCGGTGGAAGTGAACTCCACTCCCCATCCAGCCTGTCCGAAGAACTTGAAGTTCACGTTATCCTTGTTCAGCTGCTGTCCCACGGTGAGCTCAATGCTGTAGGTATGGTCGTTTTCCTGTGTCAGTGCCATGGCGTTTGCGGTTGACCATGAGTTGTCGCCCACGGTATAGCCCGATGCACCCACGCTTGACTTGGCTCCGATAATCCAGACACCGTCATAGGGTGCCGCAGCCTGCTCTGAGAAATTCCCGAAGCGAACGCTGACAACGCTGTTTGCCGGCACGCAGACATTCATATATTGCGAGCCGTCGGTGACGGTGAAGTTCTGGTCGGCAGAGTTGCTGCTTGCAAAAAGCATGGCATAGCTGCCATCGGTGTTTCTGAATGCTATGTAGCTCATGTCGTTTGCCCACCATCCGCTGGTGGCTATTCTCACTGCACCGCTCTTTATCACACTCGAGAGATGGCTGATAAGGTAGTAGTGGTTGTTGTATGACAGGGAGGAGTAGTTGCCCGGATTGATGTCTATGGCACCATAGCATGTCTGGCATCCACCGTCAAGGTTGGGACCGTTGTTGGTGTCAAGCATAAGGTTCCATACCATCACGGCTCGTGCCCAGTTCTGCAGGAACGTTATTCCTGAGCGCTTTACAGCCGACACCAATGTTGCCGACAAATCCCTGCCGTTGTTCCATGTGCCTATTGACTCCTCAGAAAAGATAACCTCCTTGCCGGTGTTCTGGCTGTGGATGTCGCCCATCTCCGACGGTGAGCCTCCATAGTCGTGGTAAGCCGAGCCCACCACCAGCTCCTCGCCCGTGTAGCCGCTGCCGAGGGCATTGTAAACCTGTATGGGATAGTCGTTCTGACCAGACTTGTTGTCATAGTTGAAGTTGTGGTCATATACATAGATCTTCGTCTTGATGCCGTTGTTGTGGAAATCGGCTGCCAGATACCTGATGAAGGCTGCCTCCTCGTTCCACGGCATATACAATGAGGCGCAGTTGCCTTGGTTCAGCGGCTCGTTCTGCGGTGTCACGGCATAGATGTTTATTCCCTGCCCTTTCATTGCCTGCACGAACTTCACGAAATAGTCGGCATAGGTCTGATAGTAGTCAGGATTCAGATGACCGTCGGTCCACCTGTTGTGGGCAGCCTTGTCGGTAAGGTTGTTCACCTTCATCCATCGGGGACAAGTCCATGGTGTAGCCATGATTTTCAGGTTGGGATTGATGGCCAGTATCTCCTTCAATATTGGGATGACGTAGTTCAGCTCATCAGACTGCAATGCAAAGTTCTGCAAGCCCTGAGTGTCACACAGGGTGTATTCCCTTGAAGAGAAGTCGTTGCAGCCAATGGATATTCTCGCGTATGAAGTGCCATAGCCCGACGTGGGCGAATAGATTTTCTTCAGCAGTGCCGTGCGGCTGCTCTTCGACATTTTCAGGAGGTTGTAGCACGACGAGTAGGTAATGGCATATCCAAAACCATCAATACTCTGGTATGAGTTATTGCCATTGAGAGTTATGACGTTTGACGTTCCCGCCACGTTGCTTGTCGTGCCCGTGGCTTTTTCCAGTAGTTTTGATCCGTCAGCCTTCGTTGTATAGCTCACGGTGGTCTGTGCCTCTGCCATCATTCCGATGGAAAATAGCATCATCATTACAGTAGTTCGTAAGGTTTTCATGTCTTGTTAGTTAGTAGTTCATACAAAAGGTTATTCTGTCGGTTGCAAAGTTATGGAAAAAGCAATTTGGCTTACGGGTTATAGAATACCGATATGGATTTACAACAATCCGCAATATTATACTAAGTCTTTGTTACAAAGTAACTTAAACCGTTCTATACCAGTTCTGGAAAGCCTTGAAAATATGGATTTAGTATGGACACCACCTATAATACTGCCACCCTCAGCTTTCCCATGAAAAGCCATCACGGGAAAGTCAGCTGTCTGCTTTTGCCGTCACAGGCTATCAAGCAATAGGTGGGTTATATCATTCATCAATTTTTCATACATTCGCACTCCATTCTCCGCACACCGGGAATGTCACTTTTCGGAGATGCGCCAGTATTTGTGCGGAGAATACTCCAGTATTGTGCCCAAAATACTCCAGTATTGAGCCCAAAATACTCGAGTATTGTACGAAGAATACTGGCGAACGAAAAACTTTCGCCACAGGACTGAGTACCGATCATCAGTCCAAAGTGCTATGAAAGAGCTGTTTACCTTGCATTATCCTGCACCATGTGGGCATACGGAAAAAGCATGAAAAAACAGTGAATTCCTGTTCTTTCATGCTTTTTGGTAACGATAAAGAAATAAATCGGTATGATTGCGTTTACTTAGTCTTGGAAATAAACGCGTCTCACCCTGTTGCTCACACCGGTAAGCACCTCGTAGGGTATGGTATCGAGCAGGTCGGAGAGCACCGTCACAGGCAGGTTGTCGCCGAATATCTCCACGCTGTCGCCCTCACGGCAGTCAATGTCGGTGACATCGATCATAGCCACGTCCATGCAGATGTTTCCCATGTAGTTTGCCTTCTTGCCATTTACCAGACAGTAGCCACGCTGGTTGCCCAAGTGACGGTTCAGTCCGTCGGCATAGCCTATAGGTATGGCAGCAATGCGGCTGTCGCGTGTGAGCATGGTGCGCCGGCTGTAGCCCACGCTCTCGCCCGCCGGCACGTTGCGTATCTGGAGTATGGTGGTCTTCAGCGTGCTCACATTGTTTATAATTGTATTGGTGCGTGGGTTCACTCCATAGAGACCTATGCCCAGACGACACATGTCCATTTGTCTTTCGGGGAAGTGTTCAATGCCGGCAGAATTGTCCATGTGGCGCAAAATCTTGTGGGAGAATGCTGCTTGCAGCTTGCGCGAGCCATGGTCAAAGAGCGTGAACTGACGGAGTGAGAAGTCGTCGAACTCGTCAGCATCGGATCCTACGAAGTGGGAGAACACCGAACGTGGTATGACGGCATCCTGCTGTTGCAGACGGGCTATGAGCTCATCGATATCGTGCTCGGGATGGAAACCCAGACGGCACATGCCTGTATCAAGTTTTATGTGTACGGGCCACGCCGTGATACCCTCTTTCTGTGCTGCCCTCACCAGTGCGTCGAGCATACGGAAGGAGTAGACTTCCGGTTCAAGGTCGTAGTCGAACATGGTCTTGAAGGCTGAGAGCTCCGGATTCATTATCATGATGTTCGACGTGATGCCTGCCTTTCTGAGCGTAACGCCCTCGTCAGCCACTGCCACGGCGAGATAGTCCACGCGATGCTCTTGCAAGGTCTTGGCTATCTCCACTGCTCCGGCACCATAGCCGTCGGCTTTTATCATGCATACGAGCTTGGTCTCGGGCTTGAGGAAGGAACGATAGTAGTTGAGGTTTTCAACCATAGCATTGAGGTGAACCTCAAGAATGGTCTCATGGACTTTTCTCACGAGCAGCTCGGTGAGCTGGTCAAAGCCAAACTGGCGTGCGCCCTTGAGGAGTATCACCTCATTGCTGAGCGACAGGTAGACATCGCTGGCAATGAAGTCATCGACGCTATCGAAAAGAAATACACCTGAGCTTGGCTGGAGAGCCTTGCTGATGCTCGGTCCAATGCCAATGAACTTGCTTACTCCGCGCTGCAAGGCAAGGGTCAGTGCCTTGCCATAAAGAGACTGCTCGTCTTGTCCGCTCTGCACGATGTCGCTCAATATGAGCGTCGAAGGTCGGGTGTCGGGCACACCATGAAGGGTGTCGGGAGCCTTGCGGCGTCGCGCCATGAAGTCAAGGGCTATGTCAAGGGAGTTGAGGTCGGAGTTGTAGGAGTCGTTGATGAGAGTGCAGCCGTGCTGTCCTTCCTTCACCTCCAGGCGCATGGCCACCGGTTCGAGTCGCTGCATGCGCTGGTCGAGGGCTTCAGGAGTGATGCCCAGATGGAGAGCCACCATGGCACATGTGATGGTGTTGCGTATTGAAGCCTCGTCGATAAACGGGATGGTGAACGACGATGCCTTGCCCATGTAGCAATAGTCTATGGTGGTATGGCTGGCATCGGTCTGCACAACGTTGCTCACAAAGAGCGGTGCCTTGCTGTTGTGCATTGACCAGCACAGTTGCTTGCCCTTATATGCATACTGCGACATGCAGCGTGACAGAAGCTCGTCGTCGAGACAGTAGACCACCGCCTGAGTGTCGTGGAAGAGCTGCAGTTTCTCCTTGCACTTGGCTTCGAGTGACGGGAAATTCTCCTGGTGGGCTTCACCAATGTTGGTTATCACACCTATTGTAGGCTGTATGATGCTGCGCAGGGCATTCATCTCTCCGAGCTTGCTTATGCCGGCTTCAAAGAGGGCCACCTGCGACTGCTCGTCAAGGAGCCACACCGAGAGGGGCACTCCTATCTGTGAGTTGTAGCTCCGCGGTGAACGGGTTACGCGGAAGGTGGGTGAAGAGTCGGCTGTACCGTTGGCGGCAGCTTTGTCTGCCACGCCGGAGAGTATCTGGTAGAGCCATTCCTTCACCACTGTCTTGCCGTTGCTTCCCGTGATGCCCACCACCGGTATGTCGAACTCGTCACGATGGCGCTCGGCAAGGCGCTGCAATGACTCCCGTGTGCCCACCACCTTCAGGAAATTGGCATCGGGATAGGCTGTGACCCGGTTGTCGGGCACCTGCTCCACCACGAAGTTGCGCACACCGCGACGATAGAGTTCGTCAATGTATCGGTGTCCGTCGTTGCGATTGGTGTGAAGTGCGAAGAAGAGTGTTTCTTCGGGGAAGCACAACGAGCGGCTGTCGGTGAGCAGAAAGCGTATCTGGCTGTCGCGTTCTCCATAGCGTCGTGCTCCTATGAGTGTCGTTATTTTTTCTATTGAATAGTCCATGATGTGTGTTTCTCTTAAAAACTAATCGTTGACTTGATTGTCGAGTGTCTTTGGCAGTGCAAAATTAGGATATTTTTCTGAAAGGACTGCCACCTTTTCACGAGTTTTGGCAATGAATGTCTTATATTCATCGCTTTCGGGGTGGAATGGACGGTGGGCAAGGGCTTCCTTCAGTGGTTTCCACTCCTTGAGATAACGCTTGGCTTCATCGGAAAAGGCTACTTCGGAGAAACGTTCCCAGATGAACTCCACCGCCTGAGGTGAGGGATGGAGCATGTCGGGACTGTAGAAGCGGTAGTCGCGCAGCTCGTCGAGCACAATCTCGTAGGCGGGGAAATAATAGAGCGGCGGCATTTGGTTTCCCTCGCTGCCGAGCTGACGGAGAACAGCCGACAGACGTTCCACGGCAAGCAGCAGCACAGCCTTGGAGAGCTGGCTCTCGTGGTAGCCGTACTTGGCATAGCGTATGGGGCTGACGGTGACTATGACCCTGCAGTGAGGATTGGAGTCATGCAGGCATCCCATTGCCTTGAGCAGGGCATCGGCACACTCGTCAATGTTGAGCTGCTCTTCGCGAAAGAGACGCTGGGGACGCTTCTGACAGTTGTCTACTATGCAGCCGGTAGCTTTCTCTATATATACATGGTTGGTGCCGAGGGTGAAGAAGGCTGTGGAGAAGGATGAGAGCTGCTCCTTGGGAATACGTTCTATGGTGTGGAGGATGCTCACGGGGTTATACATCACTCCAAAGGGGTTGACCTCAACGGGAAATCCCTCGTCGACGAAACGCTTGCCAATATTGTCGGCAAAGCAGCTGCCCACAAAGAGCATGCGCTCACAGGGCGCGATGTCAAAGGGTGGCTGTGGTATCTGAACTGTCGTTTGGAACTGCATGGTAGATTTGTTGTGAGTAGTTACGCTGAAGGAATGGTTTGTGAAGACGGTAGAACTCGCTACCCTGTTCTTGATAGCGCTGTGGATTGAAGGATTGAGACACCTCGGCAATGTTCATCTTGGAACTCTCGTTCCACAGCAGCCTGCCACCGGGGAGATGACCTTCGTTGAGCATCCAGCGGAGCACCAACCCTATGTCGCCAATGTCGTGTACCACGGGGAAGATTCTGGCGCTGAGCATTGACTCTCCACCACTTATCTGTTCAAACGCTATACGACGCTCTATTGCCCATCTCACAAACGGCTGTCCAATGAACTGCGTGGTAGCTTCCATTGTACTGCCCGTGAGCTGATCGGTGAAAGGAGGTGTGGTGGGCAACAGCCGGACATCGGTTTGCAGGAGAAGTTCCGCGGTATGGTCGTCGCAGAAGAAAGGGCATACCACCCATGCGTCATCGTCCACCGGAACCACCATGACCGACTGCCCTGCCTTTAGCTCTATATGCCACTCGTTGACAGGCACACCTATTATTATATTATCACTGGAGAGCATCCACTGCTCGCTCACGCAGGAGTTGTAGACATAGAGAAAAGCATTGTCGGGAGTGACGGTGGTCCACAGTTCGGAACAGCCTACATATAATGCCACAGCACCGACAGGAGACATGTTGCAGTCTTCTGCCGGCGCTGTACCGTTATTACTATGTAAGAGGGTGTCGGGTTTCATTGTTTCCTTATTTTTCTTTCTTGTTTCTTCTCCATGCAGCCACTGCCGCAGCCACTATGGCAAGGAGAAGGAGTGCCGATGCTGCATAGGCAATGGTCTCGGTGGTGTCTACGCTCTTGGGGAAGAAGCTCAGCACCACCTTGTGGCTGCCACCTTTTATGGTCAGTGCACGGAGGATATAGTCCACACGGGCAAGCTCCACGGGCTGGTCGTCAACGGTTGCCGTCCATCCGGGGTAGTAGATCTCGGAGAACACCACTACCCCACCCGCTTTCGACTTCACGTCGTATGTGAGTTGGTTGGGTTCATATTTCGTGAGGGTTATCACGGAGGTGCTGTCGGTTGTGGCTTGCTGGGGAGTGAGTGTGAGCTGCTGCTTGAATTTCTTGTCAGCCACAGCCTCGTGGCGCAGGTCAATCTTTCCTACGGCATCAATCTCCTCGTTGGCGTTATCGGCAAACGACACCTTCTCCACCATCCATGCGTTGCCAAAGGCATAAGGGTTCTGCAAGGGTATGGTCTGTCCGCCCTGCAATGGCAGTATGAAATAGCGGGTGTTGAGCATGTTGAGCACAGGACAGAGTTTCTCTCCGTCAACCTGTGACATGTCGCCGCCTGCTTCGGCTATGGCACTCATGGTTTGCTGCATCTCGCGAGAGATGTAACGCTCAACCATCTCCTGATAACGGCGAAGCTTGGCGGGATGATAGCCGCCTATGGATTTGTGGTAGTAGCTGGTTTCGTTTTCATTGAAAGTGTTTGATGCGAAGTTCAGCACACGATAGTCGAGCGACTTGTCCTGGAGGATGGCCTCATCGGTGGAAGTGATGGCGATGGGTTCCTCACGGTTGCTCTTCGGCACGAACATGGAATCGTTGAGATAGCGTTTGTCCACCATCCACATGTCAACAAGGCAGAGCACAGCAAGGGCTCCCACCATGTAGCGGGCACGCAGCTTTCCAGCCTTGAACAACAGGAGGAGAAGCGTTCCCACGAGTATTATGCCCACCGAACGCCAACAGTCTGCCGAAAATATTGCCTGACGCACACCGGTGACCTCGGTGAGGATGGACTGCTGTTCTTCGGCAGGCAGCTGACTGAGGGCATTGAGCTCTGCAGAGGATACGAAGTCGAAGAACATTCCGGGAGCCACGGCGAAGAGAGCTGCCACACCTGCCGTGAGAGCCACGGAGATATACAGATACTTGATTTTCCTGCCAAGCAGCTGCGGTTCTTCCACTATGCGCTTCAGTCCGAGCATTGCCAACAGAGGTATGGTGAACTCGGCAATGACAAGGATTGATGCCACGGTGCGGAACTTGGCATACATGGGCACATAGTCGATGAAGAAATCGGTCATGGGCATGAAGTTCTTTCCCCACGACAGAAGCACGGAGAGCACGGTGGCGGCAAGCAATGCCCATTTCATGGGTCCCTTGACGATGAACAACGAGAGAATGAAGAGCATCAGCACGAATGCACCCACATAGACAGGTCCGGAGGTGCCGGGCTGCTCGCCCCAGTATTGTCCGAGCTGCCGATAGATGTCCATATACATCGGGTTGCCTTTCTTCTGAACGATGTCATTGTAGACCATCGGCACAGAGGCTCCGCCCTTGGCATTAGGAATGAGCAGCGTCCATGTCTCACCAATGCCGTAGCTCCACTGAGTGATATAGTCGCGCTCCAGTCCGGAGTTGGTCTGGTTGGCTGTGTTCTTCTTCACGAGCTCGCTCTTTCCTCGCATCGACTCTTTCTGGTATTCCCAGGTGTGATAGAGGTTTGACGCATTGATGGCAACACCAATCATGGCAGCAGCAGCCACCACGGCAGTGGCCTTGAGGAAGCGCGCCAAGACCTTGCTCTTGATGGCATCGATGAGGAATGCCACAACCATGAACAGCACCACAAAGAGATAATAGTAGGTCATCTGCACATGGTTGGCTTTTATCTCGAAGGCAGTGAAGAGTGCCGTAAGTATAAATCCCCAGAGATATTTGCCTCTATATGCCAGCACTATGCCTGCAATCATCGGAGGGAGATATGCCAGAGCATAGACCTTCCATATATGTCCGGCAGCAATGATTATGAGGAAATAGCTTGAAAACGCCCATATCACAGAGCCGAGCACCGCCAAATGCTGACGGAAGTCAAAGGCCCTGAGCAGGATATAGAAACCCAGCAGATAGACAAACAGCAGCCATACGTTCTCGGGAAGCCACAGGTGGTAGGCTGACATCACTCCTGAGAGGATGTCGGTGGAGTCATACGACGGAGCCATCTGATAGGTGGGCATGCCGCCAAACACAGAGTTGGTCCATCGGGTGTCGTTGCCGGTGCGTTCATGATACTCTGTATACTCGCGCGCCAGACCTTTTCCCGCCGACGAGTCGTTGCGGTAGAGTATCTTTCCCTGAATGGTTGGCATGATGAAATAGGCAAACGAGATAGCAGCAAAAAGAACTACTGCCGCCACATCGCGCCACACTCGCTTAAGAATATTATTCATATCGTGATTGTTTTGTTTTCTAATTACCTTGCAAAGGTACGATTAAGCGAGTACAATGCAAAAGGAAAGCTTGCTTTTCTTTTCACTGTCGAGCGCAAGTACCTTATATAAAGGTACGATTAAGCGAGTACAATGCAAAAGGAAAGCTTGCTTTTCTTTTCACTGTCGGGTGGAAGTACCTTATTTAAAATTCCTCGATTTTGCAGCAATGATTTTGGATTGTGGAAAATGTTTCATACTTTTGTAGGAAAGAACGGCAAGAATATTAAGAATAAAAATGCAAAAGAAAGATGAAGATCGGAGTAATAGTTGCAATGGACAAGGAGTTTGACCAGCTCAAAGAGGTGGCAAAGGCCATAGAGAAACACGAGATTATACTCTCGAAATGTGGCATGGGAAAGGTGAATGCGGCACTTGGCGCACAGAAGATGATCAACGAGCATAAGCCCGACGTGATTATCTCTTCCGGCTGTGCCGGCGGCAACGGCGACGATGTCAACGTGCAGGACGTGATAGTAAGCTCGGAGCTGACATATCACGACGTATATTGCGGTGCCGCCATTGACGACTCAACCGTTTACGGACAGGTGCAGGGAATGCCGGCACGCTACCAAGCCGACCCCATGCTGCTTGCTGCGGCTCGCAGGGTGGCAACGGCAAACAAGAATGTTGCAGTTCATGAGGGACTGATAGTCACGGGCGATTGGTTTGTTGACACCAAGGAGAAGATGCGCAGCATCATTGAGAAGTTTCCAGAGGCAAAAGCTGTGGATATGGAGTCGTGTGCCATTGCCCAGACTTGCTATATAAACAAGGTGCCGTTTATCTCGTTCCGAGTAATTAGCGACATTCCGTTGCGCGACACCAATGCCTCACAGTATCATGATTTCTGGAACACCATAGCCCAGCACTCCTTTGAGGTGACACGTTCACTGCTCAACGAGCTTTAAACCGCAGGCTACATACCGGAACCATAACATTATAATTGACAAACGAACACACATGGAAGTAATACAGAGTTTTACCATAGACCACACCCACCTGCTCCCAGGCATCTATGTGTCAAGGGTTGACAAGGGATTTACGACCTTTGACCTTAGGATAACCACACCCAACAAGGAACCCGCCATGGCTCCCGGTGCCATTCACAGCATGGAACACCTCATGGCTACATGGTTCAGAAACTCAATGGTTAAGGATGATGTGGTGTATGTAGGACCGATGGGGTGTCTCACTGGCATGTATATCATCATGACCGGCAGCTACACAGTGGACGACATGCGCAGTCTCACCATGGAATGCCTGGAGTGGATGCTCACACAGAAAGAGGTGCCAGCCACCACACCCGAGACCTGCGGCAACTATCTGCTCCACGACCTCCCTATGTGTCACTGGGAGTGTCGCCGCTATCTCAACCGTCTGAGAAATGAGTTCCACTCAGAATACACCAAGCTACAGGTGACGCTCGACGACGGACGGCTCTTTGCCGACG
The DNA here is from genome assembly GCA_947170265.1 of uncultured Prevotella sp. Classification (GTDB taxonomy): domain Bacteria; phylum Bacteroidota; class Bacteroidia; order Bacteroidales; family Bacteroidaceae; genus Prevotella. The sequence continues at coordinate 91,502 of CAMVSV010000002.1, forward strand.
CATGAGCTGCTACTATATGAAGCAAACACAAAAGCCAAAGGGCTCTTCCTTTTTTTCAGGAAGAGCCCCTTGGCTTTCATATTATTGCTTGTTAGCTTTCTTTCGCTGGTCGTGGTCGAGAATGATTTTCCTCATGCGGATAGCCTTTGGCGTTACCTCCACATATTCGTCTGCCTTGATATATTCGAGACACTCCTCAAGGCTGAGCACCGTCTTGGGTATGATGCGAGCCTTGTCGTCGGAACCGCTGGCACGCACATTGGTGAGCTGCTTGGCCTTGGCTACGTTTATAACAAGGTCGTTGTCGTGGACATGCTCGCCCACCACTTCACCGCAGTATACCTCTTCGCCCGGGTCTATGAAGAACTTTCCGCGATCCTGAAGCTTGTCAATGCTGTAGGCATAGGCTGTACCCGTTTCCAAGGCAATCATAGAGCCGCTCATGCGACGCTCAATGTCACCCTTGAAGGGCTGGTAGTTCTTGAAGCGATGAGCCATGATGGCTTCGCCCTGGCTGGCAGTGAGCACATTGGTGCGCAGTCCGATGATGCCGCGCGAAGGTATCTCAAACTCAATGTTCACCCTTCCGCCCTGAGTGTCCATGCCCAAGAGGTCGCCCTTGCGACGTGTCACCATGTCAATCATCTTCGATGAGAACTCTTCTGGAACGTTTATGGTGAGTTCTTCTATGGGTTCGCAGCGCTGACCGTCAATTTCCTTGTATATCACCTGCGGCTGTCCTACCTGCAGTTCATAGCCCTCACGTCGCATGGTCTCAATCAGCACTGACAGATGGAGCACTCCTCGTCCGCTCACTATCCACTTGTCGGTATAGTCTTCAAAAGGCTCCACACGCAGTGCGAGGTTCTTCTCAAGTTCCTTGGTAAGACGATCGTTGATGTGGCGTGAGGTACAGAACTTTCCTTCCTTTCCAAAGAATGGAGAGTCGTTGATGGTGAAGAGCATCGACATGGTGGGTTCGTCGATGGCTATGGGCGGCATGGGGTCGGGGTTGTCGTATGAGCTGATGGTGTCGCCAATCTCAAAGTGCTCCAGACCGATTACTGCACAGATGTCGCCGGAGCTCACGCTCTCGGTCTTCTGGTGTCCCATGCCTTCAAAGGTGTGGAGCTCTTTTATCTTTGTCTTCTCCACGGTGCCATCGCGGTGGCACACACTGACGTTCATACCGTCGGTGAGCGTACCTCGGTGTACTCGTCCCACAGCAATTCGTCCGGTGTAGTTAGAATAGTCCAACGAGGTGATGAGCATCTGTGGCTCACCCTCAATGCGCGTCGGCGCGGGTATTATCTCAATTATTTTATCGAGAAGATATTCAATGTTGTCGGTGGGAGTCTTCCAGTCGGGACCCATCCAGCCGTTCTTTGCCGAGCCATACACCACGGTGAAGTCGAGCTGTTCCTCAGTGGCGTTGAGGTCGAACATCAGGTCGAACACCATTTCATAGACCTCTTCTGGACGACAGTTGGGCTTGTCAACCTTATTGACCACCACCATGGGCTTGAGTCCAATCTGCAGGGCTTTCTGAAGCACGAAGCGCGTCTGTGGCATGGGACCTTCGAAGGCATCCACGAGGAGCAGACAGCCGTCTGCCATGTTGAGCACACGCTCCACCTCACCTCCGAAGTCAGAGTGTCCCGGAGTGTCGATGATGTTTATCTTCACTCCCTTCCAGTTTATAGATACGTTTTTCGAGAGAATGGTTATTCCTCTCTCTCGCTCAAGGTCGTTGGCATCGAGCACCTGTGAGCTGTTATCCTGTCCTTCGCGGAAGAGCTTTCCTGCGAGCATCATCTTGTCTACGAGTGTGGTCTTGCCGTGGTCCACATGGGCGATGATAGCTATGTTCCTAATATCTTGCATCTTATATAACTATTAAAACGGCTGCAAAGGTACGAATAAGCGAGAACAATGCAAAAGGAAAGCTTGCTTTTCTTTTCATTGTCGAGCGAAAGTGCCTTCTTCAAAGGTACGAATAAGCGAGCGAAAAGCAAAGGGAAAACTTGTTTTTCCTTTCTTTTCCGAGCGAAAGTCCCTTATGCAATGGTACAAATAAGCAGGCAAAAGCACCCTATCTGGCTTATTTGCTATCATTAGCAGCTCTTCATCTCAAAAAAACAACGGTTTTTCTTTTCACTTTGCAAGCTTATTCGTACCTTTGCAGGCGATTCGGAAAATCCGATGCATCCCATGCGATGAGGTTTGCCCCGATGAAGACGGCCGTCGTTGCTCGGATGTAATTTAAACATTATTCATCAAACAATTTTAGTTATGTACTTAGACAAGACAAAGAAAGAAGAGATTTTCAACCAGTATGGCAAGGGCGGTGTTAAAGATACCGGTTCGGCAGAAAGCCAGATTGCGCTGTTCACCTACCGCATCAAGCACCTCACAGAGCATGTGAAGACACACCACAAGGACTATGTCACCACTCGCTCGCTGACTCAGCTCGTAGGCAAGCGTCGTGCGCTTCTTGACTATCTCTACAAGCACGACATTGAACGCTATCGTGCCATCGTGAAGGCTCTCGGTCTGCGCCGATAATCTTCTTTCATTGAAAGGAACAAAAAAAGCGGGAAACATCTCTCAGTGGATGCTTCCCGCTTTTATTTCATTCAGCGGTATCATTACAAAATCGCGTTGGTACATCAGTGGATGGGGAATCTTCAAGTCGGGCTCATCCACCGTGATGTCGTCATAGAGCAATATGTCGATATCTATCGGGCGGTCGTGGTATTGGCGTGTTTCCGACGGCGTGTTCCGATGCGCATGTGAGCCTGTATCGGCATATTTGTCTGTCCTGCCGAGCCGGTATTCTATGCGCTGTGTAGCCTGGAGCAGACAGCGTGGGCACAACGGAGTCTCCACGCATACGGCTGCATTGAGAAACATATTGTCGGAAACGAAGCCCCACGGCTCTGTTTCATAAAAAGTCGATTGGCGCACAATGCGTCCAATCGACTTTTCTATTTCCTTTATGGCACGCTCAAGGAGTTGCCTCCTGTCACCCATGTTAGAACCGAGGCTCAGATATGCCGTATGCATAGCCATGGTGGCAGGTTAGTCGTTGAGGATGATGAGCGCATCGCCGAAACAACCGAACTGATAGCCGTTGTCGAGGGCTTTCTGATAGGCTTCCATCACGAGGTCGTAGCCTCCGAATGCAGCGGTGCTCATGAGCAGTGTGGAGTAGGGATGATAGAAGTTGGCTATCATGCAGTCGGCAAGTCCGAAGTCATAGGGTGGGAATATGAACTTGTTTGTCCATCCGTCATACTCCTTGAGCATGCCGTCGGTTCCCACGGCGGTCTCGGTGGCTTTCAGCACGCTTGTGCCCACCGCACATATATGGTGTCCGGCAGCCTTGGCTTCATTCACAATGCTGCAAGCCTTGGCACCAATCTTCATCTGCTCGCTGTCCATCTTGTGCTTGGTGAGGTCTTCCACCTCAATGTCATGGAAGTTTGAGAGTCCGCAGTGAAGGGTTATGAATGCCGAGTTTATGCCTTTTATCTCCATGCGCTTCATCATCTCACGGCTGAAATGCAGTCCGGTGGCAGGTGCTGTCACGGCACCTTCGTTGGCGGCAAACACCGTTTGGAAATCCACCACATCGTCTTCGGTGGCATGGGGAGTGTCGCTGTCGGTGGGTCGGCGGTCAAGAATATACTTTGGCAGCGGTGTCTCACCAAGGCTGAACAGCTCTTTCTTGAACTCGTCATGCGGACAGTCGTAGAGGAAGCGCAGCGTTCTGCCACGGCTGGTGGTGTTGTCAATGACCTCGGCTACCATCGTTCCCGACTCATCAAAGAAAAGCTTATTGCCAATGCGTATCTTACGGGCGGGTTCCACAAGAACATCCCACAGGCGCATCTCCTCGTTGAGCTCACGCAGCAGAAACACTTCTATCTTGGCATCGGTGCGTTCCTTGGTGCCATAGAGACGGGCAGGAAACACTTTGGTGTCGTTGAACACGAAGGTGTCGCCATCGTCGAAGTAATCGAGCACGTTTCTAAAGTCGAGGAACTCTCCCTCTATGGGATTTCCGTTTTCGTCTTTCTTGTACATGTCGATGGTCTGCGACTTACGGTGGAGCACCATAAGGCGGCATTCGTCACGTCGGGTAACCTTGAAGGTGGTTGTTGAACCGTCTTCGCGTGTTATGGTGTGTTCCGACGCATGCGGATAGAGTGCCACTTGTTCTTCTGGCAGTTTGAACTTGAATTGTGATAGCTTCATATGTTGTGTTATTTCTCTATTGTCTGATTGTCAAGCCACTCCTCAAAGGTGTCGAAGTCGTAGCACTGCTCCACCCTGACATCGCCCACGCGGGTGCGTCTGAGGGCTGTGAGATAGGCACCGGAGCCGAGAGCCTGTCCAATGTCGCGTGCCAGGGCGCGTATGTATGTGCCCTTGCCGCACACCACCCTTATGTCAGCCTGCATCGTGTCGGCATCAAAGCGTGTGAGTTCTATTTCGTCGATGCGTATGGGTTTGGCATCGAGCTTCACCTCCTTGCCATTGCGGCTGAGCTGATAGGCTCGCTTCCCACCCACGTTGCATGCCGAGAACGACGGCGGCACCTGCTGAATGTCGCCCACGAAGGTGCTGAGCACCTGAACAATGCCGTCGTGGGTGATGTGGTCAGTGGGATATGTGGCAGCCACCTCGTGCTCGCGGTCGAAGCTTGCGGTGGTGGCTCCGAGCTGCAGCGTGGCGGTGTATTCTTTTGTGTGGGCTTGCAGTTCCTCTATGGTCTTTGTTTTCTTGCCCGTACATAGTATGAGCACTCCCGTGGCAAGTGGGTCAAGGGTGCCGGCATGTCCCATCTTCACCTTTGAGCCCTGTTTCTTGGAGCACAGGAAGCGTATGTGGGCGAGGGCACCGAAGCTCGACATGCCATAGGGCTTGTCTATAGCAATTATTTCGCCTTCCTTGAAATTCATCATCAGTCGACCATTGCCAGTGAGTGACCAGTGAGCAGCAGGGCTATGATGATGCCGCCAACGATTATTCTGTAAATGCCGAAGGCCTTGAAGCCGTAGCGCGTGAGGAAAGCCACAAACCATTTCATGGCAAGCAGCGCCACCACGAATGCCACCACGCAGCCCACAATGAGCATGGTGATGTTGTGGGTGGTAGCCCACGAGGCATCTGCCTTCAGGAGGTCGAGAAGGTCAAGGAGCGTTGCCCCCGCCATTGTAGGCACGGCGAGGAAGAACGAGAACTCTGCTGCACGCTTGCGTGTGAGTCCTTGCGTCATGCCTCCCACGATGGTTGCCATGGAGCGCGACACTCCGGGTATGACTGATATGCACTGGTAGAGACCAATGTTGAAAGCCCTCTTCTCTGTGAGCGGAGTCTGGTCGGAGCCATGGTTGAAAAGCTTGTCGCAGAAGAGCATGAACACTCCACCCACTACAAGCATCACAGCCACCACCTCAACGCTGTCGAGCAGCCAGTCGAGCAAGCCCGACTTCTTGGCAGCCAGTCCGATGACCACTGCGGGCAGCACTCCCACGAACAGCAACCAATAGAAACGGTACTTGTGCTTGAGCACCTGCCATGAAGACGCACCTTCGGGTGCCGGTGTGCGGTCGATGCTGAAGAAGCGTTTCCAGTAGAGACATACCACAGAGAGTATGGCTCCAAACTGAATGATGAACGTGAAGGCATGCACGAAGTCGTCGCCCTGCTCTATGCCGAGCAGGTTCTGTGTGATGATCATGTGACCCGTTGACGACACGGGCAGGAACTCGGTGAGTCCTTCCACTATGGCAATTACTATTGTCTCGAAGAGTGTCATTTGGGCTGCTCCTCCTCATTCTTGTCCTTGGGGTTATAGAGTATGGCACCTATTATCGACACGAAGCCGATGAACGTCACCACCGGTGCCACCTTGATGTGCATGGCGCTGAACACTTCGGGATTGAACTGCTCCTGAGTTGATGAGCCTCCGCTCATGAGTATCAGTCCTATTATCACCACTGCCATGCCTACGGCAAGAAGCACGAAGTTTGCTTTTCTGAAAGCAAGGTTTCTTTTATCCATTGTCGTCTTATTAGTTTCAAATCTTATAAAGCTCGCCAGCCTTCATGCGCAGGAACCTGTTTACAGAGAACCACGCACAGAACAGGGAGATAATCAGTCCGAAGAGCAGCACGGCGGCAGCTGTGATGCCCAACACCTTCTCGTCGAAGAACACTGCCATGTCGGGGGCGTAGCAATACAGTGCATAGACACCGCCGCCAAGCACTATGAGAGCCAGCAACGACGACACGAGTCCCTGCAGGATTGCCCTCTTGAGGAACGGGCGCCGGATAAATCCCCACGAGGCTCCCACGAGCTTCATGGTGTGTATGGAGAACCGGCGGGCATAGATGCTCAGCTTGATGGTGTTGTTGATAAGCGAGAACGACACCACCAACAACAGGGCTGCCAGCACGAGCAACACGAGGCTTATCTTGCGCAGGGTCTTGTTGACACTGTCAATGAGGTCTTTCAGATAGTCCACATCTGACACGCCATGGAGCGACTTCAGTTCCTTTGAAATCCATTGTATGGAGTCGTTGTTGGCATAGTCAGCAGCCAGACGCAGCTCAATGCTCGCCGTAAACGGGTTCTCACCGATAAACTCCGAGGGGTCGGCACCAAGCTCCTTGGTGCCCTCCTTCAGCGCTTCCTCCTTGCTCACATAGTTGATGCCGCTGATATAGCGGAGCTTCTCCACATGGTTGCACAGCTGCTGAGCTTCAGGCTCGGTGGTTTCGGGCGAGAGCACGAGTGTCACCGTGAGGTTTTCCTTAGCATACTGCGACAGGTTCCTGCCAGTAAGCACGGTGAGCACCACCATGCCGAGCAGTATCAGCACCATTGCCGTGCTGATACACAATGTTATCACTTGCAAGCTGCGGTGCTTGCGTGCTTTATTTCGTCGTTGTTTCATCACCTTATTTATATATAAGGGGTTCACCATGCCCTCTGTTCCAACCTTGAAAAAGGCACTACAACCCCAAATTCGCCGCAAAAGTAGTAAAAAAAGAGCGTATGCGAAAGTGTTTAACACTTGTTAATAGTCATGACAAGGGCATGGGAGACACGGGATGAGCAAGCATCAACCGCGCCTTCATTCCGCGTTTTCATGCTTTTCCACTCTTTTTTTCGCACAGTGAGAACATCACTGTATGGAGATGCGCCAGTATTTGTGCGGAGAATACTCCAGTATTGTGCCCAAAATACTCCAGTATTGTACGAAGAATACTGGCGCGCTCAAAAAAACACCCTTTCTTGGAAAAGCTCAAATACTTTTTGGAGGTTATACAGTCTTTAAGTAACTTTGCATCACAAAAAGAAAAAGAAAGGAAAACTATCATGGCAACGATAATCTATCCATCACCCATTTTCGGACCGGTGAAGAGCCGCCGACTGGGCATCTCGCTGGGAATAAACCTCATGCCAGCCAACGGCAAGATATGCACATTCGACTGCATATACTGTGAGTGCGGGCTCAATGGCGACCACCGCCCCACCCTGCCCCGACCTACGCGCGAAGAAGTGGCACAAGGACTGGAAGCGAAGCTCATGGAGATGGCTGAGGAGGGCACTGTGCCCGACGTGCTCACCTTTGCCGGCAACGGTGAACCTACTGCCCATCCCCACTTTAAGGAGATAATAGAAGACACCATAAGGCTACGCAACACCTACTGTCCGGAGGCAAAGGTGTCGGTGCTGAGCAATGCCACGCTCATAGGTCGCAAGGAGGTGAGAGAGGCTCTGATGCTCGTCGACAACAACATTCAGAAGCTCGACACCATAAGCATGGACTATATACGCATGGTTGACCGCCCCGTGGGCAGGTATGACGTAAGAGAGGTGATTGACAACCTGAAGCAGTTCAACGGACATGTGATAATACAGACGATGTTCATGACGGGCAAAGACGGAGTCGACAACACCGGCGAGGAGTATGTAAGCCCATGGCTCGAAGCAGTGAAGGAGATTGCCCCGCAGAGCGTTATGATCTATACAGTGGACCGCGAGACACCCGTTGACGGACTGGAAAAGGCAAGCCACAGCCAGCTCGATGCCATACGCGACCGCGTCATTGCCGAAGGCATAGCCTGCTCGGCATCATACTGACAACCGCCTGTGAAAGGTGGAGACAAAAAAAAGAGAGCATGAATCTCAAACGGTTCATGCTCTCTTTTGTTAAAACCTATATCTATTCTTTGTCAATTGCTACATCCTTGTGATGATGCCAGCCTCGGAACTGCGAATGAACTCTACAATGTTGCGTATCTCCTCGCTGTCGGGAACCTGCTCTTCTATCTGGCGGCAGGCTTCGAGCACACTGGTCTGACCGTTGAACACCAGACGATAGGCATTGGCTATGTGCTTAAGCACCTTCTCGTCGGTGCCGTGGACACGGCCAATGGTGTTGTTCACTCCGTGATAGACCACGGGTGTTCCACCTACCACGATATACGGCGGCACATCCTTTGAGAATGTGGTGCCTGCCTGTATCATCGTGCCGCGACCCACGCGTGTGCCGGCGTTCTCGATGACACTCGACGAGAATATCACGTTGTCGCCGATGATGCAGTCACCTGCAATCTTGGTGCCGTAGCCGAACACGCAGCCGTTGCCCACCTTGGTGTCGTGGGAGATATGGGCACCTTCCATGAGGAAGTTGTTGTTGCCGATGACAGTCTGGCATCCGTTGTGTGTGGCGCGGTTTATCACCACGTTCTCACGAATGATGTTGTTGTCGCCAATGACGAGCTCACTCTTCTCGCCGCGGAAATTGAAGTCCTGCGGCAAGGCGGCGAGCACCGAACCCTGATGCACCTTGTTGTTCCTTCCCATGCGCGTTCCACTGAGTATGCTCACGAATGGGAAGATGATGCAGTTGTCACCAATCTCCACATCGTCTTCGATATATACGAAGGGGAAGATGCGGCAGTTCTTGCCAATCTTTGCATTGGGACTGATCTCTGCACGCGGCGAGATAAAGGGTGCTGTGCCCATGGGTTCTGCCTGGTTGCTGTTATTGTTTGTCTGCATAGTGTTTGTTTCGTTTTCTGTTGTTAGACAAGAAGTATACCCACGCCTCAGTTCACACCGCCTCCGAGGGCATAGTAGAGGTTTATCACCGCCTGAGCCTTGGAGAAATCGTCCTGAACCTTTGAAATCTCGGCATTGAGAAGCTGCTGCTGGGCTGTGATCACCTCAAGATAGGTGCTCGACGACTGGCGGAAGAGCATCTGCGTGTGTTCCACGTTCTTTTGGAGCACTTCAATCTGCTTTTCCTCGAGCTGGCTCTTCTCCACGCTGGAGTTGTATTGCACGAGGGCGTTGCTCACCTCGCTGCCTGCCGAGAGTATGGAGTTCTGCCAATCGTTGTAGGCTTGCTTGTACTGAGCCTCTGCCACACGCAAGCCAGCCACGAGCTGTCCGCGCTGGAAGATGGGCTGAGTGAGCTGTCCCACGAGCGAGAGCAGGATTTTTCCAGGATTTACCAAGCCGTTGTTGTTGGTAAAGGCACCTGTCGGCGATATGGTTATGTTGGGATAGAAGCGGCTGCGTGCTGTCTCCACTCCATAGAAGCACTGAGCGAGAGCCATCTCGTTGGCGTGCACGTCGGGACGGTTGGCAAGCATCTGTATGCCTACTCCCGTGGAGAATTCGTTAGGGAGATACTGACTGTCGAGCTTACCGCGGGCTATGGCGTGGGCGGGCTCGCCCATGAGCAGCGACAAGGAGTTCTCCACCTCGCGTATCTGTCGACGAATGTCGGCATCCTGGGTGAGCACGCTGTAATAGGCAGCCTCGGCACTTTGCACACTCGTGGAGCGTGCCCTGCCAAACGACATCTGCAGCTTCATCATCTCCCATGTATCCTTGGTCAACCCTTGCATGTCTGCCACTATCTCCTGCTGGCGGTCAAGCATCAAGAGCGTATAGTAGAGGTTTGCCACGTTGCACACGAGGCTGGTTTGAACGGCAAGCCTGTAGTCGCGCATCTGGAGCAGAGCCACCTGAGCGGCACGTTTCTGACTCAGGAGGTTGCCAAAGAGGTCTACGTTCCACGATGCCGAGATTGGCAGCGAATAGGCAAGCGTAGACTTGGAGTGCTCGCCGAAGTGGGTGATGGAGCCTTGCGGTGCGAATGCCACCGACGGCAGGAACGAGAGCTTTGCTGCCTTGAGCTGAGCTTCAGCCATGTCTATGTTCAGAGCAGCATTGAGCAGGTTGGGATTGTTCTCAAGGGTCTTCTCAATGAGCACTTGCAGCTGTGGGTCGGAAAACACGGAACGCCACGGAAGGTTTCCGAAATTAGCCGAGTCGGCAACAGCAAGCATGGCTTTGTCGTCAACGGGGTCGCGAACGACATTCTGATCAACCACCTCGGGACGCTCGTAGGTGCCGTAGAGCGACTTGCAGCCAGTGAAAGCCACTGCCGCAAGTCCCAGTATTATGATATTTCTTGTTTTCATTACCTTAGTATATTTATTGATATAAACAGCCATTAGCGTTCCAGTTCATACTCCTGCACCTGTCCGTGGGCATATTGTTCGAGCTCACGAGCCACGTCGGCATTCATCTCCTCCTCGAAGCGTATGGGTTTGAACTTCTCTTGCAGCGATTCGAATATAACGAACAATACCGGAACGACAAACAGCTGACAGATGGTACCGATGAGCATACCGCCCACGGCTGCCGCGCCAAGCGTCTGGTTACCGTTCTTGCCAACTCCCGATGCAAACATCATTGGCAACAGACCGATGATCATGGCAAGCGAAGTCATGAGGATTGGTCGCAGACGTGCTGCCGAACCGAGCACTGCTGACCACGAGATAGCCATACCGAGCTGTCGGCGCTCAAGGGCAAACTGCACTATAAGGATGGCATTCTTTGCCAACAGACCAATGAGCATGATGAGCGATATCTGCATGTAGATGTCGTTGGAATGTCCGAACACCGAGGTGAAGAGGAAACATCCTGCGAGTCCGAAAGGCACGGAGAGCAGCACTACAAGTGGTAGTATGTAGGATTCATACTGTGCCGAGAGTATCAGATAGATGAATACGAAGCACAGCAGGAAGATTATAGCGGTGGAGTTGGATGCCTTTGCCTCCTCGCGCGCCAGTCCGGAATATTCATAGCTATAGCCGGCGGGCAGTATCTCGTCAGCCACCTCCTGCGTGGCTTTCAGAGCCTCACCGGTGGAGTATCCGTCGGCTACGGTGGCAGTCACGTTGATTGAGGTGAACAGGTTGAAACGGTTGATGTTTGACGGACCGTAGACACGCTCCAACGAGCAGAACTCCTGCACAGGAGCCATGCCTCCCGGTGTGCGTACATACACACTCTGGAGCGACTCCTCCGTCATGCGTGTCTCAGGCGATGCCTGTATCATCACACGGTAGAGCTTACCGAAAGAGTTGAAGTTTGAAGCATAGAGACCTCCGTAGTAGCCTTGCAGCGTGGAAAGCACCGTAGACGGAGATATTCCAGCCTGCTTACACTTAGCCACATCCACATGGAGCATGTATTGTGGGTAGTTGGGGTTGTAGGATGTCATGGCGGCCTGTATCTCCGGACGTTTGTTGAGTGCTGCCAGATATTCGTTTACCACTCCGAAGAACTTGTCGAGGTCACCGCCTGTACGGTCCTGCATCACCATGGATATACCACTGTTGGCTGAGAAGCCCGGAATCATAGGCGGTGCGAAAGCCAGTATCTGTGCGTCTTTGATGTGGGCTGTCTTCATATATATCTGTGCGAGCACACCTGTTGACTCCCACGGATTGATGAAGAAACGGTAGATGCCGTCGCCTTCCCACAGACCGCTGATTTTCCACCACAGTCCTTTCTGACGTTCTGAGAACGGCTTGAGCTTGATGATGAACGTTGCCTGGTCTGAACCGGCACCGGCTATGAAGTTGTAGCCCTGTATCTGCTCGCGGCTCTGTATTGCCGGGTCGGCAGCAAGAATGGAGTCAACCTGTGCTATCACCTGCTTGGTGCGCTCCACCGATGTGGCAGGAGGCATGGAAACGGTACAGAACAGCGTACCGGTGTCTTCATCGGGCACCAGTCCGGTCTTTGCCGTGCTCATGGTCACCACCAGTGCCACGATACCTATCACCACGGCTATGATGGTGAGAATTGGTCTGCGCACCAGTTTTTCAACGGCATTCTTGTATTTGTTGGTATACTTGTTGAAAGCAGTGTTGAACGAGGTATGCATCTTGTCAATCATTGACATCTTCCTCTCGTGTCCGTCCTTGTCGTGAGGCTTCAGGAAGATGGCACAGAGCGCCGGGGAAAGTGTCAGGGCGTTCAATGCCGATATGAAGATGCTCACAGCCATGGTCACACCGAACTCGCGGTAGAACGTACCGCTGGTGCCTCCAATGAACGACACGGGCACGAACACTGCCGCCATCACGAGGGTGATGGAGATGATGGCACCCGAAATCTCGTTCATGGCATCAATGCTTGCCGTGAGGGAACTCTTGTAGCCTTGGTCAAGCTTGGCATGAACGGCCTCGACCACCACAATGGCATCGTCGACCACAATGGCAATAGCCAGCAAGAGTGCCGACAACACCAGCAGGTTGATGGAGAAGCCCATGAGGCTGAGGAAGAAGAACGTACCTACGAGCGACACTGGCACGGCGATGAGCGGAATGAGCGTAGAGCGCCAGTCCTGTAGGAACACATATATCACGATGAACACCAGTATGAGCGTGAACACCAGCGTGAAGATTACTTCCTCGATAGATGCATAGAGGAACTCCGTGACATCGTAGTTTATCTTGTAGGTCATGCCCGGAGGGAAGAGCTTTGCCTGTTCTTCCAGTTCTTTCTTCACCTGCACGGCAATTTCGTTGGCGTTGGAGCCTGCAATCTGCTGCACCATACCCATGACCGAGGGTATGTTGTTGTTTTTCATCGACACGGTGTACTGCTGTCCGCCAAGCTCAATCTTTGCAATGTCCTTGAGTTTGAGCGTCTGTCCGTCGCTGTCGCTCTTTATCACAATGTTGCCAAACTCTTCTGCTGTCTTGAAGCGTCCGGTATAGCGCATGGCATATTCGTATGCCACGTCGGAGCTTTCACCGAACGTACCGGGGGCTGCCTCAATGTTCTGCTCTGCCAACACTCCGGCAATGTCTGAAGGCATGAGGTTGTGCTGCTTCATGACTTCCGGATAAAGCCATATACGCATGGCATAGGTCTTCAGACCGGGGCTTTGCACGTCGCCCACACCCTGTATACGCTTCAGTGCCGGCACAATGTTGATGTTGGCATAGTTGGTAAGGAAGGCATCATCGTAGCGACCGTCGCTGGTAAGTGTATACATGAGCACCTGAGATGTCTGACGCTTCATCACCGTCACACCAATCTGTGTCACCTCGGCAGGCAGCAATGCCAATGCCTGCGACACACGGTTCTGCACGTTCACCGCACACATGTCGGCATTCATGCCTTGTCGGAAGAGCACCTGTATCTGTGCCGAGCCTGTTGATGCGGTAGATGAGATATAGTCCATTCCTTCCACACCGTTGATGCTTTCCTCAAGTGGTGTGATCACGGAGTTCTTCACCGTCTCGGCATCAGCACCCGGGTAGCTGGTATATACCACTACCGTTGGCGGGGCAATGTCGGGATACTGCTCAATGGGGAGCGATACCAGTCCGATGAAGCCCAACAGCACTATCGCTATTGAAATCACCGTTGACAGTACCGGACGTTTTATAAAGTTTGTAAATGTCATGGTGTCTGTTGTTTACCTATTAAGGTATTTCTAAAAAAGGGGTTATAGCTTTGTTTCTTATTTCTTCATGCCTCCAACGATGTCGCCGGCAGTCATCGACTTGGCTTGCTCGCGAATCTTCTGCTGATAACGCTCTTGGCTGATGGGTTTGATTTCCATCTTGTCGGTGAGCTTGGTGATGCCGTTAGACACTATTCTCTCGCCGGCTTTCAGTCCACCGGTCACGATATAGTTCTTTCCGTCGTTCTGTGGATTGACGGTAATCTCGCTGTAAACAACCTTGTTGTCCTTGCCAACCTTGTAAACGAAGATCTTGTCCTGAACTGTGGTACATGCCGTTTGGGGAATAACTATGGCACTGGCATTGGTGCGTGCCACCACAATCTCACCCGAGCCACCGCTCTTGAGCACTCGCTCGGGATTGTCGAAACGTGCAATCATCGACACTGAACCCGTTGACGGGTCAATCACTCCACTCACCTTTGTAACGGTTCCGGTGTGACCATACATCGTGCCGTCGGCAAGACGCAGTCTCACAGGTGGATAGTCGCTCACAGCGGCATTTATTCCTCCGGCATTCTTTGTCATGCTGAGAATGTCTTTTTCCGTCATTGAGAAATACACTTCCATGGAGCTGATGTTGGAAATGGTGGTGATAGCTGGTGTCGACGAGGGACTAACCAAGGCTCCCTGCTTGTAGGGCAGGTTGCCTACCACGCCCGACGTGGGTGACGTCACATAGCACCAGGAGAGCGACTCTCTGGCGTTGGCAAGGGCAGCCTGTGCCTGTGCCACAGCCGACTTGGCTTGAGCCACGGCAGCCTGGGCTGTCTCCATGGTGTTCTTTGCACTCTGGAGCTCAAAGCTTCCTATGACGTTGTTCTTATACAGTTCCTGACTGTTCTTATAGGTGAGTGTGGCGGTAGCAAGCTGTGCCTGGGCAGAGTTCACAGAAGCCTGCGCCTGATTTACGGCAGCTTCTGACTGACGCACGGCAGCTACATAGCTGGCATTGTCTACGGTGAACAGCAGCTGTCCCTTAGCCACCGACTGCCCTTCCTGCACTGCCAGACGGGTGATGAAACCGGAAACCTTCGGACGTATCTCCACATCTTGCACACCCTTGATGGTTGCCGGATAGGTGGTTTGTGTCTGTGCCGTTTCCACTCCCACGGTCAGCACCGGGTATTCATTGTCACCGAAATCGGGTCTGCCACCGCCCGATTTTCCACAACCGCTGAGTGTCACTGCTACGGCAGCTATGGCGGTTGCCAATAAAACGTTGATTTTCTTCATTGTCTTTCTATTTCTTTTGCTGTTATTATTATCCTTAGGCATTTTTTGCAAGTTTGCATTCTGAGTATTTGCTTCGTCATTTATCACATAAAGGAAAAGCACTCCATTAGAAAACTCAAATACCCTTATTCAGTTTTCAAAATGCAAAGTTACACATTTATTTATATATGCAGAATAATATGGAATTTATTTAACAATCTTTTGCAGCGACAGTTAGCCATTGGCTGTCTCAAGCCCCATCTCCTTGGCTTTTTCATGGAGCAGAGCAAGCAAGGGCTCACGCTCGTTGGCTACCGTGCAGTCGAGCACGGCATCCTTGAGTGTCTGCTTGAGTATGCCCACCTCGCGGCATGGCTTGAGGTTGAAGAGCTGCATTATTTCGTTGCCGTCGACAACGGGCTGCAACAGTCTGATGTAGTCTTTCTGCTTAAGGTCGGCGAGCTTCTCCCTCACCATACGGAAGTTATCAAGGAAACGGGCTTTTCTCACCTCGTTCTTGCTGGTGATGTCGGCCTCACAGAGTATCATCAGGTCGTCGATGTCGTCGCCGGCATCGTTGAGCAGCCGTCGCACGGCGCTGTCGGTTACCGTTTCGTCGGCAATGGCAATGGGACGCATGTGCAGGTCCACGAGTTTCTGCACATATTTCATCTTGGCATCCATGGGCAGCTTCATTCTTCTGAAGATGGCAGGCACCATCTTTGCGCCAATGTAGTTGTGGTTGTGGAAAGTCCATCCAGCTCTCGGCTCCCATCTCTTTGACTTGGGCTTGCCAATATCGTGGAAGAGGGCTGCCCATCTGAGCCAGAGGTTGGAAGAGTGGCTTGCCACGTTGTCGAGCACCTCAAGAGTGTGGTAGAAATTGTTTTTGTGCGACCTTCCGTTGCGCGTCTCCACCACGTCGAGCATCACCAGCTCGGGTATGATGATGCCAAGCAGTCCGCTGCGGTGCAGGTCGACGAAGCCTTTGGAGGGATGGTCGGTGAGCATAATCTTGTTGAGTTCGTCAACGATGCGTTCACCACTTACAATGTTCAGGCGGTCACGGTTGCGCAGCAGTGCGTCGAAGGTATCGTCATCAATGAAGAAGTTGAGCTGTGCGGCAAACCTCACGCAACGCATCATGCGCAACGGATCGTCGCTGAAGGTGATGTCGGGGTCCAATGGCGTGCGTATGATGCCGTCTTCAAGGTCGTAGAGCCCGTCAAAGGGGTCAACGAGTTCTCCAAAGCGCTCTTTGTTCAGGCATACCGCCATGGCATTTATCGTGAAGTCGCGGCGGTTCTGGTCGTCCTCCAGCGTGCCGTCTTCCACATGTGGCTTCCTCGAGTCGTGGCTATAGCTCTCGCGGCGTGCACCTACGAACTCTATCTCTACCTCTTCGCCCGTGGTTGCATGCACCTTCACCTGTGCAGTGCCGAAGTTCCTGAACACCGACAGGTGCGCTTTCTTCCCGAGCCTGCGCTTCACCTCTTGCGCCACGGCTATGCCGCTGCCCACCACCACCACGTCAATGTCGTTTGACGGGCGTTCAAGAAAGAGGTCTCTCACATAGCCTCCTACCACATAACACTCCACGCCGAGGCTGTCGGCAGCATCGGAGATGAGCCTGAACACCCTGCTGTCGAGGAGCTCAGCCAGCTCTGCATCACTTAATATTCTCATCCTCAAAAAAAAGACTGACGATGACCAAGCACGCCACCATGGTAAATAAAAAAGTCCATGCAGCTCCACACGTCGGGAGCCTGCATGCTCTCACGTTGCAAAGTTACTAACATTCCCCGAATAATCCAAAGTGTTTAATGGAAAAGCTTTTCTCTCGTCCTCACCTCCCCTCACATATCTATATATGGGCTATTAACGAGAAGAGAATTACATGATTATTCTTTAGTTTTACGAACAAACTCGGCAGGTGTCATCACCAGTATGTCCAAGTCACTGAAACCTTTCTTATCGCGAGTTATCACCACGTCAGGATGAAAGGAAAGTGCCGACAGATACTGCACGGCATCCTCATAGTCGTATGGTTTCAAGCTTATGGCGTTTTGCACTTGTTCCTTTGCAATATGCGTTATATCGAGTATCTGGCATAACAGATCTATCTTTTCGAACATCACATCAGAGCCGAAAGCTTTCTTCAGGATGTATGCACAATTGACAATGGTCAGCGATGAGGCAGAGCCATGAATGCTGCCATCAGCTATCATGGATAATATGGTAGAGGCATCATCAAAAAAGCCTTCTCTCTCCCATGAAGTCAATTACGACATTGGTATCAAGAAACACATTCACTTCGCCCGTTCCTCCCACATTTGTTCAAGTTCCTTATCAACGTCAAAACCTTTTGGCAATAGACCACACGTCATTTCCATCACTTTTTCCGGCAAGGCTCGTGCCAATGAGGGCAGAGAGACTTTGTGTTGCTTTGCCGAGTGCCGCCGTGCCTCGCCTCGTTGATGCAAATTTAAGCAATTATATGCAATCTGTCTTGTTCAAATCCTTCACCATGTTGCCGTTCTTGTCTCATATTTCTTTCATGCTGTTATCTCTCCCGACTAACGTCAGCATCTTTGGCTTTATACGCATACAAACGCGTGGAGGCATCGAAATCTTCTTTAGTCAAAGAGCGCCTGTCATACAGCCTTTTCCTGCGAATCTCTTCCAGCGAAAAACGGGTTGCTACTTGCCAAGTGATGGTATAAAGATAACAAGAATCTTTGCCAAGAGGATAAATATACCCAGAAACAGAATCGGGTAACATGCGATGATAACTTGAAAAGATGGTTTTCTTCCCATGCACATAAGCAACAAGAGTATCCTCTGGAACAGTTCCAACCGTACTTGCAGGATAGTTGTCACAATACATCCGCCCTTCAAAGGTGTCAGACTTTGTTAGTTCTATCAGCAAAGTGTCATTTGTGCAGTTCCTGACGGCATAGCCTAATGGAATCGTGTCAATAATGCACGAATTAAAAACAAAAGGAAGCGTCAACAATATTACACTTATTTTCTTCTTTCCCATAATTTTTCAATTAGAAGCAAATCCCAATCAAACCAAATTTTCAGATAGTTATATTTCCCAAATTATTCTACCACCGCAAAAGATGCTTTGCTTTCCCTAAAGTAATAGGGCTTACGACCGTCTTCGTCTTGCTGATATTACTGTAAAAATCCATCAGTTATCTTGGTATCTGATATTCATATCATAGTTACCTTCGGCATCCCGCACCACAATGTGCCTGTGGTAAAGTTTTCTCTTTCGGATTTCATCCCAGGTGTATTGCTTCGCATCCCTGTATTTGATCAGGAACAAATAGCCGGTATCATAGTCGGAGAATAAGTCTTCAGACATCTTCGAGTATAAATGCACACTTATTCTATGACATTGCCATCATACATCAACGGTAGGACAAGAGTAGTGTCTGTCTTTACTATCCGAATGATGGTTTCATTGGCGTTCTTCTTGAGGCTATCACCAACCGACGTATTTGCTCCAATGCCCCAAAACGGAAGAATTTTATAATGGACAACCTCACCTTTGGCATTTCTGCCCGCCACTTCAACATAACGCTCAATCTTCATCTTTTCCACCTTCACGTCATAATGCAAAGGCAATATCTCCTCTCGCAAATCATCGGAAGAAATCGAGGCCTTGCTGCACATGACAATTAAAAGGGGCAGGCCCAATATCACCCAAACCATAATAGCCAATGCTTCTTTCTTCTCCATTTCAAAAATACTTTTAATGCATAAACGTGTATGAGGTATACGATGTTATTCCAAAAGTTGGCTTTGCATATAGAACAACTCCATAAGAATCAAAGAGTGCGGCATTAGGTATTATTACGCTATTATAACTCATTCCTGCCATTCCATGAGAAAAACCAATATAACCAAAATCCTAAGTCGTTGTTACTCCCCAGCCTTTATATGGGTTTACAGAAGTTATATCTTTCCGATCATATAGATTAAAGGAAATGTGAGCGTTCAAACCTCTCCTTGTAAACAAAGATTGGAAATTTCGAATTCCTTCGTTGAAAGAAAAACCAAATCCGCTTGATCCATAAGGGAAAAGGAATCTATTAAAAACGACCATTCCATCGAGATTTCTCAGGAGGGCATAGCCAGGATGGACAGCTTCTATATAATAAGGTATTAAACGATTAATTACCACAGCTATTTTTTCTTCGGTCTCCTCAATACCATTCTCAACGAATCAGTGAGTACTCTTTTGTCATTTCTCATAATGAAGTTTGATGGTAAAACAAATAAGACTAAAGGCTCATCGAGCACTTGATCTTTATCTTTACGTTCATAGCGTAATTGTACTGCAATTAAACGATTCTTTACATGTGTATTATTTTTGTTATATGTATTTGTTTCAGAAAAGGGTAATGATTTCCCTATTGCTATGTTCTTATCACAAAATTCCAACTTTAAGGAATCGGGATTCATTACATATTCTCCTTTTAAATCAAAGAGAAGGTAATGCCAGCCTTTGAAGTACATACTGCTAACCTTAACCATATTGTCCTCCGATAAAGAAACATCATAGCTAAACTTGTTGTTATCTAACGGAAGTATGAATCCCGTATCGCAAGATTGGACAGACAACATAAAAAACATGTAAAACCCAAGCCATTCAATGTGTCGGCCACCAACTGTAACTATTGACAAAATCTTCATAATAGTTTTTATTTTCTACCATAGCTTACATACGAATCGATTCCTGGATGTTCCATCATCACTTTTTCCGGCAAGGCTCGTGCCAATGAGGGCAGAGAGACCTTGTGTCGCTTTGCCGAGTGCAGCCGAGGCTCGCATCATTGATGCAAATTTAACGAATTATATTCAATTGAGGAAATATTACGGTTCAAATCTTTCACCATGTTATTTATTCTTCAGGAGCAACGACTTTTGCGATAATCCCTAAGATCAAAATACATTCTTCTTCATTAAGATTCTTAGTTATAATGTAATATGGAAAATTATTTATAAAAGAATTATCCATCATTTGTTCTGAAAGTTGAATAACTATTTCTTTTCGTGATTTCAACCACAAATAATTCGTCTTTTCAGCTTCATTGCAAAAAAACTTTGAGTTATATACACCTGTTTCTGTATCATAACTTTCATATTCGTCTAAAAGTGTTTTATATATAAACTTATATACCTCATTGCTTAACTTATTATCCATTTTATGCGTATCAATGAACCTACACATTTCAGCCATGATTCCTTGTACGGTCAAACACTCCATAATATGTATATTATTTTTATAGATAATCATAAAATGCATTGGCTGATGACTCGCAAACAATCTAAATTTGTATATGCCGTCTATATCCTTCTTATCCGTAGAGAATCCATCTCCCCACATCGTAAAAAGATAATCTTCATTATACCTTTTAAAATAGCTAGAAATAGAATCTTTTACACATTGTGGCATCACCTTATTCGTTTGGTTCCATTTCCAAACAACCTTTTTTTTGCTCGCAAAAACTTCATTTTGAAACAGAAACATAGAACAAACAAAAAAAATAAAAAAAGTGAACTTCTTCATAAATTATACCTTTACTTATTCAATTCTTCACGGTACTCTCTTTCCTTTTTCTTCGCTTTATATTCTGACTCATCTTTCGTCCTCTTAGGCCCCCCATTAGCACTACTAATATCCTTATGGACTTCCATCGTATCTGCTGCATGCACTGATTCGTGAGTTCCTTCAGCCCCCATGGCCTGAGTCATAGAATAACCATAGTTTTCACTTTCTGGATCTTTCAAAGACTCTTCAATGCTTTTCATATAAAAGATAATTGTAGCATCTTCCAATCTAAATATACCTTT
Source organism: uncultured Prevotella sp. (assembly GCA_947170265.1). GTDB lineage: Bacteria > Bacteroidota > Bacteroidia > Bacteroidales > Bacteroidaceae > Prevotella. Next base: position 112,452 of record CAMVSV010000002.1, read on the forward strand.
TTGATCTTTATATATGCCACTATTAGCACCTTTCCTTCCTTGAAAAGTTTCAGCACGCGAATTCAACAAGCAAGTGCAAATTTATATGATTTTCTCATAAAAGCACTCTTTAGGTGTTCTGAAATTGAGTTTTTCCCTTGGTCTTGTGTTTATCTTCTCCATAATTTGCTTTATTTTATGATGACTTAATGTGCTGAATTGTGTTGATTTTGGAATGTATTGTCTGACAAGTCCGTTTGCGTTTTCTACGGCTCCTTTCTGCCATGACGAGTATGGGTCAGCGAAGTATACCTTCACTCCTAATTTTTTAGTTATCATCTCATGGCATGCGAACTCTGTGCCGTTGTCTGTGGTTATGGTTTTTATGTATTTCCTGTATGGCGAAAGCATCCACACCACGTTTTTTGAAACTCCTCTATATATTCCCTACTTATTAGAATTCAAAGAATAGGAATTCTGCTCAGTTCCTTTCCATATTGGTATTAATAACTTATAATACAGTTTATCATTCTTGAACTTAATAGCCTTATATACATCGTCAAATACTCCATACACTTTTAAATAATTAAGTGCGTCGCCACGGATTAAAGCTAATAGATAGTCTGTTGGTGCTTTTTGGAACTTCACTTCATAAAAGTGTCTATTTTCTTTGCCCTGTACCTTTTGTGGATGTTCTCTGTACATATTCTCATCTTCTGGATCTAACTCCGCTGGCATCCAGAAGCCAAAGCCAACATAGGGACATAAGATAAAGAAATCTGTTTCTTCCCAAGGCTTGTGAATATCACCCAATGATAAGTCCTTACGCGATGTAAGGAAATAAAATTGATTCTTCTTGGAGCATATTATATAGGGGCTTTCAAAGTGTAAAGTATCAACTAAATAGATATTGCAAGTGCCATCGAAGTTTTGATACTTGCTGCCTCTATTATTCTGTCCCAAAGAAACTACAGAGACAAATAGTCCTAACATAAGAATAATGATAAATTTACTCATTGGAATTAGAAACTTTAAACGTGAAATCCTTATCATCACTATTATTATAGAAATGACCTTTACCGGCTTCTCCGCTACCATATTCTGAGTTCACCTCACCTTTAACGGCATTCCTTATTATTGTCTTTACTTGTTTAGCAGATACTCTCAAACTTCTATTTCTATCACTCGAAGCTGCAGTCATCAACCCATTTGAAGAATGCGTCAAGCCTAAAGAATGGCCGATTTCATGGGCTCCAGTTTCTTTGTCAGAGCATTCTTCTCTTACGAGAATCTGACGGCCGCCTTTAGTCGTGCCATTTACATTTGTATCTTTAAGTTTTTCTGTTCCATGAGTAATTTCATATGTATTACCATTTTCATGTATATTAGCTGCAGAATTAAGAGGGTGCTTATTCTTGGGGTTATCATTCGAAACAACAACAGTTTGCAGATCAAAAACAACAGGTTTCCCATCCAGAAAAAATTGACCACTTAAACCGTTCCATAAGGAAACCGCATTCTGTGCAGATTCATAAGATTCTGCATTAGTATAATATTCCGCACTGACTCTCCAAGAATTACCATCATATATGACCACATAATCTTTCCCGTCTGGATCGATACGGTTCACCGGATCATTCTTACAATATGCGAAAAGACTTGTCGCCTGATAGCTCTCTGCGTGCGGGTCGGGAGAAACCCACCTGCCAAGGGCGGCATCATACCAGCGGACACCGTAGTCGTAGAGGTCGAGGCCGTTGCTGCGGTCCAGCTCCTTGCCGTTGTACTTATACGGCTGCACCGAACTGCCCGTGCTCATGCCCATCAGACCACCGAACGGATAGTAGTGGTTCACCTGCTCCACCGTCCCGTCGCCGTCCGTCACCACACGCACGCTGCCGAGGTTTCCGTAGCTCACCCATGAGCTGTTTACCTGATGCTTCATCTCTACTTTTTCCGGCAAGGCTCGTGCCAACGAGGGCAAAGAGACCTTGTGTCGCTTTGCCGAGTGCAGCCGAGGCTCGCATCGTTGATGCAAATTTAAACAATGATAGTTTTTTCAAATAGTAACCGCAAAAGTAACAAATCACTACCAATCTCACAACAGATAAAACATTTAAAATAAAAATATATCAATTTTTCTCCTTTATACACATTATTATATTATCTCTTATTGAAAAAAGAGGGAGTTTTTTGAGACTGCATAAGTTTCACATGCTCGGAATGTCTTAAATGTATAATCGGCTAAAGACGAGAAGTCATGCGAATTAAAAACCAAATTAAACAAATCATGATGATGTCTGGGGCGTTGCGCTTGAAATTTAATTAGTAATGTGTCCACAGGATTGTTGAGCGGGATTGTTGAGCGGGATTTGCAATCCTGCTCCCATGAATATCAGGATTTGTAATCATGAGCGGTAGAAAGATTTTCATTGAATATAAGGATTTGCAATCATGGATAATCTTGTCAGCATGGAAGTGACTTCATGGTGTTTGTCGCCAGAATGGGCAGTGAACTGTCAGCCCGGGGCTAACTGCTGGTTGCCCTCTTCGGTGCGTACCTCTTTGATGTCGTCATTTTGACGCATCACAGATGCTTATATTCAATGGTGTTGGATTGCAAATCCAACACAACTGAAGCAAGAAATCCAACATTACTGACACAACTGACACAACAGAAATCGGTTATAACAGGATGGTTTTTCTCGCGAAAATTCCCGTGAAACATTTTGTAAACAAATGTAAAAGGATGTAAAATTTAGAGTTAATTCTTTAACATTTAAAGTCTGAGAAAGGCTCAAAAAATCGCCCTTGTAACTCACTGGTTATCAAACGGTTGAAAGGGGTATTTTAAAAGAGCCTCTTTTAGCGTGCAAAAGAGCCACTTTTGGAAGGTAAAAGAGCCTCTTTCGCAACGCGAAAGTGGCACTTTCGTTTTC
>CAMVSV010000003.1 GCA_947170265.1 uncultured Prevotella sp.
CAATAGTCCATTCTTTCGAAGACTTTGTTAATGTCAACGAATGCGTTGATTTCCAGTTTATTTCTTCCAAGATAAAAAATGAACATATCGGATGCATCGTAATACGCATATTCAGGTCTGTCACCGCCACTGTATTGACAAAACAAATCTAAGATCATCTGATTTGTCAAAAATGGATGTTTGTTTTTATTGCTTGAAATGATAATATTATGCGGAATATAAGAAGCCGGAACCAAGCCATGCATGTATAAACCTAATGAACCTGTCAGTACATAATCTATACCATTAGCTCTCATTAAATCGTCTAATTGCTTTAGTCCATCTATTACTTGATTAATTGTTATAAGATGTTGGGGCTTCTTAATAGAGAATTCACTTAAGATATCAATACCTTTTATAAGGTAGCCTTCAATCGTCCCCGTCTTAAAGGGCTTCTCAAGAGTTGGAATAGATATAGAAAATCTATGATGGCATAAAGCCGTAAAAACACATATGAGTGTCCTCAAAGACTCATCGTTAGTTAAAAATAATTCCTTAATGACCTTTTGCTGATCTATATTAACGTAATCTGTTTTAGAAAACAACAGTCTATCTGGTGCACCATACTTTGACAAAAAATCTGGATATTTTGAAATCCCAACAAGTGAGACCAGAATAGACATGACAGGAAAATCATCAATGCACTGATCAAATACGTTTTCATTCCTAAGAGGATGCCGAAAGTCTGGAGAGCCAAGCTCTCGTGCCCGTTGTCCTCTCATCGCAGGAACAAACATGCCATCATAGTCTACCAATACAAGTGTTCCGTCTTCACGAACGATGATATTGTCAGGTTTCAAATCACCATGTGCAAAAGGCTGTGGCAGAAGCCACTGGGCCAACTGGCTGAAACGGTAAGCAAGCATCTCAAGAGCATATTTGTCATCCAAGTTCTCTCGAAGGTATTTATCCAGCGTTTTGCCCTCCACCCAGTCCATCAAAAGCACAGGGAACTCCGTTTCATCTGTCTGATTCGTATCCACGAACAACTCCTTCTCTAAATATCGAAGAGAAACGAGATAGGGCGAATCCACATCCTTCAATTCATCTACAATTTGACAATACGCCTCTTCACGTCCTTGTTGCTCCTTGGTAAAGCACTTCAATGCATACAACTTCCCCATTGTCTCATCCTTCATTTTAAATACCACGGCAAAGTTGCCACTAGTCATCACAGGCTGCCCGTCGTCCCCCAGCACCGCTCGCAGGTTGGTCAACTTCTCAAAGTTGTCCTCTGCAGCCTTGATAGCCTCAATATACTCAGATATTAACGGATAATTCATAACTCATTATATTTTGACTCTGCAAATTTATAAAATACTTGTTATTATCAAGTCAATTATATCTTCACAAGCCTTGCGAAAACTCACTTTTGACATCTTTGGGGATAAGGTAGTTCTTTTTATACTCACTAACCAAAAGTTCTTTGATATCAACTTCCAAAAGCTCTGCCATCTTCAGCAGGTTGCTAATATCAGGTTGGGAGGAGTTTGTACACCATTTCGAAACGGTAGATGGTGTAACCTCAAGTTGCTCAGAAAGCCACTTGCTGGTTCGTTTCTTTTCCACGAGCACCAATTTGATGCGGTTAATATCTTCCATATTCTAGGTTTTAATGCTACAAATATAGTGAGTTTCTTTCATTTAATAATAATCTTCTGTGTGACAAAACGCATCACTTTTATTTTTTTTAGATATTACCTCAAAATAAAGGCTTCCGCTTTTATGAGAAAATCATATAAATTTGCACTTGCTTGTTGAATTCGCGGCAAAAAGCGCGTGAAACATTTTGCAAATAAATGTAAAGAGTTGTAAATTATTGGGTGATTTCTTTAACATTTTAAGCAATAGAAAGGCTAAAAAATCACCGCTGTAAATCATTGATTATCAAACGCTTGAAAGTGGCATTTTAAAAGAGCCTCTTTTAGCGTGCAAAAGAGCCACTTTTGGAAGGTAAAAGAGCCTCTTTTGGAACGCGAAAGTGGCACTTTCGTTTTCTCATTGTGCGGAGAATATTTTTCGTTCACATTTGTTAACTGTTTCACGAAAATGAAATTTCACTCAGAATGGGTATTTTCGTGTTACTTTGAAATGGATATTATTTTCTCTCAAATAGAATATTAATGGAGAAGTGATGGAAAAACATATATATCATCAAGGAAATAAAAAATGTGTGTTCTGTTAATCCATTTTATTAGTTTATTCGTATCTTTGTGCCATTATGGCAAAAGACAAGATAGCTTATGTATGTTCGAACTGCGGCTACGAATCTGCTAAATGGATTGGCAAATGTCCGAGTTGCGGACAATGGAATACGTTCAAGGAGATACGTATAAGTTCTGAAACTGGAAGCAATGCTGCCCGAATGGCAGCACAGAGTGTCAGGTTAGGACTTAAGGGTGGTTCTTCTGAAGATGTGAAAGCTCTTCGCCTTGCTGATATTCCCAATCATGCCGAAACAAGGATTGACACCAACGACCAAGAGTTAAACAGAGTGTTGGGTGGCGGCATAGTGCCCGGAAGCATTGTGCTGCTCGGTGGTGAACCGGGAATAGGAAAGAGTACACTTACGCTTCAGACCATTCTCAACATGCAGGATAAGAAAATACTGTATGTAAGTGGTGAGGAAAGTGGCCATCAGCTGAAGATGAGAGCAGAAAGATTGTCGTCACATAAGATTTCAAATATCGAAGAGCTCACCTCTCCCGTCATTCTTACAGACACTTCACTTGAGCATATCTTCAATGTCATTCGTGAGGAGCATCCTGAGCTTGTGGTGATTGATTCCATTCAAACCATTGCCACCGAGGAAGTAGACAGCTCACCGGGCACACTGTCTCAAGTGCGCGAGTGTGCATCGTCGCTGCTGCGCTTTGCAAAATCAAGCGGCACCCCGGTAATTCTCATAGGACATATAACCAAAGAAGGAAGTCTTGCAGGTCCGAAGATACTTGAACACATAGTAGACACCGTGATTCAGTTTGAAGGCGACCAACACCATATCTACCGTATACTTAGAGCAATAAAAAACCGATTCGGCTCAACTTCGGAGCTTGGCATTTATGAGATGCAGGCAAGCGGTCTGCGACAGGTGTCAAATCCATCGGAGCTATTACTGACACAAAACCGCGAAGACCTCTCAGGCATTGCCATAACCAGTGCCATTGAAGGTTTGCGCCCATTTCTCGTGGAGACACAAGCACTAGTTTCAAGTGCCGCCTATGGCACTCCTCAACGCTCTGCGACAGGCTTTGACCAACGACGGTTGAACATGCTTCTTGCCGTTTTGGAAAAAAGAGTGGGATTCAAGTTACTGCAGAAAGACGTATTCCTCAATATTGCAGGTGGACTGCGCGTTACCGACTTGGCAATGGATCTCAGTGTTATAGCCGCCGTCTTGTCGTCAAATGTCGATACCCCTATAGAAAACGGTTGGTGCATGGCTGGCGAAGTTGGTTTGAGTGGTGAAGTAAGACCTGTAAGTCGAATAGAGCAGCGCATAGGAGAGGCAGAAAAACTCGGTTTCAGCAATATCATACTGCCACAGCATAACCTACAGGGGCTTTCACACCGGAAATTCAACATCAACCTCCACCCTGTAAGAAAAGTTGAGGAAGCCCTGAGAAAACTGTTCGGGTAATGTCTATGAATGAAATAGTTGAAAACTCTGCACCATAATAAAAATATAATGGTAAGAAGTATAGTTATGTAACTTAAATTTCTTATATTTGCAGTGCTGTTTGGCGAACACACATAGAGTGTGCCATACAATGAATAATACTATAGAAACACAACGAGCAAAATGCTTCACATATCATTGTCCGACAAGCCGCAACGCACAGTACCCTTCTATCTTGCGATGGAGGAGTTTGTTGCATGTAATATTGTCGCTGATGAATGTCTTTTCACTTGGAGAGTAGAACCCAGCGTCATTCTCGGGAGGAACCAACTGATAGATACAGAAGTTGACACGCACTACTGCCATGCCAATACCATAAAGATATACCGTAGGAAAAGTGGAGGTGGCTGCGTTTATGCCGACCTTTCAAATCTTATGATTTCCTATGTCACGAAACAGGACAATGTGGCTCTGACCTACAACCGCTATACGTCGCTTATCACAGCTGCTCTCATGAATTTGGGGATAATGGCAGAGGCAAATGGAAGAAATGACATCATGGTAGACGGAAAGAAAGTGTCAGGAAATGCATTCTATCATTATAAGGGACGAAGTATAGTACACGGTACCCTACTCTACGACACGAACATGGAGCACATGACGAAAGCCATAACTCCCAATAACATTAAACTCAAAAGCAAAGGGGTGAAAAGCATTCGCCAGCACATAACCCTCCTGAAAGACCATACCAAGCTCTCGCTGCCAGAGATTGAAAGACACATTATAGAAACTCTTTGCAAGGAAAGGATAGAGTTACAGCCAAATGACATTGACGCAATAGAACGCATAGCCCAAAGCTATACAAGTCATGAGTTTCTGTATGGCAACAATCCGACCTTCTGCAAGAAGAAAACATTCAGAATAGACAATGTAGGAGAATTCTGTATTAAAATAGACATAAGAAACAATATTATAAGAAAGGTAAATATGACAGGTGACTTCTTTGTGCTCAGAGATGACAAGGAAGAGCTACTCTCACCATTTCAGGGTATAACTCTATCGGCAGAGGAAATAAAGAGAATTGTACCGGAAGCCCCCGAGACTGTCATTGCAAACCTATCAAGAGAAACATTTACAAAGATGCTAATGGAAACGGCACTTTGTCAGCCATAAACAATCAAACGAATAAAACAAATCTAATTAATTATGGAAAGCATAAAACATACATGTCTACACGACAAACACATAAGTCAAGGAGCGCAGATGATGCCATTTGCTGGTTTTGACATGCCAATTCAATATTCTGGTATTACGGATGAACACAATGCTGTGAGAACTGATTGCGGGGTGTTTGACGTGTCGCACATGGGTGAGGTGCTCATAAGTGGTCCTGATGCAGAGAAGTATGTAAACCACATTTTTACCAACGATGTGAAAGGTGTTGCTGATGGTAAGGTGCTCTATGGTATGATGTGTTATGAGGATGGCGGAACGGTAGACGACCTGCTGGTATACAAGATAATGCACAACAACTATTTTCTTGTTATAAACGCAGCAAATATAGATAAGGACGTGGAATGGATGCGCCAGCAACAAAACGGCTTCGATGTGGTGTTGACTCACGAGTCAGACTATTTTGGACAGATTGCCGTGCAGGGACCTAATTCAGAGAAGATTGTTGAAGAAGTTTTGAACCTGAAAGTCAACGACCTTACTTTCTATACATGTAAGACCCTTGAACGGTTTGATGAGACAATATACATCAGCCGTACTGGTTACACTGGTGAAGATGGCTTTGAGATATATGCCTCGCATGACTATATTCGTTCAGCGTGGGACAAGCTCATGGCTGCAGGTGTGAAACCGTGTGGTTTAGGATGTAGGGACACTTTAAGGTTTGAAGTAGGATTGCCACTCTATGGTGACGAGCTTTCTGCAGACATATCCCCTATCATGGCAGGATTGGGGACTTTCGTCAAACTAAATAAAGAAGATTTCATAGGTAGAGAAGCCTTGCTTAGGCAGAAAAATGAAGGAGTGACGAAAAAGCTTATAGGAATAGAGCTTAAAGACAAAGCTATACCCCGTCATGGATATTCCGTACTGAAGAATGGAATAGAAATAGGAAAGGTAACAACAGGCTATCACTGTCTGTCGGTAGACAAGAGTGTGTGCATGGCATTGGTGAATACCGAGTTTGCCTCACTCGGAACAGAAGTAGAAATCCAAATCCGAAAGAAGACCTTTCCCGGCACCATTGTAAAGAAAAAGTTCTATGAAAAACACTATAAGAAATAGGAAAAAGAATCTAATAACAAAATATGTATAACTAAAAACACACAAATCATGGCTAAAGTTATTGAAGGACTCTATTACAGTGAGTCACATGAATATGTAAAAGTAGAAGGTAAATATGGTTTCATAGGTATTACCGATTATGCACAAAACGCCTTGGGCAATGTGGTATATGTAGACATGCCGGAAGTTGATGACGAAGTTGTTGCCGGTGAGGATTTCGGAGCCGTTGAAAGTGTGAAGGCAGCCAGTGACCTCATATCACCTGTGAGCGGTGTCGTTGTTGAAATTAATGAATCACTTGAAGACGAACCTGAAAAGATTAACAGTGATGCCTTTGAGAACTGGATTATCAAGGTTGAGCTCACCGACAAGACTGAACTTGACAATCTTATGGCAGCAAATGACTATGAAGATTATTGTAACAAGCAATAGAAATGAATACTTTCAAATATTTTCCACATACAGATGAGGATATCCGGCAAATGCTCAACGCCATTGGCATAAAGCATTTGGAAGACCTGTATATGGATGTTCCTAAAGACATACAGTTAAAAGATGGGTATGTATTGCCAAAGGCGTTTTCAGAGATTGAACTTCGCAGGCTCTTTGAAGAAATGGCAATGTACAACCAGCCACTGACTGTTTTCGCCGGTGCCGGTTGTTATGACCATTATGCGCCTTCCGTTATAGAAAACATTATTCAACGTTCGGAATTTCTGACAAGCTATACTCCCTATCAGGCAGAAATATCTCAAGGTACACTCCACTATATTTTCGAATATCAATCAATGATGGCTGAGCTCACTGGCATGGATGTGTCGAATGCTTCGATGTATGATGGAGCCACTGCAACAGCCGAGGCTGCTATCATGGCATTTGCCAATGCCAAGAAAGCCGACAAAGTGCTCGTCTCGGCTACCATTGACCCCAAAACATTGAAAGTGGTTAAGACTTATGCAAAGTTTCATGGCATAAAAATAGTAACCATAGCAGAAGACAATGGCGTTACCAATCGTGAGGAAATGAAGAATAGACTCGCTGAAGGCGGTGTTGCAGGCGTGATTGTACAACAGCCGAATTACTATGGCATAGTAGAAGACTACAAGGGATATGCCGAACTATGTCATGAAGAAAAAGCATTATTTATCATGAATTGTGTGGCAGCCGACCTGGCGGTATTGAAGACACCGAGGGAATGGGGAGCCGACGTTGCTGTGGGTGACGGACAAAGCTTAGGCATACCAATGACATTCGGAGGTCCTGGCATAGGCTTCATGTGCTGTACTGAGAAACTGATGCGCAAACTTCCAGGACGCATCGTTGGTATGACAAACGACAATAGAGGACAACGTGCCTTTGTACTTACCCTCCAGGCTCGCGAACAACACATACGCCGACAAAAGGCAACATCAAATATCTGCTCTAACCAGAGCCTCATGGCTCTTTACGTTACTATATATATGTCGCTAATGGGTAAGCATGGATTACGAGAAGCTGCAGAACTTTCATACGGTGGAGCCCATTACCTTTGTGAAGAATTGACAAAGACCGGTTATTTCAAGAGAAAATATGACAAGCCATTCTTCAATGAGTTCTGCATGAGCTATGACGGTGATGTTGATGAGTTGCAAAATGAATGTACACTGATGGGATTTATGGCTGGTGTGAAAATCGATGAACATACTTTGATGTTTGCCGTAACAGAACAGCGTTCGAAGGATGAAATTGATGATTTTGTTAATGCAATACAAACATTGAGGGGGGAGAAATCATGAATAACAAATTATATGGGAACTTGATATTTGAGCTCTCTAAAAAAGGTCGCAAGGGTTACTCACTGCCAGAAGTAGAATACGGTTTCTCTACTAATGAGCTACCAACTAACCTTCGCAGACAGACTGATGCTGAGTTGCCGGAATGTGACGAACTTACAGTGGTACGCCATTACACAAATCTCAGTCACAATAACTTCGGAGTAAATGATGGATTTTATCCTCTCGGTTCATGTACAATGAAATACAACCCTGTCATAAATGAAGAAATGGCAGCACTCAAAGATTTCTCCAAGATGCATCCGTTGCAACCAGCAGACACATGCCAGTGGACATTGAACATCTACTACGACCTGCAAAAAGCCCTGGCTGAACTTGCTGGTTTAAGTGAGTTTACACTTAATCCCTGTGCCGGTGCCCATGGTGAACTCACAGGACTGATGATAATACGTTCATACCATGAGAGCAATAATGATATTAAACGTACAAAAGTTGTCATTCCCGACTCTGCTCATGGAACCAATCCTGCATCGGCAGCTGTATGCGGATTGGAAATAATTGAAGTAAAGAGTCTTAATGATGGCACTGTTGACATAGATTCCCTAAAGGATATTATTGCACAACATGGGGATACTATTGCTGCCATGATGATGACAAATCCCAATACAGTAGGTATGTTTGAGAAAAATATTATTGAAATAACACAACTCATACATAACTGCGGTGGATTGATGTACTACGATGGGGCAAATCTCAACCCTATGCTTGGTATTGCACGCCCTGGAGATATGGGATTTGATGTGATGCATATCAACCTGCACAAGACATTCTCAACGCCACATGGTGGTGGTGGGCCAGGCTGCGGACCTGTGGGAGTAAGGAAGGGATTGGAGACGTTTCTTCCATCACCACGAGTGGTTTTCAATGAAGAAGAAAATGCTTATACCGTAAAATATCCAAATGAAGACACAGACTTGTCTATTGGAAATTTCTTCGGAAACTTTGGGGTTGTAATCAAAGCATACGCCTATATTCTGTCCTTAGGAAAGGAAAACGTAAAATGGATTGGTCCATTGGCAACACTCAATGCCAACTATATAAAAGAATCGTTGAAAGATCTTTATGAGTTGCCAATAAAAGAAGCATGCAAGCATGAATTCGTTTTTGATGGACTAAAAGACAAATCTACAGGCGTGACGACAATGGATATAGCAAAACGACTGCTTGATTATGGTTATCATGCCCCTACTATCTATTTTCCCCTACTCTTCCATGAAGCTATGATGATTGAGCCAACGGAAAGCGAATCAAAAGAAACAATAGATGGATTCATAAGGGCTATGAGAACTATAGCGCAAGAAGCTATAGATAATCCGGAGATAGTAAAGACTGCACCGCATAACACGCCAATAGGACGCGTTGACGATGTTCTGGCAGCCAAACATCCCATTTTGACATATAGGAAGATGATAGAAGATAATTTTGATAAGTAACATTCCAGATATGAGATACGACATTATAGTCATCGGCGCGGGACCCGCAGGATACCGCGCCGCCGAATATGCATCAAAGCAGGGGTTGACTGTGGCTATCATAGAAAAAGAAGAAGTTGGAGGAACATGTCTGAACCATGGATGCATACCTACAAAAACTTATGTTCACTGCAACACTCTTCCTGAAGCATTGGAAAGGAAAAAGCATGTAGTGGAACAGCTTCGCAAAGGTGTGGAATCTATTCTTTCTGCACCTAATATTACATGCATTAAAGGAATTGCTGAATTTATTGACAGAAACAGCATAGACGTTAATGGTGAGAGAATAACAGCAGAAAATATTATTGTTGCCACAGGAAGTAAAGCAAAGTTACTGCCTTTGCAAGACATTGACGATAGCAGACTTGTAACAAGTAAGGAACTGCTTGAAATTCAAGCTCTTCCCAAGCATCTTTGCATCATAGGTGCAGGGGTGATAGGTATGGAATTCGCCAGTATTTTCCATAAGTTTGGTTCTGAAGTAACAGTGATAGAATATCTGAGAGAATGTCTGCCAATGCTGGACAGTGACATAGCTAAGCGTCTTCGCAAGTTGTTGGAGAAAAAAGGTATTCACTTTAAGATGAAAACGGCGGTTACGTCTCTTTCTGAAATTCAATCTGACTTAATACTTATGGCTACTGGACGAAAGCCAAATATCAGCAAGAGCTTTATCAATGCCGGATTTGAATATGATGAGAATAAAGGCATTAAAGTCAACGAGAATTTCCAGACAACAATTCCAAACATTTATGCCATCGGGGATGTAAACAGCAAGCAGATGCTTGCTCATGCTGCAGAAATGCAAGCTATCAGAGCAATTAACCAAATCACAGGTAAGAGTGACGAAATAAGATTCAACATAATGCCCGCTGCCATATTCACTACACCCGAAGCTGCATGTGTAGGAATGAGTGAAGACCAGTGCAAAGCTTCTGGGATTGACTATTGCTGCAGGAAGAGCTTCTATCGTGCCAATGGCAAGGCCATGGCTATGGATGAGACAGATGGATTGTTGAAACTTATTACCGATAGGAATGAAAAGATTATAGGGTGTCATGTCATGGGACCACACTCCTCCGACATTGTGCAAGAGGTAACTGCTCTTATGCACTTCGATGCAACAATCTCACAGATTCGTGATATCACTCATATACATCCAACACTCGGTGAAATACTTAAGGCTGCCACAGAATAATGTCATCCAAATAGAGTAACTTTGCGGTCAAATAATAGTCGAGACCATTTAAACGTACTGTTACGCAAGGTAAATCAGAACTTATGACGAAAAGAACGGCAATAATAGGTGGAGGCGCAGCAGGTTTCTTTCTTGCCATTAATCTGAAAGAGATGTGTCCTAAGATGAATATCGCCATCTTTGAGCGCAGCAACAAGGTGCTATCAAAAGTGAAAATCTCTGGTGGTGGCAGATGCAACTGCACCAATAGCTTTGAGAATGTAGACAACATGATGTCTGTATACCCTCGAGGTCACAGACTCATGAAACGATTATTTCACACCTTTGACAACCATGATACTATGAGATGGTTTGAGAATCATGGTGTGGCACTCACTACACAAGATGACCAATGTGTATTTCCAAAGGCCCAAGATTCTCAGGTAATTATTGATTGCTTCATGAAGCTTGCCAAAAAGTATGATATAGATATTTATTGTCGTAAAGAAATTTCTTCACTCAATTCTTTGAAAGACTATGATTATGTAGCAGTAACGACAGGAGGAAGTCCGAGAGGAAGAGGATTAGAGTGGCTAAGAATCTTAGGACATGAGACAACGGTATGTGTACCTTCACTTTTTTCGCTAAACATAGACTCGAAAGATCTGCGCGAGCTTATGGGCACAGTAGTCAACTCTGCTACAGTATTCCTTCCTGGTTTGAAGTATCGTTCAAACGGTCCTTTGCTCATTACCCATTGGGGGGTGAGTGGTCCGGCTATATTAAAATTATCAAGCCATGGAGCGTTAGTCCTTCATGACCATAACTACAACATGCCGTTGTTCATTAACTGGATAAGTCACAATGAAAACGAGACTTTGGAGACTTTACTTACCATAGCCAACGCAAATGGACAAAAACTTGTAAGCAGCATCAGACCTTATGGATTGCCACAACGTTTGTGGGATTATCTTGTAAACAAAGCATTAATCATGAAGACTGAGGCAAGATGGAACACTATAAGCAAAAAAGATTTCAATAGGATGGTTAATACTTTATGTTGCGATAAATATGACATATCTGGCCGTGGTACACACAAAGAAGAATTCGTAACATGCGGTGGCATAGCTCTAAATAGTATAGATAATACAACTATGAGAAGCAAATATGTAGAAAACATGTATTATGCAGGAGAGATTCTCGATATTGATGGTATAACGGGCGGATTTAATTTTCAAGCAGCATGGACAACGGCATATGTAGCAGCAAAAAGTATAGCCTTAAAGCAGTGATAATCACTAAAAGGAACATGTGTGACAAAATCGTGGATGAAATAAAAATATCTATGTAAAAAGCTTACAATTACATTATTTTATATAATTTTGCACGATAAATAAAACAGAAAAAAATTGACAGAAAAACATATAATCTTAGAGGACATAGATCCGATAATGCTCTATGGAACAGGTAATGCAAACCTGCAAGTAATAAAGTCGCTATTTCCTAAGCTGCGCATTGTTGCACGCGGCAATGTCATCAAGGTTTTGGGCGATGAGGAACAGATGTGCCAGTTTGAAGAGAATATTGAATCGATGAGAAAGCATGTCGTCAAGTTCAATAGCATAAAGGAAGAAGACATTATCGATATAATAAAAGGAAGAAAAACAAAAGAGGATGCTGTGAAAGGTGTCGTGGTTTACAGTCTCACAGGAAGACCCATTAAAAGTCGCTCAGAAAATCAGCAAAAGCTAATAGATGCATTCAATGACAACGACATGGTATTTGCAGTTGGTCCGGCAGGAACTGGTAAGACATACCTGAGTATAGCACTGGCTGTCAAAGCTCTTAAAGAAAAGACTGCAAAACGAATAATACTCTCACGTCCCGCTGTTGAGGCAGGGGAAAAACTTGGTTTTCTTCCCGGAGACATGAAAGACAAGATAGACCCGTATCTTCAACCTCTCTATGATGCTCTTGAAGATATGATTCCAGCTGTGAAGATACAAGATATGATGGAGAAACACATCATTCAAATAGCACCTTTGGCATTTATGAGAGGACGAACACTAAGCGATGCCGTAGTGATACTTGATGAAGCCCAAAACACCACTCCAGCTCAGATAAGAATGTTTCTCACCCGTATGGGATGGAACACAAAGATGATCATCACAGGCGACATGACGCAAATAGACCTCCCACGGGAACAGAAAAGTGGCCTGAAAGAAGCCCTTAGGATACTATCAGGTATAGAAGGCATTGGTGTTGTGGAGCTCAACAAAAAAGACATCGTCCGTCACAAGCTTGTAACACGCATTGTAAATGCCTACGAGGCTGCCGATCGTAAAGCGAAACAGCAGGTCCAAGCAGAATCATAAAATTCTGTACTAACCTATTGTTTATATTCTGTTGGGTCAAAGATGCCAGCTTCTGCAAATGCCTCTTTACGCTCTACACATGTGCCGCAGCAACCACAATGAATATCTTCTCCCTTATAGCAACTCCATGTTTTCTTATAATCAATGCCAAAACTCAACCCTTTTTTTACTATATCTGTCTTTGTAAGATTAGTATATGGAGTCACCACTCTAATATGCTCGTATGTTCCAGCTTGTGATGTAGCATCAATGGCAGCAACAAATTCCGGACGACAGTCAGGATAAACAGCGTGGTCACCACCATGGTTTGCCATCATCACCTGATGAAGATCATTGCTTTCTGCCAGTCCTATAGCTATAGAAAGCATTATTCCGTTGCGGAAAGGCACAACAGTTGACTTCATGTTTTCATCCGCATAATGCCCTTCTGGAATTGCTTCGGCACCACTAAGTAGTGAGCTTTTGAAATAGTCTGCCATGAAGCCCAGTGGAATTATAATATGTGGTATTCCAAGTTTTTTGCAGTGAAAGCCAGCCATTGGCAATTCTTTGGAATTATGGTTGGCACCATAATCAAATGAAACTGCCAAAGCAATACTCTCCTTATATTCATAAAGCATGGTGACAGAATCAATGCCACCACTTAAAATCAATATTGCATCCTTTTTCATAACCTATAAACAATAATAATACATACATTATATATAAAAAAGACAGTGCATATCTGATGAAAATGCACTGTCTTTTTTATTACCGAAACTCTAACAGCACCTTTTTCTTAGAAGAACATATAGCGGTTGTCAACAACCTCAGCCTTCTGAATAAGGTCTGCCATGAAATTGCTTACATACTGCATTGCCTGCTGACGCTGAGACTGCATCATTCCTGCCTCATCGTATTTAGCACCAGCACGCAGAGCTTTCTTCACAACCTGGAAAACATATACTCCAGCATTACCTTTAACTGGTGATTTGCAGAATTTACCAGCAGCGGTAGCTGCAACAGCACCAGAAAGAGCAGGCTCAGCTGCACCAGTAGCTGCGACAAAAGCAGGAGCATTGAATGTTATCTGCTCAACTGTTGAAATCTTTGCGCCTTTTGCTTTTGCAGCATTGATACTATTAACTCCTTTCAACTTTGCAATAAGAGTTTCAGCTTTCTTATCTTTTAGAACTTCGCGTGTCAGAATCTCTTTAACCTGTACATCATCAAATGAACGATACCCCTTCTCATGAATATCGGTAAGAGCTACAACCATCATATGATCATTGTCGCCACACTCATAGAGCGGACTTATCTCACCTTCTTTTGCAGAGAACACCCATTTCAAAGCATCACGGGTAGACCTAATCCCAGCAACCTCATGCGCTGCTGTAGAGATGTTCTTCTGTTCCTGTACCTTATATCCGTATTTGGTAGCGTTCTTTTCAAGTTCCTCAATAGAAGTACACTTTGTCACAAATTCACTGAAGCGGTTGTAGGCTGCACCACGAGTGTTCTTAGAAAAGTCAATTACCTTCTTTATGACAGCAGCTGTATATTTGTCTGTCATTGCTCTACGGTCAAGAACCTGAAGAATGATATTTCCCTGAGAGAGGGCTATATTCTTTGTCTCGTTTACACCTGCATTGAGCATGGTCTCAATATACAGTTTGTTATCGGCATTCATTGTGTTTGCACCTTCATATTGTCTTCCGGTAAACCATGATTTCTCACCGGTCTGACCATAAACTTTTGCCAAGGCCTCAAAGTCTGCTCCACCTTGCAACGCATTGAAAATGCTATCGGCTTTTGTCTTAGCCTCTGCGGGAGTTGCAGCTGCTACCTGTATAGCACGGAACTGAATAGAGTCAGGCATTGATGTCTTCGAATACAGACGTATTATATTAAGGGTGTTATCTTGCTTATTTTCAATTACACCGCTTGTTCCTACCGACATTGAATCAAGCTTTGCTGCTATGTCTGAAGGGAATGCATGTTTTGACATTGGCACTCCAATATATGGTATTTGCGATGCAGCCTTGCTTAACAGTTGTGCTGGCTCATTTGTTTCAGACAATTGTTTTTGGAGAGATGCCATTTCCTTGTTTATTGCACTCCTGTCTGCTGCACTGGCGATAATCTGGAAGTCCACATATTTGATGTCTCTCGTTTCTACATTCTGCCTGAAAGCTGGTTTGAGCTCATCATATTTAGCTTTCAGAGCTGCATCATCTATTTTAACATCAGCATCCTTTATTGTGCTGTATGCTATTGATGCTAGTTGAATCTGAGCCTCTTCATTAACAGCCTTGAATGCAAGTTTAGCCTCTACTTTGTTGGAAAGAACACAGTTCGCAAGCAGGGCCTGATACTTCTGTCCGAGAAGTTGAGAACGAAGATTCTTTTCAACAAACATCCAGTAGTCATAAATCATTTGCATCTGCTCTGCCTGCTGGGGAGCCTCTGCTTTTGCTTTATTGTACTGATTGAGAAAATCCTTCAATGCATTCACATCGAAACGTCCAGTCTGCTGGTTTACAAATGGAGTTTGTGTAAGCATGGGATTTGTTCCTTGATTGAGAATATCCTGCAACTCCTGCTCTGTCACGGTAAGACCGAGTTTTTCAGCATCTGCTGCAATAACCTTGTTGGTTATATACTGCTGCCACACCTGATCTTTAACCTGATTAAGTTCATCTTCAGTCAGGTTGTCACGCTGAGATGTAAACTTAATTACATTCTGGAATTCATCAATCAGTGTCTGATACTCTTGAACATTGATTTTTTCACCTAAAACTTCACCGATCTGCTGGCTTGCTTGTCCTTTGATGCCATTGCACGAACGGAACGCCTCTTCGGCGATGAATGCGAAGAGACCGAGCGCAATGATTATTACAAGCGTCACTCCCTTGCTTCTGATTTTTCCTAATGCTGCCATTTTTTGTTTTATTTAATTATTATTTATTTCCATTATTTTCTGCATTCACGTTACAATCTCCATTTTCTATAGACACATTATGGTAATATTTCCGTAAAATGCGTACAAAAATACAAAGAATATGGGAAATAACTGCATGTTTAGAATAAAAAAAACGAAAATACTGGCTTATTATCAAAGCCAATAAGCATATGAAAGCATATTAGCAATCTGAAAGCGTGCAATTATTAACTATTTGCTGAGAGCTTAACAAGCTCTATTTTAGTCATGGTATTTTTAATTATCTTAAATGAATACTTCCCTATTGTCACAACTTCATTGAGTTTCGGAAAACTTTGGTAATAATGCAAAATAAGTCCGCCGAGAGTCATATACTCATCACTCTCTGGCAATTCAAGATTAAACATCTCATTCACCTTATCTATTTCAAGACGAGCGGAGAGCATGTATTCATTCTCACTTATTTTCTTTGCAACATACTTGTTTGAGTCATGCTCGTCTTCAATGTCTCCAAAAATCTCTTCAACAATATCCTCAAGACACACAATGCCACTTGTACCGCCAAACTCATCGACCACAACTCCTATAGACTTTTTCTGTTGCAGAAATATTTGCATGAGTTTTTGTGCTGCCATGGTTTCCGGAACAAAGGGCATCTCACGAATTACAGAAGCATGTTGCTGCAGAAATTTTGTTATCTCCCCTTTATGTGTTGCTTCACCATGTTGCTCTTGCGTAAGTCTGAACAATTCTGAAGAATGCACATAGCCAATGATATGATCTATATCCTCCTTATAGACCACAATCTTACTATTCCCGCTCTCAATGAATTTCTGCCTTAGTTCATCAAGTGTACATTCTTCATCAACTGCATTGATCTCAGTACGCGGTATCATGCAGTCTCTTACCTTAGTATCCGTAAAGTCGAGGGCGTTCTGAAATATTTTCACCTCATCCTCTATATCATCTTCATTCTTGGCATTTTCTATGGTTGATTGAACAAGATAGTCAAGATCAACTCTGGTGAAAGCTCCGTCACCACTATCTCCTTTGATTTTTACACCAACAAGGCGAAGAAGCAATCTCGAGATAAGTGTTGAAAATCTACTAATAGGCCAGAGAATGATATAAAAGATATATGCCAACGGTGCAAAAAATGTCAGGAGAGTATTGGGATTGCTTTTAAAAAAGGTCTTTGGTAGAAATTCACCTGTAAACAATACAACCAATGTAGACAATATCGTATCTAACATCAGACGTGTTCCTGGATCAAAACCTTTGAATAGAGTGTTGTCAAAAAGTTGTGCAAAGAATATTCCATACATCACAAGAACAATATTGTTTCCAACAAGCATAGTGGAAACAAAGGCATTGGGATGACTATAGAACAATGAAAGACAGCGCTGGGAAAACCCATTTTTCTCTTTATCCATTTCGGCCAACAGGCGATTGCTCGACACAAAAGCAATCTCCATCCCGGAGAAAAATGCCGAAAGTATCATGGTTATGAATATCCCTGTCAATATGTATAAGTCCATATATCTATGCCTGTTGCTATTTTGAAATTGTTTTCCTTTGTATGCTGTCTGCATGTTGCGACTTGCGCATTGAGTCTCTGGGATTTTGTTTATCAAAGCCAATATCGCTACGTTCAAACGAGCCCTTGGTGTTGACAACCATATATTTGGTCATTCGTTCATCGCTTCTGAAATAATTACCTTGAAGTTCACGCTCTGGCGTTTTCAAATGAGAAAAGCGATTAGACCATATTTCGTGCTTGGCTTCATCCCAATAGAGCTCTTCGCTTCTGAAAGTGGTCCCTTGTTTGGTAAGTATGCTCACCCGACCATGCAGTTCCCATCGCCTATCTTTATCAAAATAGTATGCCGTGTCACACTGTATGTATGATTGAACGTGGAGTGTTTGGTCAAACTGAGTGAGGAGAATACCTTTGTCAAAGGTCCAACGCGATGGTTTCTTGTTCTCATTCACCTCCCATCTTTCAGCTACGATTCTATATTTGATAACACCAGAGTCAGATATGAGTGTGTTTACACCATAAGTTGTCATCACAGCAACAGAATCACGCTCATAGATAGCTGGTGCCGTATGTTCGTGTTCGCCCCCACACGACAGCACTGTTACAAACAGCAATGACAACAATATGACTTTAATGAAATCTTTAGAAGCCATAGAGACTATTCAACCTTGAATTTTGAGAACCAGCGCTCATTGAAAGTAAAACCAATATTAATTCTGAAAGAGTTTTCCTTCACAAAAACATCACTGTTACGATTAACCCATTGGGCACTTATATTGAGCATTGAACGATTGTTCCAAGTATTAATGATTGGAATGCCGAAACCTGCGCTAACCGATAATTCTTTAGGTCCGTCATTACCATTTATCTTAAGATATGGTGATGCATACGACACACCAGCTCTATAATGCACTCTATTGAAGAAATTGCGTGAGCGTTCATTGTTGCAATATTCTCCGCCGAGCGTTATCTTATGACGGTCAGAGAACTGATTGCTTAACAAATGGTAAGGCTGACTTGCCCCATCGTTACTGTATTGTGGATAATCTACAGAACTCCATTTCTGCAACTGGTAGTCTACTCCCAGTTTTAATTGCTGGCTATGCTGCCAAGCGAGTCCCACGCCAAACACTGAAGGGATTGACAATCCATTGTCCACTTTATATTCTGTGGTATCCGAAACAGCTGTCTGAGAATTAGTTGAGATAATCATACACGAAGGATCTGCTCCGAGCTTATGCCCGATACCATAGGTCAAGCCAAGTGTTACTTCATCTTTTTTTGACAATCGAGCAGCATATTGCAATCCGAAATCCAGCTTATAGCTATTTATCGTTGCTGTATATTGACGCGACATTGTATTAACATAGCTCTCGCTATAGCTGTTTACTATAGATCGGGTATAATCACCCCACAAATAGGAGGCATTCATTCCGAAAGAGAAACCACGAAAAGGTTCCCATCCAGCACCCAAATATACCTGGTGCAATCCTCCACTTCCGTTATAGGTGTTAGTATAAGTAGAGCTAACAGCGTTCATTGAGACAAACTCGTTAACTCTTTCTGTATTAGAATAATTGTAACCTATATTCGTGTAAGGAATAATTCCGAAGCTCAATCCCAGGTGTTTTGCCACCCTAAACGCAGCAACAGCATACTCAAAATTAGCATTCTTGGCATTCACCTTGGTTCCGCCTTCATTGAAGTTCGTTAGCTGAATACTCACACCTGCATCAAAGATAAACGACAATGAGTCAACAGCAGAATATGAGGCTGGGTTCATATAGTTAACTTGATTGTGTTCACGCAAACCGTAGCTCAGTCCATTCATACCTCTATTGAAGCTGCTTGCCGGCTCAGCTAACTCTCCGAGACCATATTGGCTATATGGCGAGTTTGTACCGCTTTGAGCCATTGATGTCATTGCGGATGAAAATAATATAACGGCTATAATGGTTTTCTTCATGTCTTTACCTTTTATTCAAGCTGCAAAATTATTAAAAAAAACGGAATAATCGCATCATCGAATGAAATATAACTAATTTTAGCATCAATAAAGGGTTTCAGCAAATAAGCAATAAATCATAAAATCATCTGTAGGAATACAGCCTTTGCAAAACCGTGAGGAGTGGCTAACCAATCGTCAAAAACAGCTGTTTTCTTGAAACCACAAATTTTAAACAAGTGCATAGAAATATTATTGTCATCAGGTATGATGGCATATAGCTGGTGCATGTGCAAAAGGTCACGGCTATAGTTAATAAGTATTCTCAGTGCCTCTTCAGCATACCCTTTGTGCCTAAATTCTTGATGTATGGCTATTCCTACTTCTGCCCTGCTATGGCGAGGGTCAAAGTTTACCAAATCAAGAAGTCCAACGGGTTGTTTAACAGTGTTTTCCACTACCAGTCTGAGCTGTTTGTCAGCATATATATCTGAAGAATTGGTAAGAATATAGTTCTGAAGGCACATGCGTGAGTATGGAACGTTTACGGATGAGACATCCCACATTGTCTCATCGTTCTCTATTGAGTATACGAAATCGAGGTCTTCGGGTTCAAGTGCTCTTAATGTTATATTTCCAGTACTAAGTTTCATTCTTACATGAAAATATTATTATGACGTTATTGGTTGTCAGTCGTATAGATCTCCGTAGGAGTAATTATCATATTAAGGGCAGAATGGAAAGTTGCTACACGCACATTTGGCAAGGGATTGCTTGCAAAAGCCTCAAGAATTTGTTCGTATGTATAGGCTTCTGTATCATAAACTATCATCACTTGCTGTGCCGTAGCATTGTTAATTATTTCTTTCACAGTAGCAGAATTGTGACCATCGGGCAAAGTCTGTGCATCACCCTCAATGAGTTCAACTTTGAGTTCCTGTCCCTCCAAAAGCTGGGAGCAACGCGGAAATGCTTTCTTATGCCCTATGACAATATACTTGGTTGTTGGATTGGCATTCGGACTAAAGAATCCCAGAGATTTCTTCATTCTTCCTATCAACATTTTGACAAGTTCAAAAGTTGCTTTAACATAGATTGCCATCTTGATCGGAATGGCAAGCAATGTGCTGAGATGCCCATAGTGTTTGCGGAAGAATATGAGCATGGCATCGTAAAACACATGAACATATCTAAATGATGATTTCTGTGTGCTTTCACCTTTATAGTGCAAAATGCGAACAGGAAGGTACCAATTGCTATATCCTCCGTTCATTACCCTGCAAGAAAGATCAATATCCTCACCATACATGAAGAAATCCTCATCAAGAAGTCCTACTTTATCCAATGCCTCACGCCTAAGCATGCAGAAAGCACCACTTACTACCTCTATCATCCCTGGCTCATCCCATGAAAGATAGCCCATATAGTATTTCCCAAAACGATGGCTATTGGGGAAGCGCGAACAAAGCCCCGCCATCTTGTAGAAAGCCACAAGAGGTGACGGTTTCCCACGACGTGATTCGCGGGCATCAACTCCATTGTCGTTGGTCATCCTAACTCCTACACTACCAGCATCTGGATGACTATCCATAAACTCCACGCACTTCTTTAACGAAGACTCCCCTACAATGGTATCAGGGTTAAGCAATAGCACATATTCGGAATGGCTTTGCCTTATTGCCATGTTATTTGCGCGGGCAAAACCATTGTTATGAGTTGACGCAATAACATGAACACATGGGAAATGCCTTCGCAAATAGTCTACAGAGCCATCGCTGGAGTGGTTGTCAACAACAAACACCTCAGCATCCAGTCTATTAATGGCACGTTGCACTGACAACAGGCACTGTGACAGATAGTATTTTACATTGTAGTTGACAATTACTATGCTAAGCTTCATTGCCTTGTGAAGTTGAGTTTGTTTCATTCAGACACCTGCCCATGGAGGGATAAACCATAAAGAGGCATATAAAGAGAATAATCCCCATGTATCCAAAAGCCACTTGAAGACCAAACATATAGTAAAATAACGCATTGACTACCATCGGAACGCATAGAAGAAGCATCCTGATAGTTCCCCACATTAGCAACATTGAAGCCTTGGAGTTCTCTGTACCAGTAGTAATAGCCCCTTGTATCTTTGGTATTCTGAACATATAGAGTGCAAATGGTATTGCTGCAATGGTAAGAAGCTCCATTACAGAGCTGCAAACAAACAGTGTATTTGCATTTCCTGCCCATGAGCCTGGCAAAAGAGCTCCAGTTTCATACATCACTATTATTGCCAATGCCAAAATCACGGCACACCACAGCTCAAGACTAAGCACACTTTTTGTTTTCTCCATATTCATATTATGTTACTATTTTACTTCTTTCTCTAAAGGAGTACGGTTGAGTATACTCCTTCCGAGAGTAACCTCGTCAGTATATTCAAGCTCGTCACCAACAGAAATACCTCGAGCTATAACGCTCAACTTCACATTAGTGTGAGAGAGTCGGCGCGAGAGATAGAAATTAGTCGTGTCGCCCTCCATGGTGCTGGATAGAGCAAGTATAACCTCAGAAATGTCATCTTCCTCAACTCGTTGAACCAGAGAATCAATCTCAAGGTCAGAAGGTCCAATACCGTCCATCGGGGAAATGACTCCTCCCAACACATGGTATAGACCATTATACTGTTGTGTATTCTCTATAGCCATCACGTCCTGAATATTCTCAACGACACACAGAATAGCGGCATCGCGGTGGCTGTCCGCACAAATAGGACACAGCTCAGCATCACTTATGTTATGACATATCCGGCAATGCTTAATGTCATGACGCACATGGCTTATTGACTCAGCAAAAGCATCAACCTCTGCAACTGGCTGACGGAGCATATGCAACACCAGGCGGAGCGCAGTCTTGCGCCCCACACCAGGAAGTTTGGAAAATTCGGCAACAGCCTTTTCCAACAGTTGCGAGGGATACTGTTGTATCATCTGCTAATGCTGTCAGTCATCAAAGAGATAAACACCAATACCCACTTTCAGTCCTACTGTTGAATAGTCGCTGTGTTTGCGGAAAGAGTGGTCGTAATAAACGGCAGGTTCTATAGTCACCGAGCGGTTGATATAGAAAGCATAGCCAACTTCTGCACCGGGCATCACATCATTATAATTGTGATTGGCATGTATCCATTTGCCATTGATTCCAAGATAAAGACCATTCTGTATGATGTAGTAGCGGGCACCAACAGAAACCGAGAATTTGTCGGCAACATCTTCTCTTCCACTGTGCTCATAACCTACTCCAGCAAGAGCCATCAGGTTATCCATGAAAAGATAACCACCTTTTGCTTCCAAACCCAAATTGAATTTTTCAGCTCCATTGTAATGGATATCCAAACCTGTCAGTGAGGCTCCTATATAGCCTTTGCCTTGCTGAAACTGGGCATTGGCTGTCACTGCCATTGCAAACGCTGTTGCTAATAATGCTATTTTCTTTCTCATAATTCTATATAATAAAGTTATATATTATTGATTTACACTTTCTTTTCTATTTTTCCTATACCAATTATAGAATATTAATGACACCAAAAGCATCACACATAATCCAAAAGGATAGCCTATCATTACATCAAGCCCCAAAGCCTGTGGACTAACAAACACAAACGTAGAGCTTATGAGTGTCATAAACATTGCGGGTATCAATGCAATGACAAACAATTTCTTGTTCTGCGCAAGATATACGGTAAGCATCCAGAGGGTAAACACTGCCAATGTTTGGTTTCCCCAACCGAAATATTGCCATATAGTATTGAAACCATCTGGGTTTTCAAGCTGCCACACCATAAGCAACAAGGCAAGAATAAATATTGGCACAGCGACATACAGGCGCTTGGCTATCGACTTCTGCCCCATTCCAAGGGCTTCAGCCACAATCAGTCTGGCACTGCGGAAAGCAGTATCTCCACTTGTTATTGGTGCAGCTACCACACCGAAGACTGCCAATATTCCTCCAAACACACCAAGCCAACCTGTACATACAAGTTTTACCACCTCAGGAGCTGTGAAATATTGTATGAGTGTTTTGCCATCCGGTGTCTGAGCCTGCGAAAGAAAAGCCTCTACCGTTTCCGCGCCAACTATTTCGCGCCAACCGCCATAGTAGAAGAAATACGAAGATACTGTTGCCCAAATAAGAGCAACAATGCCTTCAGTAATCATTGACCCATAAAAAATCTTCCTTCCCATACGTTCACTTTTCAGGCAGCGTGCCATGAGCGGACTCTGTGTAGCATGGAAACCACTTATGGCACCACAGGCTATTGTAAGGAACAAGCAAGGGAAAAGCGGATTTTTTCCAACAAAAGTCTCTACTCCCAACAAAGACTTGGGATTATTGCTATTGAGACTGTCGGTTGCAGTCCACAACTCCGGCAGTGCAGGCATCTTGATAAGCAACACTACTAACAATGCCACTGCCATGAACAGTAAGGCAAAAGCAAATATCGGGTAGAATTTCCCTATAAGTTTATCTATTGGAAGCATTGTAGCCATTACATAATATATGAAGATAACTACAATCCAAAACATTGTACTGCCATAAAACCCACTAAGGAGAATAGCTGGGCTATAGACAAATACCACACCTACCATCACAAGAAGGAAAAACGAGAAGACAAGCATCACTGCCTTGGTCTGCTTTCCCAGGTACAAGCCAATAAGCTGGGGCAAGTTGGCTCCACCGTGACGCATAGACAACATGGCTGAGAGATAGTCGTGCATGGCACCAGCAAAGATACAACCAAAAACTATCCAAAGATAAGCCCATGGTCCGTACCACATACCCATGATGGCACCGAAAATTGGACCAGTACCCGCAATATTCAGAAACTGTATCATGAATACTTTCCAGTTGGGCATCACTATGTAGTCCACGCCATCCGCCTTTTCTATTGCAGGAGTAGGACGGTCGTCGGGAGAAAACACGCGTTCAACGAAACCTCCATAAAAGATATAGCCTGCAACCAGAGCCAAAAGAGCTAAAAGAAATGTTATCATCTGATATCAAATATGTAATAATTGCTTGCAAAATTATATATTATTTCGGAATTATAAGCCTGTAGCTACAAAGAAATTGTCATTTCTCTTAACTTTTTGCTAACTTTGCAAACCATAATAATCCTATTAATGATGACAAATAAAGCCACACACAAAATTATCATGAGAATCATGGCTGCCATGATATTTACATTTCATACCATCAGCACCATGTCTCAAACCATAACAGCAAACTTCAGCAACGATGATAGCAGCAAGCCATATCCGAAATATGAAGTGAGGGCAATGTGGCTGACCACTATTGGTGGCATTGACTGGCCACACTCCTATGCCAAAGACACATCGCCCGCTACCATTCAAAAGCAGCAACAGGAGCTTAGAAACATCCTTGACAAGCTTAAACAGGCAAATATCAACACCATACTCCTGCAGACTCGTGTAAGGGCTACGACCATCTACCCATGCGATATGGAGCCATGGGATGGTTGTCTGTCGGGAAATCCTGGCACTTCACCAGGCTACGATGCCCTAAAATTCGCTATAGACGAGTGCCATAAACGAGGCATGGAGTGTCATGCATGGGTAGTGACCATACCTATCGGCAAATGGAATGGTGCCGGATGCAAGAACCTGAGAAAGACGCATCCCGAACTGCTTCGCAAAATAGGCGAAGAAGGATACATGAACCCCGAACATCTGGGTACAGCCGACTATCTGGCACGCATCTGTGGTGACATCACACGTCGTTACGACATTGATGGCATCCACCTTGACTACATTCGATATCCGGAGACTTGGACTATACGGTCGTCTAAGGGAGGCAAGGAAGGAGACCTCAGAAATCCAGATGCAAGACGCAACTGCATAACACGCATCGTAAAGGCTATCCATAATGCAGTGAAATCGCAAAAGCCATGGGTGAAGATGAGTTGTTCACCTATCGGCAAATACTCAGATCTTACACGTTATTCCTCCCATGGCTGGAACGCACTCAACACTGTATGTCAGGATGCACAGGCGTGGCTCCGCGACGGGCTCATGGATCAGCTCTACCCAATGATGTATTTCCGTGACAACCAGTTCTTTCCATTCGCTATAGACTGGGCTGAAAGCAGCTATGGAAAAACCATTGCACCGGGGCTGGGCATTTACTTTCTCGACCCTCGTGAAGGGAAATGGCAGAAAGACGATGTTGCTCGCCAGATGCAGGTTCTCAGACAGCTCGGACTCGGTCACACATATTTCCGTTCAGACTTTTTCACAAGAAACGTAAAGGACATATACACATACGCATGCAACAACATTGACAACTATCCGGCACTTGTACCGCCAATGACATGGGCAGAGAACAGGAAACCGTCACCGCCCCAACAAATCAACGTTACATTCGCCAACATCACTCAACTCTCATGGCAAGGCACCTCACCTTATTATAATATTTACGCTTCAAAAGAATATCCAGTCGACACAGATGACCCAAGAAACTTAATAGCACAGAGAGTTACGCGCCATAGTCTGGACATAGAAACAGATAAGGAATACTATTATGCTGTTACCGCCATGGACAGATATGGCAATGAAAGTCTGCCCACACAAAGCTGGCAGAAAGCTCGGGGCAACAAGCAACAACTGCTGAAAAACGACGGTACCACGTTATTATTGCCAATCCATGCTTCTCTCACCGATGCTGGCTATGTGGCAATAGAGTCTCTACAGGGTAACCTCATTACAACGCTTCCTTTCAACAAGAATGGCATCAACATACAATCACTGCCAGAAGGAGCCTACTGCATACGCACTCTCGGCAAGAAAGGCATTACCCACAAGCTGGGAATGTTTACCATCAAGCGATAATAATGAAAATCACCAGTTTACACAGAACACGCTCATGGGCAACATCAAGATTATAAAAGGTCTGTTTGACACAAAGGTGGAACTTGAACATGCCGGAATAAGGGCCGGTTTTCCGAGTCCTGCCGACGACTACCGACATGACACCCTTGACTTCAACCGCGACTACATACGTCATCCCGAAGCATCATTCTACGGTGATGTTGAAGGCGATTCCATGAAGGATGCCGGAATATTCGATGGTGACAGAGTCATCATCGACAAGGCAGTGGAACCCCACAATGGTTCTATAGTCGTAGCCTTCTGGAACGGTGAATTTACAATGAAGTACCTTGATCTCACACACAAGAAAGATGGATATATAGAACTGAAGCCAGCAAACCCAAGCTATCCCACATTCCGTGTAGAGGCTGGCGACAACTTTGAAGTGTGGGGAGTGGTTATCCACCTGATAAGGACATTTGAACTTATATAGAAAATGCTTTCATAGGTCAACGATATGAGAATAATCCTTCACATATTGCTCGTCATCATTGCCATTTCAGCAGTAATAGTTGGAGGCAGCAGCGTATACATGCTCAATTATTCGCTAAAGCCCGATGCCAACAGAGACGATACGGATTCATGCTATCACCAGCTTTATGCCGATTATCCTGAAACCAAGCAATGGGTAGACAGTCTTGAAAGCATTAATGCACTGCGCGACACGTTCATCGTCATGCCCGATGGCTACCGATGCCACGCCTATTACGTCAGCACAGGAAGCAGGAATACTGCTGTCGTGGTTCACGGATGGCGTGACCAGGCTATCAAATATTTCTGTCTGGCGCAGATGTATGAACAAGAATTAGGGTATAACGTTGTCATACCTGACCTCTATGCAAGCGGCAAGAGCGATGGCAATGCCATAAGAATGGGATGGTTAGACAGACACGATATAAAGCATTGGCTTGAAACTTTTAAGACCGACACCATGGTCGTGCATGGTGTGTCTATGGGAGCGGCTGCAGCCATGATGCTGTCAGCAGAAGACAAGCCCAAGGAAGTAAGCGATTTGCGTTTCGTAGCCGACTGTGGCTACACTTCAGTTTGGGATGAGTTCTCACTTGAACTAAAAAAGCAATTCTCATTACCTGAGTTTCCACTTATGTATACCACCAGCCTGCTTTGCAAATTAATCTACGGATGGAGCTTTGGTGAGGCATCTGCCTTAAACCAAGTCAGGAAAAGCCCCTACCCCATTCTTTTCATCCATGGCGACAGCGACACGTTTGTGCCGACAGAGATGTCAGAGAAGTTATACAAAGTCAAACAAATGCCTAAAAGCATCTGGATAACTAAAGATACAGAGCATGCCAAATCATTCAGAAACCACAGAGACGATTATATTAAGCACATAAAAGCATTCGTTGCCCACAAGAATATATAAAACCACTGTAAGCCGTATGTATGGAATTGCAGACATAGACAACTGCTATTGCAGCTGCGAGAAGGTTTTCCGTCCAGACCTCGAGGGAAAACCCATTGTGGTGCTCTCAAACAACGACGGGTGTGTGGTGGCACGGAGCAATGAAGCAAAAGCCATTGGAATAAAGGAAGGAACACCTTTTTTCCAATTATCCAAGCTGTTTCCAGATCAGGAAATCTACGTTTTTTCGTCTAACTATGAGTTATATGGAGAACTGACAGGTCGTATCACAAACATCATCAAGCAAGAAGCTCCCGCTTATTTCCGATACAGCATAGACGAATGTTTCATGTACCTTAATGGTATTGAAGAGAACAGGCTACAGCAATGGGGCAGACAGTTGCATCTACGGGTAAAGAAGGAAGTGGGAATGCCAATAAGCATCGGAATAGCTTCAAACAAAACCCTTGCGAAGATAGCTTCACGTTTGGCAAAACGATATGCCATATACCGACACTGCTGCATAATAGATAGCGAAGACAAACGTAAAAAGGCATTGGAGTGGTGCTCTGTAGAAGATGTATGGGGCATAGGAAGAAAATATGCTTCGCGTCTGAAAGCACTGGGCTGCGTCAGTGCAGCAGACTTTGCATGTCACAGCAAGGACTGGGTAAGACAAACGTTCAACAATATCAACATTTTACGAACATGGATGGAGCTAAACGGTGATGATGCAGTGCCTAATGAGCAGCTGGATAAAAAGAAAAGTATATGCACCAGCCGTTCATTCAATGGAATGGTAAGCGACTACGATACCCTTCGCACACATCTTGCCAACTATGCCTGTCGATGCGCCGAGAAGCTCAGGTCACAAGGCACGATGGCTACTATCGTAGGAGTGTTCTTACATACCAATGCCTTTAGGGAAGATTTGCCACAATATTGGAATTTTCAAGAAATACAACTTATAACGCCATCCAACTCAACTACAACAATAGTGAAAGCCGCCACAAAAGTCCTTGACAGCATCTACATACAAGGTTATAAATACAAGAAAGCAGGAGTGATAGTGACCGGCATATTACCAGACAGTCCCATACAACAAGACTTCTTTGACATGGGAGCTGAAGAAAGAGAGAAACTAAGCCGGCTGGACCAAGCTGTTGACCGCATAAACAGAATCAATGGTTCAGAGACAGTGGTGATTGGCTCTCAGCAATATTCTCATAAAAACACAAGTGACAAAGAATCCCTTGCTACATCAGAAGCACGAAAAGACAGTGTCAAGGCTGACGTCTTTGCCAATGCTATCAGGCATGATTTCAAAAGCAAGAACCCTACCACCAGATGGAGTGATATAATCAAACTAAAATAATTCTACTAAAGCGGCAATATCTTGTTTATATTGAATGACAAATCTTTTTGTTTGAAAATTCCCCTTTGATGTATATTAAATCTTTTAGAAGAATTATTCCATGCAATGAAGATATGTTCTCATATTATATAATTACTTTTGCCTTATCATAGATTAACATTAAACAAACACATAAACTTATGAAAAAGCACCTATTCACCAGCATTCCCAACAACTATCCCGTATGCCAACATTCTGACTGTAAACTTGCCAAGAAATGCTTGCACTATTTAGCTTATACTCACTTGGTCAAGACAGAAGAATGGCTGCGACTGATAAATCCACGCCAATGCACAAAAGACAACCAATGCACCCACTACCGAAATTCAAAACCTGTTACCTATGCCCGCGGTTTTACCAACTTCCAAAAGCACATGTTTCCGGAACAATATCAAACATTCATGCACATCCTGATTGACAAGTTTGGAGAGAACCATACTTTAAGCGAAGACGAGGTGATATTGCCATCTCTCCCAAAGACCAACAGACCATACTTGATGCTCTGAAAAAGGCAGAAGTAAGCAAAGAATTAAGATTTGATGCGTATGAAGAATTGGTGAACTGGGACAACTGACTTTGTAGTTTTTTGAGAGCGCGAGTCTTTTTCCGTAAAATACTCCAGTATTCTCCGCACAATACTGGAGTATTTTGGGCACAATACTGAGCCCATACTTCAACGGTTATAGTGTTGAACTATGAAAACAGCATGATAAGAGTAGTTAAAAACGATATCAGAACAGCGAACCTATCTGGAACACAGCAGCTGAAATGAGCCATGCAAGCAGAGTGGTATATACCGCAGCCGCAATACCCCATTTCCATGAACCTGTTTCGTTCTTTATAGCCACTATGGTTGCCAGACATGGAAAATACAGCAGGATGAAGAGCAGGTAGCAATATGCCGACAAGGGTGAGACACCCTCTTGTAGCATCTGCTGTCGTAAATGGGTGTATTTGGCGGTGTCGTCACTAAATGAATCGTCATCGGCAAAGCTGTCGTCCCCACTATAGAGCACGCCAATGGTTGAAGCTACAATCTCCTTGGCTCCCACACCGGCAATGAGCGACACGTCGAGCTTCCAGTTGAAACCTTGAGGCTCAAACACTGGCTCAATGAACTTACCCATTCTTCCTATGTAGCTCTGCTCCTGCTGTTCCGGTTGCGAGAGATTGTCATTGTGTGGGAAATATTCCAGAGCCCACACAATGATTGATGCCACGAGAATGATACCTCCCATTTTCTTGAGATATTCTTTTCCTTTTTCCCAAGTATGCCTTCCTATAGCTTTCGCTGTCGGGAAGCGATAAGGAGGCAGCTCCATTACAAAGGGAGTGTCGTCACCAGTGACAACGAATGAAGAAAGTATCTTACTCACGAGGACTGACATCAATATACCTATTGCGTAGAGAGAAATCATTACCCATGAGCGATATTGCAATGAGAAGAAAGTACCCGCTATCATGATATATATGGGAAGACGGGCAGAACAGCTCATAAACGGTATTATCATCATGGTGATGAGGCGGGAGCGGTGACTCTCTATGGTGCGTGTTGCCATTATAGCAGGTACATTGCAGCCAAATCCCATTACAAGGGGTATGAATGACTTTCCATGCAAACCCATCTTGTGCATGAGTTTGTCCATGATGAAAGCAGCACGAGCCATGTAACCAGAATCCTCCATGAGGGATATGAAGAAATAGAGAATGAGAATCTGAGGTAGGAACACTATCACAGACCCCACACCACCTATTACTCCGTCAACAAGCATGGCTTTCAATGGACCATCAGGCATGATCGCTGACACCTTGTCGCCGAGCCAAGCCACAGCCATTTCTATCCAGTCCATAGGGTATTGCCCAAGCACAAATGTTGTTTCAAACATCAGAAACAAGATGAGGAAGAAGATGGGGAAGCCCAGATATCGGTTGGAAAGGATATTATCGATGAGATGAGTGGTATGGTAGGTGTCATTCTTGCTGCCTGCACGATATTCAGCCTCAGTAAGTGCACCATTTATAAATCCATACTTGGCATCCATGATTGCTGTTTCGGAGTCAGTAAGAGTCTCTTCAAGCACACGCGCCGACGCCTTATCGCGGGCAGCCATTATCAGCCGTCCCTTACCCTCAGACTTTGCTCTTACGAACTCCTCGATATTCGTATCGTGCTCAAGAAGCTTCAATGCCAAATATCTCGTGGAATATCTCGGTGATATTTTTTTGTCGGGCTTGATATATTCCTGTATATGACGTATACCGTCTTCTATTTCGTGACCGTAGTTTATATGAATGTGACGGGCAGACTTCTGTCTGCCTTCATAAACCTCTATCACAGTCTTGAACAGGTCTTCAACTCCCCTTCCGCTTTTGAATGATGTGGGTACCATGGGTACTCCAAACAGCGAGCTCAGTGTATCAATGTCAACATGGTCGCCACGATGTTCAAACTCATCAAACATGTTGAGGGCACATACAATGCGTAGGTTCATGTCAATCAGCTGAGTGGTGAGATAAAGATTTCGCTCGATGTTTGAAGAGTCAATGACATTTATTATAACGTCAGGCATCTTCTCTGCAAGATGGTTTCTCACATAGAGCTCCTCAGGGCTATAGCATGACAATGAATAGGTGCCTGGAAGGTCGGTAAGATTAAAGTCATAGTCAAAATATGTGGCATGGGCCTCTGAAGCATCGACAGTGACACCAGAATAGTTGCCTACATGGGCATGGGCTCCACTCGCGAAATTAAACAGAGAGGTCTTTCCGCAGTTGGGATTACCTATCAGTGCCACGTTGATGATATGTTCATTCTTATGCGCTTTCTGCTCCATTCTGGTTGACCAGCTTTCATCATACTGAATATTCGGCTCATTGATGCCGACATTGTCCTCAGACCTTGACAGAATGTCGTTATTTGTGCTAATGTCGTTTTCTGTAACTACCTCTATAAGTTCAGCTTCATCGTGGCGCAGTGACACTTCATAACCCATGAGCTTGTATTTCACGGGGTCCTGAAGGGGTGCGTTAAGCAACACCTCTATTTCCTTTCCGCTGATAAAGCCCATCTCAATGATGCGCTTGCGAAATCCTCCGTGTCCGAGCACTTTGACAATAATTCCCTTCTCGCCTGTCTTCAGTTCTGAAAGCTTCATATCTGTTTTTAATTAAATAAGGTGAAAAAACAACGCAAAAGTACAAAAAAAATCCGCAACCGAGATTGTCGGCTGCGGATAATGGTTAGAAATACCTATTAGTAAGTATTCTAATAAGCGTCAATTCCCGAATACTTAAATGTAAGTATTATGTTTATCTTTAGAAATTTTTATTTACAAGCTTAGATGTGGAACTGTAGCTTGTCTCTGCACCCATGGCATTCATCTTGAAGTCAGACTTGACGTCTTGCATCCAACCACCTTTCAGGATGCGGAAGGTCTCAGTGCCGTTTACGTCCATCTTTGCAATGCCCATTGCTACCATCTGTCCCCAATTCTGTTTGACCATCTCTACCTGTTCCTCTGGCAAGCCACTCTTGACAAGCTGATCAATCACAAATGCCTTTATATCATCTTCTGTCATGTTGATAGTGCTATTCTTGGCAACCACGGTCTGCCCAAGTATTGGAGTAACCGTGTAGGTGCTCTTAACCTTTAGTCCTTCTTTTACCTCTTCGTCATTGTCACCGGTTTTGATTGTCTTTCCATTGAGAGAGAACACATTCACGGCATCAGCATCATCAAGGAGGGCATCTTCAGTAAGACGGCTAACAGCAGCCTCTATTAGTCTGTCTTTCATGGCAGCCATCTCTGGATGCCTTCCTAATGTTTTTTCAATCAAGGAGGTGACAGAAGCAGCAATCTTGGTCTTTATCTCATCGTAATTCTCTATTTTCACAGGCTTGCCGTTGCTGTCTGTTGTGAAAATGAAAGGAACATCCTGTGATGTCTTAAGATCTTCAATCTGAGATACCATTTCTGCGGCTTCTTCATTGCCGTTTATCACAAGGTCGGTGAGTATTCTCTCAACCTTAAAGCCATTTTCACAGGCATCCAAGATGACATATCTGTTGTTGTAAGTAGCTTCTATTTCGGAAACGCCCCCAGTGGGTAAAGCCACATTGAACTTTGCCTGAGATTGATAGATGGCAGTATCACCCTTCTGATAGTTACCCTTAATAAGTGTTTGTGCACCTATGTGGAGCATCATGCCAAGCAAGGCTATAGAAAAACATAATCTTTTCATGTCTTTGGAATTATTGGTTAGATAATTTGTATAACGTAAATACCTTAATATGAACGTGCTATGAGAACACGGCACTTAGAGGGTTTGCCACTAACCATGTCAACTCCTGGAGTCTGCTCAAACATAAATGGCACACAACGTATGGTTGCCTGTGTTTCTTCTTTAATCTTTGCTTCTGTTTCAGCTGTACCGTCCCAATGGCAGAGGAAGAAACCTCCATCCTTGACACGAGTCTTGAATTCCTCGTAGTTGTCGCACTCGTAAATATGTTCGTCACGGAACTTTAATGCCTTATTATAGATATTTGTCTGGATTTCATCAAGAAGCTGCTTTACATAATCTACTATGCCATCAATGGCAACGGTTTCCTTTTCAAGAGTATCGCGGCGCATTACTTCAATAGTTCCGTTTTCAAGGTCTCTTCCACCCATGACAAGTCTTACAGGCACGCCTTTCAGTTCATAATCGGCAAATTTAAATCCGGGACGTTTGTTTTCTGCATCGTCATATTTCACCGAGATGCCGTTTTCACGCAGGCTGTTGATGATTGGAGTCAAGCGTTCTGTTATTGCCTGCAACTGTTCAGCTCCCTTGGTAATGGGAACTATGACTACCTGTATGGGAGCGAGTTTCGGAGGAAGTACCAGACCATTGTCGTCGCTATGGGTCATGATGAGAGCACCAATGAGACGTGTTGACACTCCCCACGATGTAGCCCACACATATTCAGGCTTGTTCTCCTTATTGAGGAAAGTAACATCAAAAGCCTTGGCGAAGTTTTGTCCGAGGAAATGGGATGTTCCGCTCTGAAGAGCTTTACCATCCTGCATCATAGCTTCAATGGTATAGGTGTCGAGGGCACCAGCAAAACGCTCTGTCTCACTCTTCACACCTTGTACTACAGGTACAGCCATCCACTCCTCTGCAAATTTAGCATAAACCTTGAGCATCTTCTTTGCTTCATCTTCAGCCTCTTCCTTGGTTGCATGGGCTGTATGACCTTCCTGCCACAGGAATTCCGATGTACGGAGGAAAGGACGTGTTCGCATTTCCCACCTCATAACGTTGCACCACTGGTTGCACATAAGAGGAAGGTCTCTATATGAGTGGATCCAGTTCTTGTAAGTGTTCCATATAATGGTTTCCGATGTAGGTCTTACGATGAGCTCCTCTTCAAGCTTGGCAGCAGGGTCTACCTCCACCCCACTCTTGTCGTCCTTTGCACGGAGACGGTAGTGGGTAACCACCGCACACTCTTTGGCAAATCCCTCAACATGTTCTGCCTCGCGAGAAAGGAACGATTTCGGGATGAGCAGCGGGAAATAGGCATTCTGAGCACCAGTCTCCTTGAACATGCAGTCGAGTTGCTGCTGCATCTTTTCCCAAATGGCATATCCGTATGGCTTGATAACCATACATCCACGCACTGCCGACTGTTCTGCCAGATCGGCTTTTACTACCAAATCGTTATACCACTGACTATAGTTGTCAGCCCTTTTGGTCATTTCTTTTAATTCTTTAGCCATATCCTAAAATATATTCTTCAATTATTTAGGCGCAAAATTACAAATTATATTTGTGATAGTCAAAAAAAAATAACCAATGATGGCTATTATTGAAAAAAAGAGTATCTTTGCATCACTTAATAGTAATCAACTTTTTAAATTCTAAAGGAATATGAAGAAAATTAAGTATTTAACGCTCGGCATGTGTGTGGCTGTTGTTTGCAGCTGCTCTACGAAAGCAGGAACAGGCTCAATTATAGGAGCCGGAGGAGGTGCCGTAATTGGCGGCATACTCGGTAATATTATAGGAAAAGACTCAAAAGCCACAGCCATAGGTGCTGCCATTGGAAGTGCGGTGGGTGCTGGCTCTGGTGCTCTCATCGGAAAACATATGGACAAGGTAGCTGCCGAGACGGCTGCTCAAGTTGAGAATGCAAAAGTGGAGACTGTCACAGATGCAAACGGTTTGTCATGTGTAAAGGTGACATTTGATAGTGGCATTTTGTTCAAGACTGGCAAATACGACCTTAATGACGCTTCTAAGAACGAACTGGCGAACTTTGCCGAGGTATTGAAGAAAAATACCGACTGTTCCGTCGACATTCAAGGCTATACTGACAATGTAGGCAGCGATGCCGTGAACAATCCACTCAGCCAGAACCGTGCAGAGAGTGTCGCATCATACTTGAAACAGAAAGGCGTTTCAAATAACCAGCTGAAAAACGTGACAGGTTTCGGTGCCTCAAACTTCGTTGCCGACAACTCTACAGAAGCCGGACGCCAGCAGAACCGCCGCGTTGAAGTTTACATGTATGCGAGCGAAGCCATGATAAATGCTGCGAACAGCGGTACATTAAGATAAGCTCAACAGCAATAGACAAAGAATAGGAATTTAGGAATAGCTTGAATATTTTCAAGAATATAATAAAAGCTTTAAGATGGGCGATATCGATATTCTTCGTATCGTCCATCTTAATGGTAGTAATATACCGTTTCATACCTGTTTATTTCACCCCATTGATGTTCATACGCTGTATTGAACAGGTGACTACAGGGGAAACACCAACCATTCACCACCACTGGGTGCCTCTTGATGAGATGTCAATATACATGCCAGTAGCAGCCATTGCTGGTGAAGATCAGAGCTTTATGGAACATAACGGTTTTAACTTCAGGTCCATAAAGAAAGCCTTGGAGAAGAACAAGGAAAAGGGAAAAATAGTAAGAGGAGGTAGCACCATCTCACAACAGACTGCAAAGAACGTGTTTCTTTGGCCTGACCGTTCATGGCTGAGAAAAGGTCTTGAGTCTTATTTCACCGTACTCATTGAACTTGTCTGGGGCAAGCACAGGATTATGGAGGTTTATGTAAACTCCATTGAGATGGGAAACGGCATTTACGGAGCAGATGCTGTAGCTAAGCAGCATTTCAACACCGATGCAGCACATCTAACACGTTCTCAGTGTGCGCTTATAGTTGCCACGTTGCCCAACCCAAGGCGTTTCAGTTCAGCATATCCAAGCGAATACATGCTGAAACGTCAACGACAATTAGGAAGAGAAATGAAACATATACCCGTGTTTCCCAAAGAAGGAAACGACAAGTAAGACGATATGGAAAACGACATACTCTCACAATTAAACGATTCGCAGCGAAGAGCTGTAGAATACTGCGATGGTCCGGCGCTTGTGATAGCCGGTGCAGGTTCTGGCAAGACAAGAGTTCTGACCTATAAGATTGCATACCTGCTGCAACAAGGTTACAAGCCATGGAACATCATGGCACTAACCTTCACGAATAAAGCAGCAAAGGAGATGAAGACACGAATAGGAAAGCTTGTGGGAGATGACTTGGCACGCTACCTGAATATGGGAACGTTTCATTCCATTTTTGCCAGAATACTGCGCAGAGAAGCTGCGAGTTTAGGCTATCAGACAAGCTTTACCATCTACGACGAAGGCGACTCACGTTCATTGATAAAAGACGTTATCAAAAATCTCGGACTTGATGACAAACAGTATAAACCAGCAACTGTTCACAGCCGCATTTCTATGGCAAAGAACCATCTGATTACACCCGAACAATATGTCAACGACAGAAGCGCATTGCAACGAGACGTAGAAACACGATTGCCACATATCACTGACATTTATTCACAATATCAACTGAGATTGTTGCAAGCAAACGCCATGGACTTTGATGATCTTCTGGTAAACACCTTTCTGCTGTTCAAGAGAAACGAAGACATACGCATTAAATACGCCGATGCTTTCAAGTATATACTTGTTGACGAGTATCAGGACACAAACATGGCTCAACAAGCAATAGTGCTTCAGCTTGCGAAGGAACACAAACACGTTTGTGTGGTGGGTGACGATGCACAAAGCATATATGCCTTCAGAGGCGCAAACATTGACAACATATTGGATTTCAGGCAGCAATTCAAGGAAGCTGAGTTATTTAAACTTGAACAGAACTACAGAAGTACACAGCGAATAGTGGAAGCTGCCAACAGCCTAATTAAGCACAATCAACGGCAAATACAAAAGGATGTATTCAGTATGAATCAAGAAGGCGAGAAAATAAACTACAAGCCAGCGTATAGCGATAAAGAGGAAGCTGTGATTGTGTGCAACGACATCTCGTCAATAAGACGTAAAGACAAATGCGACTATTCAGATTTTGCAATACTCTATCGTACAAATGCACAAAGCAGAGCCTTCGAGGAAGAGTTGAGAAGAAGGAGCATTCCATATCGGATATACGGTGGACTGTCCTTTTATCAAAGAAAAGAGATAAAGGACATCCTTGCTTATTTCAGATTAACAGCCAATCCGCATGACGAGGAAGCTTTGAAACGAGTAATCAACTACCCTACCAGGGGTATTGGCAACACTACCATACAGAAGATACAAGAGTGTGCACTGAATAACAACGTTAGCCTTTGGGAAGTGATTGAATGCCCTGAGAAATTCTCACTTGGTATAAACAAAGGAACACTCACCAAGGTTGGAGCTTTTCGCGACCTTATATGTGGCTATATTGCTGATTTGGAACATAAGGATGCTCTTGTTCTCGGACAAGAAATCATTCAATCAAGTGGAATATCTGCACAGATATACTCGTCAAAAGACCCCGAGGACATTGCCAAACAGGAAAATGTACAAGAACTGGTGGCAAGCCTGCAAGAGTTTGTAGAGATTGCGAAAGAAGAAGGACGAGAGAATGAAGTCTATTTGGATAACTTCATACATGAGATTGCCTTGTTCAGCGACCTTGACAGCGAAGACGATGAAAGCGGAAAAGTGTCGCTTATGACGATACACTCAGCCAAAGGATTGGAGTTCCCGACAGTGTTCATCGTAGGACTGGAAGAAAACATATTTCCGAGTCAGATGGCTACAAACTCTATGAAGGAGCTTGAAGAGGAACGAAGACTGCTGTATGTTGCAATAACGAGAGCCGAAAAACACTGCATCCTTACAAATGCGAAGAGCAGGTTCAGGTATGGACGCATGGAATTTGACTCACCGAGCCGCTTCCTTAATGACATAGCCCCAACCCTTATACAAACAGATACCAAAAATGCTATGGGAGGTGCTATAGACAGACCGTTTGGATTTGCAAGGACAAGATTCAACCCACAAGGGGAAATGCAAAATTCAAGACCCGTAGCAACACAATTCAGGGCTGACCCGAAGCCTAAAATAACATCTCCAAGGAGGAAGGAAACGGCTATTGATCCCCTGAGTGCAGCTTTCAAGAATAAAATAGCGGAAAGCGGAGGTAATCTGAAAAAAGTAGAGGATGCAATTAAAAATGGTGGAAGGACTCTGTCTTCCACAAACCAATTTGCAACTGCAACGTTAAAAGTAGGTGACATAATTGAGCATCAGAGATTTGGTATTGGAGAAATAATAAAGATTGAGGGAAATGGCGAAAACACAAAAGCAACCGTGGCTTTCAAAAATGCTGGTACTAAACAGCTGTTGTTGAAGTTTGCCAAATACAAAATATTATCATAATCAGTATTTTTTACACACATCATACCATAAGAAGACATGCGCAGATATTTCATATATCTAAAATACGATGGAAGTGCGTATCACGGATGGCAAACACAGCCAAACGGAAACTCAGTTCAGGAGGAACTACAACGGGCACTCAGCACACTCCTGAGAAAGGATATATCTATAACAGGAGCTGGAAGAACTGATACTGGGGTGCACGCAAGATTGATGACGGCACATTTCGACTCACTCATAGTTGTTGACTGTCAGCAACTGAAGTACAGATTAAACAGGATTCTGCCTCATGACATTGCAATAGACGATATTAAGGAGGTTGACAACGACCTTCATGCCCGCTTTTCTGCTACATCAAGAACATACCACTATTATATTCATCAGAAGAAAAATCCATTCAAGCGCAATTACTCATACGAGATACATTACAAGCTTGACTTTGATAAAATGAACGAAGCAGCAGAAATGCTTCTGCAAACATCTGACTTCGGAGCTTTCTGTAAAGCTGGTAGTGACGTAAAGACAACAATATGCAATGTTACAGAAGCGTATTGGCAACAAGTTGATAACGAAGAGCAAAGCTATTGCTTCATTATCTCAGCAAACAGATTTCTAAGAAATATGGTAAGAGCGGTTGTTGGAACACTCATTGACGTGGGGAGAGGACGTATCACAATCGAAGATTTTTCAAAAATCATCCAAGGTAAAAAGCGCTCAGAGGCCGGAGAATCCGTACCAGGCAACGCTCTTTTCCTATGGGACATACAGTATTAGTATATGAAGAAATACAGAAAAGCTGCTAATGCTAAGTGAAAGTTGCAAAATGAAAACACAAATATCAGATAAACAACCAAAATAACAGTTTAGAGCCAAGATTAATAAAATAATTGATACGAATTCTTATAAACAACAAACTTTTTACTACCTTTGCACCGATTTGTAAAAAGTGGATGAAACATCCTTATCTTTAAGTCTTTACATTTTAGAAATATATATAATATAAATTATGGCACAAAATATCTTCAAAGGATTAGGAATTGCTCTCATAACACCGTTTAAGAGTGATGGCGGAGTTGATTGGGAAGCACTCGAGAACGTTGTAAAATACCAGATAGAAAAAGGAGCTGACTTTTTCTGCATCCTTGCAACAACAGGTGAAACTCCATGCCTTACCACCGAAGAGAAACAAAAGATAAAAGAACTCGTAGTAAGATTGGTTGATGGTAAGCTACCCATTCTCATGGGATGCGGAGGAAACAATACTGCTGCCGTAATTGAAGAAATCAAGAACACGGACTTCAGCGGCATTGACGGAATACTTAGCGTTTGTCCATACTACAATAAACCATCACAAGAAGGATTATACCAACATTTCAAGAAAATAGCAGAAGCAAGTTCGTTGCCTGTTGTACTCTACAATGTACCTGGCAGAACTGGCATAAATCTCAAGCCTCAGACAACCATACGTCTCGCGAATGACTGCCCAAATATTGTAGCAATAAAAGAAGCAAGCGGCTCGCTTGAACAGGTTGACGAAATAATCAAAGGCAAGCCTGCAGATTTTGATGTGCTCAGTGGCGATGATGCCCTAACATTCTCTATGGTGGCAAGCGGTGCAGCTGGAGTAATCTCAGTAATAGGCAATGCTCTCCCAAAAGAATTCTCTCGAATGATAAGATACGAATTCAAGGGCGAATATGAACCTGCAAGACGCATACACCACCGTTTCACCGAGCTCTACAGTCTGCTGTTTGTTGACGGCAACCCCGCCGGTGTAAAAGCATTATTGTCTGAAATGGGAATGATAGAAAATGAGCTTCGCCTTCCACTTGTTCCCACGAAGGTGACAACAAAACAAAAAATGGCTGAGATACTGAAAGAATTGCGATTATAATAATCTTTTCAATAAAAATGAGATACTACAGCACAAACGGCATAGCTCCTGAGGCAACACTCCAGAAAGCAGTTGTAAAAGGCTTAGCAGAAGACAGAGGGTTGTATATGCCAAAGAAAATAAAAAGCCTGCCAAAAGAATTCATTGACAACATAGAGAAGTATTCTTTCAAAGAAATTTCACTGGCAGTAGCGAAAGCGTTCTTCTCGGAAGATGTTGATGAAGAAGCTCTAAAGAATATTGTCTACGACACTTTGGCCTTTGACTGCCCTATTGTTCA
Organism: uncultured Prevotella sp.; assembly: GCA_947170265.1. GTDB lineage: Bacteria > Bacteroidota > Bacteroidia > Bacteroidales > Bacteroidaceae > Prevotella. The sequence goes on from CAMVSV010000003.1 coordinate 40,883, forward strand.
GGTTAGCGACAATATTTATTCGCTGGAGCTATTCCATGGACCGACGCTAGCATTTAAGGATGTTGGCGCACGATTTATGGCAAGACTTCTTCAATATTTCATAAAGAAAGAGCACAACAACATGCAAGAAAGCCAATTGGTGAACGTGCTTGTTGCAACAAGCGGCGACACAGGAAGTGCTGTGGCTAATGGCTTTCTTGGTGTAGAAGGTATACATGTCTATGTTCTCTATCCTAAAGGAAAGGTAAGTGATATACAAGAGTGCCAATTTACCACACTCGGACAGAATATCACAGCCATTGAGGTGGATGGAGTATTTGACGATTGCCAAGCGCTGGTGAAAAATGCATTTATGGATAATGAGCTCAATAGTAATATGAGACTCACGTCCGCCAACAGCATAAATGTAGCCCGTTTCCTTCCACAGGCTTTCTACTATTTCAATGCCTATGCAAGGCTGAAGGAAAGAAACCCAGAGGCAGCCAGTAATATGGTAATGTGTGTACCTTCTGGAAATTTTGGAAATATATGTGCAGCTCTCTTTGGTCATACCATGGGACTTCCCATTAAACGCTTCATAGCTGCCAATAATGCCAACGACGTATTCTTCAACTATCTACGAACAGGAGAATATCTGCCGCAACCAACCAAAGCTACTTTGGCAAATGCAATGGATGTTGGTGATCCGAGCAACTTTGCGAGAATATTGGATTTGTATGGTAAAAGTCATGAACGGATAACCAGTATAATTAGTGGTGCAACATACAGCGACGAACAGATAAAAACAGCCATGAGAGAATGCATGAAATCTCACGGATATATACTCGACCCGCATGGAGCATGTGGATACCAAGCGCTGAAAGAGCAACTAAGAAATGGAGAGACTGGTATATTCTGTGAAACGGCACATCCCGCCAAATTCAAGGAAAAAGTTGACCAGATACTGTCAACAGACATAGATATTCCTGAAAGACTAGCCGAATTCATGAAAGGAAAGAAACAAGCAGTGGAACTTTCAAAACACTTCAATGATTTCAAGGCTTTCCTTTTGGCGCAAGGCAAATAGTGTAAAAGCAATAAAGCCCTCCCTGTCATTCAGACTGAAGGAGGGCTTTATTATTAGAAAGAATAGCTCAACCCGATACTGGAGAACTCTTTGAACTGGAAATATCCATGGTGAGCATCCCTGGTAACGGAGTCGTCAAAGCGTGGGAAGACAAACAATTGTGCAGACAGCCAACGATTGAGAGTAAATACAAATGTGTTTTCCCATTCATACTCAACCCTATGTGATGTAGCATATCCATACATACGAGACTTCCACTTAATTACATCATTAATATCCCAAACGATGTCCAAGGTAAATTGTGAACCCACATCCTTCTTAATGTGATGTCCTTCGTCTATTCCAATTCTACCTGCAAGTTCAATTATACGAGTTGACTTCATGTTGAAAGCCAACGGCGCGAGATGAACCGTTCCAGTGAGACGATGGTCAAGCCAATCTACAGTATAGTCCATACCCAATGACACGTTTAGGTTGAACGGAGACATAAAATCGGCATAGAGCTCAGGATCATTGCTTTTATATGAATGAGTGAATTGAGTGTTGGCAACCATTTGAACTGTATAATACCAATGTTTGTGAGCTTGAATACCAAACTTAGATGTCAACCTCAAGAGATCCTCCGTAGATTTCAAGCGATGTATGGAGTCTGTACGGGAATTCTGAACTCCGAGTTTCATTTCCAATTTGTTATCCCATTTAATCCTCTGCCGATTGTTGAAATTTGCTTCCATTGCAGCAGCACCAAGCATGGAATAATTGCTTTCTCCACCCTTGTACCAATTACCAGTAACAAAGTTCTGCATGAACTGAAGGGAATAATCTCCCTTGACCGACCAGAATCGCGGTCTAAGCAACTTCATGTCAACGACTACAGGCAATAACACCTCTTCTACATTACTTGAATCAATATCTTCAAGGTGGGTGTTATTTCTAATCTCCATGCTACCATACAAAGAAGTATTCTTATATGAATTAGCATCAGGCTGAGAATAACGAATATTCTCTGGATGGGAAATATAGTAATCTAACAACAATGAGTCAACACGGGAGTGATGCTTTCCAATGGTGAAATATTTGTTTACAATATCACGACTAAATGTTGCATGCATAATCATAGATTCACCAACGATACTGTCGGTTATAGACGAATCTGATTGCGGGAAACAAGGTAAAACTTGCATAAGCAAGGCAACAAATATAATACGACGCATAGAGCTTGAGCTATAAACATTAACTTTAAACACTAAGAGATGCAAAGGTAATATTTTTTTGATAGTCTGCTTCGCTAATATTACAAAAAATAACTAACTTTGCAGCTTTAATGATAGTATAGAACAAAAACAAAACACAAATGGATAAGAACACCATAATAGGATTTGTGCTCATTGCGGCCGTACTCATTGGATATAGCATTTATACTCAACCATCCAAAGAACAGCTGGCTGAGCAAAGAGAACAATTCGTGAAAGACTCTATTGAAAAAGCAAAGCAGCAAGAAAAACAAGTAAAGCAACAAAAGGAAAAAGAAAGCATGGTTGCTGTATCTGACAGCAATGCTCTCTTTAAGAATTCAAGTACACAACAGGAAAGAGACATTATATTAAAAAACAATAAGTTAGAGCTTACCATCTCAACAAAAGGAGGCACTGTTGAAAAAGCAATCCTCAAGGGATATACCGGACACAGGAAGGATAAGGCAGACACAAAGGATTTGACGCTCTTTGATTCAGAAGAACAACGAATCAATTTCACTCTTGCAGCTAAGGAAACAAACATTGAAACAGAGAATTTGCTGTTTGAACCCATAGCATCGACTGATTCCACTCTTACGCTTTTAGCCACATCATCAGAAGGGAAATCATTATCAATAAACTACAAGCTTGGGCAAGGATACATGCTCCACATGAGCATAAAAGCTCAAGGAATGAAAGATTTGTTTGCTCCAGACTATAATGTCTTAGGTGTCGACTGGAGCCAAAAATGCAGACAACAGGAGAAAGGTTTCACTTTTGAGAACCGTTATGCGACCCTTACTTACAAGGAAACAGAAGGAGGAACAGATCACCTAAGTGAGACGACGGAGAAAAAAGACCAGCAGATAGAAGAAGAGCTTGAGTGGGTGGCATTCAAAGACCAATTCTTCTCATCAATAATCATAGCTAAAAACAATTTTGCACCAAATGCGCTCATGACATCCATTCCTCATGAGAAAGGAAGCCAGTATCTCAAAGACTATCAAGCAAAAATGAAGACATTCTTTGATCCGTCAGGTGCCACACCATCAGAGTTTGAATTCTATTTTGGACCAAATGACTTCCAAATACTGCAAAATAGTGAAGACGAAAGCACATTCGGAAAGGATCTTGACCTACAAGAACTTGTTTACTTGGGATGGCCAATAGTAAGATGGATAAACAGATTCTTCACAATCTATGTATTTGACTGGCTAACAAAGCTCGGCATACCAATGGGCATAGTACTCATTCTTATCACCTTGCTACTTAAGGTGATAACATTTCCTTTGGTAAAGAAAAGCTATATGAGCAGCGCTAAGATGAGAGTTCTCAAGCCAAGACTTGAAGAGGCTACCAAACAGTTTAACGCACCCGAGGATGCAATGCAAAAGCAGCAAGCCATGATGACAGAATACTCTAAATATGGAGTTAGTCCAATGGCCGGATGTCTGCCAATGCTCATACAAATGCCTATTTGGATAGCCATGTTCAACTTTGTACCTAACGCTATACAATTAAGAGGACAAAGCTTCCTATGGATTGATGACCTCAGCACATACGACCCGATAGTAGAATGGGGAAAGAATATCTGGATGATTGGAGATCACCTGTCACTCACATGTATCCTTTTCTGTGTTTCAAACATACTATATTCCTGGATGACCATGAGGCAGCAAAAAGACCAAATGGTAGGTCAACAGGCTGAACAAATGAAGATGATGCAATGGATGATGTATCTCATGCCTTTGATGTTCTTCTTTATGTTCAACGACTATTCAAGTGGATTGAATTTCTATTATTTCATTTCACTCTTCTTCTCGGCAGCTATTATGTGGACACTCAGACATACCACTAATGACGAGAAGCTTCTCGCTATACTCGATGCAAAATATAAGGAAAACAAAAATAATCCCAAGAAACTCAGTGGACTGGCAGCACGTCTGCAAGCCATGCAGGAACAACAAGCTGAGCTACAAAGAAAGAGAGAAGAATTAGAAAGGAAAAAAAGAGGATTGTAACCAACACGGAAACATTTTAAAAAAAACAGGAAAGGTACAAAGATGAAAATAGGATTTGACAATGATAAATACCTGAAGATACAGTCAGAACACATAAAGGAAAGAATTGCGAAATTCAACGGAAAGCTATACCTCGAACTCGGTGGAAAGCTCTTTGACGACCATCACGCATCAAGAGTTCTACCGGGATTCAAGCCTGACAGCAAGCTGCGCATGTTCAGTCAACTGCAAGACAGCATCGAGATTATCATTGTGATAAGTGCAGAAGATATAGAGAAAAACAAGATAAGGGCAGACTTGGGCATAACCTACGACGAAGATGTACTTAGGCTGAGAAATGAATTCACGCAAAGGGGCTTTATGGTTGGTTCCGTAGTAATCACTCATTACGACGGACAACGAGCAGCCGACCAGTTCCGTCACAGACTCGAGAGACTTGGAATAAAGTCATATATCCACCTCCCTATTGACGGATACCCACATAACGTTGAACTTATAGCATCTGACAATGGATTTGGAAAGAATGACTATGTTGAAACACAGCGTCCATTGGTTATTGTAACTGCTCCAGGACCCGGAAGCGGTAAGATGGCGACATGTTTAAGCCAGCTCTACAACGAAAATAAAAGGGGAATAAGAGCGGGATATGCCAAGTTTGAGACCTTCCCCGTTTGGAACTTACCCCTGAAACATCCTGTGAATATTGCATATGAGGCAGCAACGGCAGACCTCAACGACGTAAACATGATTGACCCATTCCATTTGGAAGCCTACGATAAAATTGCAGTAAACTACAACAGAGACATTGAGATATTCCCTGTTTTAAATGCTCTCTTTGAAGGCATATATGGAGAAAATCCATACAAATCTCCTACAGATATGGGAGTCAATATGGTAGGGTTCTGCATTAATGATGATGAAGCTTGTTGCCAAGCTTCAAAGGATGAGATTATACGCCGATACTATGCCGCAACAAATAAACTTGTTAATGGAGCTGACAACGAGAATGAAGTAAATAAGATAAGGCTACTCTTCAATCAAGCAAAAATTTCAACTGCTGACAGACGTACAACCGTAGCAGCAAGCGAGATGAAACAGAAGACCGGTCACACATCAGCAGCCATGGAATTACAAGACGGAACTATAATATGTGCCAAGTCAAGTCCTTTGTTAGGCTGCAGTGCAGCACTTCTTCTCAATGCTACAAAACATCTTGCAGGTATAGACCATGAAGTGAAGCTAATACCGCAAAGTATGATAGAACCAATACAGAAAACAAAAATTGAATATCTCTGCGGAAAAAATCCACGGTTACATACAGACGAAGTATTAGTTGCACTTTCAGTACTTTCACAACATGACGAAAATTGCAGAAAAGCATTAGAGCAATTACCACAACTTCGTAATTGTCAAGTACATAGCACGGTGATATTAAGCGAAGTAGACCATAAGATATTTAAGAAATTGGGATGCAACCTTACATGTGATCCCGTAAAGAAACAATAAAATAAGACTATGAGAACCTTAAATCTAATTACTATCACCGCTTTGATGGCGATACCGACATGCATTAATTCACAAGAAATGATTGGGAAAAACAACATCAAGCTGGAAACAAGAACCATGACACCAGAAGCACTCTGGGCTATGGGGCGTATAAGCAGTGCTCAGGTTTCCCCTGACGGACAGAAAATAGTCTATCAGGTAGGATACTACAGTGTGGAAGAGAACCGTGGTCACCATATGCTCTTCGTGATGAATTCTGACGGAACTGACAAAAAGCAACTTACCAAAACATCATCAAACGAAACAGACCCTTCATGGATAGATAACGGCAACCGCATTGCATTCATTACCAACGGCCAAGTTTGGAGCATGAAAGCTGACGGCACAGACAGACAGCAGATGAGCAATGAAGCAGATGAGATTGAAGGATATAAGTTTTCTCCTGACGAGAAACATGTCATACTTATAAAGAGTCTGCCATACCACGGTACAATAAAGGAAAATCCCAAAGATCTGCCGAAAGCAACAGGACGTCTTGTAACTGATTTGAACTACCGTCATTGGGACCATTATGTTGAGTCAATAGCCCACCCTTTCGTTGCTGAGAACACAGCATCTGGCATTATCAATTCAACTGACATACTTGGAAATGAACCATACGAATGTCCGATGGCACCATTTGGAGGAATAGAACAATTGGACTGGAGCACCGACTCCAAACAAATTGCCTATACATGTCGCAAAAAAGAAGGTAAAGAATATGCGATATCTACGGACTCCGACATCTATTTATATAATATAGGTACGCGCGAGACAACCAACCTTTGTAAACCAGAAGACTATCAGGAACCCGCCATTGATGCAACCAAGACTATGGCAACGCAAAGAGTCAACGCAGAGGAGAACCTCAAGAACAACCCAGGCTACGACACCAATCCCCAGTTCTCACCTGATGGAAAATTTGTGGCATGGCTTTCTATGGCTCGTAACGGCTATGAGAGCGATCGCAATCGCCTTTGCATCTATGACTTGGCTTCTGGCACCAAGAAATATGTGACCGAGACGTTCGACTCCAACGTCGATGACTACTGCTGGAGCGACACGAAAGATGCGATGATCTATTTCATCGGTGTTTGGCATGGTACGGAAAATCTCTATGCCATCACATGGAAAGGAGAGGTTAAACAAGTCACCGACAACTGGGCTGACTTTGGCTCAGTACATATGCTCGGTGACAAGCGACGCCTGCTCATGGAGCGCCACAGCTACACCGAATGTGCCGACCTCTACCTTGTAACTCCGGGAAAGAACGCACAAAAGACGAAGATTGAACGCATAACCAACGAGAACGAGCACATCTTTGACCAACTGGACAAGCCTTCTGTGGATCAACGATGGACAAAGACCACCGATGGAAAGGATTTGATGTACTGGGTAGTCAAACCACCTCATTTCGATGAAACAAAGAAATATCCGACCCTTCTCTTCTGTGAGGGCGGTCCCCAAAGCCCCGTCAGCCAATTCTGGAGCTACAGATGGAACTTCATGATTATGGCATCACAAGGCTATGTCGTCATTGCTCCAAACAGAAGGGGACTCCCAGGTTTTGGCAGTGAGTGGTGTGAGCAAATTTCAGGCGACTGGACAGGACAGTGCATGAACGACTATCTAAGTGCTATTGACGATGCCATTACTACCCTACCCTATGTTGACAAAGACCATGTTGGAGCCGTAGGAGCATCATTCGGAGGATTTTCTGTATATTATCTCGCCGGGCATCACGACAAGCGTTTCAAGTGTTTCATTGCTCACGATGGTGCTTTCAACCTGGAGTCTATGTATACAGACACCGAAGAAGTATGGTTCTCCAACTGGGAGTATGATGATGCCTACTGGAATAAGGATCAGACTGCAAGAGCTAGGAAAACATACGAAAACTCACCACATCGTTTCGTAGACAAATGGGACACCCCCATACTGTGCATACATGGAGAAAAGGACTATCGCATCAATGCCAACCAGGGCATGGGTGCATTCAATGCCGCTCGTCTGCGTGGCATACCGGCAGAGCTGCTCATCTTCCCTGACGAGAACCATTGGGTGCTTAAACCGCAGAATGGAATACTGTGGCAACGCACATTCTTCAATTGGCTTGACAGGTGGCTAAAGCCATGTGACAAATAGCTTTTTAACCAAAGGAACAAGAAACATAATAAACAATATCAACATGACACAAACAATACAAAAAACATTGCGTGATTCAGCAGGGATGAGATGGACGGCACTTTTACTGTTGGCCTTAGCCATGTTCTGTGCCTACATCTTCATGGATATACTGTCACCTATCAAGGATTTGATGCAGGAAACACGAGGTTGGGACTCTTCATCCTTTGGTAGGATGCAAGGATCCGAAGTGTTTCTCAACGTATTTGCGTTCTTCCTTATCTTCGCCGGTATCATTCTCGACAAAATGGGAGTTCGCTTCACAATGTTACTTTCAGCTGGTGTAATGCTCATTGGTGCATGCATAAAATGGTATGCTGTAAGCGAATCATTCATTGGAAGCTCAATGGAAGCATGGTTTAACAATCATCTTAATTGGGGAGCACCATTCGGACAAGAATGGCTCGACGTTCTACCATTTGCAGAAGGAATGCCTGCTTCAGCAAAGCTTGCCGCGAGTGGATTTATGATTTTCGGATGCGGTTGTGAGATGGCAGGAATAACAGTCAGCCGCGGAATCGTGAAATGGTTTAAAGGTCGTGAGATGGCAATGGCCATGGGATCAGAAATGGCTCTTGCCCGTTTGGGTGTTGCCACCTGCATGATTTTTTCTCCTTACTTCGCTCACTTAGGCGAAAACGTCAGCGTCAGCCGTTCTGTTGCATTTGGAGTTGTACTCATGTGCATCGCACTTATCATGTCAATAGTTTATTTCTTCCTTGACAAGAAGTTGGATGCCCAGACAGGTGAAGCTGAAGAAAAAGACGATCCGTTTAAGATTAGCGACATAGGACAAATCCTTAAGTCAAGCGGTTTCTGGCTCGTTGCACTTCTGTGTGTGCTCTATTATAGTGCCATATTCCCATTCCAGAAGTACGCCACCAACATGCTGCAATGCAACCTTACACTGACCACTCCCTCGCCTGACTCCTTCTGGGCAAGCAATACAGTAACAATGATTCAATATGCGCTATCGCTACTTGTTGCAGCCACAGGATTTGCAAGCAATTTCCAAAAGAAAGCCTCTGCAAGACACACACTTCTTGGCATTTCTATTGTTGCTTTGATAACCTATTGCTACATGGGTTATATGTGCCAGTCGGCAGGTTCCATCTTTGCTGTATTCCCATTGCTGGCAGTACTCATCACTCCTATCCTTGGATCTTATGTTGACCACAAAGGAAAAGCAGCCTCAATGCTTATCTTAGGCTCATTGCTGCTCATTGGCTGTCACCTTACATTCGCCTTCATATTGCCAATGTTCAAAGACTCTGCCATCGGAGGGGTAACAATAGCCTACATCACAATACTTGTTCTCGGAGCATCATTCTCACTTGTTCCGGCAAGTCTGTGGCCAAGTGTTCCCAAACTTGTAGATGCGAAAATCATTGGTTCTGCATATGCTTTGATTTTCTGGATTCAGAACATTGGTCTTTGGCTATTCCCTACACTCTACGGAAAAATGCTTGATGCAACAAATCCTCAAGGTACGGCTGCTACTGAGTTAGATCACACAATCCCGCTAATCATGTTCGCTGGTCTCGGCTTAGCAGCACTTATTCTTGGCCTTGTACTTAAAATCGTTGACAAAAAGAAAGGTCTCGGACTTGAAAAACCGAATATCATGTAGCTGAGTTACTTCTTCTATTCAACAACATTACCAATAAAGAAATATTATTAAAGCCCGAATACTTTTCCAGTATTCGGGCTTTATCATTGCACATAATTAGCTTCCAGTACAGTGAATTTGAAGATTAACTGATGCCTGCTTCAGTATTTGAACAGAGTTATTTTTGAGTTTGCCAATATTTTCCGTAAAATACTGGAGTATTCTCCGCACAATACTCGAGTATTTTGGGCTCAATACTGGAGTATTTTGGGCTCAATTCTGAGAGCATACTACAAAGGTAAGAAAGCGAAACGACGGAAATGGCGATAAGATACTGCCTCAAACAACGGCAGAAGCCTATAGATGCGCGGTCAGCACAAGAGAAGAAGAGCTTGCCAAGGACATGACCACAGGCTTCAATAATCTCATTACAGTACACTCCATTACGGAGATTATTACCAACTCTTAAAAACATCCTAAACATTTTTATAATTGACAGATAATCACTATATACGTCAGCAAAAACAATAAAGATGAATTTAAGAGAGCCTCCTCCCCTTATCCTCTCACACTGCCCTGCACAACCCATGTGTAGGGTTTTATCGTATCTATAAACCAACATTAATTTAATCTTTATTCTATGAGAAGAAACTGCTTCCACTGTGGCTACTGTCAGCATAGAGACGATGGCAGCTACTACTGCCATGACATCGACTGTGATGTTGACCCCTATGAACCACCATGTTCAGAAGAAAACTATGAAAGCTGATTTTAAACCAATACTCATGACCATGTACTATAAACTCATACCCTGGCCGGAAGTACAGGAGCTAATGGAAAGGGAAGGCTTCCAAGAACACTCTTCTCTTGCTTATGAAACAGACAAATTCGGCTCTCAGGCATACTTCATAGAACTCCAATGGCTCAAGCAAATAAATGAACTTAAAGCAATAGAAGATGAGATGGAGCAAACCAATAATTAACTACCGCAACAAACAGGCAACCATGGTTGCTGATACAGACAGACATGATCTTATAGAAATCTCAAAGCATTATTAATAGACAATTAAATATTTTTAGTAAATTATTTTCAAATTTAAAATCTTTTAAGTATTTTTGCATTGACATTCTAAAACATGAAATAGTGAGGAAGATAAGCGGTCTATTATTAATATCCTTGATATTGTGCGTTGCTTGTCAATTCAAATTAAAGAACAATGCCGATGAGGAACAGTCGTCTCTGATGTCAATAGTCAGATACGACCGTTTGGAGTATCGCTACCTCACGACGGGCGATTTTTCTGCATTACAAGAAATGAATACAGAATATCCAATAGAAACAAGAACTCTTATAGAAGACGTATTGAAAATTGGTACAGCCACGGATCCTGAAATAAATACCAAACTACTTAAGTTCTATCAGGACACAACCCTTCAAATGCTTCTTGTAGATGCAGAAACACAATATTCCAATATCGATGATTTAAACAAAGAGCTTAATACATCATTTATCAAGCTGAAGAGATGGTTGCCAGACATGGACATACCTGAAGTATACACGCAGATATCTGCATTAGATGAGAGCATTGTTGTTGGCAATCACACCATAGGTATTTCGCTTGACAAGTATTTAGGCAAAGATTATCATATATACAACGGTATTTATTCTGAGGCTCAACGTAACCAAATGACACGAGACATGATTATCCCTGATGCCCTGTCATTCTATTTGCTGAGTCTGTACCCTCTAAAAGATTTTGAAACGAGGCAACAAACAGACAGGGATTTGCACATGGGAAAAGTGCAATGGATTGTAAATCAAGCGATAGAGCGAAAGGTATTCAATACAAGATTTGTCACTGCAGTAGAACAATACATGAGAAACAACCCTAAAGTTTCCTATGATGAGCTTATGAAGATGACAGATTTCTCTGAGTTCAAACTCAGATAGCAAGAAACACAAATCAAGATGTGAGTAAATAGTATGTATGCTGTCTAAATAATCAAAGACTATATCTTATTTATATCCACATAACCATGCATTACGGCATAGATTGTAAGTGCAGAAACGCTTCTGACTCCAAGTTTCTCCATGATATTCTTTCTGTGTGTGATGACTGTTGTCATTCCGATGTTTAAAATATCTGCTATTTCTTTGTTTATTTTTCCTTTTACTATTAAGGAAAGCACTTCAATCTCCCTATTTGAAAGTATATTTGTCTTGACAGTTGTCTGAGAAGGAGAAATATTGATACCATGCGGATGTCCACCATGCTGAAGCCTCAACAACGATTTCACTAAGACATCCTCCTTGTCTGTAATACATAAGCTATGGAAACCATTTGGCTGAGATTTTGGGTCTGAAGAATTGGCAAGTACAATTGTTTTTTTTCTGTTTTCAGTAAAAAAAAGCAAATTCTCCAATACCACTGATGTTGCAACGAAATAATGATAATATATATCATATCCGGCATCCACCATTTCATCAAATGACGAAAAAGTGTCAATTTGCATAACAGGAACAACGGCTTGGAGCATCTGCTTCAAGCCTATAGATGCAAGAGTATTGCTATCAATGATGGCAACCTTTGGTCTTTTCTTTATAAAATCTACACCCGACATCTTACTTTGTTTCATTTTATACACTTACTATAATGAACTATACACTCTAACATATATTATCACCTACCGTTTATGCCAGAAAGTGTTTGTTATGTCTTCAAACTTTCCGTCATCTCCCTTCCTATACAGTCTTTGATTGGTTTTAGGTGATTTCAAAGATCCAAGGTGTTTTATGTATGGACCTACTTTTATATAATCAAAGTCGCTTTTATTTACAAAAGATGGTATTCTTATCCTGCCGCTATACCAAGCAACCTTAAATTCAGGATATTCTTCATGTATATACAGTGCTAACTGGTTAATTCCACGAGCATCACCATCTCCACCCATAAAGGATATGCAGGTGATATCGTTACCAAACTCATCAACAAAAGCATCTATGGCATCAGTGGTCAGTGGCAGTCCCACATCTTCCCAAAGATAATTGCTATGACAGCCTGGACAATGACATGGACAGTTGGAAATATTTATTGCCAACGTCACTTCATCGGGAATTTCCTGAAAAACTATTCCGGTATTTACATACTTGAGCATTACTTTCCTATAACATATACCCTTATTCTTTTCTTAACAGCTCTTACTGTCAATGGAGAGAATAAGGGTAATAATTGGTTTAAACATTCATCTACATCAAGCTTTCTCTTCTATAGTATATTTTTGCTGTGTTGCATAATATCTCCTACTTGCCTCCTCCTGACGAGGTTCTGAGAAGTTGCTCACTCGTTTCAAATATCCAATAATTCGCGTCATGTAATCAACATTATGTGAATGGCAATGAGGACATTCATGCAGATAACGTTTGTCTATCGTACCACAGTCGTTGCATATCGTATTGGGTATATTGAACGTGAAGTAGTTACAACCTTCTTTAGCTGCTACTCTGAGCAACTGTGCATATTGTTGTTTGCTCAGGTGTTCCTCAAGATTCATATGAAGAGCTGAACCTCCGGTGAGATGTTCTATATATGGTGCTCCATGGAGCTTAAACTTATCAATGATATTGAGAGAGTCATCTTCCACAACATAGAAATAGCTATTGTAGCAATCACGGGGTACAAAATATCCATCTTCCCTATCCCACTTTGCATGTTTTACACCAACGTTTTCAGCAGGTATCATTTCACAATTAAAGAGAAGGTCTTTCGTCCTATACTTTTGGTTATACCGCTCTATTATGCCCAATACTCCTTGCACAAAATGTTTATAATCATCATTGGGAGTAATCTTCAGCCCCATAAACTCGGCTGCTTCCACAAGTCCGTTTATACCTATTGTGAGATACTGTCTTCCAATATTAATATAACCTGCATCAAACAGAGGCAACATTCCATGGCTTTGAAGCTCTTTAAGGTTTTCGTTATATGCCATCTGCACTTTATGGCACAAATCAACAACCGTTGCCAAATATTCCTTATAGTCAATATTGTGATTTACAGCATACTGTATACAACGGTTGAGGTTGATTGTAAGAACGCTCTTTGAACCAGTTGAGACTCCTCCGGCACCTAAGGTATAGCTAAAGCCATTGTCCTGTATTTCATTGCGCAGACGACAGCAGGAACTAAGCGAGTCGGCATTGTCGCTCATGTAAGTAAAAAATGAATGCCCCTCAGCATACATCTCTGCTGTAAAGTCTCCCCATTCCTCATCCATTGGCTCACCATCTTTAGTGAGTAGCGCCATGGTTTCTACAGGGAAGGTGAGCATTGTCTTTGTGCGTTCCTTGTTGAACCACTTCATAAAGCGTTTCTGGAGCCATGACAAGCCATTCCAATCAGGTTGGCTTCCGTCAGGAAAATAGAACTCCCCGAACAAGCTCTCAAAGTAATATCTGTCATAGTATGCAACATTCCAGAACACAGCCTGATAGTTTCGTGCGCCTGTTGGCTGATTCAAGGTATATACAATCTGTTCAAAACAGTCAGTTATAACCTTGTCTATACTTCTTTGCTTAATTGACAAATCTACAACTCTGTCCGGATCCTTATAATAGTCTTTTCCATATTCCAAACCTATGAAGTAATTCATATACATAAGGAATTCCGGAGTAGCACAAGCACCGCTAAGCATACTCGATACCATAAAAACCATATTTACGAACCCACCACAGAAGCTTTTCAGATTAGTTGGAGCAGTAGAGTTTCCGCCTATTGAAGTGGTTCCACCTATCAGCCAAGGATACATCGTTATTGACGCACAATAGTTGGCCAGAGATGTCTCATCATTCTTATATATAAAATGGTGGGTTAACAAATCTATGTACTGATTTGCAAGTTGCTTACCATACATTTTCTTTATTCTATCGGTAAGCATCCTGCGATTTAGGCGGATAAAATTAGATTTTGGCAATTCGCCTATCAATGTTGCAATATTCTTATGTTCAACATTGGCATTGGCATCATATTTAGAGCCTGTGGCTGCGTTAGCAGCATCGCAATAGTCTGACAGGAACTGGAGCTTAGCCAAAGTCTCCCTATCTTCGGAATGTTGTTGTCTGTAGAGCATGAAAGATTTAGCCACCTGATAATGCCCTTCTTTCATCAATGCTTCCTCAACTTGATTTTGAATATCTTCTACCTTTATGTCATCACGAATATCAAGATGGCTGAGTATTTTGGAAATTGAACCTAAATCAATAGGTTCATTAACACTTTCAAATGCCTTTATGATGGCATTCATGATTTTGTCAAGTGAAAAGCGGTCTTTAGAGCCGTCACGCTTAGTAATTGTAAAATTTTTAATTTCCATTTTTGTGATTGTTTGGCAAGGTTTATGTAGGAATCTGACTTAAAAGTTGTCCATTTTGGAAAACTTTTTTGACATTTCGGTTCCGAAAGTTTTCTAATTTGTTTATTTTCCCAAGCGCAAAGTTAAGACATTTTTCGCAAACGACAACGAAAAATCTACTAAAAATATAACAAAAAATGAGTTTATTCTTACAGGTTAACAGCAGATATGTCAACCAAGTTATTAACTATTGCATAAATCGTAAGCCCTGCAGAACTGTGTATCTGTAACTTACGCGCAATGTTACGTCTGTGAGTAATTACCGTATTGATTGATATGCACAGATGGTCAGCGATTTCTTTATTTGTCATTCCTTGAACAACAGATATCACTACATCCTTTTCTCTCTCGCTCAGGGCCTCGCTTGAATTGGGATTTTGATTGATCATATTTGATATTTTCACCGAAACATCGCTCTGACTCATCCTTGCTTCCATGCGTCGTATTGCCGGTATAAATATTTGTTCTTCAACCTCTGCGTGCTGTGCAAGCCACGTTTCACAATTATAAATATTGTATAGGACTGCCGTGAGTTTGTTGTTGTGAAGAATGTCAGACGGTAGATATTTCAGTATGATGTTCTTCAACTCACGCAGCTTTACATCGGTCTGACCATGATGCTTTGAAAAGGTATCAATATCATACTTGCCATCAGCACCACCCTGCTTTAGGCGCTCAACATAAGGAAAAACTGTTTTCTCCTCATACTTCATATGATTTTGTATGGAATGTGCATATTCATCATACAGACGTATTATCAAGTGAGCCAGATTATCTTTTTCATCTAACGCTTCGATTAAGTCTTTCCTAATCTGCGGCAATTTGAAATTCAAGAAATATTCATGGCTGGATTTTAAATAATGAATGAGAGTTGATACCGAGAGGCGATCGGCGTGTTCTGAATCTCGATACCCATTTATTGTGAAATTCACCACTGCAAGAAAGGTATATGTATCTACCCCCTCGTTTTCACACACCTCAGCGACTGTCTTGTCACCAAAGCCAAGATGGATACCAAATCTTCCGAGACCCTGCAGCAAATCATAGTTGTCTTTTATGAGCGATATCATCTTATCTTCGCTCTCATACATCTTCTGATTCTTCATTTCCTTCTACCTTTTTTATTATTTGATTTCGGTATTTATTCTGAGCTGAATAACAATTATTGTTGCTCGCTTTTCAACTGATTCTGCTCAACACATTATTAAATAATGCGATTGCAAAATAACAAAAAATACTCAAAACGTACAATAATAATAAATAGGTATTTGTTTAATTACCAACAAATAAGTATTGCCATATATGCAAAATCGGTCTAATTTTGCACTTTGTAAAACAAAGCTATTACATCTTCAATGGGGCAATAAGCAGTATGGTGAACATGTAAATACTACCATGGCAATAATATAAAGCGAAAGCTTTTCCAATAAAGGAAATAAAAAGAAAGTGCAGGGTGATTGCAATTCCCGCATGCATTAGTTCGGGTGGCTTACCAATTCAATTCTTAACGTATTGACCGAACCAATCACGAGACAGCAATCGGACAGCTGCACTTTCATTATTTGATTTACAGTTCTAAAACATTTGCAAATATAGATAAAATCTGGCAAATACAAGTCTATTGATATAAAAAACTATTTGCAAGTAATAAGAATATGATATTTCAAAATACCTATTTTTAATTATTCTTTATGCGGCTTCAATCAAAATTGTATCTTAAAATAATGACAATATTCCATAATTTTTAGGTATTGTGTTCTATTCCAAACTAGCATACCTTTGCAGTCGGAAAATTAAATGTTATAAAATCAATGGGAAAATACTCTACTTTACTCGTTTTAGGATTATTAACTTCAACAACAGCTTTTTCTTCAGAACCACCAGCATCACAAGATACCACATTCCATAAGTTCCGCATAGGGGGATATGGCGAGATGCTTGCTACGTTCAAGGATTACGGACTGAATCGTTACTATGGTGGCAATGGCAATACCAAAAAGCACCATAATGACATATCAATACCACGTTTTGTTCTGTCAGGAGACTACAAGATAAGCAACAAGTGGATTCTTGGAGCAGAGATAGAGTTTGAGGCAGGCGGTACTGGTTCAGCCTATGAGCTTGAAGTGGGACAAGGCTCTGAAAATGGAGAATATGAGCAGGAAGCCGAAAAAGGAGGGGAGGTGGCTATCGAACAGTTTCATATCACTCACCTAATCACTCCTGAGTTCAATATCCGTGCAGGCCACATGATTATTCCCGTTGGGTTGACAAATACTCACCATGAGCCTATTAATTTCTTTACTGCGGCAAGACCGGAAGGAGCAACGGTGCTTCTGCCATGCACATGGCACGAAACAGGTATTGAGGTTTTTGGAGCATTCGGCAAAGGCTATGCATCATTTGACTATGAAGCCATGATAACAGCTGGTCTCAATCCAAACGGTTTCAACATCTACAATTGGGTGAAAGGTGGAAGGCAGGGCTTCTTTGAAACAGACAATTTCTCGGCACCTGCTTATACGGCGAGACTGAATTGGACTGGAGTTCCTGGTCTGAGGATTGGTGCATCTGTTTTCTTCAATCCCAATGCGGGTAAGAATGCCGACAAGTTAGTAACCTACGATGACCTTGACGACATCAATATATTTATTTATTCATTTGATGCACAGTATGTTAACCGTTATGTTACGGCAAGAGCAAATTTCTTGAGCGGAAGCATGACTGAAACCGTCGGTATAGCCAGCAAAAACAGGACATATTCAAGCAAATCTCCATACAGCCGTGTTGGACCAATTGGAAAGAGGGTTCTTGACTATAGTCTTGAACTTGGACTGAATGTAAAGAGTTTCTTCCCCTCAGTGAAGAATTTCCCATCAATCTATCCCTTCGTTCATTATAATTATTACAACCCTCTTGAGAAAGTAGAGTCTGGAATGATTGCAGACAAGAGATGCCAAGTAAGCATGTGGAGTGCCGGACTCAACTGGAAACCTGTCCCAGGGCTCATAGTGAAAGCTGATTATACGACACGCCAGATTGGAACTGCTAAGATATTCGGTACAAGCGACTTTAACAGTGAGAATGAATTCAGACTCGGCTTAGCATACACTCTATGGTTTAACGGTAAATAATAATCCAATTCAATTATAAAGTTTAACGTAACAAAAAGAAAATGACAAAAAAATTATTCATGTTTGCTGCCCTTTTCATGGGCATTTCAGGAACAGTTGCATTTACATCGTGTGGTAGTGACGACGATGACAACAATGGCAGTCAGGGCAAAGAAATAGACATTGACAATGCCAACGACCTTGATTATTCTGCGGAGTATGCAGAGCAATGGGCAAACTACATGTCTGTAGCTTCAAACCTTCTTAAAAACGATGCGAGCAATCTCCTGAAATATTGGAGTGACGATAACAATGGAGAATATTCACAGAGTTATGCTAAGATTTTCCTTGCCAAAGGCAGCAACTATCCCTCAGCCATATCATGTGTGGAAACCATCATTGACGGATGTGCAGAAATTGCCAGTGAAGTAGGTTCATCTAAGATCGGAGAGCCATATAACCTCTATTCAACAGACCGTCAGGCTGCTCTCTACGCCGTTGAGTCATGGTATAGCTGGCACTCACGCGATGACTATACCAATAATATCTACTCTATTCGTAACTCATACTTCGGCTCGCGCAATGGAAAGGTTAATGAAAACTCGCTGTCTGCCGTACTCGCTGCTGTAAATCCGGAACTTGACAATGAAGCCAAGAAACTGATCAACGACGCAGCACAGGCTATTCAGAACATCCCCCAGCCTTTCCGCAACAACATCAATTCCCAAGAGTCACTTAACGCAATGAACGCCTGTGCAGCTCTTGAAGATTTCCTCACAAACACACTTAAGCCTTACTTCACCGACAACATCAACGATGATGCTACTCTTGATCCAGTTGTTAAGCAGTATGTTAACGCCGTTGTGTTGCCGACCTACTCAGACCTTGCAGCTAAAAACATTGCACTTGATGCTGCTGTAAAGGCATTCAAGGCAAATCCATCAAATACTACTTTTGAGGCATGTGCCGAGGCATGGCTCAGCGCTCGTGAGCCATGGGAACAGAGCGAGGCATTCCTTTTCGGTCCTGTTGCAGACAAGGGTCTCGACCCCAACATGGACAGCTGGCCACTCGATCAGAAAGGTATCGTGACCATCCTAAAATCACAGGATTTCAACAATCTTAATTGGAGTGGCGAATTTGACGAGGACAATGATAAGATTGCAAAGGCACAGAGTCTGCGCGGTTTCCATACCCTGGAATATCTCATATTCAAAAATGGAAAGCCGAGAACCGTGAAATAATAATCACCATAACACATTACTACATTATGCGGAGATTTGGTTAAAACCAAGTCTTCGCTATTGTGGTAATAAGAAATTATTCCCATCATTTATGAAAAACCTTTTCTACTGTTCATTGGCAATACTTGCAACACTCGCAATCACGTCGTGCGACGATGATGATGCACTTGTTGCATCCGATATTGAAATACCCAATGGATACGCACTTTCAGCAGGAACAGCCAGCCTGTTTATGAATTCACCATATTCCTATGACCAACCAGCCGATTGGCTCTCTGGCACATACGAATCAAGATTTTATACTGGCGACCGTCTTTACGACAATGTGAAGACAAGTAACGAAAATGGGCACGGTGGCGGACTGGGACCAGTATATGCCGGATATAGCTGCGGCAGCTGTCATCGCAATGCTGGTAGGACAGAACCATCCTATTGGACTGCAATTAAAAACAAAAGCAATGATGCATCAGGTTCGTATGGATTTACCTCGATGCTCATCTATGTTTCGAAGAAAAACGGGAAATTCTACCAGGATTATGGCCGAGTTATTCACGACCAAGCAATTTACGGAGTTAGCCCAGAAGGAAAACTCAAGGTAGAAATCGATTCCGCCACATATACATTCCCTGATGGTGAAAAGTACACGTTATGTCTTCCTAAGTGGACTATCACCGATTGGTACGCTGAAGAAATAAGCCCGGAAGACATGTTCTGTACCGTCAGAATACCACTACGACATGTGGGCATGGGACAAATGATGTCGTTAGATCAAAACGAGATAGAAGCACTTGCAAGAAAAAGCAACTATCCCGAATGGGGTATCAGCGGAAGATGTAACTACATCGTAGAAAGAGGTGTAAGACAACTGGGAGTTTCTGGAAATAAAGCACAACACGCCGACCTCACCGTTGAGCTCGGTTTCTCAAGCGACATGGGATTGACCAACAGCCGCTATCCGGAAGAAATCTGCGAGGGACAGGCACAAGTTAATCAAGGCAGCATGATGGGACTGTCATACGAACAACTTGACTGTACTACCGAAGATATGGAAAACGTTGACTTATATATGCAATGCCTTGCTGTACCCGCAAGACGAAATGTAAATGACCCTGACGTGAAAGCCGGAGAAAAGCTTTTCTATGAAGCCGGTTGTCATCTCTGTCATGTAACAACCCTTCACACAAAACCACGAGGTTCAATATTGTTGGCTGGAACAACCTTGCCATGGCTCGGAAGTCAGACCATTCACCCTTATTCCGACTATCTCATTCACGACATGGGCTCAGAGATAATGGGTGTAGGACTCAATGACAACTATGTTAGCGGTCTGTGCATGGGAAATGAATGGCGAACCACACCTCTTTGGGGCATTGGTCTGCAGTCAAAAGTAAACGGACACACATATTTCCTTCACGATGGAAGAGCCAGAAACTTTGTTGAGGCAATAATGTGGCACGGAGGAGAAGCCTATGCTTCCCGACAGAAATTCGCCAATTTCACCAAGAATCAGAGAAATCAGCTTATACAGTTCCTCTGGAGCCTGTAATATATAAATGAAACAAGTAAAAAGCAATATGAAAAACAAGAACTTACGCATAGCCATCATGCTCTTTGCAGCATGCACTGCAACTACTATGTATGCAGAAAACAATGATGAACTCAGTACCACAACTGAAGAGCCTACACTTGAAGATAAAAACACCACATCATACGACATGGAGAATGGAGTGTTGCCAATAGCCGACGACCGCGGATTTACCCTTCAGTCAAAAGATGGGAGCTTCGTCTTCAAACCATACATGATGCTTCAGTCCACTCTAAGCTATAGATATTATGATGACGTAGGACTTGACAAAGCATACAATCAGGATAATGTGGCAAACTCAGGTTTTGCCATTCCCTATGCCATAATAGGTTTCACAGGTAAAGCCTTCGGGAAAATCGACTACAACATAAGCATAAATGCAGCGGCAAGCGGAGGAGCTATTCTTCAGCAAGCATGGATAGACTATGCTGTGAACCCGGCTATCAGATTTCGTGCTGGAAAATTCAAGACTCCATTTACAAGTGCTTACCTGACCACTTTGGGTGAAACGCTTTTCCCAATAATGCCTACTTCACTTATTGCCACCACCATACTCCCCTATTCTCTTAATGCCGTCAATCCATCAATAGGTACAGGATTCGATCTCGGAGTGGAAATGCATGGTCTTATAAGCAACCAGTTTGGCTATGAAATTGGCATCTTCAATGGCACGGGCAGTAGCGTAAACACAGCGACTAAAGGCTTCAGCGATGACAACCATTTTCCATCTCTTCTCTATGCAGGACGATTCACATGGCAGCCCAAAGGAGCAATGCCCATGACGCAAGGCAATGCAAAAATGCAAGACATCGACAAGATGCTCATCGGTATCAGTGCCAACTACAACAACGAAGCAGAAAACGAGAGCACAAATGATTTCCGTGCCGGCGTTGAATTTGCTTGGATGAAAAACAAATGGTACTTCGCCGCAGAAGGTTATTACATGCACGTTGGATTCACCGATCGTCAAAAGATTGATGAAACTTACAATTATTGGGGAGCTTATGCCCAGGTAGGTTACTTTGTGGCACCACAATGGCAGGTGGGTGTGCGCTACGACTGGATGGACCGCAATGGCTCAAATAAAGACGGTTCGCTCAACTCACCAGCTGTATCAGTAAACTATTTTGTTCCAAAGACAAATATCAAGATTTCAGGAGCTTATCAATATACTGGCAGATGGGGACATGAAAGACAACTTGACCGCGACCTTGACGAGATTGGACTTTCCACACATGTAGCTATGCTAATGATGCAATACACATTCTAAAAGATCTTCTATTTGCGTGATGATGAACAAAACATTCTTAAACAGTCTGCATATAATCATGTCATTGATGCTTATTGGCATTGTGACATCATGCGACGATGGGCGAATATATGAGAAAGATACAGCCTATAAGGAAGGGAAAACAGTACAAATACGTGGAGTTATCCATGGTTTGGAGACATGGGAAGACAACTCATATTATGTCGCCGCAGCTGGTTTCGACAACAATAGCGAATATGCAGTTATATCAAAGATTATCAACACTACCGACGAAGACGGTCAAGTCAATATCACACTCTCGGGAATAGATGAAAACGTTAATACCGTTGAATTGTGCGTACTCAACCGTCTCCGCCAACGAGTAGCGACATTCGCTGTACATGAAATGACAGAAACAGAAACCAGCACAATGGACATAGGCGAACTCAATGTGGGACGCTACCATACCATACAGAGCACTTTGTTCGACCAATCATGCATAGCATGTCACGGAGGAAGCGGCTTTGCCGCAGCTGGTCTTCACCTCACTGAAGGCAACAGCTATGCAGCTATCGTCAATGTGCCATCAAAAAAAGTTGAGGGCAAGAATATTGTCACTCCTGGAGACAAAGACAATAGTGTACTTCATTTACTTCTCAACACCGACTTGTCGTCTACATGGCGACAAAATCACAGCGATATGCTCAACAAAGAACGCACTTCAAATCTACTTCGTTTCATTGACGACTGGATTGCCAATGGGGCTAAAGAATAATACAACTACATGAACACACACAGAATAATTGAAAAAGAAAACGTCAAAGCTGTAATATCAAGCTTTAATAATGGTACAGAAGTTAAGGAATATCACGTCATGATACAACTTAACAACCCACGTCTTGCCTTTAACAAACAATTGGAATGTATCATCAATGCATACGAAGACATAAGAACTAAAGAGTGTGAAGGAGCACAGGCGGTGTTTAAACGGCTTTTCCTTAGCGACTCTGCCAATCAAGCTGCAGAGATTTACTCAGTCATTGCAGAAGGAAGCGACTGTGCACTTTCCATCATACAGCAGGCACCACTCAACGGCACTAAGATTGCACTGTGGGCATACCTCCAGACCAACGTCACCACAAAAGTCAACGCCAGCGGACTCTTTGAAGTGTCACATGGCAAATACCGTCACTTGTGGAATGGCAGTGCCCATAATCTTGCAGCTAACTCAGAATACCAGACACGCCTGCTCTTCAATGAGTATATCATGCAACTTGCACAAGAAGGTTGCACACTCGCCGATAATTGCATTCGTACATGGTTCTTTGTGAATGATGTGGACTTGAACTATGGCGGAGTGGTTAGGGCACGCAACCAAACTTTCTTCACGCAGGGACTCACACGCGATACACATTTCATCGCCAGCACCGGCATTGGAGGTCGACAAGCAGACCCCAATGTTCTTTCACAAATGGATAATTATGCCATTGACGGAATATCAAATGAACAAGTTAAATACCTCTATGCCCCCACTCACCTCAACAGGACCAGCGACTATGGGGTCAGCTTTGAGAGAGGAACATATGTTGATTATGGCGACAGACGTCATGTATTCATCTCGGGTACCGCCAGTATCAACAACAAGGGAGAAGTGGTTCACCCCGGTGATATTGTAAGTCAGACCAAACGCATGTGGGAAAATGTGGAAATGCTGTTGAAAGAAGCAGATTTCACTTTAAGCGACATTGGACAAATGATTGTATATCTTAGAGATACCTCCGACTACGAAATTGTAAAAGAAATGTATGAACAGCAATTCCCAGAACAGCCATATATCATTGTTCATGCCCCTGTTTGCCGTCCGGGGTGGCTCATAGAAATGGAATGTATGGGAACGAAAGAGATTGAAAATAGTAATTTTGCCAAATATTAAAAGTTAATGCAAACAATAAGACGCATCACTGCATTATTAGCGATAATCATATTGATAGTCCTGGCTTATTCTACTTTTGTAGAACAAGCTCATGGCTCTATCTATACCTATGCCCACATCTACGGAACCACATGGTTCTTTGTGATGTGGGCATTAATGCTTCTCGCATCGTTGACAATATATTTGCATTATGTCCATAAACGACAATACTCATTCAGGTTAAGCATCATCTCACAGGACATTCTTCACCTCTCATTTGTAATGATATTCATTGGTGCCATGGTGACTCATTTCTTCGGCATGGAAGGTATCATCCATCTCAGAGAGAGCAAACCGGAAAATTCTTTTCAAAACAAGAGAGATGGAAGCAAGCAGGAGATGCCTATTACTCTGACGTTGAAAAAATTCCATATCGATTATAATCCTGGTACGCAAGCTCCCTCAAACTTCATTAGCAATGTAGTATGGCATGACACAGAGAGCAACATATCTTCCAATGCCACCATCTCTATGAATAACATCCTCAATACAAGGGGATACCGCTTCTATCAATCATCATTTGACAACGACCACCGCGGTACCATTCTCACAGTGAATCACGATCCATGGGGCATTGCCATAACCTACATGGGCTACCTGATGGCAGCCATTAGCATGTTACTTACTATATTTTCTCCCAAAAGCACCTTCCGAAAGCTTCTTGCTCATCCAGCAATGAAAAAGAGCTTAGCAGTCTTCCTTTTACTGTTTTCTAATATATTCCTTTCCTCTGTTGTCAACAGTCAATACAACACAGTCAATGCTGCAAGACAAATTCCCACAATAAGTATTGAAAAAGGAAAGGAATTAGCGCGGAAACAGGTTATCTACAACGACAGGGTAACACCATTCAGTACCGTAGCACACGACTTCCTTAAAAAAATATATGGGAAAGACAGCTACAAGGGGCTTACAGCCGAACAAGTATTGTTAGGCTGGATGATGCGACCAGATGCGTGGAAAGCAGAAAAAATGATTAAGATTAAGAATGGCGAGCTAAGAAAAGACCTGGGAATTGAAGGAAAATATGCTGCCATGGAAGACCTTTTCTCAGCTGATGGTACTTACAAAATACAAAAGTACATTGATCCATCTATAGAAATAGGTGCAAACAAAGCTGTTACAGAGTTAGACGAAAAGGCTGGATTCATACTCCTGGCTGTCAACGGACAGCTCGTCAAGCCCATTCCATCAGGTATTCCCCATCTCTCAGAAAGCAAAGTAACTGCCGAAATTATATACAATACGATACCATTCACAAAGATACTCTTCATGGTAAACCTTACGGTTGGATTTATGCTATTCATATTTCTCACTGTTAAGGGAACTTTAAACAGATATGCAATTATTACCGGCAATATTACATTGGCAATTTCCCTTCTCGCCATGTCTTTTGTTTATGCCATACGATGGTATATTTCCGGGAGAATACCGCTAGCAAACGGTTATGAAACCATGATTTTTCTCTCGCTCACAATAATGCTCATAACCATTTTCCTACAGCATAAACTCACATTCTTACTTCCTTTCGGACTTCTGCTCTCAGGCTTCACATTGCTTGTCTCTCATCTTGGGCAAATGAATCCTCAGATTTCTCCACTCATGCCTGTTTTGCACTCACCACTACTCAGCTCTCATGTAAGCACCATAATGATTGCCTATGCCTTGCTTGCAATAATTACTTTCAACAGCATCTATGCTATTGCTCTTTCCATGAAGAAAAACAAGCAACGCGAGATACAGCAACTCTATATTTTTTCCTCCATACTACTCTATCCCGCCACATTTCTACTTGGCATTGGTATCATGCTCGGAGCTGTATGGGCAAACGTCAGTTGGGGAAAATACTGGAGTTGGGATCCAAAAGAGACATGGGCTCTCATCACATTTATAATATATGCTATAGCACTCCATAGAAAAACAATAGCATTTCTTCAAAAACCCATCAACTTACACATATTCCTCTTCATCGCCTTCACCACAGTACTGATGACATACTTCGGTGTCAACTATTTCCTCGGAGGCATGCATAGCTATGCATAGTAATTCAAGAAACAGACCACAATAGAAGATACTTTCAGAGAAAAACAATAGTTTATCGTTTAAATTTCATGCGTTTTTTGTATTTTTGCAGCAAATTAAAGAACGACTATGAAACGATTTATATTCATATTGACTTTGATTGTGACATGTGTGTTACCATCACATGCCGTATTGAAGGAGAAAGACATAAACAGTTCGCTTGCCGTGCTGAGGCATGAGCTATCTACCTACCATCGGGAACAACAAGACAGATTGGCTGGAGCAAAGAAAAGAAGCGATAGAGTCATGCACACTCTGCGAGACATCATGCAGCGCTCACAACAAAACTCTCTGATGCTTTACTCCCAAAAAACTGATTATGTGTTCGACCTGACCTATGCATGCCATGAAGCCACAGAGCAATATGAAGAATTTCAGAGGGAAATAGCACCATTCAAACAGTTCATGAACCGGAGTCAATCAGACATAGCACGCTATGACTCTTTGGTTGATGTGCTCAGCAAGATGCCGACAACACGACTGAGCGAGCAAGCGAAGGTTGACAGGAACGTGTGTCTCACTCTTGCTGTAAACATCAGAAGAATGCTGAAAGAGTCAAGCGAAAGCCTTCAGGAAAACATCATGTGGTATGACTTTACCGAGCGGCGTCTGAAAAGTCTCAACGACTATGCCAACAAACGCTATGAGGAGATACAGACCAACATTTTCCGAAATGGCGAAAGCAACTATTTCAAGACTCTCTCGCAAATGAACTGGAAGCTTCTCGAGGCTCGGGCTGCCATAGCAGAGAAATACACTCCCACCGACATGGTGAAATCACAGTGGGATGTAAAATGGATTATCGGTCTCTTTGCAACGATACTTATCTATGCCATCATTGCTGCCATAGTCAACTTCATTGCAATAAGGTACATTGTGACACATTTCATGCAATACGGCAAGCTCAGGAAACACAAAGACACCTTTCTTGCCAAGCGAGCATATATAACCATGGCTACATCTGTCATAACACTTGCATTATTGCTTGCTATTATCCATTTCACCGCCGAGCAGAACTTCCTGATGATGGCAAGCAACCTACTCATAGAATACGCCTGGTTACTTGCCGTGATACTCATCTCGCTGCTGCTCAGGGTGAGTGCCGAGCAGATTGGCAGCGCATTCAGAATATATGTCCCACTGATAGTGGTTGGTTTCTTGGTAATTGTCTTCCGCATTGTGCTCATTCCTACAGAGATCGTCAATGTGGTATTACCACCGATACTCCTGATATGCACCATCTGGCAATGGAATGTCATACGCCGACACAACAAGAATGTGCCACATTATGACGTTTATCTCACCTATGTGTCACTCGGCGTCTTCGTTGCCTCAGTCATTAGCTCATGGCTGGGCTACACTCTCATGAGCGTTCAGCTACTCATCTGGTGGATTATGCAGATGACATGCCTTCTCACTCTGGCATGTATCCGCGATTGGCTTGATGCCTACAACAGAATTAAGAAATTCAACGAAAAGCCAATAACGAAAGCATGGAAATTCCGACTGGTTTACTTTGTCATAATGCCAGCCATGGTGGTCTATTCATTCATCGTTTCTGTTTACTGGGCTGCCGATGTATTCAATCTCAGTGCTCTTACATGGAACATATTCAGTACACCATATATCGACACCAAGTTCATTAAAGTAAGCATATTCTCAATATCGCAGGTAATTGTTCTTTGGTTCATATTCAACTATATAAATCATACGGTAAGGTCACTCGTCAAAGAATACCTGAAAAAGAAAGATGCCACTACAGCAGAGTCACGCTCGGTTATGTTCATCAATGTATTACAAGTGGTGGTATGGGGATTGTGGTTGCTGATAAGCATGGGAATCCTTCATGTAAGCAACACCTGGCTCGTTGTTATTTCCGGAGGTTTGTCTACTGGTATCGGTTTTGCCATGAAAGACATCCTTGAAAACATCTATTATGGCATATCTCTCATGGCTGGTAGAATAAAAGTTGGCGACTGGATAGAATGTGACGGCGTAAAGGGTAAGGTAGGCTCCATATCCTACACCAGTACAATGCTTGAGGCCATTGATGGCTCGGTGATAGCGTTTACCAACTCCCAGCTATTCACCAAAAACTACAAGAACCTCACCAAAAACCATGGCTACATTCTCTCCGCAATACCCTTCGGAGTAGCTTATGGTACAAACTGTAAACGAGTAATCGACTTGGTTGAGGAAACCATCAACAACCTGCACCATCCATTCCTCGACAAGCACAAGAAAGCAAAAGCAGTGTTCTGTGACATGGGCGACAGCAGCATCAACTTCAAGCTCTATTGCTGGGTGGATGCCGTGAAACAAATCTATGCAGTAAGTGATGTCATGGGGGCTATCTACGATGTGCTAAACAAGAACGGAATAGAAATACCGTTCCCACAAAGAGACATACATATAATAGAAAACAAAGCATAGCATCGCTGATAGCTAAAAAAGAAATAATAACAAATCACGAGAAGACCTCTCTGACAAATTGCCATTAGAGGTCTTCTTTTTTATTTAAACGATTAAGGCTGTTTACTTAATCATCACTTTCTTTACACCATTGATATATACACCACTCTTAGCAGGTTTACCTATAAGCTTTTGTCCGTTAAGAGTATAATAACTGTCATCACATTTCTTATCTGAAACAATATTATTGATAGCCGTAGCAGATGAGCGCGTGAAACATTTTGTAAACAAGTGTAAAGAGATGCAAAATATCGAGCAGTTTCTTTAACATTTACGACACAAGAATGGCTTAAAAAATCACCTTAATAACTAACTGATTATCAAATGGTTGAAAGCAGCATTTTAAAAGAGCCTCTTTTAGCGTGCAAAAGAGCCTCTTTTGGAAGGTAAAAGAGCCTCTTTCGCAACGCAAAAGTGGCTCTTTCGTTTTCTGAGTGTGCGGAGAATATTTTTAGTTCACATTTGTTAACTGTTTCACGGAACTGCATTTTCATACGAAATGAACTTTTGATTCACTCTGAAATATGAACAAAAAGGACATGACAACATAGTCAAAAGGTAATGGAGATGGGAGATAACATTTGAATTGACACAACAAAAGAATGGGAAATGTATGGTCAAATAACCATCCATTTCCCATTCCTATTATATTAGCATGTTCTTAGAAGAACACATCTTCTATTCCATTGAAATTAAGTGAGTCGCGGGTCTCGCATGAGTCAAAGTCCTTTGGTATTTCAAATTTTGCACTTTGGCTGTAACCAAGCGACTTATCGGCATAGACCATCTTCATGTAATATCCCCAAATAGGCAGTGCCATGGCAGCTCCCTGTCCTATGGATGTGGCATCGAAGTGGATGTCACGGTCTTCTCCACCTACCCAGCAACCATTGACAAGTTCAGGTGTAAAGCCCATGAACCAACCGTCGGAGTTGTTGTTGGTTGTTCCAGTCTTACCACATATCTGTCCGGTAAAGCCAAAATTGCTTCTCAAGCGTCGGCCTGTACCGGCATCCACCACAGCCTTGAGCATTTCAAGCATTCTATAAGAGTTGTCGGCACTTATCACCTCATTCATCCTTGAGGGGAATTGAGCTATCACGTTGCCATGACTGTCCTCTATCTTTGTTACAAACTTAGGTGCACATCTTACACCGCCATTAGCAAAGGCTGAATAGGCACTAACCATCTCGCCTACCGACACCTCGCAAGGTCCAAGACAAAGAACAGCAGACGTGTTTTTCTCAATGTCCGGGTTGTTAAGTCCAAAATCATGAAGAATGTTTACAAACTGTGACGGTCCGAGCTGGTTGATGAGATAGGCTGAAATCCAGTTGTTTGAAGTCTGAAGACCCCATTTAAGTGGCACGTTTTGTCCATATCGTGCACGGCTTCCATTACGGGGAGTCCATCCACCATAGCTTCTCTGAACATTCGGTGCCGTTGAGCATGGTGTCATTCCGTTTTGCATAGCCAAGGCATAGAGATATGGCTTGATTGTTGAACCCACCTGTCGACGTCCGAGCATCACCATGTCGTATTTGAAATGGTCGAAGTCTATGCCTCCGACATAAGCCTTGACGGCACCAGTCTTTGTTTCCATGCTCATGAAAGCTGAGCGGAGGAATGATTTTATGTAACGGATGGAGTCAATAGGCGTCATGACAGTGTCTTTGTCTCCTCTATATGTAAACACTGTCATTTCTGTTGGTGTGCGGAATGACTTTCGTATTTCATCGGGAGAGGCACCATTTGCTTTCAGCGTGCGATAGCGCTGACTTTGGCGTATCGCTCTGTTTAACAGAGTTTTGATGGTTGCCTTCGATATTGTTGATGAGTACGGTGCGTATTTCTTGTAGGCATTGGAACGATTGAATTGTGGCTGAAGGTAGCCTGCCACATGTTTTCTTACTGCATCTTCAGCATATTGCTGCATGCGAGTATCTACAGTGGTGTAAATCCTCAATCCGTCGGTATATATATTATAAGGTTCACCATTACGTTTGAAATTCTTGTTACACCATCCGTACAGTGGGTCTTCCTGCCATGCTATTGAATCAATCACGAACTGACGCTCATTCCACGAAGGATAGTTTTCTCGTTCCGGCTTTACTGCCATCATATACTGACGCAGAAACTCCCTGAAATAGTCGCCGGACCCCTTAATGCTCTTTGGTGTCTGGAAGTTTATGGCAAGGGAGTCGCCGGCATAGCGATGGTAGTCGTCACTTGTGATATAACCACATTTGAGCATCTGTTGCATAACAACGTTACGGCGTTGCAGACAACGTTCCGGATACTTCACAGGATTGAAGAGCGACGGGTTCTTACATAGTCCTATGAGCGTAGCAGCCTCTTTGACATTGAGGTTTCTTGGTTCTTTTCCGAAATATGTGTTTGCAGCCCGCTTTATACCTACTGCGTTATGAAGGAAATCAAAATAATTGAGATACATGGCTATAATCTCTTCCTTCGTGAAATGACGCTCAAGCTTTATTGCTATTACCCATTCTATTGGTTTCTGCAACAAGCGCTCAAGCTTGTTGTGGGCCTTCTCTGAATAGAGCTGCTTTGCAAGTTGCTGTGTTATTGTTGAGCCACCACCGGCACTTTCCTGTCCCATCACACCTCTTTTCAGTATGGCTCTACCCAGTGCAATGAAGTCGATGCCGGAATGTTCATAGAAGCGCTCATCCTCAGTAGCAACAAGAGCATGTACGATGTGGGGAGAGAGGTTGTTATAGTCAACCGCCACTCGGTTGGCTTTGTTTAGGTTCCAGGTACCTATGAGTTTTCCATCAGCAGAATAAACCTGCGATGCGAATTTGTCTATAGGGTTCTGAAGGTCTTCCATGTCGGGCATATATCCTACCCAGCCATTCCATACGCATACAAAGAACAAGGCAACGCCTCCAACTATAGTTATCACTGTTCCCCATAGGAAATGAACAAATGCTTTTCTCATTACATCAATATGTGTTTATATATTCTGCAAAGTTAGCTAAAAAATCCCCAAACCACCAAATTTAAGTTTGTTATTCTTTTCCTTTCCGCGTCAATTCATAGAATATCACGGGAGCACCGATGAGAGGGGTTATTGCATTAATGGGTAAAACCCAACCACCTGGCAGGCACATGCACAACAAGTTGCACAGCAGTGCAAGTAGGCATCCATAGAGCATGGTGACTGGCAACAGCCAACGATGGTCGTCGCTCTTGAGCAACAAGCGTACAAGATGGGGCACAGCAAGTCCAATGAATGCTATAGGACCGCAAAAAGCCGTTGCTGCAGAGGTGAGAACACCTGTAGAAACAAGCATTACATTTCTTACACGACGAACATTTATGCCTATGCTCACAGCATATTTTTCTCCAAGCAACAATATGTTCAGCGGTTTTATAAGCATTATTGACATAAGAAATCCTATTGCGGAAGCAATGGTGAAGAGGGGAATATAAGTCATGGGAACACATGAGAAACTGCCCAGAGACCATATCAAGAATTGTCTGAGTCCTTCTTCTGTAGCAAGAAGGTTGAGTATGGCTACCAACGACGAGACAAGGTAGCCCACCATGACACCCACGATGAGCAACATTGAGTTTTCTGATACTCTCCACGACATGAGATATAAAATCAACGTAACGAGCAGAGCTCCGAAGAAAGCCGAGAAGAGGGTGGCTAACATTCCTGTAAATGAGTACGTTCCAATGCCAATGCTTCCACCAAGAGCAAGCACAACGACAGCAACGCCGAGACTCGCGCCGCTACTGATACCAAAGATACCTGGTCCGGCAAGAGGATTGCGAAATAACGCCTGAAGGAGTAGACCACTTACGGAAAGACAACCGCCGCAGAGCATTGCCACCAAGGCTTCAGGCAAACGAGACTCCAACACAATGTATTGCCACGAGGAACGCGACGAATGTCTGCCAAGCAGGATATTGAACACATCACTTGCAGGAATGTCAACCGTACCCACGAATAGGTTGAACAAGAACACCGTGGGTAAAAATAGAATGGCAAGAATTGTGAATACTTTTTTCCTATTCATAAAGCTTCTTGAAATAGCGTGTTGTTCCCAAATCCTTCGCATAAGGATGTAACATGATTACATAATCACGCAACAGAAGATCAGGGCGAAAGGAAACTTCCTCAAAATATGGCACCTTGAGAGAGTTTACACACCACACATTATGGTTGCGGAATGACTTTAGTTGTGAATATCCATGGTATTCGGAATAAAGCTTATCATAACTCATGTCAGGGGTTGTGCTATTGAATATCCACACATCTGCATCTCCTGACTCATCAAGCACTCGTTCAAATGACATAGGAATGCTTCCGCTATGATTATCCGAGCTCCAACAATAGCTTCCACCGGCATCTGTAATAAGTTGACTTACAGTGCTCTTACCGCCTGCTATATACCAAGTACCTGAAGTAAGCTTCTCCGTTAGCATTGACAATCCCGGTCCACTCTTCGTTGCAATCGCTTTCCAGTTGCTATACTCAGAACAAATACTGTCAAAAAGACTTACGGATTCTTCATAGCCACCAAACAACAAACCATAGAACAGCATCCACTCTGCCCTACCCAAAGCTGATGTTTCCATATATTCAGCACACTCTATAATGGGTATGCCCAATGTTTCCAATTTACCGTAGCCTCCGCTATTCTCAAATGGGGAAAGCAACACGGCATCAGCACCAATATCAACAATGCGTTCATAATCTGGGCTCATTGAATTACCGCAATCTGCAATTCTGCCTTTTGCCATGCCTTCGTGAATGTATGGTAACTGCATATATTTGGCATCTGCCACACCTGCTATTCGCCCCACCAAATTGTTGCTACCATTGTCAAGCATGTGGATGAGAGAAGCATGGGCGGTATTCATCACTACACTGCGCCGCAAAGGAATATATACGACTGTACTGCCAGAAGGAATATTGGCTTTTGACATTTTGGCCGAATCCTCATGAGATATCAACGTATAATTGTGAAGGACTGTCCCTTTCTGCCATGGATTGTCAAGTCTCACTTGCCAATAGCCATCGCATTTGGTAATGCTTATGTTTGAAGCATATTTGAAGTTGATTGGTTCACCTTGCATGTTCTTTGCTCTATTGCAGCTCAACGCCAACAAACAGAGAAGCACTATGAAAATAGATACAGGGGTTATGATATGGAAATTATTATGCGGTGATAGTGAACATCTCATTGGATAAGCATTAAAAATTTTAGCAAAATTACAAAATCTAAGCAACAAAAAGCCAAAACTCTTAACTTTTTATTAACTTTGCGCCCGATTTCACAATAAAATATAAGCAACACTAAACAATAAAACCAAATGGCAGAAAAGAGTTCTAATGTACTTGACAACAAGTACTCAAAAAAGAAGATGTTAGAATTGCTGGTCATAGCCATCGTAACCATTGTCGTATGGAACCTTCCCACATCGGCATTTGGCATTGACGGACTTACAGTAGTTCAGCAGCGTGTGATAGCGATATTTGTATTTGCTACACTTTCATGGCTCACCGAATGTATTCCATCATGGGCAACATCCTTGACAATAATCACAACGATGTGCCTTACGATATCCAACAATGCACTGTTGCCCTTCAAGGGTGAAGAGAGTGAAACCTTCGGCACATTGCTCAAATCAAAAGAAATAATGGCAGCCTTCGCCGACCCGGTAATCATGCTCTTCCTTGGAGGATTTATCTTAGCTATAGCTGCTACGAAATCGGGACTTGATGTATTACTGGCAAAAAACCTAATTCGTCCATTTGGAAGTAAGAGCGAGAATGTACTGTTAGGCTTCTTGCTGATCACGGGTCTATTTTCAATGTTCGTAAGCAATACCGCCACTGCCGCAATGATGCTCACGTTCCTTACTCCAGTGTTTGCTGCTCTTCCTGCCAACGGCAAGGGACGAATAGCTTTAACATTGAGTATACCTGTAGCTGCCAACATTGGCGGTATGGGAACGCCGATAGGCACGCCTCCTAATGCCATTGCCTTGAAAGTACTGAACGATGAAGCTGGTCTCAACATGGGTCTTGGCTTTGGAGAATGGATGGCAATCATGTTTCCACTCACCATCGTGATATTGCTTATTTCATGGCGAATAATCTTGAAGTTCTTCCCTTTCACACAGAAGACCATTGAACTTGAAATAAATGGTAAAATCCACCATGGTTGGAGAATGTGGGTTGTATGCTTAACTTTCATTGCCACGATATTGTTGTGGGTTATTCCTAAAGATTATACAGGCATCGATGCCAATACCGTTGCAATGATACCTATGGGTGTGTTTGCCGTTACCGGTGTTATAACAGCTAAAGACTTGAAGGAAATAGACTGGGCTGTGATTTGGATGGTTGCTGGAGGTTTTGCCCTTGGACTCGGAATGAATGGCTCTGGTTTAGCCGATGCAGCCATCAAGAGCATACCTTTTGGGCAATGGAGCCCATTAGTCATTCTCTTTGCATCTGGATTGCTTTGCTATTTCCTGTCAAACTTTATATCCAACACTGCTACAGCAGCACTGCTCGTACCTATCCTTGCGGTAGTATGTACAGGTATGGGTGACCGTTTGTCAAGCATCGGTGGAACGCCAACCGTTCTCATGGGTATAGCGCTTGCAGCATCATCTGCTATGTGTCTGCCTATTTCCACACCACCAAATGCCATAGCCTACTCTACGGGACTGGTTAAGCAGAACGACATGCTTAAGGTCGGACTAACTGTCGGCATAATTACAATGGTTCTTGGATACTCTCTGTTGTTTGCAGTTGGTAAAATGGGATTACTGTAATCAACTAATTGCAATACAACAATAACACAATAAAAGGGAGGATGCTCAAAAACATCCTCCCTTTCTTTATGTTTGTTCTATCAGTCAATAACTATTTTTTTCGCATTGACGATATAGATACCCTTTGGTAGACAATCTATATCGGTGCCCACATATTGACCTTTAAGATTGTATATCCGTCCATTTGTTTGATAGTTATTGCCATCACTTGTTTCCACTTTATTTATGTCTGTGGTATATTCCTCAGTGCCATTCATGAATACAAAACTTGCCTTACCGCTGGATTTCGTAATGTTGGTAACAGGTTTATGCATCAAGAAACCACCGTCAGTGTTTGGAGTGTTGAGTACAGAAGCAGGCAAAGAAGTATCTGTGAGTGATTTGTTTTTTGATGAATAAGGGTACAAATCATAGGCATACTCGTAGGTGTCAAGATATATAGTTCCGTTTTGCTCATATACTGTCTCGTCGGAATTGTCGGCATGGAATATAGTCATGCACTGGTAGCCGGCTCCAGATGTGTTAACATCGTTATTCGCCCAACGCTCTTCATCATAGGTAACATGGGTTATCATGATGCCAGAAACTGTTTTTCCGATATATTCACGACTCATGCCACTGTCCCATTTCAGAGCTCCGTTTTTCATCTCCAACAGGTAATACTCATTTTTATTTCCAGGATTAACAATCTGATAAACCTTACCTCCGTTTTCGAGTGCATCAATATCCGTCACCTTACAAGGTTCGGTTAGTTCGTTGTAGTTGATCCATCCGCAATAATGACGTTCATATCCAGTATACGACATGGGAATCTTACCATCACCATTATAAGCACCTTGATCCATTACATCCCACATATCCATACCATAGTTAGACGTAGCATTTCCGGTATTTGATGTGGTGTCATAGAAGTCTGGAAGTCCAAGACAGTGTGAGAATTCATGACACATGGTGCCTATGCCATCTGTTTCATTAGCATCAGGATTATATGGATCATATTTCAGTTCGCATCCACAGGCATAAGTGTCAAAAAACATGTCCCCAACCTTATATCTCATGTCATATGTTTGTCCTTCATACTCAACAACGCCTCCAAAAGAGCTTTCATGAGGCCAAATGGTTCTTGAGTCTGCGCCATAAGACTCGCCATGACCGGCATATATAACATAGACCTGGTCTACTTCCCCATTGCCATCCCAATCATAATTTCTGAAGTCTACATCGCCATCAGCACTGTCTATACCGAATCTTATAAGCTGCTGCACCCTTTC
Organism: uncultured Prevotella sp.; assembly: GCA_947170265.1. Lineage (GTDB taxonomy): Bacteria > Bacteroidota > Bacteroidia > Bacteroidales > Bacteroidaceae > Prevotella. Next base: position 77,765 of record CAMVSV010000003.1, read on the forward strand.
TATCCTGTCACCTCGACTATCATTTGCCCCATACCATGCCCAGCTTTTAGGAGCTTTGTATGGACCAACTACATCAAAAGTAAGATCAAACTTTCCAAAGCTATTGTCATAGAAATAGTCATGGACGCTTCCTATATGTCCATTCTCACGATATCCTTCTTCATTTGCCATACGCTTGAATGTTTCTTTAGACGTAGTGAAATCCAAGTCATTGAACGAAAGAAGAATAATCAGACCTTTTTTCTTACCGGAAAAGACTTTTCTATTGGGCTTAAGATTTGACGGTATATTCAAAATAGCCGAGTTTTTATGAGCCATTGCTTTATGTCTTGACCACTCACCCCTGAGTGTTTCAAGTTTTGAAACATCGGCTGTAGACCGCTCGTCAATGTTGTGAGCCAAGATGTCCGTAGCGGCAAGTCCATTTGGAGAAGCCATAGCAAATACATATTTTCCTTCCTCCTGAACAACAGGCATGTTGTCTGATGTGATGTAATAGTGAAGATGCTCATCACCAACAAGCATGAGCTTAACCATTGAGCCATCAACATTCCTTATTGTTTGCCAAAAGCGCTTGGCAGGCATGGCATTGGCAGTAACACCCACCAAAAGACAAATAACAGATATAAGATGTTTCATTTCAATTTTGTTTATTTATTAAATGCAAATGTACCTTATTTCGTCTTATTTCACAAATTATTGGTCCCTTTTAGAATTTAAAGTACAAAATTATATGTACTTTTGCATAAAACACTTTCATAAATAAAACAGCAAACAATGGTTGAACAACTTTCTATACTTATACCCACATATAACGACGTCTGCTATGATATGGTTGATGAAATCGTTAAACAGGCATCAAACACCATTGGAAGCTGCAAATGGGAGGTTATCGTTGCAGAAGACGGGAGCACCGACACCAATAGTATTTTCCAAAACAACAAGATTGAGCATTTTCCACATTGCAGGCATTTGATTCTAAAAGAAAACATTGGAAGAGCTGCCATCCGCAATCATCTGGCTAAAGAGGCACACTATGATCGTTTGCTGTTTATAGATGCCGGTTTGTCACTTCCTCCATACTTCCTAAAGAAATATATCCTTGCCGACCAGGCAGACGTGGTGTGCGGAGGCGTGGGTATATCGGGACTCCATACTTCTAATCTCAGATTTCTTTATGAGAGTGAAGCCTGCACTCGGTTCTCACCCGAGAAACGCAGTAGCAATCCATATAAAAGCTTTCGCACAACCAATTTCATGATTCTCAAAGATGTAATGATAAGCCACCCTTTACGTTCAGACATAAAGACCTATGGCTATGAGGATGTAATCTTTGGCATGGACTTGGAAAAGTCTCACACAAGTATTTGTCATATTGACAATCCAGCAAGATATAAATTCTTTGAGCCTAACGATATATATATAAATAAGGTGGAAGAAAGCATGTATACATTGGCATGCCTTTCAGAAGAACTTCATGGATATTCACCTCTGCTTGACACTACCATTAAGTTACGCGCCATGTACCTTCTACCCATATTGCGCCTTCTCTACAACTTAATTGGCAAGATGCTAAGGAAAAAACTAACAGGAGATAAGCCTTCTCTATCTGCCCTGAAAATATATAAGCTTTTATATTTCGCATCAATATACCATCATACTAAATCCACATAAATTGAAATATATCGTGAATTTTCAAGAATTATCAGAAAAGAATGCTGACAGACACATGGTTTACCACTATCTTTTGTTATTTAACTTGAATAATTAATGAAAAAGCATTAACTTTGCAGTCCGCAAACTGGTTCAGGACAAATGAGAAACAATCATGAACCAATAATGGATGCGATAATCAAACAAAATATTCAATATGGATTGGCTTATTAACTTATTCACTACAACAGACTCAGTGGCACATATAGTGTTGCTTTACTCCATTGTGATTGCTGTGGGTGTGTATCTGGGGAAATTGAAAATCGGAGGTATATCCTTAGGAGTTACCTTCGTGCTGTTTGCCGGAATACTTGCCGGGCACATAGGATTTACAGGTCCTACGGCTACCCTTACCTTTCTTCAAGATTTCGGACTCATCCTGTTTGTTTTCATGATTGGTCTTCAGGTTGGTCCAGGCTTTTTTGAAAGCTTCGGAGCTGCCGGCATACGCTTGAACATGTTGTCATGCATAGCCATATTACTCAATATTGGAGTAATGTTTGCATGCTACTACGCATTCTTCGATACAAGCAACCCCGTGAACTTACCCATGATGGTAGGAACACTATATGGAGCTGTTACCAACACACCAGGTCTGGGTGCTGCAAACGAGGCTCTCAGCTCGGTGTTTCCCAATGGTGACGTTCCATCAATAGCTTCCGGCTATGCTTGTGCTTACCCACTGGGTGTGCTTGGCATCATAGGGGCTACGCTTGCAATAAAATATATATGCAAGATAAAGTTCAATGAAGAAGAACAGGAGTTGCAGGCAAAAGAAGATGAGAACCCACACGAGAAGCCCCATGGCATGCATCTCAGAGTTGAAAACGCATTTATCACCGGCAGAACGCTGATGCAGATATGCGAATTCCTGAAGCGTGACATTGTATGCACACGACTGAAGCATGACGGGCAAATTGTTACACCAAACAGAGACACCAAGTTTGAACTCAACGATGAGGTACAAGTGGTATGTGCTGAAGCAGATGCCGAAGCGGTGAAATCATTCATAGGTCCGGAGATAGAAGCAAACTGGAATATAGAGGACGAACACCAGCCAATGATTTCAAAACGCATTGTCGTAACCAACTCTGCCATGAACGGAAAGACACTCGGAAAGATGCATTTCAGCAGTGTATACGGAGTCAATGTTACACGCATAACACGTCAAGGCATGGACCTCTTCGCGTCAAGAAACCACCATTTCCATGTAGGTGACAAGATCATGGTTGTTGGTCCAGAAGACAATGTAAACAGAATAGCCGAAATAATGGGTAACAGCGTAAAGCGCCTCGACGCTCCCAATATTGCCACAATATTTGTAGGTATAATCGTCGGTATACTCTTCGGTAGCTTACCCATTGCCATACCTGGCATGCCAGTACCATTGAAACTTGGTCTCGCAGGTGGTCCACTCATAATAGCCATACTCATTGGCAGATTCGGACATTTTGCAAAATTAGTTACCTATACCACCACCTCTGCAAATATGATGCTTCGTGAAATTGGTCTCGTGCTGTTTCTTGCAAGTGTCGGAATAAAAGCCGGTGCTGGTTTCTGGGATACCGTGGTTTCAGGAGATGGTCTTAAATATGTAGGAACAGGCTTTCTCATCACCATCATCCCAATACTCATTGTTGGAACCATAGCTCGCATGAAATACAAATTCAACTATTTCACCATCATGGGAATGCTTGCGGGAACATATACAGACCCACCAGCCTTGGCATATGCTAACAGCGTATGCAGTCGTGAGGCTCCTGCCATCGGTTATTCAACTGTTTATCCGTTAAGCATGTTCCTGAGAATATTCACCGCACAGATAATTGTATTGTTCTTCTGTGGGGCAATGTAGGAAAATAAAGAATGGGATAAAATCAATTAAAGCTCGCTTCACAGCGAGCTTTAATTTAAATACTTACTAAAACTAAATTAACCACTAAAAAAACTATTTTTATATCATTGTTGTGATATGTCCTTTATTACACCGCAAAGTTATCAATTTTCTTTATATGTATCAAAAATATTTTGTTAAAAACTGATTTTTTTTGCATTATTTTGCACTTAAAATGAACAGCTCTCCTTGCAATACTAAAGCAGATTAACCTCACAAGAAGAAGTTTTATGTAGGAACAAGCAACAAAAGCCTTATATAACTTTAATTTCTGATATTCCACAATCTGCATATATATACGATTTGCAAATGTATATTCCCTTCCAAAAATTACCCTCATAACAAACTGATAATCAAGTGTTTGAAAGTTGCTTTTCAAAAGAGCCTCTTTTAGCGTGCAAAAGAGCCTCTTTTGGAAGGTAAAAGAGCCTCTTTCGTAACGCGAAAGTGGCACTTTCGTTTTCCGAATGTACGAAAAACGAATATAAGAGTACAAATTCGCATAAATATGCACAAACAACTTTCATATTTGATATGCGAATAATTCTCAAGAACACAAATAATACAAAATTTCTTTTCATTTCATTAGCCTTACCGTGTAATTCCCATGTTTTTTTAAGTTTCATGATGCAATTCTATGTAAAAAAGAAGAAAGTAGGCTATAAAAGAGCAAGAGCAGAGCTAAACCAGCTTTGGACATGGTGAATATACATCCATCTCGGCTCTTTCTTAGGCAGAGTTGGTTTTCCACTAAATAAGTTACCTGGAATTAATATCTATAGCAATGAGATTATGGATAAAAACTATGGGTAATTAGGCGTTTCAAAAAAAAACATGTAACTTTGCGGTTGAAAAAACGTAATATAAAGTAACAAACTTATGCTTACATTAAATCTCATCAAAAACGATACAGATAAGGTAGTCAGAGGATTGGAGAAAAAGCATTTCAAAAATGCTAAAGAGGCTATTGACAAAGTGCTGGAGATAGACAAAAAACGTCGCGAAGCCCAACAGGTCATGGATTTGAAAAAAGCTGAAAGCAACCAATTGTCTAAAACGATAGGTCAGCTGATGAAAGAAGGCAAGCGAGACGAAGCTAATGAGATAAAAAATAAGGTATCTGACCTCAAAAAAGAAGAAAAGGAACAAAAAGAGAAAATGGAAGTGGCAGAAAAAGAGCTTGAAACCTTGCTTTGCCAGATTCCAAACATACCTTACGAAAATGTGCCAGAAGGCTCAGGTGCAAACGATAACCACGTTGTGAAAAGTAACTTGTGTGAGTGTAAAGATGGAGACACCGTGGGAAATTGGACTGCAAAGCCAGAAAACAACGAAGCAAAGCTACCTCACTGGGAACTTGCTAAGAAATATAACCTCATCGATTTTGACCTTGGAGTGAAAATTACAGGTGCAGGCTTCCCTGTTTATGTGGGAAAAGGGGCTCGTCTTCAGAGAGCTCTCATCAACTTCTTTCTTGACGAAGCACGCAAATCCGGATATACAGAATTAATGCCTCCCACCGTAGTGAATGCTGCCTCAGGATATGGCACAGGTCAGCTGCCCGATAAGGAAGGTCAGATGTATCATTGTGAGATAGACGACCTTTATCTCATACCTACTGCAGAAGTTCCCGTGACGAACATTTACCGTGACGTGATAATTGATGAGAAGGATCTGCCTATCAAGAATTGCGCCTATACAGAATGTTTCCGCCGTGAAGCAGGCTCCTACGGTAAAGACGTAAGAGGATTGAACCGTCTTCACGAATTTTCAAAGATAGAGATTGTTAGGATAGATACTCCAGAGCATTCCAAAGAAAGCCATAAGGAGATGCTTGAACATGTAGAAGGATTGCTCAAGAAGCTGGAACTGCCATATAGAGTGCTCTTGCTTTGCGGAGGTGACCAATCGTTCACTTCTGCTATATGCTATGACTTCGAAGTTTATTCTGAAGCACAAAACAGATGGCTTGAAGTTTCTTCAGTAAGCAATTTCGACACATATCAGGCCAACAGGTTGAAATGCCGTTATCGTCGTGCTGACAACAAGAAAATTGAACTATGTCATACACTCAATGGTTCGGCACTTGCTCTACCACGTATCGTAGCAGCTATAATAGAAAACAACCAGACACCCGAAGGCATAAGGGTACCTAAGGTTTTGGTTCCATACTGTGGTTTTGAGATGCTTGACGAGAAACCATTCTGATGGCCATCAATAAAAAAATAGCAGTTACATGAAAGTGATGTAACTGCTATTTTTTTATTGATTATTTTTGTTTCTTTAATTTCACTTTGGGTACTTTTAATTTCTGCCCTCCAGTAAGTTCATCGACACCATTCAGGACTTGAAAGTATACCAGCATGTCGGCTCCAAGCGTTGCTCGGCAATACGAAGCCATGGTCTGTCCCTCACGAAGCGTTATAACAGTATCAATCCCAACGATATGATAAGCACCATATTGAAGTCGTTTGTCACCATTAACAGCATCGAAATTGAAGACATTAGCGTCTTTTGGTGTTTTAAGAGTATCTTTCGAAGCATTTGCAACGTTGGCCATACTATCTACAGAAGTAGCAGCCACATCCTTGGAAAGTAAACTCTCATTGGCTATTGTGCCAGCATTGTGTCCCCATATGAAATAACCTATCAGCAGTCCAGCTGCGAGCATTAGCAAATAGATTGGGATATGAAAAAGCCAATTTCTTCTGCTCACTCGCGGTATTTGAGATTCTACATTCACGTCTTCAGACTCTTCATTTTCTCCATTTAACATAAGTTTTTCAGCTGATGATGACGTTGCTCCATTGAGTGCCACTATATCAACAATACTGTTGTCATGAGTTTCATCTTCAGTATCATTACTTTCTACATCATCGTTACTTAAATCATCAGAAGGTTTAGTATCTTCAACTTGCGCTGATGGTGTTTGTTCACAATCTTGAGAGTTTATGTTCACTGTTGAAGAGCCTTCTTCCTGAATAATTTCCTCGCCTACAAATGAAGCATCAGTTTCGCCATCTGCCGTTTTTGCATCGGCATCCAACTCTGTTTTTATATTTTCTGAAATTACTTCATTGCCAGTTTCAACCAATGGTTCTTCAGGAGACTCATCATCGCTTACTGTTGATTGTGCTGAAGATTTTAAATCTTCTTCCATGTCACTAAACGTTACACCATCTTTAAGTGGAACGGTTTCAAAATGAGCAAAGGGTTTATTTATACGTTCGCGCATGGTTGCATCAGCAGTAAAGCTCACCTTCGCATGCTGTTCTATCACATGCCTCTCTCCTGTTTTAATGTTGATGCTCTCTCTCGGCTTTACAGTCGTAACCTTAAAGCTACCTAATCCTTTGACCTTAACGAGCTCATCAGTATCAAGTCCGTTACTTATCACGTTGAACATGTCAGATATAAACTGCTCAACAGCCTTCTTACCCAGACGGTGTTTCTTTGACACACCATCAGCTAAATCGTGAATAGTAATTTTTTCCATCACACCTCTCCTCCATTCTTTAGTCGTTCCTTAATGCTTGAAGTTGGTTTGAAGTTCAAAACAAGTTTGGGAGGAACGAGAAAGCGCTCACCCGTGGACGGACTAACCATCACCCTTTCAAGACGTTTCTTCACTTCAAATGCCCCAAACCCGTTTATGGCAACGGTCTTGCCACTTTCCAACTGCTTAACCATAGATGCCAGCACGCTACGCACCAGCTTTTGTGTGTCTTCTACAGAATAGCCACTTTCGTTGGCAAGCTTGTTGATAAATTCTTTATTGTTCATGTTTCAGACTTTATTTCATTTTGTAACAACTTTACCATACAAATCAAACTCTTCCGCATCGGTAATGAGTACATCATAGAAATTACCGATTTCCAGTCTCCCTTCTGATGAAGGAATCAAGACTTCGGTGTCAACCTCCGGTGAACTATACTGAGTACGTCCCACATAGTAATCACCTTCTTCATAGTCTATCACAACTTTGTGTATCTTTCCAATCTGAGAAGCTTCAAATTCAGCACTAATACCTTGCTGCAAACGCATGAGTGCGTTGAGTCGGGCTTGTTTGACATCATCTGGCACATCATCCTTGTAATGTAATGCACTATATGTGCCTTCCTCTTCAGAATAAATGAAAGCTCCCATACGCTCAAACCTTGTTTCCTTTACAAAGTCCAAGAGTTCCTGGAAATCTGCATCTGTCTCACCGGGAAATCCAACCATAAGAGTTGTTCTTAGACATATTTCCGGTACACGTTCACGAATCGTCCGTATGAGCCTAATCGTCTCTTCTTTAGTAACATTTCTATGCATACGTTCCAGCATATTGTCAGAAATATGCTGAATAGCTAAATCCAGATAATGGCACACGTTACTCTTTTCACGTATCACATCCAAAAGTTCCAAGGGAAACTGGTTTGGATAAGCGTAATGCAGGCGTATCCATTCAACTCCTGGAATGTCTGACATTTTTGAGATAAGTTCAGCAATATGTCGATGTCCATCAATGTCAACTCCGTAATATGTGAGCTCTTGCTCCATCACCTGAAATTCCTTTACACCAATACTTACCAGCCATCTCACCTCTTCAAGGATTTCATTCATTGGACGGCTAATGTGCTTGCCTGTAATCAACGGTATGGCGCAGTATGCACAATGTCTGTCACAACCCTCAGCTATTTTCAGATATGCGTAATGTGACGGGGTGATAAGCGAACGTTGGTAGCCACAATAACAGGGTTTTGCCTCTTCCGACAAATCGCCTACGAGTGACTTCCAGTCAAACTTGCCATAAAACTTATCTACCTCAGGTACTTCAGTTTCCAGTTCCTTACGGTATCGTTCCGACAAGCATCCCATTACAAATATTTTTTTTATGCGTCCTTCTTTCTTCAGCTGGACAAAGTCCATTATTGTCTGTATGCTCTCTTCTTTTGCATCACCAATAAACCCACATGTGTTCACCACAACTATGTCTCCTCTCTTCACGTCATGGTTATCGTGACTACATTCATAGCCTGCGAGTTCAAATTGTTTCATCAGAAGCTCTGTATCAACTAAATTCTTAGAGCATCCCAACGTGAAAATATCAACCCTTTTCTTCATATTCACCTAAGAGCATAATTCCATAATACATCGGCAAGTATTGTTTAACCGAACAGAGATGCTACAAATTGTTGCTTGTCAAACAGCTGCAAATCCTCCATGCCCTCGCCAAGACCAATATATTTAACAGGAACCTTTAGCTGGTCACTTATGCCAATTACTACACCACCTTTGGCCGTTCCGTCAAGTTTGGTTATTGCAAGAGAGGTTATCTGTGTGACAGCAGAAAACTGTTTAGCTTGTTCAAAGGCATTCTGCCCTGTTGAACCATCAAGGACCAACATAACCTCATCAGGAGCTTCTGGCATGACCTTTTTCATCACGTCCTTAATCTTCTTGAGCTCGTTCATAAGTCCTACTTTGTTATGTAATCTTCCAGCTGTGTCTATGATAACTACATCTGCGTCATTTGCCTTGGCAGAACTAATAGTATCAAAAGCAACGGATGCTGGGTCGGCTCCCATCTTCTGCTTTATTACGGGAACTCCAACCCTATCTCCCCATATACATATCTGTTCAACTGCAGCAGCCCTGAACGTATCTGCTGCACCTAAGAATACTTTCTTTCCAGCTTGCTTAAACTGCCATGCAAGTTTACCTATAGTTGTTGTCTTTCCTACTCCATTTACTCCCACTACCAGTATCACATAAGGTTTATGATCATTTGGGAGTTCCCAACTACCATTATCAGAAGTATTGTTTTCTGTTAGCAACTTGGCAATTTCATCACGAAGGATAGCATTGAGTTCAGACGTTGACACATACTTATCTCTTGCAACTCTCTGTTCTATGCGTTCTATAATCTTTATGGTAGTGTCAACACCAACATCAGATGTTATCAATATCTCCTCAAGATCATCAAGTACTTCATCATCAACCTTTGACTTTCCAGCCACCGCACGAGATATCTTCGAGAAAACACTTTCTTTCGTTTTCTCCAGACCTTTATCCAAAGTCTCTTTCTTATTTTTATTAAATAGTCCGAAAAATCCCATAATTAAGCATCAAAATAATATTCTATCAAAGAAAAGTGTGACATGCGAGAGTTTACACATTATATATTGTGGTTTGCAAATTTACAAAAAATATCCTTTTCACCAAAATAAACTAATTATGAAACGTTTAACCACTGCCTACGATTACCTGCGATTAATATATTTGGAAAAACATTTCAAGGACGATACCAATAATAAAAAAGACCGTAGCAGAAATCGCTACGGTCTTTCTTTATGTATACTTTCAAATTAGTTCTTGAAGAAATCCTTAACAGCCTCATTAGGTACCATCTGCTCATCAAAGATATAAGCTCCGGTCTTAGGGCTTTTAACCATTTTAATTACTTTGGAATATGCGCGACCGTCCGTTTTTCCTTCTTGGAGGGTAGCAACCGCTTTCTTTGCCATGTCTTATTGCGTTTAAAGTATTACTTAATCTCCTTATGAACGGTCATTCTCTTAAGGATAGGATTATATTTCTTAAGCTCCAAACGTTCTGGAGTGTTTTTACGATTCTTTGTCGTAATGTAACGGCTTGTTCCAGGAAGACCGCTGTTTTTCATTTCGGTACATTCGAGGATAACCTGCACTCTGTTGCCTTTTGCTTTCTTAGATGCCATATGACTTAATCTCCTATCACTTTAATGTCTTTCCAATCTACATAACCCTTGGCAACAGCCTGCTTCAGCGCAGCATCAAGACCAACCTTGTTAATCATGCGCAGACCTGCAGCACTAATCTTAAGGCGAATCCAGCACTGTTCTTCTACATAATAGAACTTCTTGCTGAACAGGTTTACGTCAAAGCGTCTCTTTGTGCGGTGCTTTGAGTGAGACACATTGTTACCAATCTGTGCCTTCTTTCCTGTAATCTGACAAACTTTAGACATTTCTATCTACTTTTTTGTAATCGTTAATTGATACCTATTCCAAACAGGGTGCAAAATTACATATTTTTCTTTGAACAGCAAAATATTTCCAAAAATAATCTATTGTTTTAATATTTTTTTGCCATTCTTGTATCATTCTTCATCTTTTGCCTCTACTTTTTGGTCATTGAGAAAGTCCAGAAACAGTCTCAACGCCTTGCTTGTGGCAATAGCAAGATTAATATCTCTTCCAAAGTCTTCTTGAAGTTTCATGGTGACGATATTGTCTGCCGTTCCACATGCTATCCAAATTGTTCCTACAGGTATTTCTGATGTACCCCCACCAGGACCAGCAAAACCTGTTGATGCTATTGCATAGTTAACACCGAGGGTTTCCACAGCACCCTTCACCATCTGGCGTGCCACTTCCTCGTCAACAGCAGTGTTTGTTTCTATCAACTGTCCGTCAACACCCAATATACGCTCCTTTATTTCATCCGAATAGCAAATAATACCTCCCTTGAAATAGTTGGAAGCTCCGGGAATGGCTATCAGTCCCTCAGCTATTCGTCCTCCAGTACAGCTCTCCGCTGTTCCTACTGTAAGATTGGAGTCATATAGAATATCACCAATTTCTCTACTTATAATTTTATCTTCGAATACCATAGTTACTTAAATGTTACTTTACTATATGCAGGTTTATCTATTGTACAAAAATCCTTGTCTTTATATTTGAAGTACCCTGTAATGCCAATCATCGCAGCATTGTCTGTAGTATAGCTGAACTTCGGAATATAAATAGTCCACCCATACCTCTTGGCATGGTCGTGAAAAGCATTTCTCAAGCCATTATTTGCCGACACTCCGCCAGCCACTGCCACATGTTTGATGCCAGTATGCTTTACTGCTGCGCGAAGCTTCTTCATGAGTATGTCAACTATAGTGTACTCCAAACTTGCCGCTATGTCTTCTTTATGGTTTTCTATGAAATCAGGCTCATCCTCTATCCATTTGCGTAGGTTATAGAGAAACGAAGTCTTTAATCCCGAGAAGCTATAGTCAAATCCCGGTATATGCGGCTCAGCAAACTTATAAGCATGTGGATTGCCTTTTCGTGCCAGTCTGTCAATGACAGGACCACCAGGATAACCCAGTCCCATAACCTTTGAGCATTTATCAATGGCTTCTCCTGCAGCGTCATCTATCGTCTGCCCTATCACTTCCATATCGTTATAGGCATTAACCTTGACTATCTGTGAGTTTCCTCCGCTCACTAAAAGGCAGAGGAACGGAAACGGGGGGGCAGAGCTGTCGTTCTCATCCTCTTTTATGAAATGTGCCATAACATGCCCCTGAAGATGGTTCACGTCAATCAATGGTATGCCGAGTGAACACGACAACCCTTTTGCAAAACTCACTCCCACGAGAAGCGAGCCCATCAGCCCCGGTCCACGCGTGAAGGCAATTGCAGACAGTTGTTCTTTCGTTATGCCAGCTTTCTTTATGGCTTGGTCAACCACAGGAACCACGTTTTGCTGATGCGCCCTTGAGGCAAGTTCAGGCACCACGCCGCCATAGGCTTCATGCACGGCTTGCGAGGCTGTCACGTTTGACAGGAGCACCCCATTGCGCAGCACAGCGGCAGATGTGTCGTCACAGCTGCTTTCTATTCCAAGTATATATATGTCTTTATCCATTTTAATGAATGAAGCTCACGTTTGTTTTTTGTATCATCAATAAGTGAGTATCTCCACACCAGTCTCAGTCATGACAAAAGTGTGTTCCCACTGTGCCGAAGGCAATTCGTCCTCAGTTATCACCTCCCATCCATACGGGTCATCTGCATCTATAAACACTTTCCATGTGCCCATGTTTACCATTGGCTCAATGGTAAATACCATGCCTGGTACCAACAGCATACCCTGACCACGATGTCCATAGTGAGCCACGTCGGGCTCTTCATGGAAGGCATTGCCAACACCATGACCGCACAGGTCACGAACAATGCCGTAGTTGTATTTCTTTGCATGCTTTTCTATAGCATGGCCAATATCGCCCACAAAGCAATATGGCTTGGCTGCTTCCATTCCAATCTCAAGACATTCCTTTGCCACTCTAACCAGTTGTTCTTTCTCTGGTGTTGTCTTGCCAATGATAAACATTCTGGATGCATCAGCATAATATCCGTCGAGAATGGTTGTAAAATCAACATTGATGATATCCCCCTCGCAAAGTATATCATCCTCCTTTGGAATACCATGACATACCACCTCGTTGATGCTGGTGCAAACACTCTTTGGAAAGCCTTCGTAATTCAGGCAAGCTGGTATGGCACCATGTTCTTCACAATAGGTTCTGCATATTTCATCTATTTCAAGAGTAGACATTCCCGCATGTATATTCTTTGCCACTTCGTCAAGAACACCTGTGTTTACTACTCCTGCACGTCTAATGCCTTCTATCTGTTCAGGTGTCTTTATCAGTTCGCGTGTGGGAACAAGTTTGCCTTTATTCTCCCAATACATTATCTTCTTGTCCATCTCTGTGAGTGGCTGACCAGAGATGCAATGCCATCTTCTCTTCTTTTTGAATGCCATCATTGTTTTATAATTTTCTGCAAAATTACCATTAAATTATGATAAGACAAAATTTATCATAGCTCTTCGCTTATTCCATTGTTTTGTCCACGAGGTTCATCAGTAATGTTTGAGAGCCCTGTCCATTTCCCTTCTGTCTTCTTTCTCTTTCAGGGTCTGACGCTTGTCATATTCTTTCTTTCCGCGACACAAGGCTATGTCAACCTTAGCTCTTCCATTCTCGTCAATGAACACCAGTGTCGGCACAATGGTATATCCCGGTTGCTTACATGCTTCTTCCAGTTTTCTTATCTCCCTCTTTGTAAGCAGCAGCTTACGCTCGCGCTTTGCCTCATGGTTGGCATAGGATCCATAGAAATAGGGAGAGATATTCATACCCTTAACCCACAGTTCCCCAGCTACAACATAGCAATATGTATCCACAAGCGAAGCCTTACCTGCACGAATAGATTTAATCTCCGTTCCGGTGAGCACTATGCCTGCCGTCAGTTCGTCGACAAAGAAATATTCAAATGCCGCCTTTTTGTTTTTTATCTGTATGGGGCTCTTTTTTCTGAGCTCCAGCTGTTCTTTGTTCATTTGCGAATATTTTTATGCCATCGGCAAAGCTTGTCATTCCTCCACCGTGGCAAAATTCCCAATATTATCGTCAATATAATGTGCTATCATCTCAGTCCACCTTTCCTCATTCTCAACAAAGTCGTCATCATAGTCGTCAAACTCAGGCATTCTTTCAAACATTGCCATGAACTCTTCGTCGCTGCAGTCCTGTTCTATCTCATCATGATAGCGGTCATAATATTTCCGGGCTTTTCTTATATGCTTGCAGAGGTCATCCAGTCCCCACTGTTTCACAGCTACTGCAAAAGGATTTTTGAAGATGAATGCGCCATAGCCGTTATGTATAAGCTGTACATATCCACCATCCATCACCTCTTCATGTAATATGTTCCATGCCAGCAATGTTATCTGGTCGGAGTTAAGCTCCGAAAGAGTGGCTGTCGTTATCTCTCCTCCTATCCCATCGCTTATGGCATCAACAAACACTCCCACAAAGGCATCCATGCCTTGCTCTGCGGCTTTTACTATGGCTGACTCCTTTATTGTTATTCCTATCATACCAGGCATTTTAGTTTATGCCGCAAAGGTAGCATATTTTTTTCAAACTCTGACACACACACTTTAAAAACGAGACTCTCCGCTATCATTTGAACATAATTGATAATAAAAGATGGACGCTCCATCATGGTGCGTCCATCCATTCTCAAAGATTATATTACTTAGCGTATAGTTCATCAGTCTTCATCCTTGAGCTCAGCCTCATGTTCAGCGATGAGCTTCTGCTGAATATCGTTGGGAACGAGCTCATAGCTTGCGAACTTTGTGGTGAACGAAGCTCTACCACCCGTCAGAGAGCTCAGTGATATTGAATAGTTGCTCAACTCCTTCAATGGTATCTTTGCTGAAAGCTTCTGATAGCCAGCTTCGCTGTCCATACCCATAATCATGGCACGTCGTCCCTGAAGGTCACTCATCACGTCACCCATATAGTCAGAAGGCACATACACCTCAAGGTCATAGATAGGTTCAAGTATTTTTGGACCAGCCTCCTTGAAGGCTGCACTGAAGGCGTTGCGTGCTGCAAGCATGAACGAAAGCTCATTAGAGTCTACCGGGTGCATCTTTCCATCATACACAATAACCCTCACGTCGCGGGCATAGGAACCAGTGAGCGGTCCCTGCTCCATACGCTCCATCACACCCTTGAGAATGGCAGGCATGAAGCGTGCATCTATTGCGCCTCCCACAACTGAGTTGAGGAACACGAGCTTACCACCCCATTCCAGATCAACCTCTTCACGGCTCTTGATGTTCATCTTGAACTCCTGACCATTGAATTTATAAACGGTTGGGTCGGGCATACCTTCAGCATAAGGCTCAACAATGAGGTGAACTTCGCCGAACTGTCCAGCACCACCAGACTGCTTCTTGTGACGGTAGTCGGCGCGCGCCGTCTTAGTGATGGTTTCACGGTATGGTATCTTCGGTTCATCAAACACCACCTGTATCTTCTCGTTGTTCTCCAAGCGCCATTTCAAGGTGCGAAGGTGGAACTCACCCTGTCCATGTACTATTGTCTGATGAAGCTCTTTTGACTGTTCCACCACCCATGTCGGGTCTTCCTGACGCATCTTGAGCAACGCTGCCATGAGTTTCTCCATCTCGCCCTCATTAACCGACCTGATAGCACGGGAATATTTCGAGTTGGGATATTTGATGAAGTCAAAACGCTGCTCCACTTCTTTTGAGTTGAGAGTATTGCCAGTCTTCACGTCCTTGAGTTTCACAGTGCAGCCAATGTCACCAGCCTTCAGTTCATCAACAGCTATTCTGTTTGCGCCGGCGCAGGCATAGATTGTTCCTATGCGTTCTTTTGAACCACGGTCAGCATTGGTCAAGTCATCACCAGGCTTGATGCTTCCACTCATCACCTTGAAGTAAGAAACCTCACCGATGTGTGGCTCCATACCGGTCTTGAAGAAATATATCGACTCCGGACCGTTGGCATCGGGAGCAACTTCCTCACCACGGGTGTTGTGTATCTTTGGCATCTCGTCAACGAATGGAACCACATTACCTAGGAATTCCATCAGTCGTCTCACACCCATGTCCTTGCCTGCGCATACGCAGAACACCGGGAAGATGCTTCTCGTTACCAGTCCCTTGCGTATACCTTCACGCATCTCGTCCTCGGTGAGGCTCTCTTCCTCGAAGAATTTCTCCATGAGAGTATCATCATTGGCTGCAGCAGCCTCCACAAGAGCGGCATGCAGCTCCTTTGCCTTCTCCATTTCCTCAGCCGGGATGTCTTCTATCGTTGGAGCTCCGCCTTCCGGCTTCCAACTGTATTTCTTCATCAGCAGCACGTCGATAACCGCATTGAAGCCCGGACCTGTAGCTATGGGGTATTGTATCTGCACGCACTTTGAGCCGTATATCTCGCGCATACTGGCCATCAGTGTGTCGAAGTCACAGTTCTCGCGGTCAAGCTGGTTAACGAGGAATATCACCGGCTTGTTAAGCTTGTCGGTATAGCGGAACGCATTCTGTGTACCCACTTCCGGACCATACTGACCGTTGATGAGTATCACAGCCTGGTCGGTAACGTTAAGAGCCGTAATGGCACCCCCCACGAAGTCGTCGCTTCCCGGACAGTCTATCACATTGAGCTTCTTGTTGTTCCACTCCACATGAAACACGGTAGGGAAAACAGAGTAGCCATACTCTTGCTCCACAGGGAAATAGTCGCTCACGGTATTTTTTGCTTCCACCGTACCACGACGCTTTATTATACCAGCTTCATAGAGCATACTTTCGGCAAGAGTAGTCTTGCCGCTACCCGCACTGCCAAGCAATGCAATGTTTTTGATTTCGTTTGTCTGATATACTCTCATATCACTATAGATTTAGGTTGTTAATAAATTGTTGCTTTTGTTTTTATTACGACCTGCTTTTTGCAAATCGCCTACTAAGTTAAGGTTTTTACACTATATTGCCAAAAGAATTTCAAAAAAAGCTCCATTTTTTATATCTTATTGTTAATTTTGTGATGAAAACAATAACACATTATTCAAACTCAACTAATACTTATCATGGCTGGGCTATACATACATATTCCTTTTTGTGCAAGCCGTTGTATTTATTGCGGATTCTACTCCACCACCCTCTTGCCCCTGCAAGACAGATACGTCGATGCCTTGTGCCGCGAGATGGAACTCAGGGATGTCATGCCCATCAATACCGTGTATATCGGTGGAGGTACGCCAAGTCAACTGTCCAGCGACAACCTCCGGAAGCTCCTATATAATATATATAAGGTGTACGGTTTAAACTCCACTGGCAATCTCTGCAAGGAGATAACCATGGAATGCAATCCCGACGACATCAATGAAACTCTATGTGCCACGATCTCTGAACTCCACACAAACCGTGTAAGCATGGGCGCACAGACTTTCTCCAACCAGCGTCTGCGTTTTCTTCACCGTAGACACTCTGCCCGTCAAGTGACTGCCGCCGTGAAGCAGCTGCGCCAACATGGCATATCCAACATCAGCATAGACCTCATGTTCGGGTTCCCCGGCGAGACGCTTTCCGACTGGGAAAGAGACATTGATGAGGCATTGGCTCTCAACGTTGAGCACATCTCGGCATACAGTCTCATGTACGAGGAGGGCACTCCACTCTACGAAAACAGAGATAAGTGGAGAGAAATTGACGAGGAGTTGTCGCTAAGCATGTATGAAATGCTCATTGACAAGCTCACCTCTGCCGGTTACGAGCATTATGAGATAAGCAACTTTGCAAAACCAGGATTTCGTTCCCTCCACAACAGCAGCTATTGGGACGGCACACCATATATTGGCATAGGTGCCTCAGCCCACAGCTACGACATCGTTTCCCGACAATGGAACATAAGCGACATAAAACGATATATAGAAAGCATAGAGCGCGGCATACGTCCATGCGATTATGAAGTCATAGATGAAGCAACGCGTTACAACGACCTTATCACCACTGCATTAAGAACGAGAGATGGAGTAAACATCGAAGCCCTACCCGAAGTTTTCAAAAAGCATATCTTAGCCTGTGCAGAGCCATACATACAACAAAAAAAGGTAAGTCTGAGAGACAATCGTCTCAGGCTTACCCGTGAAGGATTATTCATAAGTGACAGCATCATGAGCGACCTGATGTGGGTCACATCCTGCCCTGCTCACCCAGATAAGAGTCTTTGAAGCCAAGGAAGTAGAGCACGCCATCAAGCCCGATGGTATTGATGCTCTGCTTGGCGTTTGCCACCACACGCGGCTTGGCATGGAAGGCTATGCCGAGACCGGCTTCCGAGAGCATCGGCAGGTCGTTAGCGCCATCACCCACGGCAATGGTCTGGGCAAGGTTCACCTTCTCCACCTGTGCTATGAGCTTCAGAAGCTCTGCCTTACGGTGCCCATCAACAATCTCACCCACATACCTGCCAGTGAGCTTGCCATCCTCGTCAACCTCCAGTTCGTTGGCATAGACATAATCAATACCGAACTTGCGCTGTAGATACTCTCCGAAATAAGTGAAGCCACCACTTAGAATGGCAATCTTATAGCCACAGCGCTTCAGCACAGACATCAGACGTTCGGCACCTTCTGTTATCGGAAGATTTTCGGCAATCTCCTGCATAACGCTAACATCAAGACCTTTAAGGAGTTTCACTCTTTGGGTGAAGCTTTCTTTGAAATCTATCTCACCTCGCATGGCACTCTCGGTGATAGCTTTCACCTGGTCTCCCACTCCGGCACGCTCAGCCAGCTCGTCAATACATTCCGTCTGAATTAGAGTGGAGTCCATATCAAAGCATATAAGCCTGCGCATGCGACGGAACATGTCATCGCGTTGGAACGAGAAGTCTATATCCATCTGTGAAGCTATGCGCATGAGGTCGGCTTGCATCTGTGAACGGTCAGCAGGTGTTCCGCGAAGCGACAACTCTATACATGCCCTCACTTTCTTGTTCACGTCCTTAATGCTCTTTCTGCCGGTAAGACGTATTATGGAGTCGATATTCAATCCCTGACTGGCAACCACCTCTGTTGCAGCGGCAATCTGGCGTGCCGAGAGCGAACGACCAATGAGGGTGAGTATGTATCGATGCTTACCTTGACGGCTCACCCAGTCTTCATATTCCTCATCAGAGATAGGAGAGAAGCCTATATTCACGTTCAGCTCAGTTGCTTTGAAAAGCAACTCCTTCATTACCTGACCGGAGTTCACTTCATTGGTACGGATGAGTATGCCCAACGAGAGCGTTGAATGGATGTCAGCCTGACCAATGTCGAGAATTTCAGCATCATATCGTGCCAAGATAGCCATCACCGACGCGGTGAGTCCTGGACGATCCTGCCCTGTTATGCTTACAAGTATCTGTTCTTCTCTGTTTGTGTTCTGAGTCATATTGCAAATAAAGTTTTCGTTATTACATGTGATGTGCAAAAGTAATCAAAATATTCAAATACTGCAAATTATTACGATTTGTCACGAAACATTCCATTTCAATAACTCATCAAGAAATTCACAAATTGCATATATATACGGTTTCCAACACTGAAAAATTCAAGTTTTTAACCCCTTATAACATATTGAATGTCAACGAGTTAAATAAGGCATTTTAAAAGAGGCTCTTTTAGCGTGCAAAAGAGGCTCTTTTGGAAGGTAAAAGAGGCTCTTTTGAAACGCGAAAGTGGCTCTTTTGTTTTCCAAGTGTGCGGAGAACTGTATAAAGGGGGCTTAAATCACATATTTATGCACAAACTGCAATATTCCTAAAACTGACATATTGTAACATAAAACCACAGATTGCTTTCAAAAAGAAAAATTAGGAAATTGATAAAATATCAATAAAAATGTTTGCTGAATAGAAAAATAAAACGTAGTTTTGCGATGTGAATTACTTTAATCCTAATAATCAACCTAAATTAAACTGAACTAAAATGAGAAAATTATTTACTTTAATCGCTGTGGCTTTCATAGCTATTGCAGCACAAGCAGGTGGTCCTGTAACTATCAATGTTAAGGCCGATGTAGCCCCATTCCTCTATGTATGGGATCAGGACGGAAATCAACTGAATGGTGAATGGCCGGGCACACAGATGACAGAGACGACTGAAGTTAATGGCGTTACTGTATGGACACAGACTTTCAGCATTGGAGGCGACGATGTGATAAACATCATCTTCAACAACGGCAACGGAGATCAGACTACCGATATTGGAGGTTTGGCATGCGAAACAGTTAACAACTACACCTATGACGGTGCTACTGAATATGAGGCAGTTGAAGGATTTGAGGAAGAAGGTGGCGAAGATGAAGGTTACGTTCCCCAAGCTGTAGAAGGTGAGATTGCCGTATGGTTCGAGACAACACGTGCAGAAGGTCTGGAGTGCCACACTTGGGCATGGGCAGATGGTAAGACCGAAGCAGAGATACTTGGTGTAGACCCTGTTGAATGGGCTACTCGTCCTGCCATGACACTCGACGGTGAGATTGGTGAAGACAAGGTTGTTTATAAATATGTATATGCTGCTGAGCCTTCAGATTTCATTGTAACATATGACATTTCCGGTGAGGAAGACCATCGTCTTCAGGCCGCTTTCGTAAACAATGGATATTTCGTTGACGGAGAGGGTCTGAAAGGTATCGTTTCAACAGATGGTGGCATTGTTACCGCCATCAACGCTGTATCGGTAAAGGCTGAGGCACAGAGCAACGCCATGTATAACCTCGCCGGTCAGCGCGTGAACAAGAACTACAAGGGTGTGGTTATCATGAACGGCAAGAAATTCATGAACAAATAATAAACATACAACTAAAGGTATAAAGTTTTTCACCTTATTCATATTAGTCCCGCCGGCACTCTGTCTGCGGGATTTTTGTTTTATGGAAATTCATGGAAATTGCAAAATCATTCATCATTTGAATTGAAAAAATTTGGCAGTCTACAAAATAAAACATATCTTTGTAAGCAGATACTAACAACATTAATCTTTAACCAAAATCAAAAAATTATGAAAAAAACACTACGCACAACCATGTTGTTCGCAATGGCTATGTTCTGTGGAACAACATTTGCACAGGAAGTAACTTTTGACTTCACCAATCAGGAAACCTGGAACTTCCCAGCAGATTATGTAACGACAGAAGCAACCTACACGGATGGAACCTACAGCTTCAAGGTTAATGCTCCTGATCCAGGTCATAAGGTTCGCACGAATAAATCTGGTGAATCTATGGGACTCATTTATGGCAAGAATGGCTCAACCATTACATTCCCTAAGTTTGACTTTGCCGTTGAGAGAATAGACATCATGGGTAACAGTGACGCATCAGGAAAAGTTGTAACAACCTTCTATGTTGGCGAAGAAGAAGCAAGCAACACATGTACTGGAGCAAAAGCTGAAGATGGCAACACTTACATCATTAAGGATGCATTTCAGAAAGCAGGCACTCAATTAGTTCTGAAGACCACAAGTGCTGACAACAACCAGATTTCTTCCATCAAGATTTACAAGAAGGGTGATGCTCCAGTAATTGAGCTTCCTAAAGCCGAGAACATTGCTGCATTCATGGCTCTTGACCCAAAGACTAAGGCTACCCTCACGCTGACAGATGCTCAGGTGGTTTACAGATGGGATACCGACCAAGGCAACTCACAGACATTTGTTCGTGATGCATCGGGTGCCATACAATTCTACAACGAAGGTCTCGACCTCAAGGTTAACCAGATAGTAAATGGTACCGTTGACCTGACATTTGATATTTTTAAAGGTACCCCTGAAGCCTGTGAAGCTCCTACTACCAATGCCGACAACCTGACCATTACCGATGGTGAGGAAGCTGAGCCGGTAGAAATTAGCACAAGCGACGTAGCAGACTATGTTAATGACCTCGTAGCCATTGAGGGTGAGCTTGAGGAAATCGACGGTTCATACTTCATTGACGACGTACAAGTTTACAACAAGTTCCATGTGGATGCCTATGAAGTAGAGAAAGACGAAGAAACAGGTGAAATAATCAACAACCCATTGGACAAATATGTAGGTGGCGAAGGCAAAATTATAGGTATAGTTTCTGCCTTCACCAAGACCGTTGACGAAAATACAGTGACAACCTATGAAATAGCAATCATTGACGTACAGATTGAAGCAGTGAATGCCATCAGCAGCATCGAAGCAAAGAAAGAAAACAAGAATGCTGCAATGTATAATGCTGCCGGTCAGCGTGTAAACAAGAACTTCAAGGGTATGGTTATCATGAACGGCAAGAAATTCATGAACAAATAAGCATCATAACATAACTGAAACTTAAAGGAAATCCCGCTCTGCGACATTTGCAAAGCGGGATTTCTTTTGCTATGACAAGACTTAAACCTGACCTTGAGACTAATCACAGCAGTAGTCGTAAAAAATAAAAATCCCAGCCTACATAATTAAAGGCTGGGATTAACAGTATAAATGTCTGAAATTATTTCTTTGTAGCAGCTTTCTTCTCTGTTACCTTTTTCTCAGCAGTTTTCTTTTCTGTCGAAGCAGCTTTCTTTGCCACAGCCTTCTTGGGCTTATCAAGCTGTGCACGGAGCTTGTCGCTTGCTGCTTCAATCTTTTCAATCTTAGTCTGCAAACGTACAATCTCTTTCTCCTTCATGGCAATTTCGTCACCTTGGTTCTTAATGGTGGTGAGGAGAGCATTGAGCTCATCGTTGTCAATGTCTTCTGGATAGAGGCTGTTTACACGGTTAATGAAGTCGCCGAGAATGTTCATATAGTTGGTGAAAGCATCAAAAGGACTGCTGTAGATACCACGATCCACACCCACGTTGCTGGGTTTGGTCGTCATGAACCTGAAATTGTTTGATGCCTGCAGGTAGTCCCAGTCTTGGTTTATGCGCTTGTCGTTGGCAATGCGCACCCTGTCAGCCACGCTGTAGAGCTTGTTGAAGGCCTCACGCTGCATGGGGTTGCCGAGCCAGCTGCTCACATCGCGCTCTTCGTCGGTCCATGACAGCGTGTCTGGCACGTCAAGGGCACCCACGCTCTTCATCTTCATACATATCTCCGACGGTGTGGAGAAGGTTATTCCCCTCTGCTTGGCGCATGCCGGTATGGCATGGAGGAAATCGAGTATGTTGCTTGAGAGCGGCTGGGCAATGCCAAGAGCCGAAAGCTCCATGAAGATGTTTATGATCTGGCTTTCTTCCGGATGGCTCGCTATCTCATCAACGTAGTTGTCAGCAAAGAGAGGATAACCTTCCCAGTCACTGTTGTTGAAGCGCAGAGAGATGTCATCGCTGAGCTTCACGTCACGCAGCAATAGCTTGAGGTTTGGAGCCATGGCGCAATGATAGATGTAGTGAGGCGATTTCCACCCGAGCACATGCTTGGCACCCTCGGTGAGCATGCCCTTGAAGCCCATTCGTGCTGCCTGAGCACCGATATCATCGTTATAGATGAGTGAAGAGTTGCGGAGCACTTTAGGAGTCTGTCCGAAATACTCTTTAATCTTTGCCATCTGTTTCTTCACGTCAGCAGCAAAGCTCTCTTCGTTTACAAGCGATGAAAGACCATGAGAATAAGGTTCGGCAATGAACTCCACGCATCCCGTTTCATTGAGTTCCTGCAATTTCTCGATAACCTGTGGAGCATACATCTCAAGTTGCTCAATGCCTACTCCAGAAAGGGAGAACGCCACCTTGAAATATTTACCGTTCTCACGAATCATCTGAAGGAGTGTTTCCAGAGCCGGCATGTAGGAACGCTCGGCTGTATCTGTTATGGTATGCTCATTCTCGTAGTCGTCGTAATAGTAATGGTCTGTACCGATGTCGAAGAAACGGTAACGTTTCAGATGTATTATCTGATGTATCTCAAAATATAAGCAAATTGTCTTCATAATCCTTAATTATCAATTGTCAATTATCAATTTAAGTTGTTAAACCCATCCCAAGGTTCTCATGTAGAGTTCGCGAATCCATGCACCAACCTTCACCCAGGTAATCTGGTCAACCTCGCGTTTTCCCTCTTCCTGCAGATAGCGGAAAAGGCTCTCATTGTGGCAGATGGAATACATAGCGTCGGCAATAGCATGAATGTCCCAATAGTCAACTTTTATACAGTTGTGGAGAATTTCGGCACATCCGCTCTGCTTGGAGATAATGGTAGGCGTGCCACACTGCATGGCTTCAAGCGGCGAGATGCCGAAAGGCTCACTCACCGACGGCATCACATAGACATCGGAGTCTTTGAGACACTCGTAGACTTGCTTGCCACGCATGAAACCAGGGAAGTGGAAACGGTCGGCAATGCCTCTTTCAGCAGCAAGATAAATCATCTGATCCATCATGTCACCACTGCCGGCAAAGCAGAAACGAACGTTGCGTGTACGGTGAAGCACCATGTTTGCCGCCTCAACGAAATATTCCGGACCTTTCTGCATGGTTATACGACCGAGGAAAGTAACTACCTTTTCCTTGCCAGTGTGGTCGGGACGCGGTATAGCTTGAAGCTCTTCCTTCAGAGGATATACTGCATTGTGCACCGTAAAACACTTTTTCGGGTCTTGGTGATAGTGGTTGATGACAGTCTGGCGAGTGAGTTCCGACACGCACATTATGCAGTCGGCATTGTCCATTCCGTCTTTCTCAATGCCATAGACCGTGGGGTTGACTTTTCCGCGCGAACGGTCGAAATCGGTGGCATGAACATGTATGCACAATGGTTTACCACTTACGCTCTTGGCATGTATTCCGGCAGGGTATGTTAGCCAGTCGTGAGCATGAATAATGTCAAACTCTTCTGTGCGTGCCACCACTCCGGCTATGATTGAATAGTTGTTAATCTCTTCGTGAAGATTAGATGGATAACCTCCGGCGAACTCCATGCAACCGAGGTCATTGACATTCATATAGTTGAAGTCGGCATAAATATTATCTCTTAACTTGAAATAGTAATCGGGATTCATGATGTTGCCCACACGCTGACCGACATAGTCGCGATTGACATCACGCCATGCTATTGGCACGGCATTCATGGCAATGATGCGGGCTGCATGCTGCTCCTCATCGCCGAAGGGATGCGGCAGACAGAGTGCTATTTCCACATCACCTTGGGCTTTCAAACCTTCAGATATTCCATAGTTAGCGGTAGCAAGACCTCCAAACACATGAGGAGGATACTCCCATCCAAACATTAATACTTTCATAGTATGTTCCTCCTATAGTTTAGAATTGATATTGATATTTCTCCAACAGCTCAAGAGCACGGAGTATCTCACCTACGTTCATGGCGAACGAGGTGGCTCCACGACCATGGAACGGAGGGTTGCCGTCGAAGAGTTCGCTGATGGTGCCCAGTGCATGGTATGACATCTCATCTTCATATCCTACCATCTGACGCTCAAGGAAACTCAGTCGTGTACGCTTGTAAAGTTTCAGACATGCTTCCATGTAAAATCCTCCGAGCCACGGCCATGCCGTTCCTTGATGGTAAGCATAATCGCGCTGTGTCTGTGGACCAACATAGATTGGATTATATCCACCACTCTTTGGCGACAGTGAACGCAATCCTTTCGGAGTGAGCAACTCACGGGTACAGATATCAAGCACACTCTTCTTCTGCTGTTTGTCAAGTGGGGAATAGTCAAGGGCAACAGCGAAGATCATATTAGGACGTACACTCCAATCCATCATATTACCATCAACATAATCAAAGAGGTAGCCATACTCATTGAGGAAGGTGTTGATGAAAGACGACTTCACCTTCTCTGCCAGGCTTTCAAGAGTGGTTGCCCTGTCAGAGTCGTTCTTTTCAGCTGACAGCATAGCAGCAAAGCGTAAGGCATTATACCATAATGCGTTGAACTCAACGATGAAGCCTGTTCGTGGAACCACGGGACGGCCGTTGGCAGTGGAGTTCATCCATGTCACGGCTTCATCCTTACCGTCAGTGTGAACCAGTCCATTGTCTTCTACGGTGAGGTTGGGATGCTTCTGCGCAAGGATATAGTCAACAATATCCTGAACAAGCTGTCCATACATTTCCATGCCTTTCTCCTTGCCAGCAGCCTTGAAATACTGCTGCACAGCCCATATTGCCCAAAGGGGAACATCAGGCTTTTCAATCTCATAGATTTTCCCTTGAGGCTTGCCTTCCATGAAATTGCGAAGCTCTCGTTCCGCGCTCTTCATGACAAGTTCAAAATAGTCTTGCTCCTTAATGGAGAGGGTGAGACCGGGAAGAGCTATAAACGTGTCTCTCGCACGGCACTTGAACCACGGATAACCGGCAATGAGATAACGTTCGTCGTTCTTTGTGCGATAGTGGAACTGATGGGCTGCATTCACCAGACAATGGAAGAAATTGTCGCGTGGAGCACGGAACCCGACCTCCTCGTCGAAAAGCTTCTTTAGCTTGCTGGTTTTTATCTCCGATGTTGACGCAGCAAACACAATGCTCTCACCTTTCTTAATCTTCATTTCGAAGTAGCCGGGAACATATAGGTCTTCATTGGAAGCATATCCGCGCTCTTGCTCTTTGGGATATTCCACTCCACGATACCAATCGGGCTGGAATACAAATTCGTTTTTCTTTGAGAACTGCATGAACAGGTCGGGATAGCCGGCATACATACATGTACGGATGCCATTGTCAACTTCATGATAAACCCTTGAAGCCGTGGAGTTTTCATGAGTAAACTGTCTCACGCTACGGAAAGCGAGAAAAGGCTTGAAACGAAGAATCGTGGGAGAATGTGCGTCTTCAAGGGTGTAGCGTATGAGCAAACGATCTTCATAGGCTTGGAACAGGAACTCCTTTTTCAGGATTACTCCTCCCACCCTATAGATAGTGGTGGGCACCTTGTCGCAATCAAATTCACGAATGTACTTATGCCCCTTGGGGCTGAAGTTGTTTCCCTGATATTTGTGAAGTCCGAGATTGAACTCAGCACCGTGCTGAACAACTGTTACGTCAAGAGATGAAAGCAACACATGGTTTTCATCATCAAGCTCAGGCACGGGTACAACGAGCAATCCATGATACTTACGGATGTTGCAGTCAACGATTGTCGAGCAGGAATACGCTCCGGAACGATTTGTCCGAAGCAACTCTTTCGGCAATGCCTCTTGCAAGTTGGTCATCAGGGATTTTTCAAATCGTAGATAACTCATGTTTTTTAAGGTATTTAAGTTAAATGTTTTTAGAATGTTTCGATTTCATAGTCAAAGGCTGTGCATTTCGGTGCAATGCACATTGGCTCTCCAAAGTTACATTATTTTGGGGAAACTACAAAATAATAGGTGTGATTTCTATGAAAACCACACCTATTACGATAGTATAATAATATGATGTTAATAAGTTGCTAAACCTAAACAGTGTTTTTGTCGGTTTACATTCATAAAAGAAGGAAAATGCTACTCTGGCATGAGGAAATTAACAACTTCCTGTTCAACATTTACAGAGAATGGTCCGTTAGGTGCACCACTGAGCAAGCGTCCGTCAATTCCTACCAAGGCATGTTCTGCAAATTCAAACTCCACCTTACGGGTGCGGAACGGATGCACACTACGATGGTTGAGAAATTTGCCTTTAAGGAACAAGTAAATGCCTTCAAAAAGTTGAGTCATCTCAGGATGGTAGACCACAGAGACATCGAGCAAACCATTGTATGGCACGGCATTGGGTGTTTGTCCATATCCAGAGGCGTTACCTACACATACTGTCATTATCTTTCTCTTGATGGTATCTTCATTGATGTTGATCTTCATCATATATTCCATTCTCTGAAAAACAAGGAGAATAAACGATATGATAAACGACAATGTTCTTGAACCAAAGATATGTCGTGTCTGCCTACGCAGGTTCATAATGGAAGCGACGAGTCCCACATTCACGCAATTAAGAAAATAACGGTGACACTTTTCGCCCTTCTTGTTCTTGTAACGAAGGCATCCAAGGTCAATCTTTCTCAATCTGCGGGACTTGAGCCATGCTACATTTTTTTCTACCTCTCCCTCATTGAATCCCCAGAAATGAGCGAAATCGTTCATAAGCCCGTTGGGTATGACACCCAAAGCTATGCTGTTGCGCGTCTCTTTATCACATTGCATGAGACAGTTGACTGCATCATTGAGTGCTGAGTCACCACCAACAATGACGATGGTTTTATAGCCATTGTTGATCATCATCTTTATAAGACGGTCCACACTACCAACACTTTCACTTTGTATCTTGTCATAGGAAATATGCTGGTCGGTCAAGGCACGCTCAACCCTTTCCCACTTTCGGGAAGGATTACTCAAGATACCTCCTTTAGGGCAATACAAGATACCCCATTTGTCGTCGTTTATCATGCTTTTATCTCTATTCTATATGCTCAGATGAATTAATGAAAGGATTGTTTTCGCTGCAAAAATAGTTGTTTTAATTTAAAAATCAACTATTTAGGTCTAAAAGTTGCAAAATATCACCAACCTTTTCTTCCATTTGTTTTGAAGCGTCTATCCAATGGATAGTAAATCCTCGTCGCTCCATACCCCGGAACCAGGTCATCTGCCGCTTGGCAAACTGATGAATGGCAATCTCCAGCTGACGGAACATCTCCTCATACGAGCATTTTCCTATGACATATTCCGTCACAAACTTATATTCCAGGCCGTAATAGATCAAATCCTCGGCAGGTATTCCATCTTCGAGCAACCCGCGGATCTCTTCTACCATGCCGTTGTCGAGTCGCTGCCGTAGCCTCTTGGTAATCTTCTCGCGTCGTAGCTCACGACTGATGTCAACACCTATTAATATATATGGTATCTCTGGAAACGGTCTGACAGGTGTCGGCGTGTGAAGATTGTACTCTTCTATCTCTATGGCTCGTATAGCACGCTGACAAGAATCAACATCCGTTGTGTTGTGCATCAGAGAGCGGTTTTGTTCTTTAAGCGACTTCAATATCTCTGTAAGTTCTTCAAGTGACTTTCCTTCCAGACTATTTCTCAACTCTGGATTCTGTGGTACAGGAGACAGTTGGTAGCCCTTAAGCACCGATTCTACATACAAACCAGTACCGCCACAAAGAATTGGCACCACTCCCCTATTAATAATATCATTGTATGCTAACAAGAAATCTTGCTGATATTCAAAGAGATTGTACTTTGTACCAGGCTCACAAATGTCTATCAAATGATACGGTATGGAACCGTATTCAGCCAGATCCTTACCTGTACCTATGTCCATGCCTCGGTAGACTTGCCGGGAGTCGGCTGAGATTATCTCTGCATGCCTTCCCTGTTGAAGAATGCGACATGCAACAGCAACCGCAAGACTTGTCTTGCCAGAGGCTGTTGGTCCGATTATTGTGATTAGTTTGTTCATCTGGCTAATGAATGTTGCCGTGAAAAGACAATATTTTGTTTACTCAAAAAGGGCGGATAATGACATCCGCCCGTATAGACTTAATATGTGATTATTTATTTCAGATAGAAGGGGCTTGAAACTCCTACGCCATAGTTGCGCAGACTACCGTAGCGGCCTCCGCCTTCGTGATCCTGACACCAGGAACGACTCACAGCCTGCTTGCCATGCTTTGTATTCTTTATCCAGTAACCAGTAACAGTACGGTGTGTGGGGATGCCAAGGACATTGCGCTGAATATTCCAAGACTTTGAGGTGATAACAACATCAACCACAGAACTGTCGTCAGCTTTTGCCAATGCAAGAGCTTTTGCCTTCAACGACTTGTTCATGGCACCAGCCTTCGGCATGGGCAGACGTTCAATGTTCTCGGGAGAGTTAGCAGCACACGCTTCTGCCAAAAGCTTGGCATACATTGCTGCACGGTTGGTTTCAAATGCCCAATCAGTGTCGAAACCGGTTTTTCCAAAGACTTCCTTATCCAAAATATTTTCAAGCGATGCCTTGTCGTCCTGTGTACCATCTACGCCTTCAAGCAGGAAACCATAGTTCAGTACCCTGCGAGCAGTATACTTTGCCTCTTCAAGTTCATCGTCTTCAAGATAGGCTCCTCTACCAGCGAGATCAAGAAAACAACCTTTGTCTTTATCTGTCACACCGAGAATATAACCGAAACCGCCACCATTGCGTGAACAAACCAGTCCGGCATTTTTCAAATTCACAGTAGTGGTATGGTCGGGATTGCAGGTAATACCGCTTGCATGAATATTGAGGCTGTTTTTGATGGCACCATAGAATTGCCAGTAACGACTCTGCTCTCCTTTCACTTCGTTGAGAATATAATATCCTGCTTCTCCCAATGCAGATATGGCACCAGCCTGCTCGGCAAGAAGAATCTTATTGTTTGCAGCATATCTGGCTTCCATTTGCTTACGCAACGCAATCATATCGTCGTTAGAAATGTCACCGCAGTTCATAAGCCATGTATAGGCGTTGGTCATACCTTCCCTTTTGGCATTGTTCAAGTCTACGAATGTTGTCTCTGCCATGGTCCATGGTAGTTCTGGCATCTCCTTCACTCCAAGCACCTTCTTCGTAATTGTTTTATAAGCTTTCTGCTTTGCCTTCTGCATAGCTTTGTCAGAAACGTCTTTCACAGAGTTCTTGGCTTTATTCTCAACAGTGCTTACCACACCGTTTGCCTTGTTTTTAGCAGTATTCTTCAGTTTGTCACCAAGATTACCAAACTGCGCATTGGCAGTCATAGAGCAAGTTGCCATTAGCATCATTGCTGCTACTGTCCTTGTAAAAAATTGAGTTGTTTTCATTTACCTTACATATTTAGTTTTTTTAATGCAGTATCACTATGCGCAAAGATATGTAAAATAATCCAAAGTGACAAGAATATGAACAAAAAAAAGCCATCCGAGCATTAAATCGGATGGCTTTAAATATTGTAACTTATCTGCTGTTATCGCATTATTTGAGTTCAGCGAGATACTTGATGGTGCGAACCATCTGAGAAGTGTAAGAGTTCTCATTGTCGTACCAAGAAACAACCTGTACCTGGTAGGTGTCGTCGTCGATTTTGCTAACCATAGTCTGGGTAGCATCGAAGAGAGAACCATACTTCATACCGATGATGTCAGAAGAAACGATCTGATCCTCAGTGTAACCGAAGCT
>CAMVSV010000004.1 GCA_947170265.1 uncultured Prevotella sp.
CTCACTGTGCGGAGAATATTTTTCGTTCACATTTGTTAACTGTTTCACGGAATTAAGTAACTATTCAGCGATTGCGCATACCGAAGTTGTCCAAGCCTAAAACAGTGCACGGATAGCTGCTCAAGATATTTGTTGGATGAATTAAAATAATTCATACTTAACTTGCCCTATTGGCTTATGATTGAGAATATTGAAATACTGCAACATTGTGAAGGCTGCTACCTTGGCATCCATCCTTGCTTATAGGCCATCAGTCTGCTTTTCATAGTTGCTTATCATCATAATATGGTCATTCAGTTTAGATAACACCGTCTCAATTCTCTTCCTTAATCGTTTATATGCCCATGTGGGTTTAGTCCATTTCTTCTGGTTCAGCCTTTACGTTACATCAAGGGTTATGTTTGCAGTCTCAAACAAGTCCAGCTGTACAGGGTCCCTCCGCTAACCTTTGTCTCCTAGAATCGTACAGTCATTTTACTCCCACTGCACATCCTTTAGATATTTCAGTTCGTGCACATTGGCTGCAGTCCTATCATAGTAGTGTATTACTCCGCTGATGCCGCACAGGGCATGAAGCTTGTAGCCGTAATATTCCATGTTCTGCGAGTCACAATAGCCCCACTAAGGCGCATGCTCAATGTCAGTCCTTCCCATCTTACATCTGTTGGCTCTCTCATTCTGACAGACCTTTACGGGCTTGTAGTCAATGCTGAACACCGTCTCACCACCGTCTATAGCCTTGGCTATGACCTGACGGATATTCTCACCTAGCATCACGGTCTTCTTGCTACGCTGGTTGAGCTGACTACGGGTAATCAGGTTGGGTATGGCTCCATTACACTCTGTGTTCACTCTGTTGAAGAGATAATTCTCACTGTCTATACTGAATGCCTCTGCTGTAATGGAAAGTGCCACCACCTCCAGATCGGAGAACGTGGCTACAACACCGCAGCGAGTTCCATTCCCCTTCTCATTTACTTGATTTCCTGAAATTGTTTGCATATCTCAAGAATTTTTCCGAAATTTGTAACGAAGTTGTGCATGACTATGACTTTATAACTTAATAGTTTGGAGACAACTAAGTTACTAAAAACCAATATCATGTACAACTTTTTAAGCATAAATATTTTACGAATTTAATTCAACCAACAGGTTATACATATGAAAAAAATTATCCTTACATTGTTCTTGATGCTTCCAGCTTTCATCCTGAAGGCTCAGGTCTATAACGAATCCAATTCCTTAATGAGAAAGGCATTGGTTCTATATCAGAAAGACGCTAAAGGCTTCTATCATAAGGCCGAAAACGTCAGTGTTCCTGTTGTCAATAACATCACAGATAGTTATGCGTATGACAAAAAATCTCATGAGTTATATGTTAAGACAAATAATGGTAACTGCGTAATAACCGTTGCAGACAATTATGCTAAATTCTTGAAGAAGAACAAGAATATCCCCCAATTAAAGGGTGAAGAACTTAATTCTTCTATTTCAAGAGTAAATTTGCAGTTGGAAGAACAATTTAGCCAGTTAAATGAACAGAGGCAGCGACAAATAGAAGATTCAATAGCAAAAGCAAAAGCGGATTCTATCGAGCGAGTCAGACAAGATTCTATCCGTCTCGCTCGGATTGCATCACAAAAGGAAAGTTATCGTAATGCTCACAATTGGAGGTGGGTTCCTATTTCTAGGAATTCTTTATCTTGTTCTTTATGCAGTAAATCAGTCTATTCAGAGGACTCAATTTTCTGCATAGGGTTCAGAAATGACACTTTATATCATGTTACAAGTGAAAATTTCGCACTGGGTGAAACCTATCTGAAAATTCATCCCATGCACGTTTCGTCCACTCTAAAATCTAACGAAAAATTCCGCTATCACATTGAAGTATATGGTGACAGTCTAAGGACTTGTGATGAATCTTTTATGGATGACCCCGATTTTTACAATTACATGTTTATATCAAAAGCTGCTGATCGTGTTAAAGCCGAAGCACCTTATGGATATTTCAATAATTGGGGATGGGATAGTGAATACGGAGCTGTTTCTTTCCATTTTGAATACACTAACACGAATAAAGCAACCATCAAGTATATAGACGTATATTGGACTATTACAAATGATGTTAATGATGTCAGAAAGTCTGGCCATTTCAAAGGAACTGGGCCGTTAGAAGAATGGGAATCGGCAAGTTGGAACTGGGATTATTCCTCATATTATGTCGCTGGAGATGCTTCAAATATGCAGATTACAAAAGTCATACTAACATATACCAATGGAACACAAAAAACATTATCTAAGTCTATGTTAAGATTTGACTAAATTTAATATCTAACTTATGAAATACGGAATTGCTTGTTGAATTCGCGAATGGGAATTGTGTTAACCTTATGTTAAAACAGACACAGGGTTATGTAGGTGCGCCCAGATTACCTACGAAATGAATTATAGAACAGCTTCGGGAGAGACTTGAACTGTATTCGCTGAATAGTTACAATTAGCATTATTCTATTTGCAAGTATATTGCACTGTAGTAGTGCCGACGAAGACATAGTGTACAAATAGCCATAAAACAAAAAGAGCTCCACTTGGGAGCTCTTTTATTATCATACAGGATTGTTTTCTGCAAATATTTTCATACGTTCCTCAAGTTGGGCATATTGATGATCCTCTATGAACGAGGTGCAGACCCGCAGTCCCTCCTGATGGCTGCCGGTGGTGACCAGACAGATGGCAGACACTCCGTAGTACATCAGTTCATGGGCAAGCTTTCCACTGGTCATGCCAGGATAGCCTATGGTGAAATAGAAGCCATCGGCAACGGGCTCGTCAAGATCCTTGTCGTAGACGATGTGGAAGTTATGTCTGCAGAAGATGTCCTTGAGCTTGTGGGCTCGCTCGCCATAGACTTTTATCTCGCTGCGGAAATCGTATTTCCCGTCGGCGGCGGCACCGAGCATGGCTGCCATGGCATACTGTGCCGAATGGCTCGTGCCCGAGGACAGAGCATAGAGCATGCGTGTGGAGAACACGAGACCAAATGGCAGTCCTTCGTAACGAGCAGCGAGGTCGGGATAGTGACGATGGAACAGTTTGTCGCTGATGCATGTCACACCGATGCGTTCACCTGCATAGCTGAATGCCTTTGAACCGCTGATGAGCAGTATGTAGTTGTCGGTATAGCGCGCCACTGATGGCTGATAAGGAGGTTCAAAGGGCGTTGACAGGTCTTTTCTGAAGTCCATGGCGAAATATGCGAGGTCTTCCATTATGACCACATCGTATTTATTTGCCAGCTCACCTATAATCTGCAGCTCGTCTTCTGTCATGCATATCCACGATGGATTGTTGGGGTTGCTGTAGACTATGGCACAGATATTACCTTTGCTGAGATAGCTCTCGAGCTTTCCGCGGAGCTTGTCGCCACG
The DNA here is from genome assembly GCA_947170265.1 of uncultured Prevotella sp. Lineage (GTDB taxonomy): Bacteria > Bacteroidota > Bacteroidia > Bacteroidales > Bacteroidaceae > Prevotella. The sequence continues at coordinate 3,429 of CAMVSV010000004.1, forward strand.
GTAGTCATACACATCGAAAGTCTCATAGTTCACGCCTTGTACCTGCAGTTGCATCTTCTGCACGGGGAAACCTGGGTCAATGAAGAGCACTGTGTCTTTCTTCTTGTCGGCTTGCGAGCAAGTGAGGAAAGAGGCGAAGGTGCCCTGCATGCTACCGCTTACAGGCACACAGCCCTCTGGGGCAATGTCTACATTGATGAAAGCCTTGACGAAGCGCGAAGCCTGACGCTTGAGCTCGGGCAGTCCCTGAATGTCGGGATAGAGATTGGCAATGCCGTCTTGCAGCGCTTTCACCTGAGCATCTACGCCTACCTTTGCTGCCGGCAGTCCTGGTATGCCCATCTCCATCTTTATGAACTCTACTCCCGATGTTTTTTCGGCGAAGGCAGCCACCTGCTTAACCTCGCGTATGGTGGCTTTGGCAAAGTCTTGTATGCCGAAGTCGGCAATGAGCTTGTCAACTACTTCTTTCTTTATAGGTGTGGGCTTCATCGTTGTGCCTCCCTTCCGAGTGCGAGAGCCTTGATGTTGGCATCCACTACGGCTTCGCCCTTGCGTCCGAACACGTTGCGTATGGCTTCTTCAAGTTTCTCATATTCAATGCCGAGAGCCTTCTGTGCTGCTCCGAGGAGTATCACATTGGCTGAGCGTGGCACGTTGTTGTCTTTAGCCAGCTGTTCAATGTCCACCATTATCACGTTGGGAAGCTTGGCAAGGTCTGCCTTGATGTCACTGAGCTCAGGATAGTTAGGAATGTTGACAAAAGGCTCACTTGAGGTGATGATCCATCCGTTTTCACTCAGATAAGGCAGGTAGCGCAATGCTTCCATGGGTTCCATGGAGATAATCACGTCGGCTGATCCTTTGGCTATGAGGTCGCTGTTGATAGGGTTGGACGATAGGCGGAGGTTGCTTTGCACGTCGCCTCCTCGCTGTGACATTCCGTGAACCTCGGCCTGCTTGATATACAGGTTTTCATTCATGGCTGCTTCGCCAATGATGGTGGCTATGGAGAGTATGCCTTGACCTCCCACTCCACAAAGTATGATATCTGTTTTCATGATGTATTATCGGCTTTTGTTTGTTATTATTAATCAGGACTCATTTGTGTCAGCTTACTCGGCTTGTTTCTTTTCTGCATTCTTCTGGCGTGCATGACGACGGAGCGTCTGTATGCACTCACGCTGCGGAATGATTACCGACACTCCATTGTAGTTGATTTCCTCGCGGATGATACGAGTGATTTCCTCCATGTTCTTGGGCAGGGGCACCACCACATGCAGATGTTCGCGTTCCACGCCGAGAGCCAGGCAGATGGCTTCGAACTTATGGGTACCGGCAGAGTCTTGACCACCAGTCATGGCGGTGGTGAGGTTGTCGCTTATCACAACAGTGATGTTAGCCTTGTCGTTGACAGCATCGAGAAGACCTGTCATGCCCGAATGGGTGAAGGTGGAGTCGCCGATGATGGCAATGGCAGGGAATACGCCGGCATCGGCAGCACCCTTTGCCATGGTTATGGATGCTCCCATGTCTACACAACTGTCGATGGCTTGGTAGGGAGGCAGAGCTCCAAGGGTGTAACAACCGATGTCACCAAAGATACGTGCCTCGGGGTATTCGGCAGCCACTTGGTTGAGAGCGGTATAGACATCGCGGTGACCACAGCCCTTGCAGAGCTGGGGTGGACGTCCAGCCAGATGGATGGCGGGCGGGAAAGCCTGCGGACATTCTGATCCGAAGGCAGCAGCTACACAATCGGGAGTGAGTTCGCCAGTACGGGGCAAGTCACCGGTGAGGCGTCCCTTGATGTCATAGCCTGCACCGAGCAGGCCTTTCACCTGTTCCTCAACAAAAGGCTGACCGTCTTCCACGATGAGCAGGGAGTCGCTGTTCTCGGCCAGAGCTTTGATTTTGTCGGCGGGAAGAGGATACTGCGATACCTTGAGCAGTGATATCTCGGAGGGCATCACCTCGCACACATAGTTATAGGCAATGCCGCATGCTATCACGCCGAGACCTTTCTTAGCTGAGAGCTGCAGCTTGTTGAAAGCACTATCTTCTGATGAGGAGGCTAGCTGTGGCTGCTTCCCTATGAGCGAAGCATACTGGCGGCGGGCATTTCCGGGAAGAAGCACCCAGTGGCTACGTTCATTGTCTGGATTGAGAGCATTTTGCTCAATGGCTTCGCCCACCTCCACGGCAGCACGGGAGTGTGCCAATCGCGTGACTATTCTCAGCAGTACAGGTAACTTCATGCGCTCAGACAGCTCAAAGGCATAAGGCATCATGTCGTAGGCTTCCTGCTGTGTAGAGGGTTCTATGATTGGTATCATGGCGAACTTTCCATAGAAACGGGAGTCCTGCTCATTCTGAGAAGAGTGCATTGACGGGTCGTCGGCAGCTACCACCACCAGACCTCCATTGACACCAGTGACACCAGCATTGACAAAAGCGTCGGCGCACACGTTCATGCCGACATGCTTCATGCATACCAGAGCGCGCTTGCCGGCATACGACATGCCAAGAGCACCCTCCATGGCTGTTTTCTCATTTGTGCACCAGCGGCTTCTCACACCGCGTTGCTTAGCTAAGGCATTGCTCTGAATAAACTCTGTGATCTCGGTGGAAGGCGTACCTGGATAAGCATATACGCCCGACAGACCGGCATTGATAGCTCCCAATGCTATGGCCTCATCGCCTAAAAGTAATTTCTTCATATCTATTTTACTTAAAATTTGTATTCATAATGTTATGCTGCAAAATCAAAAGGATGATTGCCATGCTAAATGTCAATGGTGAATCTATCGGCATCAGAGAGAACCGGAAAACGCTTTCGGCAATCACTGACCACGGTAGGACTAATATCAACTTCCACCAATGCCTCCTTGCTGTGACCGTCACTTGCAAGCAGTCTGCCAAACGGGTCGAAAACCACGGAGTTGCCACCATAGCTTATCACTCCATCCGAGCCGGCACTGTTGGCACCTACTACATAGCACTGGTTCTCAATGGCTCGTGCCTGAGTGAGACTGAGCCATGCACCGATGCGCGATGCCGGCCAGTTGGCTGAGAGCAGGAGGCAGTCGTAGTCGCCACGGTTGCGGAGCCACACCGGAAAACGAAGGTCGTAGCATACGGCAAGCATGAAACGCACACCTCCGTAGCTTACCACCACCCTGCTACTGCCCTCGCTGACGAGTCCTTTCTCAGAACCGAAGGCATGACGCTTGTCATAGTAATGTTCTGTGCCGTCGGGAGAGATGAAGAACAGCCTGTTGAAAACCTGAGATCCATCTCTGACAGCCACGCTGCCAGCCACGGCGGCATGGTGGAAAGCCGACACCTTGCGCATCCACTCCATGACCATTGGTGAACAGTTGAGTACGCTGTCGTCAAGTCGGCAGAGAGGTGTGGCAAAGAGTTCCGGCAGCACAATCATGTCTGTGTTGCCAACACCCTTGATCTGACATTCCACTTTCCTCAGATTGCTTTCTATGTTGCCAGAGTAGGTTTCTGTTTGTAAAAGCGATAGCTTCATTGACTTATTCCTTACGGTTTGCACTCCAAACAACAGTTATTGTGATGAAATGCCCTGCAAAGGTAAAAAAATTATTTCAAACAGACACACCTATTATAAATAATACAAGCTTTTCATAAACTATAGGCAGAAATGGCGTTTATGAGGTAAAAAGAAAATGAGAAAGCTGACACAATAAACATTGCAACAACTGCGTTATAGATAGGTATGATGAAACTTGGGAACAAACACATAATTATCATTGTGCTGACAATAATGGTGCTGATGCCACTAAAAGCCCTGTCGCAAAGCTTCACCCTGCAGGGAAAGGTGTCAGACATGGAAGGCAACCCGATAGAACTGGCATCGGTGTCTGTGCTCTCACAAGGCAAGTTGGTGATGACCAACCTCAAAGGTGAGTTCACTATGGACCTGCACTCCGACGACTCGGTAGCTGTAAGATTCTCGATGATTGGCTACAAGAGCAAGACAAGAGTGCTCAGACGACCACGAGGCAAACAGACACTGCTCATACAACTTGCCGACGACAACACACTCGGCGAGGTAGTAGTAGAAGGCAAGACACCACAACACGGAACAACACAACAGCTCGACATAAAAGACATGCAGGCAGCACCGTCAGCGTCGGGCAATGCCGTAGAGGAAATGATACAGAGTCAGGCGGGAGTATCCACACACAATGAACTGTCGTCGCAATACAATGTTAGAGGAGGCTCGTTCGACGAGAACTCGGTATATATAAATAATGTGGAAGTCTATCGCCCATTCCTCGTCAGGAGTGGACAACAGGAAGGACTGTCTATAATAAATGCCGACATGGTGGAAGGCATTGGATTCTCAACAGGTGGTTATGAAGCCAAGTATGGCGACAAGATGTCGTCGGCACTTGACATAACATACAAGAAGTTAAAGCCCAAGAGCGGACAAGATGCCTATGCCGAGGGTAACATTACTGCAAGCCTGCTCGGTGCGAGCGGTTATGTGGGACTGGGCACAAAGAAGCTTTCGTGGCTCAATGGCATAAGATACAAGACAAACAAATACCTGCTGGGCTCACTTGAGACAACTGGCGAATACAAGCCAAGCTTTCTTGACTATCAGACATACCTTTGCTGGGAACCATCAAAACGATGGCAGATAGACTTCATCGGAAACATCTCGGAGAACCATTACGACTTCCAGCCGAAAGACAGAGAGACAAACTTCGGAACAATGGAAAACGTGAAGTCATTTAAAGTGTATTTCGACGGAAAGGAAAAAGACCTGTTCCGCACGTTCTTTGGCACTCTCGGCATCACCTATAAACTAAAAGACAACAAAACTAGCATATCGCTACTCACATCGGCATTCTCTACAAAAGAACAGGAACGCTACGACATACAAGGCCAATACTGGCTCACACAGACAGAGACCAGCGAGAACCTCGGAGTGGGTACATACATGGAACACTCACGCGACTACCTCAGAGCCAATGTGGTAAGCATGAAACTCATGGCACGCCATCGCACACTACATCACGAGATAGAGAGTGGGCTGACATTCAAAAGCGAAAACATCAAAGAGAATTCACGCGAATATGAATACCGCGACTCAGCAGGCTACAGTGTGCCACATACAGGAGAAGACTTGTATATGATATACTCGCTAAGGGCAAGAAATGAGCTCAAGGCAAAACGCATCGAGGCTTACCTGCAGGACACATGGCGCTGGCGCTCAGGAAACGACTCCATACCAACACTCTATACGCTGAACTACGGTGTGAGATTTGCTCACTGGGACTTCAACAAGGAAAGTATCGTTTCACCAAGAGCATCGCTGAGCATAGTGCCGTCATGGAACAGAGACGTAACCTTCAGGATAGCTACTGGATTATACTACCAAGCCCCATTCTACAAAGAACTGAGGGACACGACAACAATAAACGGCATTACCTATGCCAACCTCAACAAGAAGATAAAAAGCCAGAGGTCTATACACATCATCGGATCCATGGATTACAGATTTCAGATGATGGAAAGACCATTCAAATTCACGACAGAAATATACTATAAGGCACTGTCAAACCTCGTGCCCTACTCGGTGAGCAACGTAAAGGTAACATACTACGGCGACAACAAATGCTCGGGACATGCTGCCGGACTCGACCTGAAACTCTTCGGAGAGTTTGTGCCTGGATCCGACTCGTGGCTGTCGCTGAGTGTAATGGACACGAAAATGAGCCTCAACGGGAAAAAGATACCATTGCCTACCGATCAGAGATATGCCGTGAACCTGTACTTCACTGACTATTTCCCAGGAACGACAAAATGGAAGATGTCGCTCAAACTGGCTTATGCAGACGGATTACCATTTTCTGCCCCTCACAAGGAACTTGAAAAAAACTCTTTCAGAGCTCCAGCCTACAAGCGTGCAGACATAGGAATGAGCTACAGGTTGCTTGACAATAGCGACAGAACAAAGAAAAGCATATTCAAAAATATATGGCTGGGAGTGGACTGCCTGAACCTTTTTGGAATAAACAACGTCAATTCATACTACTGGATAACTGACGTGACAAGCCAGCAATATGCCGTACCCAACTACCTCACTGGAAGACAGATAAACGGCAGGGTGCTCTTTGAATTCTAAAAAGAATAACAGGATGACACAAAAAACCGCCAAAAATAATCAATAAAAAATTTGGCAGATTAAAAATAAAACCATACCTTTGCAACCGCATTTGAGAACAATGTCTGGGATTTCAAAAACGAACCAAGGAAGGATGGGTGAGTGGCTGAAACCAGCAGTTTGCTAAACTGCCGTACGGGTTACCGTACCGGGGGTTCGAATCCCCCTCCTTCCGCAAAGGAGGTTTCGGGCATCAGAGTAGAGTGCAAGGCGAATGGTCGATTCATCTAATGGTTAGGATACAAGATTCTCAATCTTGGCATAGGGGTTCGATTCCCCTATCGACTACAAAGAGAGAACTCATGACAGGGTTCTCTTTTTTATTTGTGTCATTCCCAAATACCTTTAATTTAAACACCATGTACAGTATTGTTTTTAATCTGTACACTTCAGGACATCCTAACCATAACCTTCAATGCTATCCAAATATTTGTGGAGCATTACTATTCTTCCAAAGTTAAGCAAGCTCTCAACTATCATACAATGTTTTTGCGTGACTTTTGACACCTACGAAGTTACTGTATCTCGGAAAAACTCAAATGTTTTTGTTTTTTCACTTGATTTGCGTAACTTTGCAGGCAGAAAGCAAAGCAGAAGAGCTTTGCAGTTTATTTACTGACACAAAATGAAATAATGAGTAGCGAACAAACAACTCATGTGATAACCCAAGCGGTGGACAAACTATCAGGGAAAGAGTCTCTGAAAGGACTGTACCATGAACACCGCGACGGTGATCCGTTGCCATCGGCAAAGGCTCTTGAGGAGATTATTGAACTGGCAAGAGCCATTATCTTCCCCGGTTTTTATGGACACTCATCGGTAAAAATCAACACTATCAAATATCAAATAGGTGTGAACGTTGAGAGGATGCACAAGCTTTTGAGCCAGCAAATACTGGCTGGGCTGTGTTTCTCCACTCCTGAGAATATTGACAACAGCAATACCGATGAGCACTACCAGCGCATGGTGTGTCTTGACTATGCCTCGGAGCTCGCTGCCAAACTCATTGCCAGACTGCCAGAGATACGTCGCGTGCTCGCAACCGATGTGGAAGCAGCGTATAACGGCGACCCTGCCGCAACGAGTCTGGGAGAAATAATATCGTGCTACCCTGTAATAAAAGCACTTATAAACTATCGTATAGCCCATGAGCTGCTTATTCTCGGAGTACCACTCATACCCCGGATGATTACAGAAATGGCCCATTCGGAAACAGGAATAGACATTCATCCCGCAGCCACCATAGGCGAATATTTCACCATTGACCACGGCACAGGTGTGGTGATAGGTGCCACATGCATAATCGGCAACAATGTAAAGCTGTATCAGGGTGTGACTCTTGGAGCCATCAGCTTCCCACTCGACGACAACGGAAATCCTATAAAGGGCATTGCCCGCCACCCCATCCTCGAAGACGATGTGGTGATATATGCCAACGCCACCGTACTCGGGCGTATTACAATAGGCAAAGGTTGCGTCATTGGTGCCAACGTTTGGGTTACACGCGACATGAAAGCACACACACGCAAATATAATAAGGAGAAAATAAATAATTTAGACATAGAATTCAATCATGGAACAGGCATTTAACGATACCACCACAAATAAAGACTTTGAGATGATTGCCAAGACTTTCATGGGTCTGGAGAATGTATTGGCAGAAGAGCTGACCTCGCTCGGAGCAAACAATATAGAAATAGGTAGGCGAATGGTATCGTTTACCGGCAACAAGGAACTGATGTATAGGGCAAACGTTCAGCTCCACACCGCTATAAGGATACTCAAGCCCATAGCACATTTCAAGGCACGCTCAGCGGAAGAGATGTATGACAATGTTCTGAAAATTGACTGGAGCAAATATATTGAGAAAGGAAAGACTTTCTCTGTTGACTCTGTGGTCTATTCCGACGACTTCCGCAACTCTCGCTTTGTGACATACAAGGTAAAGGATGCCATTGTTGACCAGTTCAGAAAAAATACCGGTGAACGTCCAAACATCTCGGTTGCGAACCCAGATATAAGGCTAAACATACATATTGCTGATGACAATGCCACTCTGTCGCTCGACTCATCGGGAGAATCTCTACATCGCCGAGGATACAGGCAGGAAGCCGTGGAAGCACCCCTCAACGAAGTGCTTGCCGCCGGAATGATACTCATGACGGGCTGGAAAGGAGAAACAGACTTCATTGACCCCATGTGCGGCAGCGGCACCTTGCTCATAGAAGCCGCCCTCATAGCAAGAAACATCTCACCAGGTGTGTTCCGCAAGGAATATGCCTTTGAGAAATGGCCCGACTTTGACAAAGACCTGTTTGACTATATATACAATGACGACTCTCAGGAACGAGAATTCTATCACCATATCTATGGCTACGACATTGACATGAAAGCCGTGAACACGGCTCTTCTCAATGTTCGGGCAGCTGGACTTACCAAAGATATTACCATAAGCCAGCAAGACTTCAAAGACTTCAAGAAACCAGAGCAGAAAAGCATAATTGTAACCAACCCTCCTTACGGAGAGCGCATATCCACCCCTAACCTGCTTGCCACATACAAGATGATTGGCGAGAGGCTGAAACACGAGTTCGGTGGCAACAACGCATGGATACTGAGTTACCGTGAGGAATGCTTCGACCAGATTGGTCTCAAGCCCAGCATAAAGATACCTGTATATAACGGTTCACTGGAGTGTGAATTCAGGAAATATGCAATGTTTGATGGAAGGATGAAAGACTTCAGGAGCGAAGGAGGGATTGTGAAGACTGAGGCAGAGAAAAAAGAGATGGCAGAGAAACACCGTTTCAAGAAACACCGCGACTTCAAGCAACGTCTCTCGGAAGAAGAAGACAACGAAGCTGGTGACATCAGAACATTCAGGTTTATTTCATTTGAGAAAGACCATCTCGGAAGAGAACGACGCGACGACAGAAGAGACAGAAAGGACTGGAAAGACAGAGAAGGCAAACGCGAGAGAAGGTCTTTCAGCCGCAACGAGACAAAAGGAAGAAAGCCCTTTGACAGAAATAACAAACGCAGAGACAAAGGCATAGACAGCAGAAGAAGAATGTTTGGAGATGAAGAAGACTGACACACCATTCAGACTTAAGGTCATGGCATTGGTTACTACTGCCATGCTCCTGACTATAATACCACAAACAATGTCGGCACAAAAACATTTTACGCTCGAAGACCTGAACTTTGGAGGTATCAACTACCATAACATGGTTCCGGAAAACATCCACACCACATGGTGGGGAGAACGGTTAATGTATCTTGATGCCGAAGAGGGAGGAGAAATCTCCTTAAAAGATGGAAGCAGGAAAGCTTTCTTCAATCTGAAAGAAATAAATGCCATCATTACCGATTCCGACACCCTGAAGGAAATACACACCGCCTACCACGCCAAATACCCTTACCCAGACAAGGCTTTGGTGTTGCTTTCAAATAACAAGAAACAGATTCTTTTCAACTTTGAAAGCAAGCAGGTGGAATTATCACAAGACATTGAAGGAACCAATTCTACTGACTGGTCGCCAATATCAAGGAATGTGGCATACACAAAGAATGGACAGCTATATGTGCGTAATGCCGATAACTTAGAAAAGCAAGTCACCACAGACGGCAGACTACCCGATATTGTGTATGGTCAGAGCGTGCATCGCGATGAGTTTGGCATAGAAAAAGGCACATTCTGGAGCCCCGACGGACAAAGGCTTGCATTCTACAGAATGGATCAAAGCATGGTGAGTGACTATCCGCAGGTGAATATCAATGCAAGGATAGCGCAATATGAGCCCGACAAATATCCCATGGCAGGCGAAACAAGCCATAAGGTTACAGTGGGAGTGTTTGACACCACCGCCGACAAGACGATATACCTTGATGCAGGCGACCCCACCGACCGCTATTTCACCAATATTGCTTGGAGCCCAGACTCAAGAACCTTGTATATGTTTGAGCTTAACCGCGACCAGAACGATTGCCAGCTCGTAAGCTACGATGCCGTTACTGGCAAACGTCTTGGCGTTATATACAGAGAGACTCACCCGAAATATGTGGAACCACTCCACCCCGTCGAATTTCTGCCTTGGGATAACTCAAAGTTTATAATTCAAAGTCAGACAGACGGCTACAACCACCTCTATCTCTACAACACTGAAGGCAAACAGCTCAAGCAGTTGACCGCAGGACAGTTCACCGTGCTTGACATCCTGGGGTTCAACAAGAAGGACAAAACGATTATCATCACTTCAAACGAGAAAAGTCCAATACAGTCAAACATCTACTCTGTAAGCATCTCCACAGGAAAACGTACACCGCTTGACAACGGCAGGGGCTATCACCAAGGCGACCTTTCTTCAAATGCTACGATGGTGCTTGACAGATACTCTGAGCCCACCGTCCCCAGAAACATAGAAGTAACGCCCACCACAGGAAACAATCCATATTCAAAAACCACCAGGTTACTCACCGCTGACAATCCATGGGAAGGCTACAACATTCCCATATTTGAATGTGGAACAATAAAGGCTGCCGACGGTATCACCGACCTATTCTACCGCATGGTAAAGCCGGCAGACTTCAATCCAGAGAACAAATACCCCACCGTTGTCTATGTATATGGTGGACCGCATGCTCATAATGTTGACGCACGTTGGCACTATGCCTCACGTTCATGGGAGACCTACATGGCTCAGAAGGGCTACATTCTATTCATCCTTGACAACAGAGGAAGTGAAAATCGCGGCAGGGAATTTGAGCAAGCCACCTTCCGACAGCTCGGACAGATTGAAATGGAAGATCAGATGAAAGGTGTAGACTTTCTTAAATCGCTACCCTACGTTGATATTGACCGCATGGGAGTGCATGGATGGAGCTTCGGCGGTTTCATGACCATCACAATGATGGTTAACCATCCAGAGATTTTCAAGGTAGGAGTGGCAGGAGGACCTGTTATTGACTGGAAATGGTACGAGGTTATGTACGGTGAGAGATACATGGACACGCCACAATCCAACCCTGAGGGCTATGAAAAGACAAGTCTGACTAACAGAGCCAAAGACCTCAAAGGCAAGCTTCAGATAATAACAGGCTACAACGATGCCACTGTGGTGCCACAACACTGTCTGTCATTCCTTGACGCATGCATAGAGTCAGGCACTCAGGTCGATTTCTTCGTTTATCCAGGTGAGCCCCACAACATGAGGGGACATAAAAGCGTTCATCTCCATGAACGTATCACTCAATATTTTGAAGACTTTCTCAAATAACACCCAAAACAGCGATTTCTTCCGAAATCGCTGTTTTTTTTTGCTTTTTTTTTGTCATGCCACCGCATAATAGTAACTTTGCAGTGTCGCTGAGGGAATGTGATGGCGACAATGCTTTGATTTGTAAAACTAAAGAAAACAGTAATCAACATGAAAAAACTATTATTATTAGCAATTGCAATCCTCACTACACTGTCTGGATTTGCACAGATGCAGTATGGACTCGTGAAAGACGAAGACGGATATACCAACATTCGGAAAGGTCCGGGCACCAATTATGCAATCGTAGGTAGACTAGACGACGGCAGTCTTGTTAACTTTGAGAAAGCCATAAACGGATGGTGTAAGGTCTACACCACCTATACGGATGGAGAACAAGAATTCCTTGGCTATATGGCAGCCTCAAAGATTGTTGTGCCAAAACGCTCCGGAGCATGGAAATACATTGGAATTGTGAGAGACGAGGACGGATATACCAACATCCGGAAAGGTCCGGGCACCAACTATGCCATCGTTGGTAAGGTTAAAGACGGCCATTGCATTCTCTACAGCGGCGAATATGGTGACAAATGGTACAAAGTTTATACTCAGAACGGAACATTCCGCGGATACATGAGTGCCAACAAAATCCTTGAGACGGAGTCACCAGCATTCTAATCAACAGCCTTCGACAGACAACATCAATCACTGAAGAAGGACGTAATCAAGACAAATAAAGACACAACGATAAACAATGAGAATTCTATTATTAGGCTCAGGCGGCAGAGAGCATGCCTTGGCATGGAAGATTGCACAAAGCGACAAGACAGAGAAACTATACATAGCCCCGGGAAATGCCGGTACATCGCAAGTGGGGGAAAACGTCAACATCAAAGCCGACGACTTTGAGTCGCTCAAGGCTTTTTGTGCCAACAACGCCATTGACATGGTAGTGGTTGGTCCGGAAGACCCCTTGGTAAAAGGCATCTATGATGACTTTCGCACCGACAAGCGCACAGCCCATATCCCTGTAATTGGTCCCTCAAAAGCAGGTGCCGTGCTTGAAGGCAGTAAAGACTTTGCCAAGGCTTTCATGCTCAGACACAACATACCCACAGCACGCTATCAGACTTTTGACGGTGAGCATCTGGAGCAAGGCCTGGCTTTCCTTGAGACACTCAAGCCACCCTATGTGCTCAAGGCCGACGGTTTGTGTGCAGGCAAGGGAGTGCTCATACTCCCCACCCTTGAAGAAGCTAAGAAAGAACTCGGCGAGATGCTCGGTGGAATGTTTGGAAATGCGTCTTCACAGGTGGTAATAGAAGAATTCCTCAGTGGCATAGAATGTTCCGTGTTCGTACTCACCGATGGTAAGAACTACAAGATCCTACCTGAAGCAAAAGACTACAAACGCATAGGAGAAGGTGATACGGGACTCAATACTGGAGGCATGGGAAGCGTCACCCCAGTCCCCTTCGCCACAAAAGAATGGATGCAAAAAGTTGAAGACCGCATCATACGTCCCACTGTTGACGGACTTGCCTCAGAAGGCATTGATTACAAAGGATTTATTTTCTTCGGACTCATCAATGTTGAAGGTGAGCCAATGGTCATCGAATACAACTGCCGCATGGGTGACCCTGAGACAGAGAGTGTGATGCTCAGGCTCAAAAGCGACATAGTAGACCTGTTTGAAGGTGTGGCACAAGGCAACCTCGACAAACGCGACATTGAGTTCGACAGTCGCAGTGCCGTTTGTGTGATGCTTGTAAGTGGCGGCTATCCACAGGAATACAAGAAAGGCTATCCCATCACTGGTCTTGAGGACGTGGAGGGAAGCATTGTCTTCCACAGTGGCACTGCCATAAACGATGGCAAAGTGGTTACTGCCGGTGGTCGTGTCATCGCAGTTTCAAGCTATGGTGCCAACAAGTCAGAAGCTCTTGCAAAGTCGTTTAAGGAGGCACAGAAGATACAGTTCACCGATAAATATTTCCGTTCCGACATAGGAGCCGACCTATAGTAGGCAATACCAAAACCAAAGATGTCGGCATTTACCTTAATGGTAAGTGCCGGCTTTGTTGACAAAATGAGGCAAAAAAGATTTCAGAACAAGATGGCAGAGAGCCGTTTCTCACTTGCAGCAACGGGTTTTCTGTGTCTAATCATATGGATATGCTGTGGTCTGCCATTCACTCCTGAGGGTTGGCTGTGGACCAACCTCTCCGGCACGAGTACGTTTGCAGGCATACCAAACGTGTTTGTCACGCTGCCATGCCTGCTCATTGCAACCTATCTCATGGTAGAACTCAACAACAGCAACTCGCTCATACGCATATTCAGCCGAATGGTATCATGTGTCTTTCTCGTACTCATCACAATGGTTACGTTCCATTTAGTATCTGTCAAGTCATCAGTGGTGACACTATGTGCCGTGGCATTTCTCACGGCAATGTTTCATTGCTATCAAGACAGAGATGCCACAGGAATGATTTACCATGCCTTCATCTGTATTGGCATTGCAAGCCTGCTGTTCGTTCATATTCTGTTTTTCCTACCTCTGTTATGGGTTCTTATGGCGAGCAAACTGCTTTGCATGAGCCATAAAACATTCTTGGCATCCATATTCGGAACAATAACACCCTATTGGCTTCTTGCTGCTTACCATTTGCCGGCAGGCAATTTCCAGAACATCTTGGACCACTTTGCTGAACTGGCACATTTTACGCCAGTCTTCAACTATTCCATGCTCAATGAACACCAAATAGTAACAGCCATATACATCATAGCTGTTGCCATGATCGGCATCGTTCACTATCTGCGCAAACGCCAGCAAGACCACATACGCACTCAGATGCTCTATGAACTGTTAATCATCATAGACATCGCTGCCATCACGTTCCTTATTTTACAGCCTCAGCACTATGAGTCACTGCTTGGAATTATCATCGTCAACACATCACCCATCATTGCACACTTCATTGCCCTGACACAAACGCGTTGGACCAATCTGATGACCAAGCTGCTCATGTTGCTTGCCATGGCTGTTACCATTTACAATCTATGGATGCCCTCATTGATTTTTTGATTTCAAACAGCTACTGGGGAATGCTCATTGCAGCCTTTCTTGCTGGAAGCTTCATACCCTTCAGCAGCGAGGTGGTGATGGTTGCACTCGAAGCCATGGGGCTCGATCCATGGCGACTTATCATCTATGGCACCATTGGCAATGTGGCAGGCGGTTTCTTCAACTATGGCGTGGGACGCATGGGACGTCTGGAATGGATAGAGAAATATCTCCATGTGAGCCGCGACAGTCTCAACAAGGCAGAACGCTTCATGCATGGTCATGGTGCACTCATGGGGTTCTTTTCATTCATTCCGTTATTGGGCAGTGCCATCACCATTGTGCTGGGACTCACACGCGCCAATATCCCACTGTCACTCATAAGCATCACAGCAGGCAAGTTCCTGCGCTACGTTGCCTTGGTCTACGGAGCAGGCTGGTTCATGTAGAATGGGGTTCCATAAAATTCAGTCCCCAATCATCACCGAGTAATATTATTTGCTACCCTATAACTCTTTTCCGTAAATAATATTTCGTCCCCCCTATAATAATCATCCAACTATCAAGACATAATGGTATTTCCTCACAAGTGCGTGTTTTCGCAACATCAAAGCTTGAAAGATTATTAAAAATCTCAACCTACAGACTCATAAGTCACCAATAATGTGTAAATTTGCAACCATATTTCGAAATAATAACTACGCACAAATGAAAAAGTTCAGAATCGTGGACAACACTCTGGGATGGCTCTCTTTCTTCATTGCCGCCTTCGTGTATTGTTCCACCATTGAGCCCACAGCCTCATTTTGGGATTGCCCTGAGTTCATAACAACAGGATACAAACTGGAAATTGGTCACCCGCCAGGTGCACCATTCTTCATGCTTACCGCCAATTTGTTTTCCCAGTTCGTGAGCGACCCCTCGCAGGTTGCCCGTATGGTGAACACCATGAGCGCACTGCTTAGTGCCACATGTATAATGTTCCTTTTCTGGACCATCACCCATCTTGTCAGACGCCTGCTCATCAATGACTTTAGCGAGCTGACCATGAGCAAGCTCATTGCCATAGAAGCGTCGGGACTGGTGGGAGCACTCATCTACACCTTCAGCGACACCTTCTGGTATTCAGCCGTCGAAGGTGAGGTCTATGCCTATTCATCGGCATTCACGGCAGTGGTATTCTGGCTCATCCTCAAATGGGAAGACAATGCCGAGAAGCCCCACAGCGACCGTTGGCTCGTGCTCATAGCCTACATGACAGGACTGAGCATCGGTGTCCACCTGCTTAACCTGCTGTGCATACCTGCCATCGTGCTTGTATATTATTACAAGAAAGTACCTACAGCCAACCTCAAAGGTTCTTTATCCGCACTTGCCGCATCGTTTGTCATAGTAGCCGCCGTGCTCTACGGCATTGTACCGGGAATAGTCACTGTGGGCGGTTGGTTCGAGTTGTTCTTTGTCAATACGCTCGGAATGCCGTTCAACACAGGAGTGATATTCTACATCATACTGCTCGTAGCCTCAGTGATATGGGCCATCTATGAGACTCAGACAGACAAGAGCAACACTCGGCAGAACATTGCATTCACACTTTCCGTGGGACTGCTTGGCATACCGTTCTTCGGCTACAGCGCCATGGCAGTAATCTCCGGACTTGCCATACTCGCTGCACTATGGTTTATCATCGGACGCTCAATCAACGGCAAGCCGCTCATCAGTGCAAGAGTCAAAAACACTGCCCTACTGTGCATGCTCATGCTCATGATTGGCTACAGCACCTACGCAGTGATTGTGATACGTTCATCGGCAAACCCGCCAATGGACCAGAACTCCCCCGAAGACATATTCACCCTCGGCACCTATCTCAGCCGCGACCAATATGGCGACACGCCCCTGCTCTACGGTCCTGCCTACAGCTCCGAGCCCGACGTCGCCGAAGATGGCATGCACTTCGCCACCAAGCAAGGTGACCCCATCTACCAGCGAAAGGAAAAAGAAAAAGCCGATGAGAAAGACAGCTACTTCCTCGTGCGACACAAGATGAAATACCTCTATCGCCAGAACATGCTCTTCCCACGAATGTGGGATGCCGGACACCGCGGGCAATACGAGTCATGGATGGGTGGTATCAGTGGTCGCAACGTCGATGGTGTCACCATTCCCACGCAAAGCGAGAACCTCAGCTTCTTCATGTCCTATCAATGCAATTTCATGTATTGGAGATATTTCATGTGGAACTTCGCAGGCAGACAGAACGATATTCAGGGCAATGGAGAACCCGAACACGGCAATTGGATAACGGGCTTCAGCTTCATCGACAACATGATGTATGGCGACCAGAGCAAGCTCCCCGACGAGCTGAAAGAAAACAAAGGACATAATGTGTTCTATTGCATGCCACTCCTGCTGGGTCTTCTCGGTCTGTTCTGGCAGGCATTCTTCACACGCAAGAAAACCATTACCAAAGGCACAGAAACCAAAGTTGTCGACGACAATATCGGCATACAGCAGTTCTGGATAGTGTTCTTTCTGTTCTTCATGACAGGCCTCGCCATTGTGCTCTACCTCAACCAGACACCGGGACAGCCACGCGAGCGCGACTATGCCTATGCCGGCTCATTCTATGCCTTCGCCATCTGGTGCGGCATGGGTGTGGCAGCCATCATCGACTGGCTACGCAGAATAAAGCTTCAAGGCACCGTGGTGGCAGCCGCAGTGGGAGCATTGTGCCTGATAGTTCCCATACAGATGGCATCGCAGACATGGGACGACCACGACCGCAGCGGACGCTACACCTGCCGCGACTTCGGACAGAACTACCTGGTATCACTCCAGCAAACAGGAAACCCGATAATATTCACAAACGGCGACAACGACACCTTCCCACTATGGTACAACCAAGACGTGGAAGGCGTTAGAACAGATGCCCGCGTGTGCAACCTCAGCTATCTTCAGACTGATTGGTATATCGACCAGATGATACGACCAGCCTACGACTCCCCTGCCCTGCCCATCACATGGCCGCGTCTCGACTATGTTTCCGGCACAAACGAGTATGTCACCGTTGAACCGGAGGCTAAGCAGGAGATACTTCAGTTCTATGCCGAGCATCCCGAAGCTGCAAAGGCACAATACGGCGAGGAACCGTTTGAGCTGAAAAACATTCTGAAATACTGGGTACGCTCACGCAAGGAGGAGACCCATTTCATACCCACCGACACTCTCTACCTCACCATTGACAAACAGGCAGTGATGAAGAGCGGAATGCTCATGCAGGACAGCATGCCCATTCCCGACAAGATGGTCATCTCGCTCAAAGGAAAGAACGCCCTCTACAAAGGCGACCTCATGATGCTTGAGATGCTCGCCAATGCCAACTGGTCACGACCTATTTATGTGGCACAGACCGTGGGAAGCGAAAACTACATGAACCTTGGCGACAACTTCGTGCAAGAAGGCCTCGCCAACCGCATAACGCCCTTCACCACCAAGGCACCCGGAATGAAGACCTTCGACACAGAGAAGACCTACGATGCCGTTATGAACCGATTCAAATGGGGCGGCGTGAGCACACCCGGCATCTATCTCGACGAGACAGTGATGCGCATGTGCCACACCCATCGTCGTCTGCTCGCCCATCTGGCTAACGCACTGGCTCAGGAAGGCCAGCAAGAAGCCGACAAAGGCAACAAGAAGGCATCGGAAGAGAAGATGAAGAAGGCAGAGAACATTCTGAAGCTCGCAGCCAAAGAGCTACCTGAAACAAATGTGCCCCTGTCATATCTCGGAGGCGATGCCGAGCTCGTGAGTGCATACCACCTAATCGGACAGGACAAGCAAGCCATGAGAGTGCTCAACGGTCTGTGGAAACAGTCTCGCCAGTATGTCGACTGGTATCTGTCACTCAGCGGCAAATCGTTCAACATCAGCCAGAACGACTGTTTCCTCCACATGCAGATAATGATGGAGCTCATCAACAACGGCGACGATATCGACCGTTCATGGGGCGACAAGAAAGAAGCTGAACTGCAGAAGCTCCTCGATGCCTATAAAAGCAAGGGAGGAGTATTGCCACAATAACAAGCAATAGGATATGTTTATAGAGCAACCGGCACGATGGCTGAGATGGATCTATCCAAGAGCCATCTGGAGAATGGACCCCAAAGAACACTCCGTCTATCTTACGTTCGACGACGGTCCCATTCCTCAAAGCACTCCGTTCATTCTCGACACTCTTAGGGAATATGGAGTCAAGGCTACCTTCTTCATGGTTGGCGACAACGTGAGGAAGTATCCGGAGCTCTATAAACGCATCGTTGACGAGGGCCACCAGCTTGGCAACCACACAAACCACCACCTCGGAGCCTTCAAACATTGGACCATAACATATGTCTTAGACACTCACAAGGCCAACGAACTCATCCATGCGCGGCTGTTCCGTCCACCCCACGGATGGATGCGACGCTCTGTCTATTGGTGGCTACGCCATGAATACAAGATAATAATGTGGGATGTGGTGACACGCGACTATTCCAAATGGCTCACCGCCGATGACGTGCTCAGCAACGTAAAGCGATATACACGCAACGGCTCCATCATAACCTTCCACGACTCTCTCAAAAGCATCGACAAGCTACGCATAGCCCTGCCGGCAGCAATCAAATGGCTGAGGGACGAAGGCTATGAGTTCAAGACTTTCGACACTGAAGATTTGTGACATCAAGACTTCAAACCATGAATGTCGGACAGCAGACACGGGCGCGGCAGCGCATCACCAGTAGCCGCACATATTTATGGATGCAGCGCATACAGAAATTCCTCGACGACTACTACCTTGATGCCGTGGCGGGATTCCTACCATGGGGCATAGGCGACATCGGCTCCGCTCTGTTTTCGCTCGTATACATCTGGTTTGCAGCAACAAAGGTAAGGTCACTGCCACTACTGCTTGCCATTCTCAACAACACCCTTCGCGACGTGATGCTCGGCATGATACCATTCTACATCGGCGACGTGATAGACTTTTTCCATCGTGCCAACAGTCAAAACATGCAGCTCATCAGTGGCTTCGTCAATGGCGACAAGGAAGTGATACATGAAGTAAATCGCAAGGCTTGGGCTTCTGCCATATTCATAGCACTCTCACTCGTCATCACAGCATTGCTCATCTGGGCAACTGTAGAGATCACATCATGGCTATTTAACAGCATCATGAAATAGAAAACAACTCCAATAAACAAAAAGTGGCATCGTAAGGTGCCACTTTTTTGTTACTTATCAATATGTCTTCTCTGCTGTCTACTCATCCCACAGGCTGAAAGCATGGGGAAGTATGCCGTTGTTCTCATCGTCTTCGAGGTCCTCGTCATATTCCGGCTCGGTAGCGTCCAGGTATCCACGCTTGCTTTCAAGCACGTTGCCGCCGCCACCGCCTATGCGCTCTGCCGACCAGTCGAGCAGGTGGTGGTTATAAACTACGGAAATGGTCTCTGTATCTGGCGATTGATATATCTTCTTTCTCATTGTCTTGTCCTCCCCTCGTTACTTCATTATCACTTTCTTCATGCTGCCGTCGCTCATGCGGATGATGTTCAAGCCCTTCATGGGCTGGCTCACCTGTCTGCCGGAAGCGTCATATACGGTCTGTGCTCCGGCAACGGCTCTGCGCGTCTCCGCAGCCTTGATGGCATCAGCCACCTCGGGCTCCTCAGTGTCGTCATTGTCGTCATACACGGGAATGCTGCCTATGCCATACATCGCGGCATGGGAGCTGGGGTTGTGGAACGACACACGGTGGGGCTTGACGGTTATCTGTCCGTCAGCCTTGTAGAACTTGTCACCGGCTATGTAGTAGGTGTCGCTCCAGTCGTCGAGCTTCTGGTTGATGTAGTAGCCGCGCGAAGTCCAGCCGTCAACATTCACGGCTACGCTGCTGTCGCTGTAGGGAGCACCGGCATTGCCGTCCCATGTGGTCTCGGTGGGCAGGGTGGAACGCGTTGCTTCCACGGTGATGCCGAAGCTGTCATCGGTATCGGTCATTGTGAAGTCGGCAGTGGTGCCGTCGCTGAGCTTCTTGAAGGCGAAGGGAGTGTGTGCCGGCACCGTCTGCGTGTCTTTGAAGTACATCATCTCGGGGTATTCCGAGTCCTGGACGTATGCCTGTATGTTGTCGTTCGTGGTGAACGCATAGGGCAATATCACGCTGCCGTAGGTGTTACTCATCGTGCGGGTATATTGTGCACTGTTGGTCTTGAATGAACGCGGCAACTCTATGTCGGTAGCGTCAGAGGAGTAGTAAACTGGGCACCGCAGGTCAGTAGCATCACCACCGTAGGAGTATACCACATTGGTAGCGTCGGTCACCTCGCTGCTACCATGTGGCAGGTAGATGACCGTTGTGGCAGGAAGACCATTGAACATTCCCGATGAGCGGTCTACTGATGTGATGGCATCGGTGTCGTCGCTGGCGTAGAAGTCAATGTAGCGGAGGTTGTTACAATTCTGAAACATATTATTCTTGTTTGTTGAATTTGCTACCTTTCCCATATCAAAACTTTTTGGGAATGTCAAGCTCGTCAGACTATCGCAACTGTTAAACATACTACCCATCTTAGTGACATATCTCGTGTTAAACTTGTTACCCAAGTTAAGGCTCGTCAGTCTTTGGCAACCAATGAACATACCATTCATTACTGTTACGTTCTGCGTATTAAAACTACTCAAATCAAGTTCCGTCAACTTATTGCAACCAGCGAACATACCAGCCATATCAGTGACTTCGCTTGTATCAAAGTTACTCAAGTCAAGGCTCGTCAACTTGCAATTATAGAACATACTATTCATATTTTGGACATATCTCGTGTTAAACTTGTTACTCAAGTTAAGGCTCTTCAGACTTATGCAATCTTGAAACATAGCAGTCATACTTTTGACGTTACTCGTTTCAAAGCTACTCAAGTCAAGGCTCTCCAGTTTTTTGCAACCTTTGAACATATAAGCCATGGTTTTTACAGAATCCGTGAATAAATTTCCAATATAATTAATGGTTTTTAGATTAGAAAAACCAGAAAACCAACTATGGCATCTCTCTGGTCTAGCGTCCTGAAAAGAATTTCTAAAATCTACTTGTGTTATTTGTGTTTTTATGCTATCACCATCATCATCAACATCATAGAACCAGACAGGTTTGCTGGGATCACCCGGGCTAGTATCGCCTATATTGTATGACTTGATAAGTTTCTCTTGTTCTGAAACTGACTGTCCATTCTTATATTCCTCAAACGAAAAGCATGTGAAGACCAGCGTTTTGTCCTTGTTTACTGTATTCGTATTACCTTTGATCAGTATGGCATAGCCTGGTTTTTCTTGATTTTGTTGTTGTGCCCAGCATAATAAAGGGATTAGTCCCAAGAATAAAAGTAAAAAAATCTTTTTCATAATTAGTTTAATTTTAGTGGTGTCTCAGTCCCTAATCTCACCTGTGTTTTTTTGTAGTTATAGTGGTAAAAAAACAGAAAAGACGTGGAACTGATATGTTCTACATCTTTCAACCGTGGTCGTAGGAAACCTTGCAACAAAGATATAGCGATGCCAGCTCCACGTTAAAGTGGAGAGTCCCACTATGTCATCTTGTGTTGCGTTGAAATTTCCTACGTTTCAGTCGACAAGAATAGACATAACGTCTCTCTATTTTCCCTCAAAAATCTGATGCCCGCCCCTTTTAGAGCTGACACCCGCTGCAAAAATATGAAATAATTACAAATAAGCAAAGAAAAACGAGGATTTCTTTTCTTTTAGTTTCAATTTCGTGTTATTATATAATTTAGTTGAGGTGGTTGTACCGTTGAGGCGGATTTCTTGCTTCTGGCAAGCGACCATAGGTCGATTTGCAATCATGAGCGGTAGAAAGATTGCAAATCCGACACAACGGGAAATCCGACACAACAGACGCAACTGAAATCGGGTACAATAGAGTGTTATTTTTCGCAAAAATTCCCGTGAAACATTTTGTGAACAAACGTAAAAGAATGCAAAATATCGAGCCATTCCTTTAACATTTGAAGACAAAGAAGGGTACAAAAACCACCTCTGTAACTCACTGGTAATCAAAAGGTTGAAAGGGGCATTTCAAAAGAGCCTCTTTTAGCGTGCAAAAGAGCCTCTTTTGGAAGGTAAAAGAGCCACTTTCGCAACGCAAAAGTGGCTCTTTCGTTTTCTCACTGTGCGGAGAATATTTTTCGTTTACATTTGTTAACTGTTTCACGGAGTTGAAAAATCAATAAAAAAAAGCTTTTTCATGTCCGTTGAATTAACTTAGCAGCCCTACTGCTATCTTACTATGCTACTACTTCTGCATATCATAGACCACCTGCATGAGTTGCTTTCCGAGGGCGTCAGCCTCCTCCATGGTAGCAGCCTCGCTGTAGACACGGATGATGGGTTCTGTGTTTGACTTGCGCAGATGCACCCATTTGTCGGGGAAGTCAATCTTCACGCCGTCAATATCGTTTACCTGCTGGTCCTTGAACATCTCCTTTACCTTGCTGAGAATGGCATCGATGTCGGTGGAAGGAGTGAGGTCTATCCTGTTTTTTGCTATACAGTAGTTTGGATACTGCTTTCTCAGTTCACTCACCTTAATACCTTTATTTGCCAGATTGGTAAGGAACAGGGCTATGCCCACCAATGCGTCGCGTCCGTAGTGGCTCTCAGGATAGATTACTCCACCGTTGCCTTCACCTCCAATCACTGCGCCCACCTCTTTCATCTTCGTGGTAACGTTGACCTCTCCCACTGCTGCCGCGGTATAGGTGCCACCATGCTTAGTGGTGACATCACGCAGTGCGCGTGTTGACGAGAGGTTGCTTACGGTGTTGCCCTTGGTCTTTGAGAGCACATAGTCGGCAACACTCACAAGAGTATATTCCTCTCCAAACATTGTGCCGTCCTCACTGATGAATGCCAGACGGTCAACATCGGGGTCTACCACGATGCCGAGGTCATAGCCACCGGTTTTCATCTCGTTCATTATTCCCGAGAGGTTTTTCTCCAGAGGCTCGGGGTTGTGTGCAAAGTCGCCAGTTGGTTCAGAGTTGAGAATCTTGTATTCCACCCCGAGCTTGTCGAGCAGCTTGGGAAGGATGATACCTCCCACGGAATTGATGGCATCCACGCACACCTTGAAATGTGCATTGCTAATGGCTTCGGTATCGACAAGCTCAAGGCTGACTACGTCTTCCACATGCCAGTCGTCAGCCTCATCGCAGTTTATGTAATGTCCCAACTGGTCGACGTCGGCATATTCAAAGTCTTCGCGCTCGGCAATGTCAAGCACCTGAGCACCGTCGCTGGCAGTGAGGAACTCGCCGTCGCTGTTGAGCAGCTTCAGTGCATTCCACTGTCTGGGGTTATGGCTTGCTGTGATGATTATTCCTCCGTCGGCACCGAGTGTGCTCACTGCAAGCTCGGTGGTAGGTGTGGTGGCAAGTCCTATGTTCACCACGTCGTAGCCCATTCCCATGAGTGTGCCGCAGACGACGCTGTCTACCATCACTCCTGATATGCGTGCATCGCGTCCCACGACTATAGTCGGACGGTTTTTGTTGAAGTCGGCATTCTTGCCGTCGCCTCCGTTACGTCTTATGAATGTGGCATAAGCCGATGTGAACTTCACTATATCCAGTGGATTGAGAGTGTTT
Source organism: uncultured Prevotella sp. (assembly GCA_947170265.1). Classification (GTDB taxonomy): domain Bacteria; phylum Bacteroidota; class Bacteroidia; order Bacteroidales; family Bacteroidaceae; genus Prevotella. The sequence goes on from CAMVSV010000004.1 coordinate 27,660, forward strand.
CCGGCTTTTCCGCCTATTGTTCCTCTTATTCCCGAAATCGATTTGATGAGTGTCATATCTTTGTTTTATTCTGTTGATTATCCGATTTTATCTTCCTCTCTGATAGGTTATCTCGTAGGCACATGGTATGACGTTCTGAGTGGCGTAATACTGTCCCTGCGTGTGTGGCACAATGATGTTGACCTTTGCCACCTCTTCGTCGGCGGTCTGCGGTCTGCCAATGTTTATGTAGGTCAGTGGCACGAGCCATCCCTGAGGCACTGATGCCGAACTGTATGTCCGTGCCATGAGGCTGGAGCCGGTATCGAAGGATGCCGTGAAGGTGCCGCTGGTGTTGCGCACAGAGATCTTGTCTACTATTCCCGAATAGTAGAGATTTTCGTTTGAGAGCTGAACAGAGTCGCCCAGAATGTTGTACTCGGTAAAACGGCACAGCAGCGTTGCTGCTTCGCCGTCTTTGAGTTTCTCACCGCAACCTTTTCTCACGATTTGCATATATACGCCCGTGGCATCGAAGAGCACATACTCGTTGCGCTCAAGGTTGGTGGAATATCCCTGTTGCTCAAACTGTTTCTCACTGATGGGATTGATGCCTTTCTTCACTATGTAGGCATTGATGGCATCGCGCTCGCGGTCTTTCTGGTCGGCGTAGGTTTCACTGTCGTGACAAGCCATGAACGCAATGAGCACCGCCACAAAAGGAACTATTCTTTTGATTATTCTGTTCATTGTCTGTGATTGTGATAAATCCGCGGCAAAAGTAAGCAAAAATTTTGACAAACGAGTCTTATGGCGCGTTTATTTGAGTTGCTCGCTGTAGGCGAGGATAGCTTTGAGAGTAATCTGCTCGGCATCGTCCATGCTGCAGAACAGTCTTCCTCCCGCAGCGTTCTCATGTCCGCCGCCATTGAAAAACTCCCTTGCCATCTGTTCACAATGGAAGCCGCAAGAGGAGCGCAGGCTCACAAGGACAAGGTTGTCTTTCTCTGTATCTTCGCGCAGGGATATGGACAGCTTCATGCCTTTTATCCTCAGTGGTTCGTTTACTAGTCCTTCGGCATCACCTCTCTGGAAGTGGGAGCGTTTCATCTCCTGTCTGGTGATGGTAAAATAAGCGGCATTGAGTCCCTTGACCACCCTCATCTTCCGGCTTATGACATACGCCCTGAGTCGCAGGCAGTTTTGGCTGAGAGTGTGATACACCTTCTTAAATATATTGTCTTTGTCGACTCCGAGCAGCAGCAGCTGACTTATGATGAAATAGATTTCGGGTCGCTGGGAGTTGTAGGTGAAGCCTCCTGTGTCGGTCATCATTCCGCAGTATATGCAACGCGCCATGTCTGTGGTGAAGGCCTCTATGGTTTCCCCCGAGAGCTGCCAGATGAGCGAGAACACCATTTCCGAAGTGCTGCAGGCATCGGGACGTGATATGGTCATCACGGCATCAATCTCCGGCGAGAGATGGTGGTCAATGAGGAGTTTTGGCGACTGACAGGCATCGAGCACGGACTGGAGGGCTTCGGTGCGTGAACTGGCATTGAAGTCGAGACAGCACACGAGATGGGCTTTGCCGAATGCCTGCGCCACCTCCTCCGGTTTCTTGTCGTAGCGCAAAACCTTGTCGAAGCCCGGCATCCAATGCAGGAAGTCAGGGGCGGCATCGGGAAGTACCACCGTGACCTCCTTGCCCATGGCTGTTAGATACTGTGCCCATGCCAAGGACGAGCCTACGGCATCGCCGTCAGGCGACTTGTGGCAACACACCACTATATTAACGGCAGATGCCAAGACCTCCCTCAATTGTTCGGTCTCGGCATCTGTTAGGATATTGATATTCATTTATTCTAAAAAAACTTTCAACGTTTATAGCCTGTCCCCATTAAAAGAGCTTGTTGGGATAGACACCGTCATCAACGAGTTTCTGTATTCTGGCAACGGTGGCATCACGGTCGGCAGCATAGGTCACACCGAACCACTTAGACGTGGTGTCGAGCACCTGAACGGTGGCAGTGCCCTCGTTGATGAGCTTGTTGACCATGAGCGGAATGAAGAACTCTGCCTTGAGGTTCTCCATGTTCTTCGGGTCGCTGAGGAACTCCTTGAAGTAGGCCTCGCTATGCTCGAAATAATCGGGAGTAAATCCCCACATGTTCATTGACACAGGCGTCTCATCGGCAATAGCCACCCATTCGCCGTTGTCGTCCTTATAGCTCACCTTGCCGTCAACACGCTCTATCTCCGTGCGCTCAACAACGGTGGTGAGGTTGCCCTTGTCGTCTTTTGAGCAGATGCCTCGTGCCACGCTGCCGTTCTCGCTCAGGGTGTTGCCCACGCGGAATCCCACCATGGCATACCGGTTTGTTGCACCCTCAGGAAGCTCACTCAGATATTTTCCTATCACCATGAAGGCATCGCGGTTGTAGAAGTCGTCACAGTTGATTACGCAGAAAGGCTCCTTGATCACGTCCTTACCCATGAGCACGGCATGATTGGTGCCCCATGGCTTAACCCTACCTTCGGGAACGGTGAACCCATCGGGCAGTGCATCGAGAGCCTGGAAGCACAGCTCGCACGGTATCTTGTCGGCATATTTCGAGAGGATTTGTGTACGGAACTGCTCCTCAAAGTCTTTGCGGATAACCCATACCACCTTGCCGAAACCTGCCTGTATGGCATCGTAGATGCTATAGTCCATAATTGTCTCGCCGTTAGGTCCGAGACCATCAAGTTGTTTTAGTCCGCCGTAGCGGCTTCCCATGCCTGCTGCAAGGAGAAATAATGTTGGTTTCATAGTCTTTTTGTTTATTGAGTTTTAATAAAAGAATTTCTTGCAAAGATAGTTATTTATTTTGAAACAATATGCTATTTTGCACAAATCATCTCAGTTATTCATAAAAATTTACTGCATGGCATCTGAAAATAGATGCCACCGACTGATATATCCGAGAAAATTGTGTACTTTTGCAATATTAACGAGAAACCTACATATAGAGATGAAACACTGCATCAAATCTTTGATTACCATCATGGCGCTGGCTCTATGCCTGCAGTCAAGTGCACAGACAAACAAGTGGCAGGACATACACAGGGTGAAGAAAGGCGAAACCATTTTCGGCATAGCACGCGAGTATAACATCAGCCTGCAGGAGCTCATCGATGCCAACCCCGACATGAAGCAGGAAGGCTATGAGCTGAAGAAAGGCGACTGGGTGTTTGTGCCTTATGCAAAGAAAAAAGATTTGAACAACAATACCCAGCCATCGGTGAGTCAGGCGCAAGCCGTGACGACAACGGCTCAGACGGCACCAAAGGCAGTGAAGCCCAACGACGGGGTGATAAGAGTGGGAGTGATGCTGCCACTGCACAACAACGACGGTGACGGTAGACGCATGGTTGAATATTATCGCGGCATGTTGCTTGCCCTGAACCAACTCGACAGCGAAGGGATAAAAACAGAGGTGCAGGCATGGAACGTGCCCATTGACTGCGACATTCGCACGAAGCTTCTCGACGATGGTGCCGGACGGCTGGACGTGGTTTTCGGACCGCTCTACTCAGACATGGTGCAGCCACTGGGCGATTTCTGCAAGCTGAACAACATAAACATGGTGATACCGTTCTCCATCAACGGCAACGACGTGGAACGCAACGAGAAGATTTTCCAGATATACCAGACACCAGACATGCTCAACAACAAAGCCATAGCGGCATTCATGGAGCGTTTCCCCAAGCACCACCCCATATTCATTGACTGCAACGACCCCACATCTGACAAGGGAGTGTTCACCTCGGGACTACGCCGTAAGCTTGAGACGGCAGGAAGAAGCTACAACCTCACCAACCTGCGCACACCACAAACTGACTTTGCCAAGGCTTTTTCGGCAGACCAGCCCAATGTGATTGTGCTCAACAGTGCGCGCTCACCACAACTCAACCAGGTGTTTGCCAAGCTCGACTCGCTGAAGACCACCCATCCCGGCATAGCAATCTCGATGTTCGGATACAACGAGTGGTTCATGTATCAGCGATACGACCTCGCACAGTTCTTCAAATACAGCGTATACATTCCCACGACATACTACTACAACGCCGTTTCCGACCGTACAGAGGAGTTTGAGAAACTGTATCTCACAGCCTACGGCGAACCCATGGATGCCAATGCACTTCCCCGCTTTGCCATAACCGGCTACGACCACACCATGTTCTTCATAAGAGGCATGAAGGAACAAGGCTCCAAATTCAACGGCAACGGTGATGTCTCGAAATGGAAACCATTGCAGACGCGCCTCAATTTCAAGCGCGCAGGACAGGGAGGCTACAGGAACCAGCACTTCCAGCTCGTTCACTTCAAGGTTGACCAGACCATGGAGGCAATAACCTATTAACACCATGCAGCACAAGAAATGACGAAGTTTACACACATATATATAATAAGGTGTATGCGAACACCTGTAATGAGCATCATGTTTCTCTTAATTCCGCTTGGCGCATGTGCACAGGTGGGCGAACACCGTAACAGTTTCTCGCTCGGAGTGAATGCAGGCTATGTGCTATCCGACGTGGGCTTCGACCCGAAAGTGGCGCAAACCATGCACTCGGGTGTTACCGGCGGACTGTCGATGCGTTATATATGCGAGAAATATTTCAGCACCATCTGCTCCATATATGGTGAGGTGAACTACGCCTCGACAGGATGGAAGCAGAAGATAGAGACCATAGACGAGAAGCCTGTGACCAACAGCAACGGCAACACCGAGCGTTACTCGCGCACCACCAACTACATCCAAATACCAATAATGGCACACCTCGCATGGGGAAAGGAGCAGCAAGGCTTCAACTTCTTCATACAGGCTGGACCGCAGATAGGAATTTTCCTCAGCGAGTCTACATCTAAGAACTACGACACACCCAACCTCTCCGAGAACGGACGCAGCAACACCATCGTGGCACAGGAGAGCATGGACATAGAAAACAAATTCGACTACGGAATAGCTTTTGGAGGCGGAGCCGAATACAGCCACCGCCGTCTTGGACATTTTCTCCTCGAGGCACGTTACTACTACGGTCTGGGCAACATCTACGGTTCAAGCAAGAGCGACTATTTCGGAAAATCTAACTTCGGAAACATCGTAGTGAAGGCCACCTATCTGATAGACCTCACTAAATGAGATGCCACCTCAGCTGAAAAGGACAAATAATTTAATAACATAAAACCTTAAATCATTAAACAACATGTTTAAAAACCATCCTAAAGGACTGTTGCTCGCCGCACTGAGCAACATGGGTGAACGCTTCGGCTACTATATCATGAATGCCGTGCTCGCCCTCTTTCTCTGTTCGAAGTTCGGTCTGTCCGACGGTCAAAGCGGCTTCATCGCCGCCATGTTCCTCACAGCCATCTATGTGCTGAGTCTGGTGGGAGGCATCATTGCCGACCGCACACAAAACTACAAAGCCACCATTGCCTGGGGACTGGTGATAATGGCATCGGGATATGTGCTGCTGTCAATACCCGTGCTCGCCACTCCCGACAATAGCTCGTGGCTGTTGGCATTCACGGTGTTTGCCCTTGCGCTGATAGCCTGCGGCAACGGTCTCTTCAAAGGCAACCTGCAAGCCATCGTGGGACAGATGTATGACAACTTCGAGGCTGACGCTGCCAAGGAAAGCCCCGAACGTCTGAAATGGGCACAGGGACAGCGAGATGCCGGCTTCCAGATTTTCTATGTGTTCATAAACATCGGCGCCCTTGTAGCACCGTTCATCGCACCATTGCTGCGCAGCTGGTGGCTGAAGGTTCACGACCTTAGCTACAATGCCGACCTGCCAAAGCTCTGCCACCAGTATCTCAGTGGAAACATCTCTGATGGTGACATGCAGAACCTCAATGAGCTGATAGTGAAGGTGGGAGGTAACACCAGCGACATTGCGGCATTCTCATCCCACTACCTTGACATCTTCAACACCGGAATACACTATTCGTTCATTGCATCGGTAGTGACTATGCTCATATCTCTGGTAATATTCCTTCTCTCAAAACACCTCTTCCCCACCCCGGGAAAGAAAGAAGCAGTAGTGTCGGAAAACTATACCGAAGAAGAGAAGAAAGCCATGGCAACAGAGATAAAACAACGCATGTATGCCCTCTTCGCCGTGTTGGGCATAGCTGTGTTCTTCTGGTTCTCATTCCACCAGAACGGACAGTCACTGTCGTTCTTCGCCCGTGACTTCGTGCAGACTGATACCATAGCACCGGAAATATGGCAGTCGGTAAACCCATTCTTCGTAATTGTGCTCACACCAGTGATAATGTGGATATTCAGCATCTTCACCAAGCGAGGCAACCCCATCTCCACCCCACGGAAGATTGCCTACGGTATGGGCATTGCCGGCATTGCCTACCTCTTCCTCGCTGTGTTCTCCATGATGGAAGGCTATCCGTCTGCAGAGACATTCACTGCCATGTCAGACTCTGCCAAGGCTGGACTGAAAGCAGGTCCGTGGGTGCTCATCGTCACATATTTCTTCCTTACCGTGGCAGAGCTGTTCATCTCTCCTCTCGGACTGTCGTTTGTTTCCAAGGTAGCGCCCAAGAACCTTCAAGGTCTGTGCCAAGGCTTGTGGCTCGGAGCTACCGCCGTAGGCAACGGCCTGCTGTGGATTGGTCCGCTCATCTACAACGAGTATCCCATCTGGGTGTGCTGGACGGTGTTCTTCGCCGTGTGTCTCATCTCCATGGCTGTGATGTTTGGAATGGTGAAATGGCTTGAGAGAGTGACAAAATAGTTTCTCCACATACCAACAAATAACAAAAAGAGGCTTGCCCCATACGGAGCAAGCCTCTTTTTGTTTATATGAAAAAATGATATTACTCGTTGATAGCAGCCACACCGGGGAGCACCTTACCCTCGATGGCTTCGAGGAGAGCACCACCACCTGTTGAAATGTAGCTAACCTTGTCGGCAAGACCGAACTTGTTGACACAAGCAACAGAGTCGCCACCACCAATGAGAGAGAAAGCACCTTCGGCAGTAGCCTTAGCGATGGCCTCACCTATGGCACGGCTACCAGCTGTGAAAGCGTCGCACTCGAACACTCCGGCAGGACCGTTCCACAGAATGGTCTTTGCTCCGTTGATTGCTTCAGCAAAAGCCTTCTGACTCTCAGGACCGGCATCCACACCTTCAAAGCCTGCGGGCACCTTGTCGGCAGGACAGTTGATGATTTCAGCACCTTCCTTAACGGTCATGGTTCCGAAGTCAAGACCATTGGTGGCTGTGCAGTCGCTTCCAAGAACGAGCTCAACACCATTCTTCTTTGCCAGTTCCTCAACACCGAGAGCTACATCGAGCTTGTCGAGCTCAACGATAGAGTCGCCAATCTCACCGTTGTGAGCCTTGGAGAAGGTATAGGTCATACCACCACAGAGGATGAGTTTGTCAACCTTACCGAGCAGGTTCTCAATGATACCAATCTTTGAAGATACCTTAGAGCCACCCATGATAGCTACAAACGGACGCTTGATATTGCCAAGCACGGCATCAACGGCAGCAACCTCTTTCTCCATCAGCAGACCGAGCATCTTGTTTTCCTTGGTAAAGAACTCATCGATGACAGCAGTAGAGGCATGCTTGCGGTGAGCTGTACCAAAAGCATCCATCACATAGCAGTCAGCATAGGAAGCAAGTGTCTTTGCAAACTCCTTCTGAGACACCTTGAGAGCCTTCTTTGCCTCGTCAAACTCAGGAGTACCTTTCTCAACACCTACTGGCTTGCCTTCCTCTTCAGGATAGAAACGCAGGTTCTCAAGCAGCAGAGCCTCACCCATTTTCAGAGCCTTGGCAGCATCGGCAGCCTTTGCGCAGTCGGGAGCGAAAGCTACGGGAACGCCGAGAGCCTTCTCAACATCAGCACGTATCTGACCGAGAGATTTCTTCATATCCACCTTGCCTTTGGGCTTGCCCATGTGTGACATGATGATAACGGCACCACCATCAGCCAAGATTTTCTTCAGGGTGGGGAGAGCACCGCGTATACGGGTGTCGTCGGTTATCTTACCATTCTCATCGAGGGGCACGTTGAAATCCACGCGCACGATTGCCTTCTTGCCGGCAAAGTTGAAATCATTGATTTTCATTGTTTAATCCTTTTATTTTAATAACGTTATAAAAATAATATCTGCACTAATAATCTGCAAATTTACGAAATAATGCTGAAATAGAAAAGCATTATCCACATATTAACGCAGATAAAACCACAAATAAAGACAATTAATACAAGGACTGGTATCGAGTTAACTACTTCAAGAACTTATACTTGAAGAGCGTAGGCACAATTTCCTTCAGATAGTAATTTTTCACAAGCTTTGCTAAAGTGTTGATGTTTCCATGTAGCTCGGGATAGAGATAACGGATGCTGCCTGTCAATTCGTCTTTGACAGATGTATCCAATTCAACCTTTATCTGATATAAACCGTAGGTCTTACTACTATCGTAGTTCTTGGTATTCTTTGCCTGCTTAATGATTGACTGCCACACATCGAGAAGTGCGGCTTCCTCTTCCGTTGGCTTCAAGTCCTTCAATGCTTCTGATGCGACTGTTTCTCCGTGAGTTGTGTCAAGGCAAAGTTGATTGACATATTGGCGACCGTCGCTGCCTGTAAACGAGCGCATGTGGTTTTGAGGTTCAAACACCGTGAACAGCAGACACTTCAATAGGAACGTGTTGAGTCTGCCATTATTCACATCACGCTCAAATGCTTTATATCCGTCAGCCGATTTCATGATTCTTCCGCGTTCAGTCCATCTGCGATTGTATGTGATGTAACGGCTGGCAGCGAACATTGGCAGCTTTTGGAGATAGTTGTCTCGATGGAGATAGAAACCGTTGCCATTATAACGTCCTGCAACAAGCAGACTTGACTTTGCATCTGGGTTGTCAAAACCTACACTATCTGCTACAAGATACCCCAACATATCAGGATGAAACATTGGCTTTATTCTCTTTTTTCCAGTTATGGCTTCCAAACCATCTAAACCCACCAATATTCCATCGTATGTTGGATTTTCAAAGTCATCTCTACTACCATAATATTTGCTGCTAAATAGTGATTCTATATAGCTAACAGGCAAAACTTCTTCACGTTTCAAATTACCATCAACAATATCGTATGCTGTAATTTTTAGTAGTCTTTGATTTTCTGCAGTGATATTGCTCCACCAAGCACACATTACACAAGCATTGATTTTCGTGTGGAAATGTCGTCTGTTGAAAGCAAAGCCTTCTTCAAACTTCTTGTTTATAAGATGATGAGCCTTCCAATATTTTACGGGAGAATAAACAATGTAGCTATCAGTTGGTTGGCGAAGGTAATACTTGAACGCGCTCCATATAAAAGCATTTGCCAAATCATTTGTTGCAGAACCTTTTGTCTCTTTTTTCATTTCATTTACAACGTAACTATTCTTCCAGGCAGAACTACTCTTTGCAGTATTTATTCGTTGATGTTCTAAAGATGTTGGCTCCGCGTATGGAGGATTCTCAAACAGAATGATAGTACAATTCGGGTTGTTCACCTTTTCCATAATTATCGGATGGGTAATATATTCCTTTGAGAGAGCATCAGCTCCTCGAACCAGTCCCATGTTGAAGGTGTCTTCCTTTTCTGTCGGTGGAATGATTGTTACTTTGTCACCTAACACTTCCATCAGCACTTTGTATTCATAGTACTCCAATGTTGAGACTATAGTATGACGCAATTCTTCATCAGTCATAAACAATTCCAGATTGCCCGTTCCAGCACAACGATCAATGATAACATAGTCGTTTCCTTCTGGCACACGGGCAATGGCTTTTCTCACCAGTTCAAGTGACTTCTGAGCATAGAGCTGATGGGTGTAGAAAGCACCGAGGTCTTTCTTCTGCATGAAGTCATTCAACTTGTCCATGAGGTAGCGGAACCTCTCGTTGGTCTCACCTTTATAAGGATAGATGAATCGTGCAAACACCGTTGGTTTGCGTATCTCGCCGATTATACGCGTCTTGCCAGTATTGTCACCAATGAAATCTGCCTTTCTTGCTGAAGGATTCAATTCGTAATAATGCGTAGCCCAACCCACGATGCAGTTCTCATCAAGATGGATCTTCGTATAATCATCGCTACGCATGGTTTCTATAAGACCATTTTCGTCGAGCGGATTATCATACTCAAACAGCTTGTCATAGTCCTTAATCACAAACCCGCTATTCCCTTTTGAAGCTCCTCCTGCGAAGGGTGTTTCTATCACATTCAGATAGTCTGCCGAATGATAGAGCCAAGCTTTCTTGTCTGTCAGGGAAATCAGCAGAATGTTTGCTGGAATAGGCTTCCCTTTGATGCGGCGTGCAGAAAGATATTTCAATGCCTGCAACAACACATTGTTGAGGTCGGAAATATGTTCTTTAAACTCTATGATGTTTCCATTCAGTATGCCGTCGGAATAGTCCATCAGCACATTGTCTATGCTCAACTCTCTGTTTACACGCGGAAGATAAGTCTCATAAAACTCTCGACGCAGCTCGTCTTCTTGTTTTGCAATCTCAACCATGATGCCATTCATCTTTGCCCGCCGATACCCAAGACGAACAGCTACATAAACAATGTTTTTCTACTATGCAAAAAGAACGTGGGTATCTGCTGCTGCCCATTCCGCTGCTTAGGCCGTCGGAAGCCTCCTTGTTAGAACGAACAGATTCGATACCCACGTTGACGCATATACAAATGCACCCGAAAAGTGTGCATGAGACTACATGAGCCTCGGCACACTCCGGCTGCGCATAATATACACATCCGTAGGCGTCACTTCTGCTTTGTTTTTCAACAAGGTTTGAATTTCCGACGTTCAAGCTGCAAAAAACAAGCGTACAGTGCCGCTTTTCCACAATGTAGTTGCTCAGACAAAGGTCATTAGACCTGACGTTGCAGCCACAAAGGTACGTTTTTTTACTAAAGTTTTATAGTGACAGATAAAAAAGTTTCTCTTGATAGTTGATTATTTTGAATTATTATTGTCCGCTAAACACAAATCCCCATTCTGAACCAGCTTTGCAAGCTGGAAGTCCGGAAAATCTTACAAAAATAATTAATAGAAACAACCTTTAATGTTTAGCGGACGGTAAAAATTTTCTTTGCCGTTACCCCAAAAGCATAAAAGGAAAGAAATCCAATGTCTTTTCATGTTTTTGTATGCTCTCATGGAGCAAGATAATGCAAGGTAACCATCTCTTACTAAGCTCTTTGAGCTAATTCTTGAGTTATAGTGGTGAGGCAAAAAGACTTAGTCCGCCAGTATTCTCCGCACAAATACTGGAACGTCTCCGAAAAGTGGTTGTCTCACTTTGCGAAAACGAGAATGGGAAAGAATGAAAATTCAACCAGCCTGATGCCGACCTAAGATAGATGGAAAGTTGCAGTTAAGCTGCTCTGCATCAGAACGGCAGTCCTACGGCGAGGTGGAATGTCTGTGCATCCTTGAAATGGTCGATGTTGTAGAAACCGCTGCGACCTGTCTCATAGGGAACATGCAGTCCTATGCCCCAGTCGAGACGCAGGATGAAATAGTCAAGGTCGTAGCGCAGTCCGATACCTGTGCCAAATGCCATCTGCTTGAAGATGTTCTTCACATGGAACACTGTTTCGTAGTTTTCATCGAAGTTGTTGTTTATCTCCCACACATTTCCAGCATCAAGAAAGACTGCACCGTAAAGGTTTCCAAAAAGCTGCGGACGATATTCAAGGTTCATGAGTATCTTGATGTCGCCAGTCTGCTCAACATAGCTCCAGCTCTTCTCTTCAGAGCGGTAACGTCCCGGTCCCACAGCCCTCACGTTGAAGGCGCGTATGCTATTGGCACCTCCCACATAGAACAACTCGGTATATGGGGAGTAGTCTGAATTGCCTAAGGGGCATATCACTCCACCTCCCACATGTGCAGCGAGCGAAGAATGGTCGGAGAGCTGCCATGTTTTTGTGAAGTCGGTTTCAACCTTCACAAACTGGGCAAAGGGATTCTTAAACATCGTCTTATCTTTCTCGCTCCACTTCTCTCCTGCCACAAGATAACCCACCGACAACAGGTTGGATGCCTCGCTCACTGTGGTGCGCCATGCTATGGGATGACGGTAGTTGGCTGGGCTGTGATATGAATAGGAGAAAGAAGCTTTTGGGATGAACTGGTCGCTCATTGATGCCAGGAGATAAGGGTGCTTTATACACAAATTTAAGAATTTATCTGTAATGTTGGTCATGTATTCATAAGTAACCGACAACGGTGAGAACTCAAACGACGACTGTGCAGAGGTCTGCCAGTTGTAGCGCAGCTCCCCCGATACGGCATGCCGCTTGAAATAGTTTCCTCGGTTGGTGACGCTGGCAGCAGCCTTGAGCGTGGTTGTCGGGGTGTCGTAGAACTGGCGACGACGGCGTCGTTGCACTGCCGGTATGGGTTTACCGCTTTTCTCTGCCTCAGTCCTCTCCTTGCGGATACGTTCAAGACGCTTGCGCATAGGAGTCTGGAAGGGGTTGACAATTCGTGGGAAGGTGAGAGAGGTTTCCAAGCCATAAGCATAAGAGTTCATCTTTGTCTCAGAGCCTTCGAGCTCGTGTCCCATCTGCCACTCATAGGAGCCATTGGCTTTGATGTCAAGCTGTTCACCGCCATGAAAGGCGTTTCGTTTTGTAAGACCCACTATGAGCTCCGGTCCGAGTTTTCCGCTTGTTTTTCCTTTTCCGTAAGCCTCGACATAGAAGTCGTAGGGTTTGTCTAACATCAGGTCAAGGTTCACATCAAGTGTGTCTGAATATACCTTTGGAAGGGTGTCGTTGCCCAGTGACAGATAGTTATAGTCCAAACGAGGTGTAAAGGTCATATTTGTACGGGTGAAGAGGCCTGTGGCTCTTAGCTTCCGGAGTGATTTTTCATGGAGTTCCCGGCTATATAGCTGCCGTGGGCGGAGCTGCAAGTCATTAAGCAGCACACGCATACGCATGGGAGGGCGCTTTCCGTTGTAGTTTACCGTAAAGTTGCGTGTCTTCCGCGTGGAGTCAAGGCTTTCTCTTGCCGACTTGCGATAGTTCACCGTGATATGTCCTATATACCACTCATGAAGGGCTTCCTCGCTCAGGGAGTCTGCGAGCTGGAGGCGCAGCTGCACCTTTCCTGGCACACTCACCGTATCGGCAAGATAGGAGGCATTTCCCTTGTCATAGTAGAAGAAGCCATTGTCACGAAAGAGGTTGGAAATGCGCTGTCGTTCTCCATCAAGGGCTGCCACGTCAAAGGGATCGCCTTTCATCACTTCTGCATCAGCAAGGTTGGCATGTATTATGCTGTCGGCTTTGCTTGGGAAATTCTCGTAAGCCATGGTGTCGATAGTCCACAGATGTCCCATATCTACAGTATACTGCAGCTTGGCTTTCTTTGGATTACTCTGTGGCAGTTGTTCGTGTGTGATCTTCCCGTTGAAATATCCTCGTTTCTGCAAGGTGTTCTCTCCCACCATTGCCCGAAGTTCGGGATTGACATGGCTCATCAATATCGGCCTTGTACCAAATGCCTTGTTCACCCATCGTGAAAACCGCGTGGTGTCATTGGAGAAAGCGTTCCACACCCATAGTCCTACGGGGAATGGCGACCGGAAGGTGGAGCTGCCGAACAGGGCTGCATTGGGCGGTGTAGCAAGCACGAGGTCGGTTTCTTCCTTTGTTAGATAGAAGTGTGAGTTCTTCTCGTAGTTTTCATATTTCGTAGCCTTAAGACCAGTATACAGCTGCTCGCCGTCGGGAATGGCACTCGTTGTGGAACAAGCCACGATGAGCCACAGGCCAGCTACCGTCATGACAAGGGCTGAGAGCTGAAGCATAATGGTCTTTAGTATGTTTTTATTCATTCGCATGGATAGAGTCCTTTCGTTGTGTTATGGTGTCGGAGCCAACATGACGGGATGTCACGAGACTGTCGCGTCGCAGCATCAAAGGAGTAGCTGTAGACTTGAAACTGAATATCTCTGAAAGCTTGTTGAGCTTGCGTTTCCACATGAAGCCGGCACCAAACTGACTGATGTTTCCATCAAGCCAGTCATAGCTATTGCGCTGATAGAACACTTTCAGATACTGTGTCTCACGCTGGTTGAGCCTGTATTCCATAGAGAAATTGTCGAAGAAAGCACCATTCTGTCCTGCATCGCTACCTCCTGTCGACACCCTGCCACCCATGATGATGCGCAAGCGGTTGTTCAGAAGTCGCTTTGAGAACTTGAACGTGTAGTCGGTGTGGAGCGCTCCATTCACATCTGCCGAGGTCTCGAGATTAGCCGAGAGGTCAAGTCCCATTGAACGGAGTGCACTACCGGTGATATTGTTTATCTCACTTTGCATGAACGATGCCAAGGCACCGCTCATGGCAGCATTTGTAGTACCATTACCATCGCCGAGGTACATGCCCGAGGCGAGCATTGACACAGCAAGCTTTCCTCTTTCCTCCGCACTCTTGGTGTTGAGCTCGTTTTGCATCTGCATGTCTTCGGGTGCATCAATGATAAATTCTATTCCCGGTTTCGACATCGTCTCGGTAAGTCGCACACCACATTCAAAGTCAACGAGACGTCCCGACGACGTTCCGTCGCTCACGCTGCTCTTCAGCCGTTCCGTGGCTGTGATATTCAGTGTGGGGTTCATTGGGTCGCCGGTGAACTCCAGGAAGCTGCCTTCCTGTATGGTGAAGGTGCGCAGAGGTATCACCGGCAGGGCATATTTCATCTCACCCTTATTGAGTGTATAGCGTCCGAGCAGCGAGAGATCGTCGGCAGGATTATAAGTCATTCGCAGCTCACCGCCTCCAATGAGGTCAATGTAGTTTGTGTGTTCGGCATTGAGTGCGCACACTATATGCGCCTGTTCATCAATGTTCACATTCATGTCCATAGTAAATCCCGCCATGTCGGGACGCTTCACCACTTTGACCGCCGTGGTGTCGCTGAAGTCGGTGAAACGCACCAGCTCGTCAAGCTGGTTGTCGGAAGTAAGCGGAGACTCTCTGAGCACATAGGTCATATCAGTATTGCCAAGCACATCGAGCCTACCGCGCATGTTAAGGTTATCGAGCGGTCCCTGCATGCGTCCGAAGAAATTGACATAAGCCTTTCCATACGCCTCTGAACGCGGATTTTCCTTTGCGTCAATGAGCAGGAAGTCGCGTGCTCTCATCCTCACGTCGAGCATCATCCTTTCCATGTTGGAGAAATCGAGCGAACCTTGTATGTTTAGCGGACTGTCGTTGTTGGCAAACATCTCGAAGTTTTCAAACAGCAGCTTGCTATGCTCTATCCTCACGGGGTCGTTGGCAAATCGCATCTCTATGCCATAGGGCTCGCTATATAGGTAGGACGAATCAAGATATACCTCACCGTTGATGTCGAGTTCATTGAGCGGGCCTTTCACGGTAAGTGCACCTTCACCTGTTCCCCTCAGTCCCACTATCCTGTCGGGTATGAATCCATTAACGAAATGCAACGGGAACTTATTCATATCAAACTTAGCGTCAAGCATTCCCTTGCCCTCAGAGCGGTAGTAACCTGTGAGCGTTCCAACCTCATAGTCGTCCTTGGTAATGATGGCATCAACATAGTGCGAGCCATCTTCATGTGGCATATACACCATCTGCACTCCCACATTACCCATATTGCAATGTTCATAGACGAAGTCCGATATGGTCATGTCGCTTGAAACAGTGAGTGAGTTCTCTGTTTGAATGAGGTGGAAGTCACCATCAAGCACTCCGCCCACCTGTGGTGTCAGCGGCAGAACGTCAAACACCTTCTCAAGGTCAAACCTGTGCATGGAGAGAGTTATGTTTTGCAATGCCGTCTCATCGCTGTCGTCTGTATACAGGTAAGCACCAGCACCATCGTCGGCCTGCAGTTTCATGTCTGCCGACACCCGTCGGTCCCTACCTATATATATATAGTTGCCTGAACTCACATGGAAGTTTTTATATCCTATTATGGCATCATCGGAAGTCACGGTCATGCGTATGCCGTTGTCTTCCATCGTTGCAAGCATGGCAAGGTCGAGCCCGGTCTTGTTCTTGTCATCCACCACCACAGCCTGAGCCGTAAGTCCACGCTCCAGGAGTGTTCCCTTGAGTTGTGCACTGTAGGGATATTGGTTGAATTTATTGTTCATCACCCGAAGGTCATAGTTCAGTCGTTCGGCATCCGACTCAAGTGCAAGATCTATGCTGTCGAGCGTTATGCTGTCGGCAAGCAGGCGCAAAGCTCCAACACGGGCATATCCGTTGAGTCCATCGTTGGTCGACGACGAGAGATCTATCCGTGCATTGCGGTAAGCAAAACCTTGCTGCATAAGCAAGTGGCTAATAATATTGTTTGGACCAGCTTCAAGATACAGACGGGCAAGGGGCAGCTCTGCACGGAGTGCCATCTGGTCAATACGTTTTTGTTTGAATTGTTGCTTCACGAGGTCCGACAACACGTCAGTCTGTTTCATTATTCTCTCGTAGCCGCAATCGGCATCGGCATTGAGATAGAAGTCACCCGTGGATACCACCACATGTGTCGTATCGCGTCGTGTGAGCAGGTCTATGTCGATGTCTCCTTCATAGAAGCTGTGTTCTCGTTCATGGGCTGTGAGATTGCATATCTTTCCCTTCACCTCATGGAAGTCGTCAAGGTTGGAGCGCACAGCCACATCAGCACCAAAGCTCATTCCGAAGGGCTTTTCTATAACGCCAAGTTCATAGAAATCCACACGGTCTATGCGTCCGTCAAAGTCAGCAGCCATGTGACCGGAAGCAAGCATGGCGTTTATGTCAAAGTCTCCAGTGACAAGGGTCGCCATACCGTTTCTACCCCGGTTCTCCTTCAACGTAAAGTCTCCAAGGTGTCCCTTTATTGAGTGTCGGTCATTGAGATTGCTCTTTACATATACATCGGCATTCGAGGATACAACATAGCGTTGATCGGTAACGCCAAGCCGCTTGAGATCGGCATTCAGCACCCTGCCTTTTACATGCAGGTCGGCATCCCCGGCCGTGAGTCTTCCGCTCATATCAAAGTCGCCACCCACCATTCCATTGCTACTGTTGACCTTTGCACTCATATATCCGTTGTGCAGGCTTACGTCACCATCCAACCCGCTGAAATCGTAGCCACCATAGCTGAACTTTCTCACCTTGGCATGTATCTTT
Source organism: uncultured Prevotella sp. (assembly GCA_947170265.1). Classification (GTDB taxonomy): domain Bacteria; phylum Bacteroidota; class Bacteroidia; order Bacteroidales; family Bacteroidaceae; genus Prevotella. The sequence continues at coordinate 44,903 of CAMVSV010000004.1, forward strand.
GCTCCCGACTTGGGGTCAAGGAAGTCGGTTCCATGTCCCTGTGCCGTGATGTCGCCGGAGAATGGTGATAGTCCCATCGATGGAAGGAAGTGCTGTAGTTGCAGGTTGTCGGCAGAAGCTGTCACGTTGTATGCCATGTTTCTGGCATCTAATGTTGCCCGTGTCTTTAGTCTACCTCCTCCCTCGGTGGCAGTGAAGTCAGCTACATACTGCTGTCCATTAATCTTGAAATGTCCGTCAATGCCGATGTTGCGTGGTATACGGACCTGCTGCTGCACGTCCTTAGGCAACATGGCAGTGATCATTCCGAGGTCGCCGGTATGACCTTTCAGCCTTATGTCGGCACGCATACGGTCGCCATCCGTCGGATTTGCCACCCATCCAGTCCCATTCATGTCTACCACTCCTGGCAACGTGGCTTTGAAATTCTTGAAAGTTACATACTGCATGTTGCCTTCGGCATGTCCCTTCAGAGTGAGTTGCCTGTTTGGCCAGTGCGACATCATTTTTTTAGGCAGGTCAGGGGCAAACACCAGAATGTCGTGTTTGCCAACGGCTCCATCTATATCGGCATAGAGCTTTCCCGGATTTTCCTCATCAAAGGCGTTGAGATCCATGTTGAAGTCTGCATTAACATCTGAGTATGGGGTCTTCAGTGCAGCATCTTCCACTCCCAGCTTCCTGTCATCCATGGTGAAACGTCCTTGCATCTTTTCAATCTGCAGACCACTCTTATCCTTGAAGCTGCCTGTTCTTATATTCGCGGCGATGCGTGGCGGTGCCACGAGTATGGAGTCGGCACCAATATTCACATCGCTCATGTCAATATAGTCGGCATCAAAGCCTCGCTGTCGCTTACTGTCATCGCGTCTACCGTAGTCACCTATCCCCCTGCCATAAGCAAAGCTACCACCATTCCAATCAAGCTTTGCTACTTGGTATATCCCATTTTTCAGTTCCAGCCGTGCCTCTTGCGCCACTGCATCCTTCATGACCACGTTCACCCCCGTTACAGAGTCTGCCATGTGGAGTGTGAGGTTGGTATTGCTGAGCCTTAACTTGTCCATGTCGATTTTCCAATCGGCAGTGCTCTCGGTGGTATCTTCCGGCACGGTGTCGCTAAGGGCAATGTCTATCCTTGCGTTATCAAGCAGGGCATCGTCAATCTTTATCCTCTCTGCCTTGAGATCTATGCCATGGCTCTGCAACGTCAGTCTGCCGATGTCACCTTTAATCCTAACGTCGGGGATGAAGTCAGTGGTATTCACCTTTGCTTGGTTCAGCTCCAAGGCATCCAGCTCTACCCTGCCACCCAGCAACGGCAACAGCTGTACATCGGCAACAAGCCGCCTCACATCGGCAACGGTGTCGGGAGGCGTTACAGGCTTTATCATCTTAAAGCCATTGAGTTCAAGGTCAAGGGGGAAAGCTATCCTTACATTGTCAATGGAGATGTCCATGCCTGTCTGTTCGGAAGCATAACGGCAAACCTGCTTCACCACCCAGTTCTGCACAGGAGGGAGATAAAGCAATACTGCGATGACACCTACAAGCACTATCGGTGTTATCAAAACAGCTGCCAACCATTTTATGGCATGTTTCATAATTAATGCAAAGTAACATAAAAAAGTTGAGACAGCGAAATAAATAGTATAAAAACGAAAAAAGCCCGACTCTTGCTGGGCTTCTGAAGTTGCGGAGGCAGGACTCGTTCTTCATCGAGCGTCGTCGCTACGTCGACGAAGTCGGTGGCGACACAAAGACGCGAGGTAACTGCGACCGTAGGTCACATGTGAGGGTGCTGACGAAGTAAAACGAAAGAAGCCCAACAGTAATCGTTGGGCTTCTGAAGTTGCGGAGGCAGGACTCGTTCTTCATCGAGCGTCGTCGCTACGTCGACGAAGTCGGTGGCGACACAAAGACGCGAGGTAACTGCGACCGTAGGTCACATGTGAGGGTGCTGACGAAGTAAAACGAAAGAAGCCCAACAGTAATCGTTGGGCTTCTGAAGTTGCGGAGGCAGGACTCGAACATGCGACCTCCAGGTTATGAGCCTGGCGAGCTACCAACTGCTCCACTCCGCGATGTTTCTTATTTTGCGACTGCAAAGGTATAGCTTTTTATTGAAACAGCCAAATAAAATCCACAATATTTTAACAAGTGCTGGTTGGAAGCAGTATTTCAACCATGCCATTAGCCTCATCAGCTATATATAATATAAATAATGTGTAGCAACATAAATCACATAATCTAACCTCAACCGAGAAGCTACAACAGACATTCGCGAAGCTATCAAAAACAGACAAAATGAAAGAAAAACGGGGCATTCCTTTTCATTTCGCTCGTTTATTAGTAATTTTGCAGTCAGTTTTAATAACATAAGCAGAAAAGATGGTAAAGATAACAAAAGAAGCAGCTTTGGAATACCACTCCAAAGGACGTCCAGGAAAGATTGAAGTAAAGCCAACAAAGCCCTACCACACACAAAACGACCTGTCGCTCGCATATTCGCCGGGCGTGGCGTTTCCGTGTCTGGAAATACAGCAGAATGCCGACGATGTATATAAATATACCGACAAGGGAAACCTTGTGGCAGTAATCTCAAACGGCACGGCTGTGCTCGGTTTGGGCGACATAGGAGCCATGAGCGGCAAACCTGTGATGGAAGGCAAGGGACTGCTGTTCAAGATCTATGGCGGTATCGATGTGTTTGATATCGAGGTTGACGAGAAAGACCCTGAGAAATTCTGCGAGGCGGTAGAGAAGATAGCCCCCTCCTTTGGTGGTATAAACCTTGAGGACATCAAGGCACCAGAGTGCTTTGCCATTGAAGAACGATTGAAGCGCACACTCGATATACCAGTGATGCACGACGACCAGCATGGCACCGCCATAATCTCTGCGGCAGGACTGAAGAATGCCCTCGAGGTGGCTGGCAAAGACATCAGCAAGGTGAAGATTGTGGTCAATGGTGCCGGAGCCGCTGCCATTTCATGCACAAAGCTGTATGTGGCACTCGGAGCAAAGACCGAAAACATCGTGATGCTCGACTCCAAGGGAGTGATAACCTCCGACCGTGAGAAGCTTACTCCCCAGAAAGCCATTTTCGCCACCGACCGTCGCGACGTGCACACACTGGAAGAAGCCGTGAAGGGAGCCGATGTGTTTGTAGGTCTGTCAAAAGGCAATGTTCTCACACAAGACATGGTACGTTCAATGGCAGACAACCCCATAGTGTTTGCTCTTGCCAATCCCGTGCCGGAGATTTCCTACGAAGATGCCATGGCAGCACGCCCCGACGTGCTCATGTCAACAGGCAGGAGCGACTATCCCAACCAGATAAACAACGTAATTGGCTTCCCCTACATCTTCAGAGGAGCACTTGACGTGCATGCCCGCGCCATAAACGAAGAGATGAAGATGGCTGCCGTGCTTGCCATTGCCAAGCTGGCTAAGGAGCCCGTGCCCGAGGTTGTAAACCAAGTGTACCACGTCAACGACCTGTCGTTCGGACCGCAATATTTCATACCAAAACCCGTAGACCCACGATTGATTACCGAAGTGAGCGCCGCCGTTGCAAAGGCTGCAATAGACAGTGGCGTGGCGCGCAAGAAGATAACCGATTGGAACGGCTACAAGGAGACCCTCAAGCAGCTGCTCGGACAGGAGACTAAGCTTACACGCAACCTTCATGCCGCAGCACGCCGCCACCCACAGAGAGTGGTGTTTGCCGAAGGTGGTCACCAAACCATGATGAAAGCTGCCGTGCAAGCCAAGCAGGAAGGCATCTGCCAACCCATACTGCTGGGCAACGCAGACCGACTGAAACGTATGGCTGACCGACTGAAGCTCGACCTCACCGACATTCAGATCATAGACATGCGTGCCGACCATGAACAGGGACGACGTGCCACCTATGCCAAGCACCTTGCCGAGAAACGCGCCCGCCAAGGCTACACCTTCCAGGAAGCCTACGACAAGATGTATGAGCGCAACTACTTCGGCATGATGATGGTGGAACGTGGCGATGCCGACGCATTCATCACCGGCCTCTACACAAAATACTCCAACACCATAAAGGTAGCCAAAGAGGTTATTGGCATACGTCCCGACTACGGCACGTTTGCCACCATGCACATACTGAACACCAAGAAGGGAACGTTCTATCTTGCCGACACTCTCATAAACCGTCATCCGGAGAAAGACACGCTGGTTGACATTGCCAAACTGGCAGCACAGAGTGTGAGGTTCTTCAACGACGAGCCACGCATAGCCATGATTTCATATTCAAACTTCGGTACCGACGAGGTGGGTTCTCCTGCCAAAGTACACGAGGCTGTGGCAGAGATGCAACGGCTCTATCCCGATCTCGCCATCGACGGAGAGATGCAGGTGAACTTCGCCATGAACAAAGAGCTGCGCGACGACAAATATCCGTTCAACAAACTGAAGGGTCTTGACGTGAATACCCTCGTGTTCCCCAACATGTCGGCAGCCAACGGAAGCTACAAGCTTCTTCAGGCTCTCGATCCCGACATAGAGATTATCGGTCCTATACAGATGGGATTGAACAAGCCTATACACTTCACAGACTTTGAGTGTTCTGTGCGCGACGTGGTAAACATTACAGCCGTGGCTGTAATCGATGCCTATGTCGACAAGATACTAAGAGCTCAGAAGAAATAAAGAGTGAGAATTGAAGTTACACAATAAAAAACAGCCATGCACGATGAGCGTGCATGGCTGTTTTTTTTATTTCAAAAATCCAAGATACTATGGTACCAAGTCGCATGGAACGCTCGGCACTTTACGCTTGAGCACCTCAAGCTGGAAATCCTTTCCTGCCACGATGCCATAGGAACGCAGCACCGACTCCACGCTCTTGCGGGCGAGCTCGGGATGATTGTTTTCCTCACTCAAATGACACAGCCACACCTTTCTCAGGGCTGGCGAGGCATTGTCGGCGAGGGCTGTGGCACAGTCGATGTTGCTCAGATGTCCGCTCTCACTCGTGATGCGCCTCTTCAGATGCTCGGGATAAGGACCCTCAGCCAACATCTCGGCATCATAGTTGGCTTCAATCACCAGATAGTTGGCACGAGAGATTACTTCCTTTATCTCATCGGTGACATGGCCGCAGTCGGTAACGAGGACAAAGGTAACGCCACCATGCTCAATGACATAACCTACATTGTCCACACTGTCGTGGGGAACGCCGAAAGGCGTGATGCGGAAATCACCCAGCTCAAAGACCACACCCTTCTCTATGACCTTGCGGTGGGCTTCGTCAATCTTGTGCTTCACACACCAGTTACGATATATGCCGGCATGCACGGCTGACGTGGTATAGACAGGCACATCGAGGTCACGGCACAGCGAGCCCACCGACTTCACATGGTCGGCATGGTCGTGGGTGATGAGGATGTTTCTTACGGCTCCCAGTTGCAAGCCGTAGTCATGGAAGTGCTTCTTCAGAGTGCGCACACCCACCCCACAGTCAATCATCAAGCCGTCGGTATCTGTATACAGGAAATAGCAGTTGCCGCTGCTGCCGCTTCCCATTGAAATGAATTTCAACATTATCTTATCGTTTGTTTAGGTATGGAGATGAGCTCATCATACATACGATGTGCAAAGGTAATGAAAATGTATGAGAAAACCGAACGACAACAGGAATTTCCACTGCCTAAAAATAAGTAACAGTGAAACATCAGAACGGCAGTCCCACTGCAAAATGGAAAGCGAAATCGCGGCTCAGGCGCGGATGGAAGATGGGGAAATGGTCGCGCGAGGTATCGTAGTCGGGGTTGACAGCCTTCATGCCCATGTCCATGCGGAGAATGAAATAGTCGAAGTTGAGACGCAATCCCAAGCCATAGGACGCAGCCAACTGGCGATAGAACTTGTTAAACTTGAACTGTCCACCCTCCTGGTCGGGATAGTTGCGCAAGGTCCAGATGTTTCCTGCATCGACGAAGGCAGCCCCGCTGAACTTCCAGAAGAGCTTCGAACGGTATTCCATGCTTAGGTCGAGCTTCATGTCGCCAGTCTGGTTGATAAAGTCAATCCTGCCATCGGTGCCACGGAATGTTCCCGGTCCGAGCTCTCTCACGCTCCATCCTCTCAATGAGTTGGCTCCGCCGGCGAAATAGCGTTTCTCAAACGGCAGCATAGTACTGTTGCCATAGGGATAAGCGACCCCCATGGCACCATGCATCACCAACTGGCTTGCATCGTCGATATGAAAGATGTGGGTATATGCGAAGTCAAGTTTCACATACTGTGCGTATGCTATATTAAACAAGGTGTACTGAGAGTTGGAGTTTTTCTCGAAGTCAAACACCCGGCTCATGGCATTCAACACATTGCCCGATGTCTCGGCATTGGCCCTGATGGCTTTTGTGGCATCGCTGTAGGTCAGCGAGAAGCCAATCTTAGTGATGAGCAGGTCCTCATAGTTGTATCTCAGTATGGCATTGCGGCTCGATGCCACGTCAATATAGTCGTGCTTGAAGGTTGCCGACACCCACGGCATGTATATGTAGTCAAGGTCGAGCAGGTCGAAGTTGTAAGCAGTATTGCGTGAGGCATTGCTCCACTTGTAGCGCCATGTGGCAGAAAAGACCCTGCGGTGGAACTCGGGACGGTTCTGGAAATTCCAGCTCAGAGCCAGCTCCGACGACGCAGTGCTCCTCTTCGTGAAGGAGCGAGATAGAAACGGTGCCACGAAACGTGGGAACAGCAGCTTGGTCTCTATGCCATACTCCTCATAGTCGTGGTTCTCATAACCCTCCAGTCCGGTGATGGCTTCAAAGGCTGCACGCAACTGCACCGACAGTTGCTCAGAGCCACGGAAGAGATTGCGGTTCTGATAGGTGAGCGAGGCTGCGGCACCAAGGTTTCCGGCTGTGTTAGTACCTTCAGGCAGGAATGTTATGGTATTTGGCTTATGGGGCAGGAGCTGGATGTTACAGTCAAGCATGTGGGGATTGTCTGCCGTAAACAAACCGAGGGTGTCGGAAGGCAGCGAGTCGGCAACCTCAGAGAAACGTATGTTGGTATAACGTATGGCACCAAGACGCCCGAAGCGGTTATATGTAGACTGCAAGTCGGATATGCTGAAAAACTTACCCTCCTCAATGGCTGAAGAGTTCTCAAGCACCTTGCGACGCAATGGTAGTCTGCCGTCCTCACCGGAGAAAGCCACATGGCGTATGGTGTAGCGCGGATGAGGTTGTGGCAACTCTGCATTGCTGCCACTGAAGGGTCTGAGATGAAGAGTCACGTCTACCGTCTGCCCTAAGGTGTCAGCCGTTGCCGAATAGGAGATATAGTCTTTGTGGAACCTGTAGAAGCCGTTGTCGTTGAGCAGCTTGGTAACACGTTTGCGCTCACCGTCGAGAGCATTGACCGAGAAGAGCTTACCGGTGAAGCGTTGGTCATCAAGATGGTTGGTGTCGAGACTATCAAGCACTTCACCGACCTTTTCATCCTGAATGTCATAGCTGAAACGGCCAATGCGATAAGGTGTGCCTGGATGCAGGGTGTAGACAGCCATGAGCTTCTTGCCTTTCTTATAGGTATCGAGCGTCACCGAGGAGTTCATATACCCCATGTTGCGCATAGCCAACTGCAGGTCCTCACAGGAGAGACGCGCCTGGAGAGTGTCAAAGAGCACAGGCTTCTCACCAATCTTTTTCAGCGTGCGGTTTATCCACTTGGTGGTATCTTCACCGGCAAGCGAATAGGTACCGAGGGGTATCTTCAAAGCCGAGAACCACTTGCTGTTACCCTGCTGACGTATATATGGTGCAAGCTGAGATGCATCAAAGTCCTTCACGTCGGACTTGAGCACAACCTTGTCAAGCAAATGTTCGCCATCGGGCACGAACTTAGAGGCGCTACATGCCTGAAGCAGCAACGCCAGCAACACTATGGCTGCAAGAGAGTAATTCCTGATATGGGTTATCACCCTGCAAAGGTAACATTTTATTCACACTTTACGACAATAGAGACATAGAAAGTCCCACTGAAAGGAATATGGAAAAAGTGTTTCAGCGTGATTTTTCAATCCCGTGAAACAGTTAACAAATGTGAATGAAAAACATTCTCCGCACAGTGAGAAAACGAAAGAGCCACTTTCGCGCTGCGAAAGAGGCTCTTTTACCTTCCAAAAGAGGCTCTTTTGCACGCTAAAAGAGGCTCTTTTAAAATGCCCCTTTCAAGCGATTGATTATCAACGAGTTACAAAGACGATTATTTATGCCTTTCTAAGTCTTCAAATGTTAAAGAATTACCCCAATATTTTACACAACTTAACGTTTATTTACAAAATGTTTCACGGCATTTTTGGCATGAAATACTGAGGTTTTACATGATATGGCAACCTTGTATTTGACGCATTGTAAAATATCTGACTTCAGACGAAACATGCAGGAGGCTTTGATGAAAATAAAAACAAAAAAGCCAAATACAAGCAGGTTAGGCTTGCATTTGGCTTTTTAAAGTTTATGGTAAGCTCTGCGGGGGAAATCAGTTGTTGACTGAGCCTCCCACAATATCGAGCAGTTCGTTGGTGATGGCTTGCTGACGCGACTTGTTATACTGCAGGTTGAGCTCACGCAACAGCTCGTCGGCATTGTCGGTAGCTGTCTGCATCGCCACCATGCGCGCGGCATGCTCAGAGGCATTGCTGTCGAGGGCTGCAGTGTAGAGCATGAGGTGAGCAAGCTTTGGAATGAGCTTTGAAAGAACAGTTTGCATGTCGGGCTCAACGATGAAGATGTCGGCAAGAGGCTTGACTTCTTCTTGTTGCCTTGCACTTTCCTGTTGGTTTTTCTTCAGGTATTCCTGTGCTTTCTTGGTGACGACATTCGACGTGAGATCACGCTCTTTGTCCTCATTAAGCTGCTCGCTGACGTCTATCGGCAGGAAGGTCTTGCGTGTGAGTATCTGACTGCCGGCACTCTTGAAGTGGTGGTAGATCATCTCCACACGGTCAATGTCACCATCGACATACTTTTGTCCGAGCTCACGGGCAATTTCTATGCACGAAGCCACATTGGGTTTGTCAGCCAATGCATTGAAGTCACCAGCTGTTTTATAACCAAGTTTAGCCACTTTCTCTGCTATCTTCCTTCCAATGGGGTAGACAATAATATTGTCGTTGCCAAGATGCTTGTATTCCTCAAGCACCTGTGTGGTAAGCTTAATCACGTTGGCATTGAAGCCGCCACACAACGAGCTGTTGGAACTGTAGACAACAAGAGCTATGCGTTTTACTGGCCGCTCCTGACTGAACACCGTTGTTGCATCTGCCTCACTGGCAAGGAAGGTCTTCAGGATATGCTCGAGCATGTTCTCATAGGGAAGCATGTTCTCAATCATCACCTGTGCATGGTGGAGCTTTGACGATGCCACCATTTTCATGGCACTGGTTATCTTCCTTGTGCTATTGACGCTGGCTATGCGGTTTTTTATTTCTTTTAAACTTGGCATGAATAATTGTCTGTTATCAATTATCAATTACTTATACTGACCAGCAATGTCTGCCATTGTCTGTTCAACAATCTGTGTGGCCTCATCAGTGAGTTTACCACTGCCAAGCTCTTCTATGACATCGGCATGGGCATTGCGCATCTTCTCAAGGAAGGTGTCCTGACACTCACGGACCTTGTCTACCGGAACATCGTGCATCAGACCATGAACTCCGCAATAGAGAATGGCAATCTGCTCACCCACAGGCATGGGGGAATACTGTGGCTGTATGAGCAGCTGGTTGTTCTTTCGTCCTCGGTCGAGTGTCATGGCTGTAACGGCATCCATGTCGCTTGAGAACTTTGAGAAGGCTTCAAGCTCACGATACTGTGCCTGGTCAATCTTCAGTGTTCCTGCCACTTTCTTCATGGACTTGATTTGTGCCGATCCTCCCACACGGGAAACGGAGATACCTACATTGATTGCGGGACGGAAGCCTTGATTGAAGAGGTCGGACTCAAGGTAGATCTGTCCGTCGGTGATGGAGATAACGTTTGTAGGGATGTATGCCGATACGTCGCCTGCCTGAGTCTCAATGATTGGCAGCGCGGTAAGCGAACCGCCTCCACGCACATGTCCCTTCATGCATGCAGGAAGGTCGTTCATCTGCTCTGCCACCTCCTGCTGCTCGTTGATCTTTGCTGCACGCTCCAACAAACGTGAGTGGAGATAGAACACGTCGCCGGGATATGCCTCACGTCCTGACGGACGGCGCAGGATAAGCGACACCTCACGGTAGGCTACAGCCTGCTTGGAGAGGTCGTCGTAGACCACAAGTGCGGGGAAGCCTCGGTCACGGAAATACTCACCGATGGCAGCACCGGCAAACGGTGCATAGTATTGCATGGCAGCAGGATCGGCTGCCGTGGCACTTACCACGATGGTATATGGAAGGGCACCATGCTCCTTTAGGCTCTGCACGAGAGCTGCAACGGTAGATGCCTTCTGACCTATTGCCACATAGATGCAGTACACGGGCTGACCAGCGTCGTAGAAGCTTTTCTGGTTTATGATGGTGTCAACGGCAATGGCTGTCTTTCCTGTCTGACGGTCGCCGATGATAAGCTCACGCTGTCCGCGTCCGATAGGTATCATTGAGTCAACGGCTTTGAGACCGGTCTGCAAAGGTTCCTTCACGGGTTGACGATAGATAACTCCTGGAGCCTTTCTGTCGAGTGGCATTTCGAAAGCATTGCTCAGGTCGATATCGCCCATGCCGTCAATGGCTTCGCCCAGAGGATTGATTACACGACCAAGCATGTTGTCGTTGACGCGTATGGAAGCAATGCGGTGGGTTCGTTTCACCACCTGTCCCTCCTTTATCCCCGCCGTGGGACCGAGAAGAATACAACCAACATTGTCTTCCTCAAGGTTCATTACGATTGCCATAGTGCCATTTTCAAACTCAAGCAGCTCGTTAGCTTCGGCGTTGCGAAGTCCATAGATACGCGCAACTCCGTCGCTGACAGTAAGCACGGTACCTACCTCATCGAACTTTTCCGCATCATTGATGCCTTGAAGCTGTTGCATCAGTACTTCTGACACTTCACTTGGTTTAATTTTATCTGACATTACTATTGTTTTAATTAATTACGATTTGAAGAACTTGGTTTTGTCCTTATTCTTTATTTCTTCAGCTCTGTTTCTATCAACTTCAGCTTGTTTCTTACACTTGCATCCATTCGATATGTTCCGTACTCAAGGATAAATCCACCAATTATGTCTGGATTTACCTCTGTCTGGAACTCAACAGACCCCTTTGTCTTACTTTCCACCATCTGCTTCATCTTCTGCTCGGTGGCAGCTGACACGGCAGCAGCGGTGATGAGTCTACCGCGGATGATGTTCTTCTGTTGGCGGTAAAGCGTGATATACGAATTTGCCATGAACTGCAGTGCATCCTCCCTACCCTCTTCAAGTACGATGTGAATGAAACGCTTTGTAAGGTCAGACACCTCTTGAGTGGTTCCTTCTTTAAGAATTCTTCCACAAGCCGTTGCCAGCAGCGCTTCTTTCTTGTCCTTTGCGAGCATGGGGTTGTCTATCGTAAACCGCAGTTCGGGTATGCTCAGGTAGCTTTGTGAAAGCATCTGCATCTCAGCATACACCGTGGCTTCCTGTTTTGCCTGTAAGGCACTTTTAAGCAGTGCCCTGGCATAACGAACCGATATTACACCTATGTCCATAAACGATTATTTGTTCTTGTTGTCAACAGAGATTTCATCCAACAGTCTGTCAATCATTTCCATTTGTGCGGCATCAGAGGATAGCTTCTCGCGGAGGATTTTTTCTGCTATCTGAACGGAAAGCTCTGCCACCTGTGAGCGTATCTCCCTCATGGCATTTCGCTTTTCGCCTTCTATCTGCGCCTTGGCGTCTTCCAACAACCGGGCAGTTTCCTCGCGAGCCTTTCCTTGAGCATTCTCCACTATGGCATCACGCGTCTGTGTGGCCTCTTTCAATATCAAGGCTTGCTTTTCGCGTGCTTCCTGGAGAATTGCCTCACCCTCCTGCTTAATATTTTCCAGTCGCTCTGAGGCCTCGTGGGCTTTCTTCAGGCTCTCGTCAATATAGTTTTTCCTTTCAGTCACCATGTTGGTGATAGCAGGGAAACCATATTTGGCAAGGATGAAGAAAACCACCAAGAACGCCAAAAGCATCCAGAACAATAGTCCCAGGTCTGGTGTAAGGATTGCTGGCAGTTTACTGAAATCCATCTATTTATCTTTTTTACTATTAACTATCTTTTCCTGCTATTCTTAAATCAAGAATGCACAAGCTGCAATGGCAAACAGAGCACAACCCTCAACGAATGCCGAGGTAAGAATCATGTTTGTCTGGATTTTGCCGGTAGCTTCTGGCTGGCGTGCGATGGCGTCCATAGCACTTCCGCCAATCTTACCTATACCCAAACCTGCACCAATTGTTGCAATACCTGCACCGAGACCGCAGCCCAGCTGTGCCAGACCTTCAGCAGCCAATAATGTTGAAATAATCATAGTTGTAAATGTTTTTGAATTATTAATTAATGATATTGTTCTTATTTTGTCACTCTGCACCGTGCTCTTTATGTGCCAATCCAATGAACACTGCGCTGAGCATGGTAAACACATACGCCTGTACGAAAGCTACAAGCAGTTCCAAGAGATTCATGAACAGCAGCATGATGATGCTGAAAGTGTTCAGACCCAGTCCAAATCCTACTCCCATAGACCAGCCGAGGAATATCACGCATGTGAAACTAAGCATCACTGCATGGCCCGCCATCATATTTGCAAAGAGACGAATCATCAGTGCAAATGGCTTGGTAAATACTCCGAAGAGTTCTATGAGCGGCATTACCGGTGCCGGATAGGCTTTAAGGAACAGGGGCACATCAGGCCAGAATATCTCCTTCCAATACTCTTTGTTTGCAAAGATGTTTATTGCCAACATGGTGCAAACAGCAAGAAACAGTGTGATGTTGATGTTTCCAGTTACATTTGCTCCACCGGGGAATATAGGAATGAGTCCAACCAGGTTTGTTGTGAAGATGAAAAAGAATACAGTGAGCAGATAGGGAGCATAAGGCTTGTAGTGCTTTTCACCTATTGACGACTTTATCACATCGTCGTGAATCATCATCACAAACATCTCCATCATACCAACAAAGCCTCCTGGCGCATCGCTCTTCTCATCATGCTTCTTATACCAACGGGCACAAGAAAGGAACACAGTAATAAGTATGGCTACTACTATCCATATCTGTGCCACGGCTTTGGTGATGCTCAGGTCAAGGGGACGTTTTGCGCTTCCGTCTGCCATCTTCTCATAGATCTTCCCATGGTGCTCCTCACTGAAGAAAAAGCCATCTGGCAGGCTATGAGCCGTACAGAAATGCCATTCTCCCGTATTCCCACTGCGAATGATAATTGGCAACGGTATGCTCAGATGCTTTCCCTGATAAGAAGCTATATGCCATTCGTAGGAGTCAGCCAAGTGCTCCAGAACTATTTCGGGAATGTTTATCTGTTCGCCCTCTTTTGCTTCTTCTGCACTCATGACCATCGGCACGAATGCAACCATCAGTAGAAGGATTATCGATTTTATTCTATTCATTACTTATAATGTTACATCATTTGTATCCGTCACGAACGGTTAGACACTTTTGCAAAAAATATAGAATGGTGAGTCAACGATACCAGATAGAAAACCATGAACACAAGAAAGAACACCAACATGTTACTCCTGCCCATGATGAGATAATATACAAACATCACTGCAAGGGCAAGAAGCAGACGGAATCCAGATGCTGCGGTATAATATGTGGGCAACTGGTCTGCATTGTTCTTCGCAATTCTCTTCCAAACCAGCCCGGCTACCACACTCACCGCAAGCGTAAACAAGGCACTAACTATGACGGGAGTCACAATCTCATGGATGCTCCATGCGTTTGCTACGAGCAAAGCCACGAGAAACAGCGCCACAACAAACATCAGCTGTTGCTTTAAGTATTGTTTGCTAATCCTGTCTGTATCTGTCATTTATATATTCGTTTCTATTGTGCTTCAGCCCTTTTCTGCCACCTTCTGTGTTTAAAGCTCAACACATAGACTCACTTTGTTTTTCTGCACTTCAACAAATCCTCCGAGAATGTCGAAACTGTTCAGCTCACCATCAACGGTTTTATAGTCCACGCTCCCTTTCTCCAGAGAAGAAATAATTGGAGCGTGGTCAATGAGAATCTCAAACCGTCCGAGAGAACCAGGCACAGTAACGCTTTCCACGCTACCGTTAAAAACGATCTTCTCTGGAGAAACGATTTTCAAGTTTAAACTCATGTCTTTCCTTTTACTTTATTATGCTTTGGCAGCTTCCATCAGCTTACGGCCTTTCTCTATTGCCTGTTCAATGGTTCCTACATTGAGGAAAGCCTGTTCTGGCAAATAGTCTACCTCACCATCGAGAATCATGTTGAAGCCTTTGATGGTATCTTCTATGCTAACCATGACTCCGGGAACACCGGTAAACTGTTCCGCTACGGAGAAGGGCTGTGAGAGGAAACGCTGCACACGGCGTGCACGGTTCACCACTTGCTTGTCCTCATCAGAGAGTTCATCCATACCGAGTATGGCAATGATGTCTTGAAGCTCATTATAGTGCTGCAAGATCTGCTTCACCCTCTGAGCACAGTCATAGTGTTCCTTGCCCACAATAAGAGGATCAAGTATTCTCGATGTACTTCCCAGCGGATCCACGGCGGGATAGATACCAAGCTCTGTTATCTTTCGTGAGAGCACGGTTGTGGCATCCAAGTGGGTAAAGGTTGTAGCCGGTGCCGGGTCGGTAAGGTCGTCGGCGGGCACATATACAGCCTGAACCGATGTGATGGAACCATTTTTGGTTGACGTTATTCGTTCCTGCATGGCACCCATCTCACTTGCCAAGGTCGGCTGGTATCCCACTGCCGACGGCATACGTCCCAGCAGTGCCGACACCTCTGAGCCAGCCTGTGTGAAACGGAAAATGTTGTCAATAAAGAATAGAATGTCGGCAGCCTCGCCGTCTTTGCCTCCGTTGTCGCGGAATGTTTCTGCTACGGTAAGTCCAGAGAGAGCCACTGAAGCACGTGCACCTGGTGGTTCGTTCATCTGTCCATATACGAGTGTAGCCTGACTTTTCTTCAGTTCCTCCGGGTCTACGAGCGACAGGTCCCACTTGCCTTCTTCCATGGCCTTCTGGAACTTCTCTCCATATCTAACCACTCCCGACTCAATCATTTCTCGAATCAAGTCATTGCCCTCACGGGTGCGTTCACCCACTCCTGCAAACACCGAGAAACCGTTATGTCCTTTGGCGATATTGTTTATCAGCTCCATGATTAGCACGGTCTTTCCCACACCGGCACCACCAAAGAGTCCGATCTTTCCTCCCTTCATGTAGGGTTCAAGCAGGTCAATCACCTTGATACCTGTTGAAAGCACCTCCTTACGAGTTGACAGCTCTTCAAACTTTGGAGCCTCACGGTGAATGGGGTATGCTCCCGTCATGTCGAGTTGTTTCATACCGTCAATGGGTTGTCCGATAACATTCAGCATACGACCTTTTATCTGGTCTCCCGCCGGCATCTGAATAGGTGTACCTGCCGGTACTGCCTCAAGTCCGCGCTGCAACCCCTCGGTGTTGTCCATTGCTACACATCTGACCGTGTCTTCACCAATGTGCTGCTGCACCTCAATAATCAGGGTGCTCCCGTCCGGGCGTTTCACACTTAGTGCTTCATAGATTTTAGGCAACACTTTCTCAGCATCTTCTCCTTTCGTGTCAAAATAGACGTCAATTACAGGACCGATAATCTGGGAAATATGGCCAATAATTTGTGACATAAGCTTTTATGTTTTAATATGATTCTTAATAAGTCTGTTTCTATATTCCTCTGCCGTTAGCCAAGCTGCCAACCTTTACAATATAGGGAGAATGGCAGCGAACATTCACTAAATGCTAAGCTCGTCAAGCACTTTAATCAACTTCTTGTCAAACGGCTTGTCGCTGCGTATGGCTTCAGAGAGCGGCACATAAACTACTTCGTTGTTTCTCACGCCGACCATGATATTGCGTTGCCCCTGAAGAATGGCTTCTATGGCACCCACTCCTGTACGGCTGGCAAGTATGCGGTCGCGAGCAGTAGGACGACCGCCACGCTGCAAGTGTCCGAGGATAGACACCCTTACGTCGTAATCAGGGAACTCCTTCTTTACACGGTCTGCATAGTAGAGCGCACCGCACTTCGGACTCTCCGACACTATCACGATGCAACTCTTCTTTGACTTGCGTATGCCTCGTTCCATAAACCTTGACAACTGGTCCACATTGGTAGAATCCTCCGGAATGATAGCAGCCTCGGCACCGCATGCTATAGCACTATTCTGTGCCAGGAAACCAGCGTCCCTGCCCATCACCTCAATGAAGAATATCCTCTCATGGCTCTGAGCTGTGTCTCGTATGCGGTCCACGCATTCCATGATGGTGTTCATCGTGGTATCATAGCCTATAGTATTATCTGTACCATAAAGGTCGTTATCTATCGTTCCCGGCAATCCAATACAGCAGACATCATATTCCTGGGCAAAAGTCATGGCACCTGTAAGCGAACCGTTACCTCCTATCACAACGAGAGCATCTATCTCTTCCCGCTGCATATTCTCATAGGCTTTGGCTCTACCCTCTTCCGTGCAAAACTCCGCCGAACGAGCTGTCTTGAGTATCGTGCCTCCGCGGCGCACTATTCCACTCACGTCCTCCGTGGTAAATGGTCTTATCTCACCTTGCACCAAGCCGTCATACCCACGATATATAGCCTTGATGTTAAAGCCATTGTATATTCCCGCACGCGTCACGGCACGAATGGCAGCATTCATTCCCGGCGCATCGCCTCCGGAAGTAAGCACTCCAATTGTCTTTATTTTAGCCATATTTAATCTTATATAAAGTTAACTTTTCTCCTATCTACCGTATTAGAAATCTTTCGCAAAGATACGGTATTTTTCTTTTACCAACAACTTACCATGGAGTTTTTTTCCTACGCACTGTCAAGAATTGAAAGTTTTTAGTATTTTTGCACCATGAAGTTGTCAGTAATAATCCCGGCGTACAATGCAAAATCAACCATTGAGCGATGCATCAATGGTATAGTGAGCCAACTACCACGCGACTGTGAGGTGATAGTCGTGGACGACGGCTCTACTGATGCAACAGGCAACATCATTGACAAGCTGGCAGAAAGCCACGAACAGGTCGTGGTCATGCACACAACCAACCACGGACCGAGCGTTGCACGCAACAAGGCGCTCGATATTGCCAAGGGAGACTACATTACCTTTGCCGACAGCGACGACACTATAGCCCCCCATACATTGGAATATGCCTTGGACACCATGCAGCAACATCCAGAATATGACATACTCGAATACCCAACCCATGTAGACAGAGGCACCGAGGGGCAATACGACGTATCATTCTCCGACTGCGCCTACCACTCATTCGCAGAATACTGGCTTAAGCTTCAGGGGTACAACCACTCATACGTTTGGAATAAGCTATATAAACGCGAACTGTTCAAAAACATCCGCTTCACGCCTGGGTACATCTTTGAAGACCTCTGGATACAACCTCTTCTCATGAAGAGAGCCTCCATCATTGCCACCACTTCAAAAGGATGCTACCTCTACAGCTACAACCCCGACGGACTATCCCACAATCTTGATGCCGCACAGCTCGAGATGGCAGTGAGGGCACATGCTCACACCCTAAGCGAGCTGTCAGCCACCCACTCAGACAATCCTCATTTCTGCACCTATTACCTTAAAGCAGTAAACATACAGATTGACCTCTATTCCGCAACCGGCAATATCATTCTCGACTGTCACCCCATTCCATGGAGTTATATTAAGCAAATCACAGGTAAAGCCCTTATTAAAGCAATAATCCTTAAACTGTTGGGGCTAAAAATGTTATGTAAAATCATTAATCTAACACATAAAACAACGAATGCCACTCATTAGCTTCATCATTCCATCGTTCAACCTTCCCTCCGATTACCTTTTGGAGTGCGTCAAGAGTATCCTGGCTCTCCCTCTCTCGGAGCAGGAACGAGAAATAATACTCATCGATGATGGTTCAGACACAAACCAGCTTGAGAGCCTTGGTGACCTCAAGAACCAAGTCCTATTCATAAGACAGAAAAACAGTGGACTAAGTGCTGCACGAAACAGAGGAATAGAACTCTGCACAGGAAGGTTCATTCAGTTTGTCGACGGCGACGACGCTCTCGTGAAAGAAGCCTATGCCCACTGCATTGACATTATAAAGAATGACAGCGATGCCGATTTTATCAAGTTCCAGATGACAAGCAACAAGCCTTCCGCCACATCGCTGCATGACGACCATCCCGTGGCAGGCACCACCTACATGCGCCATAACAACCTTCAAGCCAGTGCATGCTCTTACCTGTTCAAGAAAAGCATACTCGGAGAGCTGCGGTTCACCAACGGCATCTACCACGAAGACGAGGAGTTCACCCCACTGCTTATGATACGTTCCGAGCGACTCATTGCCACCAACGCACCAGCCTACAGCTACAGAAAGCGTCCCAACTCCATTACGCAGAGCATAGATACGAGCACCATCCTCAAACGCCTTGACGACAAGCAGCAGGTACTCCTGCGTCTTTACGACATAGCGTGCCACCAGCACACCGACAGTCGCACGGCACTCCTCAGAAGGGTCTATCAGTTGGAGATGGACTATATATATAATGTGATTACCGACACTCGTTCCTCGCAACAACTCGAGCAACGCATAGCCGCCCTTAGCAACGCCGGTCTCTTCCCTCTTGCCAAAGCTAACTACACAAGCAAGTACAAATGGTTCCGCAGAATGTCAAAAAGCAAGGCAGGCAGACATATCCTGCTCGCCACCCTGCCCCATCTCAAAGCATGACGACATGAAGATACTACTCATTGGGGAATACAGCAACCTGCATGCCACACTCGCCAAGGGACTGCGTGCCATCGGACACTCCGTAACGGTTATTTCTGACGGCACACGATGGCGAAACTATCAGCGCGACATAGATCTGAGTTTCAATCCCGACTCGAGGCTCGGGAAATTAAAATACATTGCGCGACTCCTGTCGCTGCTACCAAAGATGCGTGGATACGATGTAGTTCAGCTCATCAATCCCGACTGTTTCGCACTGAAAGCCGAACGGCAGTATTACATATTCAACTACCTCATGCGGCACAACGCCAAGGTGTTTGTAGGGGCTTTCGGCACCGATTGGTGCTGGGTTTACTCCGGACTCCACGATCATCTGTTCAGATATGGCGACTACTACATCGGCAACAGACAGCGGCTCAGCGAACCATCGGTCAAGAAAGACATATCCGAATGGATAGACACACCAAAAGGAGAATACAGCAAATATGTTCACGGTCATTGCCACGGCATTCCTGCATGTCTCTATGAATATTATGAGTGCTACTCCAGATACTTCGCTGGAAAAACACGCTTCCTTCCACTACCCATCGTGCCACAGCACCACGCACCCATAACACCATTTGAAGGATTTCCCATAAGGTTCTTCATTGGCATCGACACCCGTCGTTCGCAATACAAAGGCACCGACATCATGTATGAAGCACTGAAGGACATCAAACGCGACTATCCTCAACAATGCGAGATTGTGAAAGCCGAACATGTGCCATTCAACCAATATGTTGAGATGATGGACAGTTGCCATTGTGTGCTTGATCAACTCTATTCCTACACCCCTGCCATGAATGCCCTGCAAGCCATGGAAAAGGGATTGGTAAACATCGGGGGAGGAGAACCGGAGAACTATGAAATCCTTGATGAGAAACAGCTAAAGCCCATTGTCAACGTAGAACCGACATACGACAGTGTCTATCAAGCTCTCAAACAAATCATCCTTCATCCAGAACAGCTTCCGGCACTGCAACAGCAAAGCATAGAGTATGTCAAGCGACACCATGACTACATATCCGTAGCACGGCTATACGTTGATTTCTACAATGCAGGATGAATAGAACAGTTGCCTGTCAATCAGCCTCAGGTCGGTGACTCTCCAATATATCGTTGACTGTTTGTTCCCTTTCCGGCATTACGTCGCAAAGAATGACGAGACTGTTCATTACTGCATGGCGCAAGGCATAGCCACCATTGCGGAATGCCACTGCTGCCCGTTTGATATATATATCCACTTCTTCATTGCCCATCGACACTCGTCGTCTGAACATGGCAGAAAGAATGTGATATCCTATCAGTTGTTCTGTCTCTTTTTCGCCTTCAATACAATTCCATGCCACCGACTTGGCACAACTCAGATGTTGAAACAAGTTCATTGAGGCTATTTCTGCCATTTCTATGGTTGGCATTTCATCTATCCAAGCCATTGCCTCTTGCTCCGTCATCTGCTCATGTGGCATTATCAACGTGGCAAGAATCTTACACTCGCGAACATTCTCCTTCCAGAGTTCCGAGGCAAGGGCATGGTTCTTACCATAGTCGGCAGCCATCTCTTTTAGTTGCGGCAGCCCCACGCCCCAATTCAGTTTGTAGTCCAATCCTTTGTTCTTCATTGAATGGAATGCCACTCCATTCATGTGAAGTCTGAACGACTGTTTTATGGCTTTAACCTTGTCCTTCACTTGCTGTTCCATACCGAAAGTGTTACTTCGTCATTGTAGTATGTAGTTATATTAGAGTGGCATATTCCTTACTGTACCTGAGCATCTGACTGGTATAGGTTTCCGAATAGTCGATAGTAATGTCAGCCACCTTGCCATCGGCATTTTCCACCACGGTCAGTCTTGGGTTTACAAACCCCTTATACGGTGCTATGTTCAAGTGTTCATACCTGCTCAGCACTTCTTGGTGAAGAGTCTCATCCACCTTCACTGCATAGTTTTCCACAAGCTCTCTCGCAGCTTCATAGTCACCTTCGCTTTTTATGCGTTGCACCTCAGCAAGCAACTGTGCGAACAGGTCTCTGAGCCTTCCATAGTCGTTTATGCGCAGGAAGGTCTTCCCATTGACTTTCTCCAATGCCACCACATCATTGCCATGACTTAATGCCCATCGGGCAATGAGCGCACGGTTACGCATGTGTGCCTCTTCTATATGCTGTCCCGGTGTTATTCTCACAAGCTGGGTCATCAATCCATTGAGCATATATTTGTAATATTGCGACTTATATGCTTCTTCATCGGACAGCAAACCCAGCTCTACCATTTTCCTATCAGCTATATAGTAGAGCCCAAACAGGTCTGCCCTTGCCTCTTCTATGGTGTTGCCATAGGCTTTGAGGGAGTCAGGGTCAACTCCTTCAAGCAGTTGTCCGCTACCATGTCCGAGACATTCGTGAAGGTCGGTGTGGAGGTCGTCACAAAGGCTGCCCCACTCTTTCACCCATTGTCTCACCTGCGGGTCGTCAATGAACTCGTCGTCGAAGCCATTGCCGGCAGCAGCCTCGTCATAGGCATGTGTGAGATTGGTTATCGTAACGCTCTTGCTTCCATGTTCAGCCCTTATCCAGTCGGCATTGGGCAGATTTATCCCGATGGCACTCGACGGATATTCCTCTCCACCGAGCATGGCAGCCTCAATGGCTTTTGCCGTGACACCCTTCACCACGCTTTTCTTAAACCGCTTGTCTACTGGACTATGGTCTTCAAACCATTGAGCATTGTTGCTTATGGTCTGTGTTCGTTTTGTAGCTTCTTCATCCTGTATCTCAACAATGCCTTCCCATGTACCCTTTAAAGCCAGTGGGTCACCATAGACTTCAATAAATCCGTTTATGAAATCAATCTTTCCATCCTGACATTTAACCCATTCTATCGAGTAGTCGTCGAAATCTCTCAGGTCGCCGGTCTCATAGTATCTCACCAGCTTGTCTATAACATCTTTCTGTTGCAGGTTCTCGGCATACTGTTCGGCTTTTTTCAGCCACATACAAATTTTCTTTATGGCTTCACCATATCTGCCATCAGCTTTCCACACATCCTCCACGACCTCACCGTCGCGTTTCACGAGCGTGGAGTTGAGTCCCCATGAGGGCTGCTGCCTCTCATCGCTCTTCTTGGAGTAATATTCCTCAGCTTCTGCCTGTGTCACTCCCGAGTAGAAGTTACATGCGGAGCTCACCACCAGGTCGTCACCGGCGGCTTTGTTCACTCTCTTGGGAAGCATCTCCATGTCAAATATTACGGGCATCAGCTCGTCGAAGCCCTTGTCCAATGCGTCCATATCCACATCCTTACCCTGAGCCTTCAGCTTTTGAGCCATGGCGTTGCAACATTCTTCTTTCTGTTTGAGAAGAAACTCCATCGGGAAGCCGGGTGCTATTTTCTCGCAACCGTAGTGATGATAGATACCGTTGGAGAACCACACCCGCTTCAGATACACTTCAAAGGCTTTGAAGTCTGATGATTCTCTGTCGCCTTGATACTGTTCATATATGGTTTCGAGCAACCGGCGTATGCGAAGGTTGTAGGCTCCCTGCTGGTCAAAGGTGATGTCTCTGCCATAGAGCGTGGCTTTTGCCAGACAATACACCATGCACTTCTGCTGCAGTGTAAGCTTCTCAAAACCATTCACACGGTAATGCAGGAGCTGCAAGTCGGCAAAACGCTCGTCAATGTAATTGAATTTATCTTGTGTCATAATAAATGTTGTTCTATCAGTTCAAAGAATCATAATTCCTGGGGCGCCTTTGTCTTGTTTTCCCTAAACTTGTGGGGAGTGGTGCCTTCAACGGCTGTAAATGCCGTATAGAACGACTGCCGGTTGGAAAATCCCACAAGCTCTCCAATCTCTTCTATGGTGGTGTTTCTGCTCTCGGGCATGGCGAGCAGCTTCTTTGCATCAGCCACGCGAAACTGGTTCACATAGGCAGCATAATGCATGTGGTAGCGCTCGTTTATCGTTGCCGACACATACCTTGCATTGGTGCCAAGGTCTTCAGCCAGCTGTTTCATGGAATAATCCTTGACAAGATATTTCTTCTCCTCGAAGATTATCCTGTGTATTCCCTGCTTCAAGCTATCCATCAGCTCCTTACTGATATGAAGACCTCTTGTTTTCTTTTCTATTCTCGTGTTTTCTGTCTCTGACATTCTTGTTGCCTTTTGTTTCATACTCACAGCACAGAGTCCTCATGGCTGTCGTCAACAAAGCGCTGCAGCTCTGTCCAGATGCGCTGCACAGGCAGACCCATGACGTTGAAATAGCTGCCTTCAAGCCTTGTCACACCCACATAGCCTATCCATTCCTGTATGCCATAGGCACCAGCCTTGTCGAAAGGACGGTAACGGTCTATGTAGTAGTCTATCTCTTCGGAAGATAGTGTGCCGAAGGTGACCTTTGTAGACACGGAGAAACTATGCTTGCGTTTCTGTGATGTGAAGCACACGCCGGTGGCAACCTCATGGGTGCAGCCGCTGAGTTCCTGAAGCATGGCGCGCGCCTGAGCAGCATCCTTCGGCTTGCCCAGCACATGGGAGTTAACTATTACGACGGTGTCGGCAGTTATCACTATCTCCCTATCGGCAACAATGCCTTCATAGGGCTTTGCCTTAAGCTCCGCAAGATAACGGGCTATGTTCTCCGTGGGCATATCGGCAGGATAGTTCTCGTCTATACCCGGTATGACCTTCACTTCAAAATCAAGGTTCAAGCCGGCAAGCAATTCCTTTCTGCGAGGGGAGTTGCTCGCCAATATCAGCTTATATGGAAAAGGTATCAGCATCTTCTGTCTGTTATCTGAATTGTTTACAAACCAAATGGCTCACCAACCGAAGGCTCTGGCACTGCTGAGCCATTTGCCTTGTGAGCGCAACACCTGCTCAATGACGTCGCGGCAACAACCCATGCCTCCGGCATAATGGCTTACATATAGCGACACATCCTTGATGTCAGCACATGCGTCGGCGGGACAACAGGCACATGCCGACTGTTTCATTATCTCATAGTCGGGAATGTCGTCACCCATGTAAATCACCTCATCGTTATCATAGCCATATTTCTCAAGGAAGGCTTCCCATGTGGTGATTTTCACTGCACATTTCATATATATGTCTTCCACTCCGAGCCGTCGGTAGCGCTGTTCTATGGCCTTGGAGTTGCCTCCGGTGATAATGGCTATTCGTATACCCGACTTCTGTGCAAGCTGTATGGCATAGCCATCCTTGATATTGACGGTGCGCATAGGCTCGCCGTCGACATCCATAGGTATCGTTGACTGCGACAGCACACCGTCAACGTCAAACACTATTGCTCGTATTTTCCTTAAATCATAGTCTATCATATCGTCATTCTCCTGTTGCTCGTTCATGTATACTCTTTGAGATATATTCATAAAGTTCCTTTCGCTCCCTGCAACCATCCATCAGGCTGAGATGCTTATCCATGACATTCCTGTCATAACGCACGGCAGGTCCGGTCTGTGCCTCTCTTGGTAACATCTCATGAACTTTCCTTGCCGTCTCGTCGATGAGTGGAAGCATTACATCAAAAGGTATGCCCCTCTCTCCGAGCACCATGGATGCGACATCATAGCAGTGGTTGGCAAAATTGCAAGCCCACACAGCTGCCAGGTGCAGGTACTTGCGGTCGGAGGAGCTCATCTCAATGACTCTGCCGCTCACCGTGCGTGCCAGCGCAGCCACCATCTCGCAAGCAAAGCTGTCACTTCCCTCAACGAAACATGGTATCTGCAGGAAATCCACCTCCCTACCCTTCGAGAAGGTCTGCATGGGATAGAGCACACCATAGCGTGCCACTCTACCCTTGAAACAGTCCATAGGCATCGAGCCGGCAGTATGAAGCCAAAGGCTTTGTTCCTTTCCACGAACGGACTTGCCCACTACCTCGTCAAGAACGCTGTCCTTAACCGATACCACATATACATCGGCATCGCAGACAAGCTGGGAGAGGTCGGTGGTGAACTCGCACCCGAGCAACTCAGCAAGCGTCATTGCCGACTCCTCGGTACGACTGTAGACCTGAGCTATCTCATGTCCACTACGCTTCAATGCCTTGCCAAAATTGGTTGCAAGGTTGCCGGCTCCTACCAGAACTATCCTTTTATTATCCATTTCCATAATCTCATCCATGTGACTTTAATGTGCAAAATTACAATTTTTCCTACAATATGAGAAAGAATTGATGCACATTTGAAACCATGACATAATTAAGAAAATGTCTCCCTAAATGGTTTCAATCTTTACCTCATCATGGAAGAGTCTCGTCATTGCCGTTCTGCCAAACTCGGCACCAAGCCGTTACCGACAGAATAGAGAAAGCAGGAGAATATTATGGATGAAGTGTAAATCCAAGAACCAGATAAGCCTTCTGTGAACATGGGTTGCCTGTCACTTGTGCAAAGAGGGGGATGCTGAAGGCGTCGGTAATCTTGATGTCCTTAGTGGCACACAGGGAGATGTTGGTAACGGCAAAACCTGTGGTTTCGTATGCCGTGGTGGCGTATGGCACCACTCCTGCCGTGGCAGTCCAATCAACCGTAGCAAGACGGAATGGTACAGAAGCCTCAAAGTAGCTGCTGTAGGCTCGCTTGCCATTCTTGTTTACCCCATCGTTTCCAGCAAAGTTGGTATACCACTGCAAAGCAACAAGCCCGAAGTCGTAACCAATGTTTGCTTCAAACAAATGGTTAGTTCCGTGAGCATCATACTTGAAGTAACGGGCATCGGGGTCAGGACCCTCAGAGGTCCAATAGTCTGTCACACCGATATTGAAGCCGCCGATGGTATAAGACAGCGTAAGATCGAGCTCTTTAGCATCGTCGGAGTCTGTCAGCCCGTAGCTGCCCCATGCCGTCAGGCTCAGACCCTTATAATCCACGCCCAACGTAGGCTGAACGGCTGCACTTCCCAAGTCCTGTCCTCTCCATACATAACTGCTCACGAAGTCTGCACTGATGGTCGTCTCCACGGAAGCCGAACTCACTGACTCCTTTTCCTGTGCGAGTACGGTAGCACTCGCAACCTGTAGCATTGCAAATAAGACTACTTTCTTCATAAACTGATTGTCTTTACAAGTAAATACCACCCCCAAAATGGGCTACATCTTTTCAATTGACAGTGCAAAGGTAAGACAAAAAGCACAAGAAAGCTAGACTTACCATTTCTATTTATTCCAAGAAGTTCAATCAAACTTCCTATTTGTAAACCACAGCGGTCGCAAGAGGTGTATTTTGCTTTCATTTTGCCATAATTCCATATATTATCAGTACAAAATGTCAGATATTATCAAAAATATAGCTTAAGCATGATATTTCATATCTATCACATGCAGTGAGAAATTTCAAGAACTAAAGTCGGCATGATACAGGGATTATTTCGCACAAAAATTCCCGTGAAACATTTTGCAAATAAATGTAAAGGAATGTAAACAAATTGATAAATCCTTTAACATTTAAGCGACAAGATAGACTTAGAAAATCACCTTTGTAACTCATTGATTATCAAATGTTTGAAAAGGGCATTTTAAAAGAGGCTCTTTTAGCGTGCAAAAGAGCCTCTTTTGGAAGGTAAAAGAGCCACTTTCGCAACGCAAAAGTGGCTCTTTCGTTTTCTCACTGTGCGGAGAATATTTTCCGTTCACATTTGTTAACTGTTTCACAGGCTTGGACAACTTCGGTATGCGCAATCGCTGAATAGGGGAACTCCCTATTCCTGCGTAATCTCCGGATGTTGCACGGCTAAGGGCAAATCCTTCTGCGAGAGGTAGAACATGTAGAGGATGCAGTCCTTCGTGCCACGGTTCTCACCGTGATGGATGGTGCCCACCATCTCCACGACAGCCTCGCCCTCGTGTACCACCTTTGTATTGCCGTCAAGACCGATGATGGTCAGCTCGCCCTGTACCAGTATACCGTAATTCATCACGGGGTGGTGATGCCAGCCTAACTTCTGTCCGGCTGGAAACACATACTTCACCGCCACAAGTTCGGGTCGACCCTGAAAGTAGTCGGGCAGCTCCACACCGTCCCAGCTCTGAGATGTGCGGATGAGTTCTTCACTCACCACCTTCGGGGCAGGATTATCGTCCTGGGCTTTCGCCTCCTCACACGAGCTCAGAGATACACATATAGTTGTCAGACCGCAGATAATCAGAGTGGCGGCGAGCATCCAATTAAGAATCTTTCTCATTTTGTTTTTGGAATTAAAATTGTTTATAATTGTTTATTTGAAAGCATATATCAGTCCGTATTTCTCATGCAGGCGACGCAGGGTGCCGTCGGTCTTCATCTGAGCGATAACACCATTGACGAGGGCAAGCAGGTCGTCCTGACCCTTTTGCATCAGTACGCCGATTTCACCGTGGGTAAACGGCTCCGCGAGCAGCGGGGCTGCCAGACGCGCGTCGTTTTGTACATACCAGGGGGCCTCAGTTATCTCCGTTATCATCACGTCAGCCTCGCCCCCGGCAATAAGCGACGGGATTTCCTCGTTCTTGGGGTGAACGATGATGGTGGCGTGGGACAGGTTCTCGTTGGCAAACTTCTCGTTCAGTCCACCAGGATTCACCATCACGCGCACCTCTGGCTTGTCGATGTCTGCCAATGACTTGTAGCGGTCAGCCTCAACGGCACGGCAGAGGATGGTCTTGCCATTGGCCAGATAGCCGTCGCTCATCAGCATAGTCTCGCGGCGGGCATCAGTGATGGTAATGCCGCCTATGGCGAGATCAAACACCTGAGGCTCTTTAAGAACATCTGTTGTCAGCGTAGGCCATGAGGTAGGAACGAACTGAATGCCGACGCCCAATCGCTCAGCAATTTTTCCAGCTACCTCGATGCCGAAACCCCAGTAGGTACCGTCGCTTTCCCTATATGACAGCGGACGGTAGTCGCCCGTGGTACCTACGAGCAGCGTGCCATGCTCTACTACCTCCGCCACCTTCCCCTTGAGAGGAACGTCAGTATAAGTTGACAGTATGAAAACGGAGTTCTGACCGTTATCCTTTCCAAACTGGAGTGCACCCTTCAGGTCATTCTCAGGAAACAGCCGTGTACTGTCGAAATAATACAGTCCATCCTCGCTGTTCAGCCAACCGCCAACGTAACCGTCGTGCTGCAAGGCATGTCTCACCACCTTGTCAAGTTGGTCACGCGAATGGCTGTTCTGCGTGGCGGCATAGCTGACGGCAATTCCCTCGGTCGGCTCCGTCATCGTGCGGATGTCAAGCGTAAATCCGTCCGGGTGGGTCTGACTGAAAGCCCAGACATTGTCGCTGATGGCAGACACATTCGTCTGCCCCGCCTGGTTGTCGTCATTCCTCGTACATGCCGTGAGTGTAGTGCAGCCGCATAAGGTGACAAGCAACACCCAGCTAAGAATCTTTCTCATCATTATTTTTCGTTTAACCATTTATTTCAGAATGTATTCACAGACGCATACCCACAAAGGCACGGGCATACCACCTCATGATGTCCGTGTAGTGGTTGCGGTTGCCAAGGCTGGTTGTATTGAAGAGGAAGGTAGAACCAGCAAAGAATTTCGGGCTGAAGTTATAGACGATGGCAGCACGGGTGTTGAAAATCATCTCAGGAAAATAGGTGCCTACCTTCTCTTTCTCACCTCCCACACGCATGCTGCTGTTGTTGTAAACAATCAGGCAGGGCTGGGCAGAGAGGTGCAAGAGCCATTTCTTCACCACGAAGTTGTAGCCATAGCCACCGCCGATGGCAAGACTGGTCGTTGAGAGACGTGTGTCCAGCAGTTCGTCGGGGGCATCGTCAGTATTCTTGATGCGTCCGGTCTGGAAGGTGGCACCCACGAGCCATGAGCCAGCCGAACGTTTCTGGATGTAGGACTGCGTGAAGGCAGCGGGATAGGAGAAACGCCTATGATTGAAAGCATAGTAACCTGTGACGGTGAGCATGTTATACCGCACATCGCCCCTCGATACATGATATTTGTACTCATTCTGGCTGATGTCGCCCGAAAGGGTCTTGGAGTCCTGATAGCTTGCCTCCAGACCGAAGCGGTTACCATAAAAATTGATGTTGTACTCGTTGTCCTTGTTCTTGCCAGACAGACGGGCAGGATTGACCGCCACAGCCAGCGATACACCCATGTAACTGGCTCCCACGCTGACGGTACCGCGAGTAGCAGTTTCAAAGTCGGACTTGATGGTGCCGCCCTCGTTTTTGTCCTTGCCCTCGATGGTGGTGCCCGACATGTTTCCTCTCACCTTCAGTGTCAGTTTGGTGTCAGGGCGCGTCAAGTAGAGCGTGTCATAGTTTACCTTTTCATAGTTTGCACGCAGTACGTTTTCGACACGGTCACGCACTCCTTTGTTCTCACTCTGGGCAGAGACTGTCATCCCCGCCGTCAGAGTCAATAGCGTTGCAAATAATGTATTTCTTATAGTTGACATATTTATATATATACGTTATAATTATTAAATAGTATCGCCTAATTATTTTCCCTACTTATTATCTTCTCTTCATCTTCTGCGTAGCGGCAGCGGGAGTCGAACCCGCTGCCGCCTGAGTTAATTTGATTTACAGTTTCACTGCGTCAGGAATGGTGTACAACACACCCTTGACAGCATCATAACACTTCAGTGTCAGCGACTCGCCTGCGCTGCGTCCATAGATGACCATCAGCGTGGTGCCCGATGCCGAGAGCACAGCCGTTCCGCGGCACTCATCGCCTGCGAAAACAGCCACCGTGCCTGTCTCCGGAGTGATGCCTACCTTGGTCAACATGGGCTCCACGTTCACGGTATTCAGCACGGGATACTTTGCCGGGCCGAGGGTGAACGGCGGGACATAGTCATCGTCAATGCCTGTACTCTCATCCGAGTCCAGAACGATTCTGTCAGACAGGGTGAAGAGGTGCTTCAGCGTATGGCTGTAGTATTGCAGCGAAGCATCCAACGTCTCTGAGTCAGACTCGTTGCCGTAGGCCTTCATCAGGAACTTGGTGTTGCCCGTCTGTTCGCCACTCAGACTAACGGCAGGCTTGGCCAGTCCGCGCAGTTCGCCGTTTATGAAGAGGGCCATGAGGTCGTCCTCCGACACATAGGGCTTCAGCGCGTCTTCTATCTGCACCATAATCGTTGTCCAGTTCTGATAGAGACTTCCGTCTGGTTTCTGCCAGTCGGGACACTCCTGGTTGTAATTCCAGTCTATCTGCCACACCGGAGCCTCGCTCACCACGGTCTCGGTGTAGAGAACATTCTTACCGTCATTATCGTCGTCGCTGCTGCAAGCCCCTAACACGAGGCTTGCCAGCAGAGCGACTGCTAAATACATCTTCTTCATATCACTTGACAATTATTTTTTTACCATTATAAATATAGAGACCTCTCTGCGTCGGCTTCTTCTGCAAATGCTGACCACCGATGGTGTACCACTTGCCGTCCTCATAGTCAGCGTGTAAGAAGTTGATGACTGTAGGTTCATCGGGACTGCCGATGACGGCATTGGCATTGAAGGTCATCACCTCACCAGTAGAAGCCACTATCTCGCCGTCACGCTCGATAGCGAACCAGATGCCCTTCTGCTTGTCGCCGGCAATGCTGAGGTAAATCGGCTCAGCAGGCTCGGTGGCGGTGCTGAGGGTCTCGGTGCTGGAACCGTCACTCACAACGGCTTCACCAACAACTTCGCCATCAGCGTAGGCCACCAGACGGTCGCCGTACTCAGTCTCGAAGCCCTCTACGACGGCAGAGACTGTCATTGTGTTGCGTGCCATGGCGGCGCTGCGCTGCGTGCTCACCGACCACTCTTCACTGAACATGCTGCCCATATCGTAGTACGGATAGGTGAACGAAGCCTTTCCGGTACCCTTGCGCAGCATCATGTAGCCCTCACCGGGCTTCATGTACTTCAGGTTGCCCTGCCAACGTCCGGTGTTGCCCGTCTTGGTGAAGTAGGCAAACTCAGTGTGGCTCTTGATGACATCGCCCGGCTCTGCCGAGTCGTAGTAGTCGCTCAGAGCGGTCTCCACGGTCAGGTTTGTAATCGGCGTGTAGCCGATGCCGTTCCAGCCCTGATTCAACGTGATGGTGCGCTCGTCCTTATCCTTGACCACCGTTCCGGAAACGGGGATGACGGTAGGCTGCTGCACCTTGATAGCGTATGCCATCTTGGGTGATATAGATACGTTCTTCGGGTTATCCGACGAATACCACAGGCTGTCCTGGAATGTCAGTGTCAGGTCGCTGCCCAGTTCGGTCAGGATGTCGCCGTTCTGCCATGGCGTGCTGGTGAGCAGTGATGCCATCTTCTCAGGCGCCATGCTACTGATGTTGAACGATACCCAGTTCCAGCCATTCTCTAAACGGAAGTACTGCACGAATTCCTCGCCTCCGTCGAAGCGCACGGGCTTGTCGGTGCCCAGCATGGCATCCTTCTCGAAGGTGATGGCAGGCTTGGTTGTCAGCACAATCTCGCGTCCTGTACTGTACTGCCACAGGCGGAAGTTCAGTTCGCGTCCGCTGGCCTGATTGTCATAGACGGTCAGGTAGAGGCCTGTCTCATCGCCCTGTGCCGAAGTGGTGTGGGTGATGTTGGCGTAGCCGTGGCATACATTCTCGTTGTCAAACACTCCCACGATGTCGCGTGAGTCGGTGTCAAGCTCATTGTAGAGATAAACCTGTCCACTGATGTTCATCGAGTTACTCAGCAGGTCGCTGTCTATGTTCCGTGCCCAATCAGGCTGCTCGCCCTCCACCGTCAGGTTAAGGTAGAACGGCTCGGTGATGCCCTCCTCGTCGGTCAGATAGAGAATCTCGTTGTAAGTACCGATGTTCAGGTCGCTGCTCACCGTGGCGGTGACATAGTCCATACCCAGCGGAGCCATCACGTCAGTGTACTTGTTGAGCGTTAGCCACTTCGGGCAGTTCTCGATGGTGTATGTATGGTTCGAGGCACTACAGTTGTAGAACGGCAGTTCAATCTGCTCAGCCGAGCCATACTTGACCGTGGTGTCAAACCTGTTCACCAGCCACTGCAGGCTGCTGTTGTTCACATAGTAGCAGGCCGTCTGCGGCGAAGCCATCGCGTTTCCGTTCCTGTCTTCCACGTCGCGCATCGTCACATAGATGTTGCGGTGGTTCAGTTTGACAGCAGGCTCATCGAGCTCTATCATAATCTGGTTGTCCCTGCCAATGAACGAGAAATTCAGGTTCGTCACTTCCTCGTAAGGTACCACGGGAGCAGCCATAGTGGCATCGATGTGGGAAGTAATCTTACTTATATCGTCCGTGAATAGATAGTCACGTGCCGGAGTAGCCGTAGGCTCATTCGTCACGGGATCGAGCTGATAGCGTACATTACCGTTGGCATCTAAGTAAATCTTCTTGCTGTAGACGTAGGGTGTCATGACGATTTCGTTCATCTCATTGCGTTCCTGGAGGTCGAAGCTCAAGTAGGTCAGCAGACCCTTCTCATCGCCGTTCGGACTCTTCGTCGCATAGGTTTTGATGAGTGTCTGCGGCAGAGCCTGACCGAAGAGCAGCAGTTCGTCAATGTTACCCTTCAGCGGTGTGTTGCCGCCTTCTGTAGCACCGATGAATGCCTTGCCGCTCAAGCCGCCCAGTGAGTTGACCTCGAAGGTTGCACGCAGTTCCGTGTCCACATAGATGTTGCCCACGTTGCGAGCGCGGTTCACCGTCATGGCGTAGTGGTGCCACTGGTTGTCGCTCCAGTCGCCTACCACCTCGCTCTCGAAGCCGTTTGAGCGGTACTTCAGCTTGTCGCCGTCGAATCCGATGTTGAACCGGTTCTCCGAATCGCTGCCTTCCTTCAGACCGTTGCCGTTGCTCAGCAGCGTGCCACGACCGTCAGCATCGGTCTTGAACCAGAACATCAGTGTGTAGTCATGCTCCTTGGTGCGGTTCAAGGCATCCTGCGTCAGTTCCAGACCATTGTCGGCCTTATCCAAATGCAGTGACATGCCATGTGGCATGGCCCATGTAGCACCCATCAGCTTGGCATTGGCACCCTGGGTATGATCGATGGCATAGTCGCCTGAGCCCTCGTTCATCGGATAGTAGTCTACCAGGTCTTTCTCGTAGCCAGTGAGTCGGTGCAAGCCGTAGGTAGCGAAGACACCTACATCCATGGCGCTATACCACAGGCGGGCTTCCATCATACGGCCCTCATAGTACTCACTCTGGTTGCGGTCGAGATCATTGGTGCGACCGAAGATGAGCGGACCGGTACCGGTGTACAGGGTTTTCAGCTTGTTGTCCTGACCGATGATTTCACCGTCACAGTAGAACATCAGTGTGCTGTCCTGCTGGTTGATGGCAACACCCACCTGACGGAAGGCGTTCGGCTTGATGGTCCTCGTTGACATGAAGGTCTGATCGTTGATTACAGCCTTCAACATCATGTCAGCCGTCAGCCACAGCTGCAACTTCTGACCGTTGGTGCCGTGAGAGAACAGCGGCATGTCGCGTCCCGTCTCTGCGGGCTTGATCCTCATGTCGATGGTCAGGTCCTTACCGCTGAAGTTACGCTTGGCCTCACTCTCCACGCTGGCCTGACCGGTAAACTGCAGGCTCACCATTTCCGAGAGGTCGTTGTTGTTCACCTCGCCCTTCACCTCGAAGTTGCTGAGGGCTGAGAGGTTGTTATATTCAATGTCTTCAGAGAAGTTGAACACGATGTCGTCGTTCTGGGTCAGCAGACCACTCTTCGGTTCGGGAGTGCCGAACAGCTGCGGACGGCGCGTGTCCTTGATACCGCTGATAATCTTCGACGGCGAGGTCAGGAATGTTCCGCCGTTGCGGCAGAAGAGTACGGCCCGGAGGTCGTAGCTACGTTCAATGGTCCAATCTTCACCGTAGAACTCAGTCACGATGTTGCCGTTAGGCTCCATCATCTTACAAATACCGTTGGCTCCAACCATCAGCGTCGAGTCAGCATAGAACGAGCAGAGGTTCACCCATGCGTCGTCGCCACGCTGCGACTCCTTGTATTGGAACTCGATGTGGTCGAAGTTATGCTGGTGACGGTCGAAGTCGCTGATGACTACAGGAATGTACCAGCCACGCTTCGGGTCTTGCTGGGCATTGGTGTTCAGCACCCACTTGTCTGACGGAACAGAGATATTCACCGCTCCAGCTTCACGCAGGAAGTGAACGTCGAACGTGGTGGTGGCGATGGCATGTTCGGCATCAGTGGGTGACATGAGGCCTATGGTCAGACCCTCGT
Source organism: uncultured Prevotella sp. (assembly GCA_947170265.1). Taxonomy (GTDB): domain Bacteria; phylum Bacteroidota; class Bacteroidia; order Bacteroidales; family Bacteroidaceae; genus Prevotella. The sequence goes on from CAMVSV010000004.1 coordinate 79,200, forward strand.
AGTCGAAGCCTTTACCGGCGCGAACCTCCATATCCAATTGGGTTGTCACACCCGGCACGAGACTCACGGTCATGCCGGCGGTGGTCAGCGTCTGTCCGTTCACGCTAATCTTGGCACCGTTCGGGTTCATCTGGTCGAGAGCAAACAACTGCATGGCGCTCAGACCCTGTGTGGCCTCGGGCTTCTCGCTTTCGTTGGCGATGAATATCGTGAAGCGGGCAGGGTCGTTGACAGACACGCCGCTCACGCTATGCTTGTCGAGGCTGATTGTCGGGTTGTCAATCTTCAGAGTGCGCTCGTCAAGGATGGAGCCGGCATTGTAGAAGTGTGTCTTGCGCTCGTCCTCCCAAGGATTGGATGTATAACCGCCACGGGTACGGAATACGAAGCTGCATGGTGAGCCATGTTCAGGAAGGTTGCTTTCTTTCTTCAGATAGCGCAGCGTCTCATCGTTGATATCCTTGAAATTGAAGTTGCTGAATACATCCTCCGGGTCGTACTTGCTCTTGTCTTTGGTTACTTCAGCCATTGGCACACGATAGACGTCTACAGCCAGACGGCTTGTCGGTGCAGCGGCAATGGTGAACGACTCCGTACGGTTGTACTCTTTGGCAAAGCTGTTGGTGCCGATGGTTGTCGAGGTAAGCACGGGAGTCAGCGCCCATCTGAAATATACGCCTTTCCATTTGAAAGACTCTTCCTGATTTTTCACTCCACCGCCAGTAAGCTCCGGGTTGAGTTTCCTGAACGATTCAAGATAGCCAAAGAGCGCACCTCCAATGTAGTTGACTATGGTAGAGGCAACCGAAGTTCCAATGCCACTACCCGTGGCATCGAAGTAGTCGGGCTGTACACCGTAGGGGAAGTACATCGATGTAGCGTTGGAGTAGTTGCTGCTGAACGTCTCGCTATAGTTGATGCCCTGTGCACCGGCAATGTCGAAGCTTTGTACCAGGTCGGTGGCATTCAATTTCTCGCGCTCGTTCTGAGTGATCATCTTTGACCATGCATAGATAATCTCACTCTTCTCAACTATCTCGTCAGGACAGTCGCCTGGTTGCTTGCTGTCGGGCAACACTATGACATAGTGAGTGGTATCGTTGGGCTCCATTATGTCCGTATTATACAGCGCGTTCCTATAACCGAACTTCGGGTCGGTACGCAGGCGCAGCGAGCGATAGACAGGCTTGCCCGATGCGTTGGCTGCCCGCTTGGCTTCTTCCTGAGTACCTATGAACATCAGGTCCATAATCTCCTTGGCCTTGGCAGGGATAATCTCTTCGAGTATCTGCTTCTGCGAGTAGATGAACTGCTGCTTGAGCTTCGGACCGTAGCCTATCGAGATATCGCGTACCAGATGGTACTTCTTGCCATCAGCATCCACACCGTCGGCAATATTCACCATCGTACCGTATTGAGCGTATTGGGTCACATCGCCAGTTGGATTGTACAGAGCAATACCGCCTGCTGCCAGACGTGCCTGATAGGTACTGTCGGAAATCACGCAGATAGATGACAACGGTCTCACCTGCACGTTCTGCACCATACCGATGTAGAGGTCGGCATCGGCACCCACCATTGATGGGTCGCCGCTGGTGCTCACTGCGTCATTGAGAACCATAGTATGCGACCATGCCTTGCTGCCGTTATAGTTGAACACAAGGTCTGTATAGCTTACATCCACCTTTTCTGCTTCATTCACAACACCGTCAAATAGGCCATCAAAAGAATTGGTCAGTAATTGAGTATCACCATCTACATAGCCTCGGAACCAGGTGAGTTTGTCTGCCAGCGTGAAGTTGAACATCACACCTCCTGCCATCGACAGGTTCATGGCATAGCTGTTGTTGAGCGTAGCACCCTTGGCAAGGGTCGTAGAACTGTAGGCTCCCGGTGGGTCGCGCAGGATGTCGAAGAGCAGTGGCTGGCCGTCGGTCAGCAGATCCCTGCCCGCACCAATGGGGTACAGGTTGAGTATGTAGCCATGCAGCGGTGCAGCCTCAAAGTGGGCACCATCCTGCTCTACGCTGAAGGTCACCGTTCTGAGAGCGTTCTCCATACCTACCGGCATGGCAACCTGGTCGGCCTGCAACATGAAGATGGCCTGTCCGTTTTCGTCTAAGCTCAACGTATCCTTCACCACACCGTTCTTAAAGCCATTGTGCATGGTGGCGAGACCACCGCCAACCTTCACATAGTCAATCTTCTCAGACGCGAAGTCGTTGTTGTATACATAGCGCTCAGCCACCTGCAATTGTATAAAGTACTTTCGCTCCAGGCTGAATACGGGGAAATTGAAGGTATAGGCGGTTTGTCCGTTTTCGCCTTGATATGCCAGCGGCACCTGCACCTTGTTGCCATCGGCTGTCTTGGCGGTGTATTTCTTGTCGCCAAAGTAGTCGAACGCATCATAGCTCAACTGCTTGTACGTCAGTTCTACCGGGTTGCGGTAGATGCGGTTATACACGGCATTGTAGCTTGCTGTGGGCTGAGAGATGGTTTTGCCATCCACATCCTTGAAGCTACCCACATAGGTGGTGTCCTTCTTGGCGAGGCAGTCGGTCAGGTCAATCACCTCGCTGGTCTGTCCCTCCTGGAACAGGGTGGGATATCCCTGACAATATACCTGCTGCACCTTCCAGCGCACAGGCGGCAACATCAGCATATATTCACCAGTGGCTGGGTCGGGGGTCACCTCCATGCGCTTGCGCAGGGTCTTCACTACCGTCTTATGACCGCCGTTGCCGACATGCTGGTAAGTATTGTTGCGCTCGGTACGTTCCGGGTTCAGGTTGTCATATACCAGCCATGACTTGGTATTGCCTTCCAAGGTGAACACCATCTGCAGGTTGTCGCCCAGATTGTTCTTCGACAGGTTGTTGCCCAGTGGCAGATTGCCTTGGTCGCTACCGCCTACCACGCGGCCTATCAGCTTCACCTTCGTGGTGTCTTGGAAAATGATACCTGTCACATCGCTGGTAAAATTACGCGAATACAAACCATCCTTAAAGAAGGTGTGACCATTCTTGACCACTTGGATGGTGTTGTCGGTTGGCAGCACACGGAACGAGAATTGACCTTCCTCGTCACTCTCCACTAATTTGCCGGTGGCGTTGTGCAGCTTCTTGCCATTCAGTATGAAGTTGGCACCCTTCACGGGGATATTCGTGCCTTCGTAGATGACGTAACCCGAGAAGCGTTTGCCGTTGGTGGCTGTAATCTCATGCACCATCACGTCGTTGACCTTATCGTCGAAGGTCACGGCATAGGTCAGCACCTCGGCTTCCACCTTACCTCCGGCTGTCACCTCGTAGGTGATGCGTGTCTCTCCCTGATAGGGCAGCTCGTCAGCCACATAGTGTCCGCTCTCGTCGGTGACAACGGAAGTCTGTATGCTACCGCCTACGATGTTCACCGGTATTTCAGGAACACCTGTACCGTCGTTGAAGCGCACATAGCCCTCCAGACGACCGGTGTTCTTGCATGCGCCGGTCATAGGATCGGTATAGGTATAGTCCTCTCCCTGGCAGTCTACTGTCGCGCGTACCTTATATTCATATTGCTTCAGCGGCGACACCGTCGTGTCCTCGTAGGTCATCTGGTCGAGTTGGGGTGAAATGTCCTCCCATGCATCATCGCCCTGCCCCACTTCGCGGCGCATCACTACGAAGTAGTCGATGGGGTTGCCGTCGCTGTTCCATGTCAGCACGACGCTGCTCTGGTGGGTCTCCGTCATCAGCTCCTTGTCAATCTTACCTGTGCTCGAGTGGTAGAAGTCGGACAGGGTCGGTGTGTTGATGGTCACTGTGGTTTCATTTTTCGTCGTGGTGGTAGGAACGACGGTGTCACCCTCCTTGGTCCAAGTGGCAAGGTTAGTCAGCACATCTTCATCTGAGACTGCCGACGAACTTGACCTTACCCAGGGAACAGCCTTACCGTCGACAACCTCCCACTTCAAACTGCCCAGTTTATCAACCAAGACACTTGCCGACATGGAGCCAACATTGTTCCATGTTTCGCGTATGGACATCTTGGGCACTGCCTTTGAACCATCTGCATACCAGCCTGAGCCCATTACAGCGAGTACCATGTCAATGTTGCTAAACATTGCGTCAAAGTGACCGACATTGTCAATGCGGTCGAAGTTGTAGGTGTAGTTATTAGAGCTGTTACCGGTATTACCCCAAGCAGACCCATCCGTAAAGCAGAACCCAACGTTGTCAACGTAGAAAAAATTACCGTCGACCAAGCAATTGGTTACATGGTGGTCTGCTTGACCTGACCAACCGATGATTGCTCCCACATAGGATGTTCCGGAATTCTGTCCGTCATTCTTGGTACTAATGGAGCCATCGAACCGACAGTTATTGATGTAGTGCGGAGTTGTGCCTGCGTGGCCGATGAAGCCGCCGGCATGTGTCGTGTTACAATGGATACCGACCGACACCCAGCAACTCTCGATATTGTTGCGGGAGCCGTTGCTGAAGTTCACAAGTCCAGCTACATGCTGGTCGCCTCCGCAACTACCCGTAACATGCAAGTTCTTGATAGTATAGTCAGCGGCAGAATGGAACATGGGGGCATTGGTGAGGTTAATCGTATGGCCGTTGCCATCGAAGGTACCCCTGAAATCAACCACATTTGTTCCTACAGAGAAGTCGGCATTCAGTATGGCATTCACACTCTTATTGCCCTTATCGTTTACAGCAATCCTGAACTCTTCCCAGTCAGCGATGTTGTTGATGATGTGGATGAACTCCTTGGTGGCATAGCAGTTTTTAATTGTTACTTTGCCACGCGAATCCTGACGAGCCCACGTTTCACTGTTCTTAGGATCGGTAGTAACATGGTCGGGCATGAAGAGACAGTTCTCAAAGGTTGCACTACTCAATTCATCAACCCAGCTGATGAAACCACCGTTGGCATAGCAATTGTTACCCTCAAAGCTGCCATCGAACTTACTGTTACTTATCGTGACCTTGGAATTGGTTACGCGTCCTACGAAACCAGCGAGAGTGCCTTCGCCATTCATGGTACCATTGAGGCAGACCGACGAACGACAGTTCTCAATGGTTGCCGTTCCATTATATACTTGAGCAACGAGGCCGGCAGGATACATTTGGCTGGACGTGATGGTACCGGCAACGTGTAAGTTTTTGATGGTGGCATTGCCTACATGACGGAAGAGTGCAACAAACCTATTGTTCTCCGTCCAGTCCTTGTTGAAAGTTATCGTATGGCCATTGCCATTGAAAGTACCGCGATAGACAGCGCCTTCGTCAACACCCACAAACTCACTTGTTGTGATATCTGCTTCGAGAATGGCGTTTACGTCGTACTGGTTTCGGGCATCATTCACCATCACAGCGAAACTGTGCCAGTCGTCGATATTTCGGATGGGAAAAAATGACGAAAACTCACGGGTAGCATAGCTGTTCATCACGATAATGGTGGCATCATCGGCTCCGCGTGCCCATGTCTCGCAACTTTCATAGCCGGTGTTGATATGGTCGGGTGCGAAAAGACAGTTGTCGATTGTTGCCGAGCTCCCAGACTGGCAATAGCCTATAAATCCGCCATTGTGGTGGCTCTCGCTTCCCTCAAAGCTACCATCGAACTTACAGTTGCGAAGGATAACCTTTGACTTATCACCTAAACGGGCAATGTATCCGCCGTTGGTTTGCTGCGTTGTATTGATGGTCACCGACGTATGGCAGTTCTCTATCAAGACATTGTTGTCATTGAGTATATAGCCAATCAGTCCACCCGCATATTGCGACGTAGTCTTGATGGTTCCTGTCACATGCAGATTTTTGATTGTAGCACTGGCTACATGACGGAATGGAGCGCAGTAGTTTACATTGTTGTTCATGTTGAAGGTGAGCGTGTGACCATTGCCGTCAAACAAGCCACGGTAGGGGCTGTCGCTTTCCCAACCAATGCCGATGGCAGTGTTGATGTCGGCATAAAGGCGTGCATTCACATCATACTCACCTTTGGCTGCCACCACCTTGTCGCGGAACGTATTCCAGTCTTCAAGGTTGCGTATGGGGAAATAGTAGTCCTTCATCTTTTCCTTGTCATAGAGGTTGAGAGGTGACTGGTCACGGTCAATATATGGTTTTATGTCATATCGCAGACAAGGAGCACTGAGGTTGATCACCTTGAAGCACTGTTCGCGGTCTTCCGCGTTCAGTTCTACGTCCTTCTCTTCTACGATGTCACCAGCCAAATTGACCGAGGTGATGTGTATCTTCATCTTGGCACGGTCGTCCCACACACCACCTGGGTCGTCGGCATATTGCCACGTCACGCGCACACTGGTGTAGGTGGAGTCTTCCGCCGTGGCGGAGTAGTCAGCAAAGCGTAGCAGGTGCAGGTTGTCCAGCACACACTTGGTAGTGGATGCACAGGGGTTGTCAGCATTCCATCCCCAAGCCTGGGTTATGGCGCGGCGCACGCGGTAGGTGAGGTTCTCTAAGGTATAGCCATCAGTCAGCATATCTTTGGTGATGTCATTCACAAAAGTGCTGTCAACGAAAGTATAGACCATTGTGGCGGTACTGCCGACACGGGCGAAGGGTACCTGAGCGAGGGGTACGAAGTCCTCCTCCTTACCCGTCAGCGAGCGCTGAATCTCGAAGAAGTCTATTTCTGCGATATCTTCATCGTTGACGTTGCCAATATTCCACTTCACCTCCACCTTCGGAGTGGTACCACCCAAGGGGGTGGCGATGAGTCCGTGGGGTGAGTGAATCATGGCCAGGTCTTGCGGCTCCGACACAGCGTCCTTGATGAGATACTCTCCTACGGTCTGAGCTTCATAGTAATCGGCAATGATGCGGAAGTCACGATGAGGCTCGTAGGCGTTGAGCTTGATGGAACCGTTATTGGCGGTTGTTGGCATATCCACGCTGACAAGCTTGTTGTTAGCATCGACATATTCATAGTGGAGCTTGCTGATCTTCTCAGGAATCATGGACCAGGGCACTTCAATCTTACCCTTGCTGTCGTTGCTCGGCGTGGCAAAGGAGACGAAAGGCGGTGATACAAGACTTGCCTCGGGCAAGGTGATGGGGTCGGGGTTCTTGAGACCGGCCTTCTCATCCAACCATATCTTCTCACGGCTGGTACCGTCGCGCTGTACATGCCACCTGAGCTTGAGAGTCTTGCCCAACAGCTCTTGGGGGAACACCCAAACGGCAGAAATGTCGAAGGTGCATGCATCGGAGTTGCGAACTACCTTGACAGAATTCCCCGAGCCGGCAGTCAGCTTCTCTACACCATTCGTGTTACCACACTTCAAGTTGAAGTAACCCGGGGCTTCTGTAGAGACCGTTATGGGGCAGGTGTTAGCGTCACTGGCCAGTGAGCTTTGATTATTGGTGCCTAAAGCCCAGTGAAAGAGTTTAATCTCGCCATGGTTTTCCCATGAGGCATAAAGGTTACCGTCAATGATGTAAGCGTCGGCACCTTCCTGATCGTAACAGGGCACAGAAATGGTTAAGGTGTTGGTTCCGCTCAAATAGACGTTGTACATGAACGACAAATCGGTGTATTTGTCGTAATAGTCGTCAGCCGCCGCTCGCTGGGGCGCCAGACATGCAAGGAGCAGTAGCAGCAGCCACGGCCGCCCTCGCGAAATGTCCTTTTGTCTTTGTTTCATACAGATTAAGATTTAAGTTTATTAATAAATTGATTTCTAAATAGCAAATGTATTAGGGTTTTTAGCTTCTTTTTTTCAACTCTATTTTTTCGCCTCCGTCACGAAGCAGGCCACGAGACCGTAGGTGATGGTGGGGCGTATCCATATCTCCGTCAGCATGTAGTTGGTGTACTCAGTGAACGGCTCCAGATAGATGTCATAGTTGTAGAGCGCGGCAATGAGCATGTCGATGACGCAGATGGACCAAAGGTTGCGCTTGGTGTACTCCTGCCAGTTCTTCCGTGCATAGAAGTATGTCAGTATGCACAGCAGCAGCACAGACAGCGTGAGGCACAACAGGTGGAGCGCATAGTTGGACAGCGGCGGCGCAAACAGAATGTCGCGAAGCAGCACCGTCGTGCCAACCGACACGGAGCACCAGTAGTTGAACCGGTGAGTGTCCAAACGTCCGAAGAAATACATCCATATCATCACTAAACATGCCACATAGAACAGGTTGAGCACCAGTTCGGGCCAGGCCTCCTTCAGACCGAAATGAGACACGGCATAGAGCATCACGCCAACCGACAGCATGCCCGCCAAGGCAGTAATACCTATGTCGAACACCTTGGCATTCTTCTTGAATCTTGTTTTCATGGTAAATCGTTGTTTGTTTGAGTTAATTGTATTCTATAATCACCCACCACGACCTTGCCTCGAGTGTAATCCGCTGTAGCGCCTCCTCTATTATTCGCACCAAAAAGGTGCACACGCCACATAGTTTTGTGGCTTAAAATTAAAGATAATCCTTCAATCTCGCAAAAGGGAAGTCGCCTAAAAATAAAAGTTTTGTAATTTCCGCTAAAAATTGTAAATTCTGCCACTCAAATTGTAAATTCTGCCACTCAAATTGTAAATTCTGCCACCCCTTTTAGTACACAAAAATTACTAAACACAGGTTTTTTCGTGTTCATTTTTGGGGTTTAAATTTAAGAAGAAAAAGCGAATATATTAATGGTCATAAAGTCCCCTCACTTGAGTAAGGGAGAGAGATTGAATTGAAAAAATAAAGTCGCTATAATTGTTTCCCGACCCCATCTCCGCACAACGAGCCCGCCACTTTGTGGAGATGTCTCAGTAATTGTGCGGAGAATACTCCAGTATTGTGCCCAAAATACTCCAGTATTGAGCCCAAAATACTCCAGTATTGTACGAAGAATACTGGCAAACGATAAATTTTCATATTTCCATTGTAGCAAGACCACCTGCCATTTCACCGTCTTTCGGTAGTTACATGCTACTATTCAGTATGTTCCTACTGCCCATTTATCCACTCGGTCACGCTCTGTCCCATGCGCTGTCTGAAGGCATCGGTGAAGGTTCGGTAGCTGCGGTAGCCGCTCTCCTGGGCCAGCTGCTGGGCTGTAAAGTCACGACCGGCGGCGACGGACTCGCGGTAGAGACTGACGAAATGCTGGATGCGCAGACCGTTGATGTAGCTGTTGTAGGTGATGTTCTGACTCGAAAAATAGAGTCCGAGGTAGGTGCGGTTGGAACCTATGGCCTGAGCCAGTTGGGCAAGCGTCAGACCGTGATACAAGTAGAGCCGCGCATCCTCGCAATGCAACTTCAGCAAGGAGCCTATCCGTTTGTTAGTGACATCGGAAAGGGCTTCGGACGATGGACTGTCATTGACGGACGATTGGTTTTCTATATTGTCTTGTATCCCTGTATTCCCGGGCGATTGGTGCTCACCATCGCCTTCTCGTATTCCGGCATTCCCGTTTTCCTGTATTCTCAACTCGTTCAGGTCGCTCAGGGTCTCGACACGCCACAGCAAATGGCATATCATCACGATGCCGCACACCTGGATGACGTATTCGTAGAACATGCCGTCATCGTAACCAACCGTGTAATAGCCGAAAACAAGCATTATGACGGCCAGCAACACGAACGTATGCCACACTTCCTTGTGCTCCAGATCGGCATAGTTGTCGCGCAGCCACCGCCCATACTGCCTCACGGCGCGCACTATATAGACGACGAAACCGACAACCACCAGCAGCAGATAGCCATACGCCATAGTCATGTAGGTCTCGCTGCGTGTGACTATGCCCGCTAACATCAGCGCTACGAACGGCAGCATCATCACGCCAACTGGCCATAGCTGCCGCCGCCGATCCTGCAACATGCAGAGCAGCAGGACTACGATCAGAGGGATACACGTCACGCAGTCGAGCAGTTCGCCCACGAGCATGCACATCATGAAGTCATCGTTTGAAGTAAGCACGGCAGCCGGCAAGTACCACAGATGCCCGATGGCCAGGACGGCAAAGAACACCGCTGTCCACCGCCGGAGCCGCCGTGACGGCGTGACTTCGGGTGCGAAGGCATTGCCCCGGCGCAGCAGCAAGTAGAGGCAAGCTATAGCTTCCAACGCCGCTGCCGCACCGTATAGCATGAACAACAGGATTATATCGAGAGGGATTTGTCCGAACATAGTTTTTATGTGTTAATAGTTATTTGAGAGAGCTATCATTATTTCGACAACGTCAAACATTGGTCAAAAGATTTGAGTTTCGCTCAACTTCCGTCGCGACTCGGCAAAGCCCAAGCGAGCTTTGTTCTACTCTCGCAGCTTCGTAGATTGCTTGCTTTAAAGTAGTTAACGATATGTCGGCATCGGTAGACGCGAGATCATATATGACTCTCTTGTGTTAAGTCGGGTTGGTGACGGTGATGAAGGGCCGAGCATTCTCACCGCAGAATATTGGGGGGTTCCTTAATCGGTATTGTCATCGTTCTCACATATTGAGTTTGTAATTACGAGTCCAAAGATAAGCAATATATTTGAATTATTGCGCCATTGGAGCGTTAAAAGTAAGAAATGGGAGGATTGCAAACCATGTTCAGCTCATGAATTAATATCAATGTCACTTCAGCAAGACAATGATTTTAGAGAAAGAAGATTATAGAGCTAATATCATGCACATATATCTTTCAATGTGCAATTTTTATTAAAAAAAATTTGTGCATTTGAAATAAATAATATACTTTTGCACACGATTATTGCAATGTGCAATCGGACTAACAAGTTGGAGGAACAAACGATGTCTATATCGAAAACAAGACAAAAACTGGTGGATGTGGCACGCCAGCAATTTGCAAAAAACGGGATAGCAAACACCACAATGAACGACATCGCCTTGGCTTCGGGCAAGGGACGGCGCACTCTGTACACCTATTTCAAAAGCAAGGACGACGTTTACTACGCTGTGATAGAATCGGAGCTGGAACGTCTGTCAGACAAGCTCGACGAGGTGGCACAGAAACGCATCAGCCCACAAGACAAAGTCATTGAACTTATCTACACCCACCTGAACATGATACGCGAAACAGTGGTACGCAACGGAAACCTGCGTGCTGAGTTTTTCAGGAATATATGGATGGTGGAAAAGGTTAGGAAGAAATTCGACGAAGACGAACTGGAGATATTCAGAAAGGTTTATGCCGACGCCAAGGAAGACGGCGAGTTCGACATTGAAGACGTGAACCTTGTGGCAGAAATAACCCACTACTGTATAAAAGGTCTCGAGGTGCCATTCATCTACGGCAGGCTCGGACATGGACTCACCACGGAGACAAGCCGTCCGCTGGTGGCGAAAGTGGTTTACGGAGCCTTGGGAAAGAGTTCAAACAAATAGATTTTCCAACAAAACAAAATAATTATTTAAAACAAAGACAATGGGATTATTAAGTGGAAAGACAGCACTCATAACAGGAGCTGCGCGCGGTATAGGTAAAGCTATCGCGCTGAAGTTTGCAGAAGAAGGTGCAAACATCGCATTCACTGACTTGGAAGTGAACGAGGAAACAGAAAAGGAAATTGCAGCCAAAGGCGTGAAAGCCAAGAGCTATGCAAGCAATGCCGCTGACTTTGCACAGACAGAAGAGGTGGTTAAGGCTGTGAAGGAAGAATTCGGAAGCATTGACATCCTGGTGAACAATGCTGGTATAACAAAAGACGGACTCATGCTCAGGATGACTGAGCAGCAGTGGGATGCCGTGATAGCAGTAAACCTGAAGTCGGCATTCAACTTCATACATGCTATTGTGCCTGTGATGATGCGACAGAGAGGCGGCAGCATAATAAACATGGCATCGGTGGTAGGCGTTCACGGCAATGCCGGACAAGCCAACTATGCAGCATCGAAAGCCGGACTTATTGCTCTCGCCAAGTCAATTGGTCAGGAGATGGGTCCCAAGGGCATACGCGCCAATGCCATAGCACCGGGATTTATCGACACCGCCATGACACAGGCTCTGCCCGACGACATCCGCAAGGAATGGATTGGAAAGATACCTCTGCGCAGGGGAGGTCAGGTGGAAGACATTGCCAACGTGGCAACGTTCCTCGCCAGTGACATGTCAAGCTATGTCAGCGGACAGGTAATACAGGTTGACGGTGGTATGAACATGTAATACTCGACAAATACAATAAACGACAAAAGCCAACTTCGTAACTGAAGCTGGCTTTTGTCGTTTATGATGGGCGTCTATTTGTTCAACTCTATGCGGAAGACCGTTCCCTTGCCTACCTCAGAGCTCTTGACGAAGATACGCCCGTGGTGGTATTCTTCCACGATGCGCTTGGCTAGTGACAACCCGAGCCCCCACCCTCGCTTCTTCGTCGTAAAACCCGGACGGAAAACATTTGGAAGGTCGCGTTTCTTTATACCCTTACCGGTGTCGCTCACCTCGATGATTGCCTTCTCAGAAGTCTCCTCGACATGGAGGGTTATGGTGCCGGCTTCCCCTCCCATGGCATCAACGGCATTCTTTGAGAGATTCTCTATGACCCATTCAAAGAGCGACGCATTGAGTCTTAATATGATGTCGTGGTCGGGAAAATCCTTGATCATCCTTACCTTCTTGCTTGTGCGACGATCCATGTAGTCTATGACATGGTCTAATATCTCATTGAGACTTGACGGCACAGGCTCGGGCAACGAGCCAATCTTTGAGAAACGGTCGGCAATGAGCTGCAAGCGCTTCACATCCTTGTCCATCTCGGGTATCAGGGTGTCGTCGGGATAGGATTCCTTGAGTATCTCTGTCCATGCCATAAGGCTGGATATAGGAGTTCCGAGCTGATGGGCGGTTTCCTTTGACAACCCCACCCACACCTTGTTTTGCTCAGCACGCTTGGAGGTGAGCAACGCGAAGATGGCTACCACAACAAATATCATCACCACACCAAGCTGGACATACGGATAGAGAGCAAGACGGCGAAGCATGAGGGAGTCGTCGTAGCACACATCAATGTATTCGCCACGGGCATTGTCGTCAAGATAAATGCGAATGTTCTGGTTGGAGCGAAGCCATTTGCTGCCAAGTTGCTGCACCTGAAGGAGACTGTCTTGATAGTCCTCGGCTTTTATCGGAACATTGCGGAACACTTGGGCATTGCCCTCTCTGTCCATAACAACCACTGGAATGGTGTGGTTCTCATCGATAACCTTCAGCACAAGGCTCAAGTCGGTGTTTTCATCAGCTTTATTGAGGGTACGCATGGCCTCTGCCCATACCTCCATCTTGTTACGCTCCTCATTTGACAGGTCGCGAATCAGGAAATGTGATACAACCAACGACGCAACAGCAATAACCACAGCCGCTACCACGAGGATTATCTTTACCTGCCTTATCCTATCAGTCCAATGAAACATAACGAATCTTTTAACTCAACTCAAGAAGAATGTCAACCGAAGAAGAAATAAGCTATGAACACTGCTGCCACCATTCCGGCAATATCGGCAAGCAATCCGCATGCTACGGAATATCTGTATTTCCTTATTCCTACGCTACCGAAATAAATTGCAAGTATATAGAACGTGGTATCGGTGCTTCCCTGAAGAATGCTCGCCAGATGGCCTACAAACGAGTCTGGTCCAAACGATTCAAAACACTCAAGCATCATGCCACGAGCACCCGCACCATTCAGAGGTTTCATAAGAGCTACAGGTACCGCTCCTACCCAATCGCTGTTGATACCACAGTATTCCACACCCGACTTGAGCCAATCCTGAAGCAGGTCTAATGCGCCTGAAGCACGGAAAACACCAACAGCAGCAAGTATGGCCACACAATAGGGAATAAGGCTGACGGCAATGCCAAAGCCACCCTTGGCACCCTCAATAAATGAGTTATAGACATTTAGCTTCTTGCGCCAACCGGAATAAATGAAAAGCATTATGGCACCAAGTATAAGAATGCTCGTAAGCAAACGGCAAAAGGCCTGCATGTGCTCGGTATCCATGCCCATGATGACACTGAAAAGGGTTGCCACTACTACTGCAATGACACCGAACATTATAAGAAAGCTCTTCTGGAAAAGATTGATTCGCTGGTAAAGAGAAACCACCAGGAGTCCAACCAACGATGAACACATGGTAGTAAGCAATAAAGGTATAAAAACATCGGCAGGGTCGGCAGCACCATACTTCGCACGATATGCCATGATTGACACAGGAATGATTGTTAGACCTGACGTGTTGAGCGTCAGAAACATAATCATGGAGTTGCTGGCAGTGTCTTTCTTCGGATTAATGCTCTGCAACTCCTGCATTGCTTTCAAACCAACAGGAGTTGCAGCATTGTCAAGACCAAGCATATTGGCACTGATATTCATGAAAATGGCTCCCAAAGCAGGGTGATTCTTAGGAATATCGGGGAAGAGCTTGGTAAGGACGGGACTGAGAAAATGTGCCAGACGGTCAACAAGACCACTATCTTCGCCTATCTTCAATATTCCCATCCATAACGTAAGCGTGCCGGTGAGACCAATAGTCATTTCAAATGCCGTGGTAGACATCTTGAACGTGGAGTCCATCATGGCTGGAAGAGACTCCATGTCTCCAAGAAACACCAGCTTGACAATACCCACCAAGACTCCAATGGCAAACAATGCCATCCAAATGTAATTCAATGCCATAGAAACAACGGGCTATTTGTGTTTTCCCTGAGAATTCAACTCTTCAATTGTCATGTTCTTTGATGCCACAGGCATGTCAGTAGTTGAAGACGAATGCATATCACTGTCCGAACGCATGCCCTTGACTTTTGAACGACCTTGCTCAGGTGATGCCTGGTTTATCTGCTCGTTGCTCAAAGTCTTCTTTGGATCAAAATGACGGAGACGGGGAAGGCTCTGTTTCTTGTAAGCTTGTACCTCAAAAGGCAGGTCGTCAACGTTCTCTGCTTTGATAATAACCTTCATGCCAACAAAAGCAAAATCCCGGCGCAGCTCGCGGATATCCTTGTCACGAAGACGAATGCATCCCTCGCTCGCCCTACCTGGTACACTCTCTGCATTGTTGGTACTTCCATGAATGCCTATACCACTATGACCGGGAGTAACCAGACGAAGGAAATAGTCTCCATAACTCTTTATTGAGCCACGTCCGTCTCCAAAGTCATGGGACCACGAAGAAGCATCTGCTATCTGAGAAATCTTGAATGGATTCTTCATGGTACAGTCAGGAGTACGCATGTCACCCTTCTTCTGTTTATTACCTTTCTTCAAAGCAAAGCAGCAGTCATAACGAGCCAACATCACAGTGTCAGCACCCTGTGCCTCATACACATAAAGATAATAGTCTTTCTTCGACATCACTATGAAGCAGTTCTCCTTCTTCTTCATCAAATGCTTGAAATTGATACTCTCGTCTGCATCTGTGCGAACTGTGCGGTTGCCATAGTCAAGCACCACATGCTCACGAATATCATCCGACGAATATGGCAAATCCTCAGATACTGCCTTAACGTCATCTTCATCCACAACAACACCGTTGGCATCAACAGCCTTGGGGCTTGACTCCTGACCATTGTTAGAAGCCGAACCACCACAAGCCATCATTGCCAACAGGGCTGCAATAATAGTTGTCCTTTCCAAAACAATATGTATTTTCATTTCACCTTAGTATTCCAAATAGCTAAACTCCTTGGAAACATAGAACGTATGGTTAAGGTATTTCACTTCATACCAGTCACCATCCTGACTGACATACTCCAAACGGCTACCTTTTTTAGGAGAACGAGTCTGACCATTAGCCCATGTGAGATAACCGGAATTAAGACTCGGAGCGAAACGCAAACGAACACCATCGCCATTGATAACGACCTTAGCCTTGTTGGCTCCGGCACTCACTGCACGATGCTCGGCACCATGAACAGCACCTTCTTTCACTATTACCTTCTCGTTCTTCTTTGCATTCTCCTCTGTGAGCTTCTTGTTTTCTTCTTCAAGCTTCTCCTGCTTTTCCTTCAGCTCAGCCATCTGCTTCTCCTGCTCCTTCTGCTGAGTCTGAGCAGCAATGGCCTGCGCTTCTTCTTTTTCATTACTCGAAGAAATAAAATAATAGGCACCGCCACCCACAAGCAGCAGGCACAACAACGCAATAATACCATATAAGAGACCATTATTGCCACCATTGCCTCCGCCTTGATAAGGCTGCTGATACTGCTGCGTGTATTGAGGCTGGGGTTGAGGTTGAGGTTGCTGAACTATAACTTTCTGACCGCAATTTGGGCAGAATGCAGAATTATCAGGAATAATATTTCCGCAATTAGTACAATGGATCTGTGACATAATCTTATGATGTTAGTTAATTTATATCGCAAAGATACGAAAAGTTAAGAATTGCACAAAGAAAATAATAAATAATTATAATTTCATGGTTAAAGCATAGAAACAAAAAAAGCGTTCCGTCATCATTTCTGAAAACGGAACGCTCATTGAAAAAAGG
>CAMVSV010000005.1 GCA_947170265.1 uncultured Prevotella sp.
CCAAAAGAGGCTCTTTTGCACGCTAAAAGAGGCTCTTTTAAAATACCCCTTTCAAGCGCTTGACAATCAGTAAGTTACAGAGGCGATTCTTTGGACATTTCTTAGACACCAAATGTTAAAGAAATTGCCTAATATTTTATATTTGTTTACATTTATTCACAAAATGTTTCACGCCCATTTTCCATGGATTTCCGGCACCAGAGAAACATAATACGAGAAGATTTCCATGTCAAAGCCATCAAGCAGGATAAGAATGCCATCAAAAGGCAAAAGTCCGGATTTTGGACTTACGAACTGCCTGTTTCAAAAAAAAATATCTACCTTTGTAGAATTATACTATCAGGACGAAAACCATGGACATAGAAAACATAAAAGAGATAGCAGAAGGACAGGAAGGACTGTCGAAAACACTCGGCATGGAGTTCTATTCTACAGCCGAACGCGACACAGTGATGGCACGCATGAAGGTAGGAAAGCTCAACCGCCAGCCCTTCGGTTTTCTCAGTGGCGGAGCCTCGCTCGCACTGGCAGAAAACGTGGCTGGCGTAGGAAGCATGGCTCTCTGTCCCGGCAAGATGGCAGCAGGCATCAATGTCAGCGGCAACCATGTGAAGGTGGTGGCAGAGGGTGAGACCGTCACAGCCACTGCTCGCCTTCAGCATGAAGGCAAGACATTGCATGTATGGCAGGTTGACATTACCAACGAAGCCGGTGAGCTCATCTCCACCGTCCAGGTGACCAACTTCATTGTCACTCCCAAGAGAACACGGAAAGCGACACCTTCAAAACAACATCATTCATGAGCACGCCAAACAACTATAACAGCTTTGCCATGTACCGCCTGCCTCATGCATCCTTCTGCTGTATGATACAAGGCAATGCCACCTCATATGAGTCACTATCCGACCTCGACGGCAAGTCGGGCTTCGTGGTGGCACCCTTCAACGCCAGCAGTGAGCTGCCGGTGGCACTCATCGGCATTGAAGAACGGAGAGACCTCGCAGTGGATGAGGTCGGCGAAGACTTCATGCCAGAGCTGTCGGAATGGCTCATTAGGGAGAGCAAGCTGCAAGAAAACCTCGTAGAAGGTAATGACAGCAACTATCCCTTCGACGCTTTCCATGATGGCATCACCTCGGGCAAGTTCCATAAGATTGTGCTGTCACGATCGAAACATGTGAGCACAGCCACCACGGAATCGCCATTCCTATATTTCAAGAAAGCATGCGAACGCTACCCACGCCTGTTCATAGCCCTCGTCTACACACCGCAGAGCGGACTGTGGCTCACGGCTACTCCCGAACAGCTCATCAGTGGTGGCGACAACAAATACTCAACGATGGCACTCGCCGGCACCATGCCACTGCCTAAAGACCAGCAAGCACCTACATGGAGCGACAAGAACATGCAGGAGCAACGCATGGTTGCGACATACATAGGCGACTGCCTGAGAAAAATCTCCGACGGCTTTACCGAAGAAGGACCGCGCACCGTGAGAGCGGCACAGCTCATCCATCTGCGCAGCGACTTCACATTCACGCTCAACGGCACCACACGTCTCGGACAAGTGATAAGCCTGCTCCACCCCACTCCGGCAGTATGCGGACTGCCGAAAGACGACACGCTGGAATTCATACTCAGCCACGAAGCCCACAGCCGACGCTACTACAGTGGTTTCATGGGGCTGCTCAACGCCGACGGCTACACCTTATTATATATGTCATTGCGCTGCATGCAGATTGCCGGCAAGCACTTCAGACTGTATGCCGGAGGTGGACTTCTCAAAGACAGCACCCGCGAACAGGAATACAACGAGACCGAAGACAAGATGGAAACAATGCTGCAGCTCCTTGACGACAACATCTAAAGCCTCATCAACAACAGAAAACAAACCCTTAAATGTTCAGCAATAAAGAAAACGTAAACATCCTCACGGCTCTCATAGTGAGCCACGGCATACACCATGCCGTGGTATGTCCGGGTAGCAGGAACGCTCCACTCGCCCACAATCTCAATGAATGTGAGGCAATAACCTGCCATCCCATTACCGACGAACGTAGCGCAGGCTTCTATGCCCTGGGCATGGCTCTCAGGCTGAAAGAGCCTGTGGCGGTATGTGTCACCTCCGGCTCTGCCCTGCTCAACGTGCTGCCCGCCGTGGCTGAAGCCTACTATCAGCAGGTGCCTATCGTGGTGATTTCTGCCGACAGGCCACCACAGTGGATTGACCAGAACGACGGACAGACGATGCCACAAGGCGATGCTCTGGGACGCTTCGTAAAGAAAAGCGTCACACTCTGTGAACCTGCTGACGACGAGCAACAGTGGATGTGCAACAGACTGGTAAACGAAGTGCTGCTTGAAGCTACACACCATGGCTGCGGTCCAGTGCATGTGAACATACCTATAAGCGAACCACTCTATGAATTTACCACAGAGAAACTGCCCGAGGAACGAAAGATAAACCGCATGGTGGCAGACGACATACCACAGCAAGTAACGAATGTCATACAACAGATAGCGACAGCACAGAAGCCTATGGTGCTTTTGTCGCAATACCATACAAAGGTGTATGACAACCAATGGCAAAACTCACTGGAAAAACTCTACAGACATTGCGTAGTGCTGGCAGAAAGGCTATGCGAAGGCAATATGCCACAGACACCTATCGACGACATGGTGGCAGAAATTGAGCATAATGCCGACTACATTCCCGACACCCTGGTTTATATAGGAGGTTCGCCTGTAAGCAAGAAGCTTAAAACATGGTTAAGGAAAGCCAATCTCAAGAGCATGATACGCGTAAGCTGCGACGGCACCGTTGCCGACACCTTCATGCAGCTTGACACCCTGGTGGAGATGGAACCGGAAAGATTTGTGCAAATGCTGGGCAACACATTTGCCGAAAGAGCAGAAAAAGAAAAATACAACCACACTTCCCATACCGAAAGAGAAGCGTTCATAGAGCGATGGACATTACTGAGATTAAACACAACAGAGAAAAACAACAGACACATTGGATCAAGCCTTCAAGAGTATGCCGTGAAGGAGTTTGAGAAATTACTTGCCAACAATGCGAGCAAGCCACAAGTGCATTACGCCAACAGCACGGCAGTTAGACTGGCAGAACGCCATGCCACGCACTGCATCTACTGCAACAGAGGAATAAACGGCATTGAAGGCTCGCTCTCGGCAGCTGCCGGCATGTCGATGGTGACAAACGAGACGGTATATTGCGTCATTGGCGACCTGAGTTTCTTCTACGACCAGAACGCGTTATGGGCACAAGGACTGCGAGGCAACCTGCGCATACTGTTGCTCAACAACGGCGGCGGTGCCATCTTCAAACGCTTTGAGGGGCTGAAAGAGAGCAATGCCCGCGAACGTATAGTCATGGCATGCCACCACACCACCGCCGAGGGTATATGTATGGAGAACAACGTGGGCTATGTCGGTATACGCCGTGCCGAACAAATAGCAGGAGGCTTGGAGTGGCTGATGAACACCGAGTCAGAGCGGCCGTTGCTTCTTGAGATTAGCGAGAACTAACGGTCAAATGCTCTGTATTTGAAGCTTGACCCACCAACGAACTCACGCATGATGCTCGTAGGCGGTATCTCCTTGTCACTCACCGGAAGGAAATAATGGATGAATTTCAACAGACGGTGAGCCTCGCCATACTCTTCACAGTTCTTCGGAACGCCTGCAAGGATAATCTCGGCATGTATGCGCAATACTGCAAACTCAATGTTGAGAGCCGAGTTGAACATTACGTCGGCTGTCTCCTGGAACGGAAATATCCATTTGTCTTCTGCCTCACACACGTTTTTCCATTGGCTGATGGTCTGCTGGGCGGTGAATGCGCCTTTGTTGTAGTCGCGGATAATGCGACGGAGCAGACGATTGTCGCGAGTGGGTATCCAGTTATGGTCGTCGAGCGAGATGCTCGTGAGCGCAGATATGTAGATCTTGAACTTCAGGGAGTCCTCTATTTTTTTTGTAAGCAAGGGGTTGAGGGCATGAATACCCTCAAGTATTAGTACACTGTCGGAGGTGAGCTTCATGGTCTTGCCATTCCACTCGCGCTTTCCCGTCACGAAATTATATTCGGGCACTTCCACACTCTCGCCATTCATCAGCCTGAGCAGATGGTCTTCGAGCAGGTGATAGTCAACGGTCTCAATATTATCGAAGTCGTAATCACCATTGGGAAGCTTGGGAGTATCAAGGCGATTAACAAAATAGTCATCGGTGGAAAAGGAGAAGGGACGCAGACCACACGCCAGCAGCTGCACACAGAGTCGCTTGCAGAACGTGGTCTTGCCCGATGACGATGGTCCGGTGATGAGCACCAGCCTTATGGGATTGTCTTTTCTTCGGAAACGACGGTCAATCTCCTCTGCAATCTGCACAATTTTCTTCTCCTGCAGGGCTTCGCTCACCTGAATGAGCTCGGAGGCAAAGCCGCGCTGTATGGCTTTGTTCACATCACCGGCATTGGAGAGCCGCATTATTATGTCCCATTTGAGTTGTTCCTTGAACATCTCGTAGGTCTTAGGCATGGGCGCTTTCTCTGCCAGACGGGTGGGAACGTTCCAATCGGGAACCCTGAGCAGAAGACCATCATAGATGCGCTCAAGTCCCCACACCTGCAAATAGCCTGCCGAGGGCACCAAGGGACCGTAGTAATAGTCTACTGTGTCGCCGAGAGTATAATAGTCGGAATAGATTTGTCCGGAGGTCTCAAGCAGTTTCACCTTGTCAGTGAACCCACGCTCAGTAAACACCCTTATGGCTTCATCTGTGGTTGACTCCGTGCGTCGGAACGGCATGTCGAGATTGATAATCTCCTGCATGCGCGACCTGATGCTCTGCACATCGTCGTCGGTGACTGGCTCGCCACCGGCTTTCTTGAAGTTGCAATAATAACCACGCGACAGAGGGTGTTCTATGAACAGCTTGCTGCCGGGAAACAGATCGGTAGCTGCCTTGTAGAGAACAAAACACAGGGAACGCACATACACCCGGTGGCCCGAGCCTTCACGCGCATCCAAAAACTCCACGTCGCGGTTTTGGAAAAGACGGAACTTAAGACCCTCCGACGAGTTGTTTACCTTTGCCGACACCACAGGATAGGGTATGTCAAGCTCATGTGCAAACTCCTGATAAACGTCGAGCAGAGAACTTCCCTCGGGAAAGCTCTTTGTGAGATTGTTGTTCTTGCAGCGGATTTGTAGCATAGATTAAAAGGTTTGATGACATGCAAAAATACTAATTATTGTTGTAACCGCATGTAGGAAAGCAAGAAAATATGTAATTTTGCAGAATAATAACAAGCATAAAACAGACATACAGACATGGGAAAAAGACAATGGAAAGAGATACGGAAGTTTGAAGAGATAATCTTTGAGGAATACAACCACATAGCAAAAATCACCATCAACAGACCACGCTATCGCAATGCGTTTACACCGAAGACCACATGGGAGCTGTCACAGGCTTTCAGCCATTGCAGGGAAGACAGGAACATAAGAGTGGTGCTGCTCACCGGTGCCGGCGACAAGGCGTTCTGCTCAGGTGGCGACATGCATGTGAAAGGGCGTGGCGGCTATGTTGACGAAGGTGGTGTGCCCCGATTGAGCGTGCTCGACGTACAGATGCAGATAAGGCGTCTGCCCAAACCCGTCATTGCTATGGTCAACGGCTATGCCATAGGCGGCGGACATGTGCTTCATGTGATGTGCGACCTCACCATTGCAAGCAACAATGCCGTGTTCGGACAGACGGGTCCAAAGGTTGGTTCGTTTGATGCAGGCTTCGGCTCCAGCTATCTGGCACGCATGGTGGGTCAGAAGAAAGCACGCGAGATTTGGTTCCTCTGCAAGCAATATAGTGCCGAGGAGGCTGAACGCATGGGAATGGTCAACAAGGTGGTGCCACTGGAGGAGCTTGAAGACACCTGTGTGGAATGGGCGGAGATAATGATGGAACGGTCACCCCTCGCCCTGCGCATGATAAAAGCCGGACTCAATGCCGAGCTTGACGGACAGGCTGGCATTCAGGAGCTCGCTGGCGATGCGACTATGCTCTATTACACCATGGACGAGGCTCAAGAGGGCGGCAAGGCATTTCTTGAGAAACGCAAGCCTGACTTCGACCAGTATCCCATGTTCCCATGACAGCACAGCACATGAACATAGAAATCAGTGAGCGGCTGTTTCATTTCAAACAACCGGCAGGCACCTCGCGCGGCATCTATACAACGCGGAGGAGCTATATGATAACCCTTAAGGATGCCAACGGCATGATTCTGGGCATGGGAGAATGTGCCCCACTGCCTGACCTGTCGTGCGATGCCATGCCTCCGGCTGAGTATATGGAACAGCTCCGCCGTTTCTGCAACATGCTGCAATCAACGGGCGAGATACCTTATGACGAGATGCGTGGCTATCCATCCATGCTGTTTGGCATCGAAACGGCAGTAAGGCAATGGCAACGCAATGGAAGCGCAGCCCTGTATGACACTCCTTTCAGCCGCGGCGAACAAGGCATCACCATCAACGGACTGATATGGATGGGCACCTTTGAGGAGATGTACCAACGCATAGAAGAAAAGCTGCAGAAAGGCTTCCACTGCGTGAAGCTCAAGATTGGCGCCATTGACTGGCAACGTGAGATAGAGCTGGTAAGCTTCATACGCCAACACTTCGACAGCAAACAGATTGAACTGCGAGTAGATGCAAACGGAGGCTTCGCACCAGAGGTGGCATTAGAGCGACTGGAGCAGCTGGCTGACTACGACATTCACTCCATTGAGCAACCTATACGCCAGAAACAATGGGAACAGATGGCTGAGCTATGCCGCAAGTCGCCGATACCAATAGCTCTTGACGAAGAGCTGATAGGCATAAACAACACTGAGGCGAAGGAACAACTGCTCGACACCATTTGTCCGCAATACATCATTCTCAAGCCTTCGCTACATGGGGGCATGCAAGGATGCCGCGAATGGATTGAAATGGCACGACAGCGCGGCATAGGGTCATGGATAACATCAGCACTGGAAAGCAATGTGGGACTGAATGCCGTGGCTCACTTTGCTGCCCATGTCTATGGAGAAAGCCTGAACATGCCGCAGGGTCTCGGCACGGGACAGCTTTTTACCGACAACATTCCCATGCCGCTGCAACTCTGTGGCGACAAACTGTGGTGCCTGCCAACTTTCTACACTGCTGACACTCAGCACGGGGGACAAATGATGTTTTCCTCTATAAGAGGTAAACGTTTTTATTCTTTTTGTGTAAAGTAAATGCTTTATATGTGTTTGGTTTAATGGTATGGTACTATCCAATTCCCTTCACCTTTTTTTCAAACTCGTTACGATTGCCAATAGCATGATTTTTGATGCGGGCGCGGTAGCAGTAGATGCTGTTGGGCGAATAATTGAGGAAGCGGGCAATGCTGGCACTGTCGTCAACGCCGAGGCGAATCAGTGCGAAGATGCGCAGTGGAGTGGAAAGTTTGTCTTTTCCATTGGGATCAATCCTTCCCTTGGGCTCAAGAAGTTCATTGAGGTTTTCAACGAAATGAGGAAAAAGATTCAAGAATACCTTGTCGAATTGGCGGTGTAGCTCTGCATACTCTTCTTCCTTGATGTTTTTTGAATTTGTCATTGCCAACAGCTCTTTGTATTGACCTGCTTTGAGCTTGCGGTTGACTTTGGTTTTCAGCGTTTCAATTTTCTCTATATATCCAGAGCAGGCACTCAGAAACTCACCGATGTATTCGTCCTTCACGCGGTTGGTCTGTTCCAGCTGTCGGTTGACCTCAGAGAGTTGCGAGTTAGCTTGGGAGAACAGTACGTTCATGTCGTTCAGTTTTACCTTGGTAGTGGCGATTTTCTCTTTCTCCTTCCATACCATCACCAATGCAGCTCCAAGCAATAGCCCCAGCAAACTGATGACAATCAGAGATGTGGTGAGATGGCGCCTGGCGGTGTTGATGTTTTCGTTGTAATTGGAGTTAATGGCCTGCATCACAGGTGTGACGAGCCATCCTCGCATGTGAGTGTCGAAGCGGGAGATGCTCTTCCACGATGCTTCCATATAGTGTTGGGCCAGCGATGGGTTTCCCTTCTGGTGTATCAGTGCTGCCAGTGTCCATAGCGAAGCCTGGTTCATGGTGGCACTCTCAAAGTCTTTGATGGAGGAGAGCAACAGCCAGTATTCCTGCATGTGTGTGTTACCCATTCTTCGGTAGGTTTCCGCCCTGAAGAAGGCCATGGAGGAATAGTCAGGGTCGTCGAAGGTGAGGGAGTTCATCCATTTGTCGCTCGTCAGCAGGCCTTCCTTGGCTCTGTTCTCTCCATTGAGTTTCAGTTGGAGTTTGGCATAGTATATGGGGGAACTCTTGTCTAAGATGGCGTAAAGAGAATCGCGGTAGTGGCGTTGCTGTGCAAAATATTCTTCGCGCAGGTCTTGGTCTTTGGAGTAGAAGGCGATCTCGCCGCAGAGATGGGCCATGCCGTCGTAGTATTCCGGCAAGAGCAACGGTGTGAGGGAGATCCGTGGAACCTGTGCGAAATAGCGTTGTGCCTCAACGTAGTATCCCGAAATAGCAAACTGATGTCCTAACTTGATACACGATGCAGCCTGCCAGTCGTTGCGTTGGCTTTGCAGCGCAAGGGCGAGACAGGTTTTCATGTATGTAATGGCTGAGTCATTGACGTAGGTATGGTATTCTTCAGCTATCTGTGTTGCATATTCATAGCGCAATTCGTTGTTCTTGCTCTTTTGCAAGAGCTTTTTCAGGGTTTGCAGGTGTTGTTCTCGTTTCTCAATGTATTGGTCTTGGTGGGCAATGGCGTTGTCCAGTCGTGTGTATAGGTCTTTATAGTCTGCCGATTGTGCAAATGTCAGCAGGCAGAGCAACAACAAACAGGTAGAAATGCTGGTTCTTTTCATAGGTCTTAGGTTGTTTTTGAAACCATCAGCAAAAATAAGAATTCTTCTCCAAAAGACCAAACGAAAGTGGGAGTGATATAGGTAAAACAGGGCTTTTTGCAATATATTAAATCCATACCGATGTTTGCCGTTTCTTTGTGTAAGTGTTTAATAATGAGCAGATTCATATTTTTTGTGTTAAAAAAAAATACATATCGCTCAGATATAGATGTCCATATATATACCAAACACTGTAATTTTGCGCCAACGAAGAATATTTATCAACTTTTTAATAACTTAAATAACAAAACCTATGAGAAGAAAAAGACTTAAAACAGTGTTTCTGATGATGGGAGCAGGTCTGTTGTGGACTGCCAATGCATTGGCTGATAACATCCAACTGACCGATAGCCAGTTTTCAGGTGAACTGGTGCAGGGAACAGACTACACCATCACAGGCGTAGAAACAACAGCAGATTGGTATTATGATCCCGATTTCTTTACATTGAAAGATGATGGAACGCTCACCTTTAATGCCATTTCGGGAGTGTATACTATCGTGGCAGATGCACAGAAGAAATACTACCAGGTATATGCAGGCACACCCTCGGCACCGTCTCGACTGGATGTTGCCACAAATTCGGGCGCAATCTGGCTCATCGGCTCTGCAGGCGTAGGAAAACCATCGTTTGTTTCCGCTGGATCAGGCTGGCAGACGGGTGTGGCTCACGGTATCTGCATGGCAGAGGTGGCTCCTCATGTTCATCAGGTGACGTTGGAGGTGGGCCGACAGCTAAAGGCTGGCGACGTCAACTTCAAGTTCTTTGGACAGCCGGAGTGGGGAACAGAGTTTAAAGGCACTGCCAACAACTGCATGCTGAGCACTGAAAGTGAATTGTTTGGCATCGGTCTTGGTTCGGATGGCCACGATGATGGTAACATTTACTTGAAGAATGGAGCTTCACTGGCTTTGGGTGATGTATGTGTGTTCACCGTTGACTGCACTGCAGGACTCGACAAGGCAGTGATGACGGTCGATGTAACCCGTTCTGGTCATGTGCTGCATCCCGTTTTCGATGGTGTTGAGATGATGCCGGTGGGTTCTGACTATATATATAAAGGTGTATTGACGCAAGGTAATACTTATGTCGCATCGGGTGAGGATGCCATGAATGACGACGACTGGTATGTCAATCCTGATTTCTTTGAGCGTCAGGCTGATGGCGCACTGAAGTTCTTGGCCATGACTGGTTCTTATGCTGTGCGTGCCGACTTCCAACAGAAGTGGTTCAATGTGTATCCCATTGATGATGAGGGTAATCCGCTAACCATGCAACCCGATGGCACGGGTGCTGTGTATGCCATTGGACTTATCGGAAAACCATATCATCACGGCACTGATGGCGATAGCTGGCAGGGAAACATTGAACATGCGGCAGCCTTGGCACCCATAGCACCGAAGGTGTATCGTCTTACCCTCACCGTGGGAAAGGAAAT
Organism: uncultured Prevotella sp.; assembly: GCA_947170265.1. Classification (GTDB taxonomy): domain Bacteria; phylum Bacteroidota; class Bacteroidia; order Bacteroidales; family Bacteroidaceae; genus Prevotella. The sequence goes on from CAMVSV010000005.1 coordinate 10,440, forward strand.
TGATGCCGCTAATCCGGAATTCAAACTCTACTGTCAACCGGGCTGGGGCAAGGAATTTAATCCTGCTGATGCATCGCAATACGACATTGATATCAATCTTAATTACCAATTTGTCGTCGGGCGCAGCAATGGAAATATCTATGCCGATCCAGAAGCTATCTGGGAAGACGGCGATACCTATGTGTTCACCCTTGACTGCACGGATATGCCGAAGGCACATCTCACCGTCACTGGCGGTAAGGCTGTAGCTGCCATCGGGGAAGTGAAGACGAACGTTACACGTTCCTTTACTTGGCACACACTTAGTGGAATGTCCATTCAGAAGCCTACGAAATCAGGCATTTATGTCAACAAAGGAAAGAAATATATCATTAAATAACAATTTATTATGATGAGGAGAATATCTGTTTTAATACTTGGCTGTGCGTTCGCTGCTGGCATGTGGGCGCAAGAAGGCCTCCAGCTGTCGCCTGCTCAGACTCAGGTGAGTGAAAACTTTGACGGGATGGGAGCAGACCTGACGCTGCCTACAGCGTGGCGAGTGCAGGCTTGTTCCGACGGACCGCGCTCAGTGGGCTCCTATGCGTCGGCACTGACGGCTGTGCATTTTACGGGTGGACCCAATCTGGCTTCCAACCAAAAGAACGGAACATATAATTTCTATGACTCTGCCGATGAAAACGACCGTGCTGTGGGCGGAATATCAACCAATGCTGCATCGGGCAATAATACGCGTGGAACTAACGTATATGTGCAACTCTATAATGCAGGAGCCGAAGCCATCAATACACTGACTTTGGACTACGACGTAGAGAAATATCGTAAAGGAAGCAATGCTGCCGGTTTCACGGTGCGTCTTTACTATTCAAGTGACGGCACCGATTGGAATGAGGCTGGCGACGACTTCAAGGTGATGTTCAGTCCGGATACAGAGACCGCCGGAGCTGCTGTTGTTCCCATCGTCACATCGTCCGTTTCTGGCAAAAAACTATCAGTGGCGGTGGACGCAGGTGAGAATATTTATCTCGCATGGAACATATCGTCTACTTCCGGTACCGACTGTGCCTCTGCCATGGCATTGGCTATTGACAACGTGACTATCGCAGCAACCTTTGGAACTCCCGACGAGACAAAGACCGGCTTGCCCATCAGCAAGACACAGGCACAATACACCGAGCGCTTCGATGGCATGGCCGACGGTATTGATATGCCTGATAACTGGCGCGTACAAGCTAACTCTGAAGGTCCGCGGGTCATCGGACAGTTCAGCAGTGCTTCTGCTTCCGTCCATTTCACAGGTGGTCCTAACCTGGCTTCCAACCAAAAAAACGGAGTTTACAACTTCTATGACTCTGCCGATGAAAGCGATCGAGCCGTGGGTGGTATCTCTACCAATGCGGCTTCTGGTAATAACACAAGGGGAACTAACGTGTATCTGCAACTGCTGAATACCGACGACGAGGTGCTCAACCAGCTCACGCTGAGCTACGATGTGGAGAAATACCGAAAAGGAAGTAATGCTGCCGGCTTTGCAGTACAACTCTATTACTCTCCGGATGGAAAAACATGGACTTCTGCCGGCGACGACTTCAAGCTGATGTTCAGTCCGGATGCTGAGACTGCGGGCGCTGAAATCGTGCCAATCGCGGCCGAGACCGTTTCTGGTAAGGTGCTTCCGTTGGCCGTTGAGCCTGGTGAGAATGTTTACCTGGCTTGGAATATCTCTTCAGCCACGGGCACCGACTGTGCTTCTGCCATGGCATTGGCTATCGACAACGTAATGATTCAGGCTCAGTTTGGTTCTGTTGCAATTGAGAAGACACTCAGTGTAATGCCTGCCAAGGCGGTGTTGGTGCCCGAAGTGCCAGAAAAAGTAAGGCTTGTATCGATGAACAACAGCCTTATCCAGCGCAATGAACAGTGGACCATATTCAACCGCATGGCTGAAGCAATGGGTGTGGATGCTACATGGACCGACCATACGATGTTGGGACAGACGCTGATGACTCACTATAACAGTGCTGATGCGCGACCACTGATTGAAGGAACAGCATGGACACACGTCATCTTGCAGGAACATAGCAGTCTGCCGCGCACTGACTTCGCTACCTTCCGAGAGAATGTGAAGGTGTGGGTAGACTTTATCCGAAGCCATTGTCCTAACCCCAACGCCATTATCATGTTGCCGGTGAACTGGGGATTCAATGAAAACGGATTTGCTGCTTTCACCGATCAGCAGACAACACTGCTCGAGAACTACACACGCGTGGCTCAGGAGTTTGGCGTGAGCATCACACCTGTAGGACTGGCATATCAGCATCTGTACGACGACAAGGGTGCCGCATGGATGGAAGCAATGTATACCGACAACCGCCACCCGTCGGCTAAGGCTACATACCTGGCTGCATGCATGGAGTATGCAATGATTTATGGCGTTGATGCTACGACGATTACCTATCAGCCGCGCAACCTCGAGGCCGATGAGGCTGCCGAACTGCGACAGTATGCACAGCAGGCATTGGCGGAATATGCGCAGGTGGTGGACCATCATCGCCGAACAGTTACCTTCTCATCGGTTGTCACCGACCAGTTTGGCAACGTGATTGACGCTGTTGAGCCCTTTGTCTATAGTGTCAGTGGTGGCGGAACGATGGAGGAAAACCTTTTCCTGAGCGACGGAACGTGTGGCGACTTTGTTGTGAATGTGGTGCGCGATGCCGATGCCGAAGGATCTGCAACGGTCAGCGTTGTAGCCAATGCAACGGATGGCATTGCCGTTCCATATTCCGTTTCAACCCGGGATGAATCTAAACTGCGCATCGTTGCCTACACGCTGCAGGGCATTCCGTGTAGCAATGCCAGTCAAAAGGGTGTTTACATCATCAATGGCAAGAAGGTTTTAAGATGAAAAAAGATAAGTATATAAAAGCGTAAGAAAAAGAAAAGGTAAGAAAACAAAAAGCAAATGAAGTAGAAAGTAAAAGAACAGTTAAAGGGATAACACGCTCTGGGGGCATTGGAAGTAATAATCTAATGCCCCTTTCTTGTTCCTCTAATACATCAATCTGCCTGTTTTCCCAATCTCCTAATCTTCTGTTCTTACAGATTTTTGCTACCTTTGCATCCAAGGAATGGAGAATCACGAATGAAGGATTACGATTTTTTTAGGGAGGAATGGGAAAACGACGAGCCACGGCTGCTCGTTCATACGAGCGGATCGACAGGAGCGCCCAAACCGCTGTGGGTGGAAAAACACCGCATGGAGGCGTCGGCACGCATCACTTGCGACTTTCTGGGACTGAAGGCTGGCGACACTGCATTGCTTTGTCTGCCCCTTGATTTCATCGCAGGGAAGATGATGGCAGTGAGGGCATGGACGCGTGGCTTGTTGCTGAGGGTGGTGGAGCCCTGCGGACATCCTCTTGCCGAAGATATTCTTACTGACGATGAGGCACGGGTGGATTTCGCGGCCATGGTGCCTTTGCAGGTTTGGAATTCGTTGCAGGTGCCTGCGGAGCGCCGTCGGCTGATGGCTATTCGTCATCTCATCATTGGCGGTGGAGCCATCGACGAAGAGTTGGCAGCTGAGCTACGGACATTTCCCAATGCGGTGTGGAGCACCTACGGTATGACCGAAACGCTTTCACACATTGCCCTGCGAAGACTGAGTGGCGAAGAGGCGAGCGAGTGGTATGAGGCATTCCCGTCGGTGTCGCTGTCGCAGACCGATGATGGATGTTTGGTGGTTGATGCGCCACTGGTTTGTGCCGAGCGCCTGGTGACTAACGATATCGTGGTGTTCGACGGGGTGTCGGACCGACGCTTTCGGGTGATGGGGCGTAAGGACAATGTGATTTGTACAGGAGGCATTAAGGTGCAGGCGGAGGAGGTGGAACGGCTTCTTCGTGCGCATATGCGCGTACCATATTATATTACTAAGGCTGCGGACAAGAAATATGGAGAGGTGGTTGCCATAGTGGTAGAGCGCCGGAAGGGCGATAAAGAACCAACTCAGGAAGGGATGCAACGAATATTCCGCACCCTCCTGCCGCCCTATTGGCAGCCCAGAAAGGTGCGGTTTGTCGATAGGTTGCCCATGACGGCAACGGGGAAAGTAATCAGAAGATGGGACGAATAAGTCCTTTAAGCACCTTCGCGTAGGAAGTCCATGGCCTCAAGGATTTCTTCTTTTGTAGCTGTCTGGTTGATGCGTATGTCACCGATGTCGCTCAAGAGTGTGAAGTTTATTGTTCCTGCAGAGTTTTTCTTGTCGTGTGTCATCAGCTCTATGAGAGTGTCATAGTCGTCGCAGCTTATGGGCAGCGAGCCATAATGGCTGCGGATGTAGGCAACGGCTTGGCGCATCTTTTCGGTTGGGAAACCGCATTTCACGACAGAGAGGTAAAGCTCACATACCAATCCGAAAGCCACGGCATAGCCATGCAGCACCGGGGTGTTGCCTCCTGTATAGCTCCAGGACTCAAAAGCATGACCAAAGGTGTGACCCAAATTGAGAGCCTTCCTTATGTTTTGTTCCTTAGGGTCTTTCTCCACGATATGCTTCTTCACTTCCACCGAGTCGGCAATCATGCGTTGCAGACGTTTAATCATCACATTGCCCGACCCGTCAGCAACGGTTTGAGCCGCATCATTAACCTGTTCGGGCTCAAACGACAAAAGCTCTGCCCACATAGCTTCGTTGCTCAGAAGCCCGTGTTTGAGCATCTCGGCATACCCGCTTAGCAGGTTCTGGGTATCAAGGGTATTGAGGAAGGCTGCATTGATTATCACAAAGCGGGGCTCACTGAACACCCCCACTTCGTTTTTCAGTCCTCCGAAGTTGATTCCTGTCTTTCCGCCAACGCTTGCATCGACCATGGAAAGCAGTGTGGTTGGTATGTTTATGAAATTTATTCCACGCTTGAAGGTGGAAGCAGCAAAGCCTCCAAGGTCGGTAACCATGCCTCCACCGAGATTTATGAGACACGAATGACGGGTGGCACCATTCTGCAGTTCCTTCCATACATGGCTCAGCGACTCGATGTTCTTATTGTTGTCACCAGAAGGAATAACTATCTGCCGCGCCTGCTTGAGCCCAAAGAAATTACTTAGCAGCGGCCAGCATTTCTCGTTGGTCGTTGCATCGGTAAGGACGAATATCCTATCGCGCTCACATTCCATGAGTGCCATGGCAAGATCATTCTGAAAATTCTGTGAAATAATAATTCTCTGTTCCATAACATTCCCTCCGGTTTCTCTCATTTGTATACCGCAAAGATACATTATTTATTCTATACCAACATAATTGTAACACTGCAATTTAGCGTTTTTTTACATAAGAAAGTTACAAATTGCGCACATGGGTATATGAGTGTGCAACAATTTGACGAAAATCGCGAGTCAGATTAAACCTTCAAGGAGAATATTCATCAAAGAAATCAAACAATCTGGAATAGTAATGGTGCTGACATGCCACTTCAAGTAAGGAAGAAATCAACACAAACACAAACCAATGAATATCAAAAACAGAACAACAAGATTAGCGTTCATCCTCATGATGATTATAACCATGCCGCTCACGGCCATGGCTCAGGACAGGATGGTGAGTGGATGGATGCAAGACCGCGACACAAAAGAGGGAGTGCCCTTTGTCACGGTGCAAGTATTGAAAACTGACAGTACCTTCGTAACAGGTGCTGTGAGCGACGACGAGGGAAGCTTCAGCGTTCAGCTACCCGACGATGGCAGTTATATTATCAAGTTAAGCAGCGTTGGTTATAAGACTGTTTATAACAACGTGTCTATAATAGATGCCAAGAACATAGACCTTGGACGAATACAGATTGGAGCAGATGCCATAATGCTCAAAGGCACAACGGTGACCGGACAGGCCGCAAAGGTAGTATTGAAGGAAGATACCTTCCAATATAACGCGTCAGCATACCGCGTACCGGAGGGTTCCACGGTGGAAGCCCTCGTGAAGAAGCTCCCCGGAGCAGAGGTGAGCGACGACGGCACAATAAAAATCAACGGAAAAGAAGTAAAGAAAATACTCGTAGACGGAAAGGAGTTTATGACGGGCGACACTAAGACTGCCCTGAAGAACCTACCCACGTCGATAGTGGAGCGCGTGAAAGCCTACGACCAGCAAAGCGACCTCTCGAGAGTGACGGGCATTGACGACGGCAATGAACAGACTGTGCTCGACTTTGGAATTAAGGAGGGTATGAACCACGGACTGTTTTCAAACATTGACCTCGGCATAGGAACAAAAGGACGCTATGCCGAAAAACTCATGGGCGCATGGTTCAACTCGAAGACAAGGGTTATGATGTTTGGAAATGCAAACAACGTGAACGACATGGGCTTCGGAGGAGGTTCACGCGGAGGTTTCGGACAGACACGACAAGGTCTGAATGCCAACAAGATGCTTGGAGTGAACTTCAACTACGACAACACAAAGCTAAAGATGGACGGCAGCGTGAGATGGAACCATGGCGACGGTGACCTTAACACCAAAGTATCGACAGAGAATTTCGTTGCAAAGACAGGATCGTTCAGCAACAGCCTCAGTCAAAGCTACACCCGCAGCAACTCATGGGACCTGCGCTACAGACTTGAATGGCAGCCAGACTCTCTCACAAACATCATGTTCAGACCAAATGCGCAGTTCTCAACAAGCGACGGCGTCACCACAAGCAGCTCTGCCGCATACAACGAAGACCCATACGGCTACAGCGACACGCCACTGGAACAGGAGGCAATAAGCAAGATGGCTGAACTCGGACTCATGGTGAACACTCAAGAATACAACACCATAACCTATGGTGAGACAAAAAGTGCCGGCACAATGTTGCAGCTCAACCGCAAACTCAATGCCGACGGCAGAAACATTACGCTGCAAGGCAATGTAAACTACAGCGACAAGGCTTCCAACAGTCTCTCGCTGCAAAATGTTCACCTCTTCCTGATAAAGGACATGTTAGGAAACGACTCCACATATCAGACGAACCGGTATAATCTCATGCCCACACGCAACTGGAACTATTCGTTGCAGGCAACCTACAGCGAGCCCATCGCCAAGCGCACTTATCTGCAATTCTCGTATAAATACGAATATTCCTTCAACAAAAGCAATAGACAGACTTACGACTTCTCAAACCTCGGAGAAGACTTCTTTGCAAACAACACACCAGAATACAGGCGATGGGACAGCTATCTGAACCGCCTCGACAGCCCACTCGACAGTTATCTCGACGACAACCTGAGCCGAAAGTCGGAATATCAGACCTACACCCACGAGGCTCAGGTGATGCTACGCGTCATTCGTGACAAATACAGACTCAACGCCGGAGTAATGCTTCAGCCGCAAAGGTCACGCTACAAGCAGGACTATCTCGGCATAAATGTTGATACGGTGAGAAACACCGTGAACTGGAGTCCCACACTCGACTTCAGATACCGTTTCAACAAACAAAGCAACCTGCGACTCAACTACCGCGGAACAAGCTCGCAGCCGTCAATGAGCGACCTGCTTTACATCACCGACAACACAGACCCTCTTAACGTAAAGATTGGAAATCCAGGACTGAAACCTGCCTTCACCAACAGGTTCAGACTCTTCTACAACACCTATCTGCAAAGCCACCAACGCAGCATAATGACATTCGTCAACTTCAGTAGTACACGAAACAGCATTTCAAACAAAGTGACATACGACGAAGCCACAGGAGGCAGGACAACGCAGCCAGTAAACATCAATGGAAACTGGAATGCAAATGCTGCATTCATGTTCAACACATCGGTTGATTCAGCCGGAGTATGGAACATCAACACGTTTACCACAGGTGGGTATAACCATTATGTGGGCTATCTGTCGCTCAACAGCAATGCCGACTCACAGAAAAATGTCACCAATTCAACAACACTCGGAGAACGTCTCTCTGCAAGCTACCGCAACAGCTGGCTGGAAATAGAACTTGACGGTTCGTTCAACTACACCCACTCGCGCAACAAGCTTCAGACAAGCAGCGACCTTGACACATGGCAGTTTGCCTACGGTGCCAACTTCAACATAACGCTGCCATGGGGCACTAACCTCTCAACCGACATTCACGAGAACTCCCGCCGTGGATATAACGACAAGTCACTTAACACCAACGAACTGGTTTGGAACGCTCAAGTGAGCCACAGTCTCCTGAAAGGCAATGCTCTGACACTCAGCGTTCAGTTCTACGACATACTGCACAACCAAAGCAACCTGTCAAGAGCCATAGATGCCATGCGCCGTACCGACACTGAATATAACAGCATAAACTCCTATATAATGTTCAAGGCATCATACAAGCTCAACCTCTTTGGAGGACGTGAAGGAATGAAACGCCCTGGCGGCGCACCGGGCTACGACCGTGAAGGACCAGGCATGGGACCACGCGGTGAAGGCGGAGGCAACGGTGGCAACCACCGCACTAGAAACCGCGGTGGTTTCGGTGGAGGTCGTTTTGGTGGTGGCGGCTTTGGCGGTCCTATGATGGTGGAATAGCGCAAAACGTTCCACACCGTCACACACCAATGGGGAAACGACAGAAGCCCCAACAACCTATTTATATCACTCACAAACAAAGAAACGGGATGAAACCTCAAGGTTCCATCCCGTTTCTTTTGTTTATTATCAGTCTAAAGCACCTTTTTCAAATCATCAAGGGTAATCTCCGTTAGTTCTTGCTTCGACGGATTTCTTTTGAGCGAGAGTCGGTTGGCTTGACACTCTATTACCTTCTCAAACACATTTCTCACGAAACGCGCATTGCCGAAGTTACGGTCTTTATGCTGTACCACATTTTCAAGCGATGAACGCAAGTATCGTGTTGCCTCTGCTCCCATTGTATATTCATTCTTTTTCATATAGAGCTGGAATATTCTGGTAAGTTCCTCGGCAGAATAGTCCGGAAAATTTATGTAGCGGTTGAAGCGTGACTGCAGACCAGGGTTGGTCTCAATGAATTTCTTCATCTCATTCGGGTAGCCGGCTACAATCACCACGAGGCGGTCGCGGTTGTCTTCCATGCGCTTGAGAAGTGTTGACACTGCCTCAGCACCATAGTCATTTGGGCTGTCGCTCTGCGTTAGCGAATAGGCTTCGTCAATAAAGAGCACGCCATCAAGTGCTGAGTTGCACACAGCATTCACCTTTGGAGCAGTCTGTCCCACATATTGCCCTATGAGTCCAGCCCTGTCAGTCTCAACGAGGTGCCCCTTCTTCAGTATTCCGAGGTCTTTATATATGCGTGCCACGATGCGTGCCACAGTGGTCTTGCCCGTACCGGGGCTTCCTGTGAACACGAGGTGATATGACAGGTTTGGATTTTTCAGTCCTTGTTCCTCTCTCTTTCTCTGCACCTTAACGAAATTGGCGAGAGTACGCACTTCGGCTTTTACTGGTTCAAGACCTATGAGTTCATTGAGTTCTTCGTATGGGTCTGTCTCAAGGGGTTTCTCCACTGTCACATGGTCGTCAGATATACTGTCTGACTTGGTGTCTGATGTTTTCTCTGTAGTCTCTTTGTTACCTGTTTCATCATTGTCAACAGCTAAGGTGAGCACTGCAAGAGCCACAAAAACCACTGCAATGCTTGCCATGCTAATGGCTGTAAATTTGTTGGAAAAGTCGATTTTCATGATTGTTGGAGCGGTTGTCGGTTTGTAGTTCGTTCATTTTGTTGTTTGTCATACTGTCTTACCATAAACATATAAGCTATCCATGGCAACATATAACACAAGAGGTCAGCCCAATCGAAGGTGCCTGGCAGGAGTCTTATACCTTGAAGGAGTTCGGTAAATGTCCCTGTCGCAGGTATCAGCGATGCCCATGCCATCTTTTCCGAGGCTGTTCTGCGGTGCATCACCACATCAGTAATGAGCAAATAAGCGATAACCCATAAGGCATTAGGCAAGCTGTAGACCAGAAATTCGGGCATGTCAGCAGCCTTGGGCACCATGCTGCGCCATTGGTTCACCGCTGACAGACATCCCATACCATCCAATACTCGAAAGAGCAACAGATTGTATGGACGGAAGAAAAGGTATATGACACCTCCGCAAGACAGCGACAGCAGTGCCGCCATAATCTCGCTGCAAAGCCACAATACTGATTTAGAACGCCTCTCTATACTTACTGCCATCCTTGTCTTCAAGCATTGACAGGTAGGAATTATACCGGCTCTGGGCTATATAGTGGTCTTCGAGGGCTTTTCTCACTGCACATCCCGGTTCATGGGTGTGGGTACAGTTGCTGAAACGACAGTCTTTTGAGAAATGGAAAATCTCCTTGAAGTAGCTGGTGAGCTCTTCGCGCTCGATGTCGAAGGTTCCAAAGCCTTTTATTCCCGGTGTATCTATGATATATCCATCAGAAGCTTCACCGTCAATGCCATTGCCTATGGGTATCATCTCGCTGAAAGTGGTAGTGTGCATGCCGGTGTTGTGGGCATCTGAAATTTCAGAAGTTCGGAGGTTCAGTCCGGGTATGAGCTTGTTGATGAGCGTAGACTTACCCACTCCGCTGTTTCCACTGAGCACAGTGACCTTCCCACTCAGCATGGCTCTGAGCTCATCAAGACCCTCGCCGGTATACGCCGACACAGCCAGACAGCGATAGCCAACGTTGTCATACATGTCGGTGACCATTTGGCGATAGTGCTTTTCGTCATCGGTGAGAAGATCTTCCTTGTTGAACACCAGCACCACAGGTATGCGGTAGGCTTCGGCTGATGCCAGGAAGCGGTCGATGAATGTCAACGAGGTCTCCGGATGGTTGATTGTAACAATGAGGAAAGCCTGATCTACATTTGCCGCAATGATGTGGCTTTGCTTCGACAGGTTCGACGATTTGCGTATTATGTAGTTCCTTCTATCTTCAATGGTGGTTATGAAAGCTGTTCCTTCCTGGTTGGGAACAATCTCCACCCTGTCGCCCACAGCCACAGGGTTGGTGCTCCGGATGCCTTTCAGCCGGAAATTGCCCTTTATCTTGCTGTCAACCATCCTGCCGTCGTCTGTCTTCACGGTATACCAGCTGCCAGTGTTTTTTACTACAAGCCCTTTCATGGTAATACAATCACGATGCACCACGAACTATGGTGCATCATGAATTTATTCTTGTTTCAAAAAGGTAGTGAACCTACACTGTCATTATCTCTTTGTTCTTGGCTGCCAGAAGGTCGTCAAGCTTCTTTATGAACTTGTCGTGGAGCTTCTGAAGGTCGTTCTCAGCGTCTTTCTCATTGTCTTCGCTCAGTCCGTCCTTGATGGCTTTCTTCAGCTTTTCCTTGATATCGCCGCGCACGTTGCGCACCTCCACCTTGGCTTTCTCACCAATCTTGTTGCACTGCTTCACCAAGTCACGACGACGCTCCTCGGTAGGCTGTGGAATGTTCAGACGTATCACCTCGCCATTGTTTTCGGGGGTGATACCCACATCGCTGTCCATGATAGCCTTTTCTATGTCGCGAATGGCTTTCCTGTCCCATGGTTTGATGGCAATGGTGCGTGGGTCGGGCACCGAGACGTTTGCCACTTGGTTGAGCGGAACCATTGAACCATACGAGCTTACCTTCACACCGTCAAGGATTGCCACGTTGGCGCGTCCTGCGCGTATTCGTGCGAGTTGTTCATCGAGGAACATCGCAGCCATCTCCATGCGCTCTTCTGCGTCTTTGAGAGTTTGTTTTACGTCTAACATATTATTATATTAATAGGTTTGTATTTTACAAAAGTAATAATATTATTTTGTTTTGGCAACACTTGCACTCACTTTTTTAAAGTCTTCACTCAGCTATGTGCAACAATTTCAACAAAAAAATGCCTGCATCAAAAAAAATGTGTAACTTTGCGACAGTTACCAATCTAAACGATATGCGAAAAATACACACAATGCTTATTGTTATGGCTGCAACAGCAGCCATGGCACAGGAATACACCCATTTGGTGGTGGTAGGCAATGAAGGAGCAAAGGTAAAGCTTGCCGATTTCAACGTCATTCGCTTCAGTGATGAACAGATGACACTTGCAAAGAATGACGACGAGGTGGCTTCATTCAACCTCAGCGGACTCAAGAGCATGCACTTTGACATCATTGAGACCACACTGATTGAGAGTGTGCCGGCCCATGCCTCAACAAATAGTCAGCATACATTCGGCATTGACGGCATACGCCGCAAGCCCGGTTGTGAGCTACCCAAAGGCTTGTATATTATAAAAGAAGGTACGCGCACGCGTAAGGTTGTCAAGCCATAGCTATTGCCATAAGCCCAAATTCCAACGACCAATTTGGGCTTTATCATCTGCTGTTAACACCGTTGCATGCGCTATACATCTTGGAAACAACACCCCCACTGACAATCGGCATTGTTGCTGAATGTCAGTGGGGGTGTTCGTTATATCGTCAATCTTGAAAAGAATGAATTAGAACTCTGAATTAAAGATAACCTCATCTTCCAATATCCACCCGATAACCTATCCATTTCCTTTTAGCAAGCAAGTCAATGTACGCTTCGTCATTCAACACAGCAACCCAATTGTTACACATCTTTTTTACCCCACGGTTTTTCATAATAGATACACTTGTCGTTCTACCACCTCCTTCTTTTGGCTGTACTATTTTGCTCCAATCTTCAATTTCCAAATTATCCTGATAGAATGCTGCAACATATGTAGGCAAACCATCAATAAAATCCCAAAGCACAGCAAGAAGATGATTTGTTGTTCTATGATGAGCTTTCCAGTCAAAAGAATTCACAAGGCTAACTCTTTGTTCTCCAATCAAAGGCTTTGGAATCTTTGATGCTGGAGGAGTGCTTCCACATGTAGCTTTTACTTCAATACCTCCATATTTAAAAGGACTGAAATGCTCTTTATCTATAGGGTATCTTTTTCCGCCATTAACTGTGTAAAGAGTTTCAAAATAGGCTTTTTTCCGTGGGGTGTCAACAAGTAGTAAGTCCGGATAACCATCTTGATGTAAGTTTGACTCAAATTTTCCATTTGAGACTTTCATGACACTTCTTGCAAAATACTCACCAATCATGCCACTTAAATTTCTCATACCAAGCGTTTCGAAAATGTTTATATCAAAACGCATGGTTGTATCACTCAACTCCTGTAAAGCATTGTTCGCATAATTCATTGCATCAACAACTTCTTGTGTTGTTAATACTGTTGCCCCTTTATAAGAGATGTTCAGATTAGTGTTTTTAATATAATCTCTATCCATAGTTTAATGAATGAATTAATATATAGTAATAGAAGCTAATTTGACAAAGCATAACAAAAGCCCCCTTTCTCAAAAAGAAAAAGGGAGCGTGGGGATAATTATCAGTATCGAGGCTTAGCACGGCCTTCTTCAGTCAACAACCATCCTTGTCCACGCTCCCTAAAGGTGCGTGAGCATCCGATGATCTGACTGCGACGAAGAGTTTTTGAAGTGCTAATTCCGATACTCAGTCGAGTCAAAGGAGTTATGTTATTTCTTTCAGTTCAATATCTTACGAATTTGAAATTTCAATTAAATGTTTAACAATTTTATCCATCAACAGCGGAGGAACACTCTCGCCGATAGTATCTCTTATAAGTCCATCAGGAACAATCTTACCATCAATCTCAAAAGAATATGGATATTGTGCAATTGTCTGGACAATCAGCCCTTCATATAGAGATAAGACTCTATCTTGGGCAGGGTGTAATTTATTGTCAGAACATGCATATTGGAAATTCTGTGTCAATGTACTTGCTGGCATATCCCAATACATTCTTTTATATGCACTGACAAAAGCTTTCATAATTCTCTTCTCACCTGTTTTCTTGTCTACTGTGTATGGACGTGGGAGAAGTGCTCCGCATTTTTCGCAATACAAAGGTGTATCTGTATTCGCACGGTTAACACCTTCTGCATTGTGCTTTGCTCCATGCAAGGTATTTCCTTGATACATACAGTTGGGATTGATACACTGGTTATTCATCGCAGTTTGTCCCTCAGGTGTATTGTGTACCCACGACAACTTTGCTTCATCAAGGATTGGAACTTTGTGAAGTGGATTTTGAGGGTCTATATTTTCACCAGGACGAGAGCTGATTGGCGGCAGATCAAAGATTACATCTCTTAATGTAAGCCATTTTTCAGTAAACATTCCCTTTTCTTCAGAATGTGTGGGATCTGGTACAAGCTTTCCTGAAATTCTAAATTCCTCTTTTCCTTCTTGGGTTCTTGAAAGAACTGTTATAAGCCTATTTCTATGTTGTGGCACTCCATAATCTGCAACATCAATGACTTTGGGGCTTACAACATACTCATCACCAAGTTCTCTATTGATATAGTCTATAATATTAATGACTCCATCACCATCTTCAATGACAGTATTAATCATGTTGGGCACATTCTCAAATATTACCCAATCTGGTTTCAACTCTTTGGCAATATCAATTGCCGGTACAATGAGCTTGTTGCGAGGGTCAAACTGGGGTCTGATTCCTTTTTTAAGATTGTTCAATATAGTTCCCATACCATTAGAGGACATACCCTGACATGGAGGTGTTGCTAATAAAATAAAAGGACTTTCCGAATAATTATCTTTATAATATTTGACTATTTCGTCTTTTAGTTCACATATATCGCCACAAAAACCCTTTGCCTCGGGATGATTATGCAGAAACAGTCGCATGCGTTCTGGTAGTATTTCACATGCGACTACTGTGTCTACATTATTAGCTTGAAGTCCCAAGTCTCCGATTCCAGAAGAACAAAAGAGGCTTACTGCTTTTTTCTTTATGCTATTGTTTACCATTTAACAAAAAATGACAGATTTTCAAGAAGAAAGTCATGGTGATGGTAGTTGCCTGTATCTTCCTGATTACAGCCAGCAATGATGGCTACAGCTCGGCGGCAACAAGGTTTGTCAGCTCCACAAACTGAGCGATGGGCAGCTGTTCAGGTCGTTTGGTCATGATCTCATGGTCGTAGAAGCCGGCAGCGGGCTGACGGTCGGAGAACAGCTGACGGAGCGACACCCGCAGCATCTTGCGGCGCTGGTTGAACACGGTCTTCACTATTCTTCTGAACAGCTGCCAGTCGCAGCCAAGGTCAGTAACGTCGTTGCGCGTCATCCGTATCACCGCAGATTTCACCTTTGGCGGTGGATTGAACACCGTCTCGTCAACCGTGAACAGATATTCCACGTCATACCATGCCTGCATGAGCACTGATAGTATGCCATACTGTTTGTTACCAGGTGCGGCAGCCATGCGCAGTGCCACTTCCCGCTGTATCATTCCCGTGCAACAAGGTATGAGATCCTTGTTGTCAAGCATCTTGAAGAATATCTGCGACGAGATGTCGTAAGGATAATTGCCTGTAAGCACGAAGTTTCTGCCCTTGAACACCTCGTTCAAATCCATTCTGAGAAAATCGGCAGAGATTATCCAATCGTCGTCAGGAGAAGTCTCCTCCAAGCTCTCTTTCTTTTTCCCTTTGGCGTCATTGCCATACTTCTCCCTGAGGTAAGCCACGCTCTCACGATCAATCTCCACTACCTTCACTTCGCGAGGTTTCGCAACGAGATACTGAGTGAGCACTCCCATACCCGGTCCTACCTCAAGCACGGGTATGTCGGGACAGGCATCCACCGTGTCGGCTATGCGTCTTGCCACTCCCAGATCGGTGAGAAAATGCTGTCCGAGATTTTTTTTGGGCTTTACTTGTCTCATTGTCCTGTATTTATTTTGTTGCAAAGATAAATAAAAGATAGCAAAACTTAGCCCATAGACGAAGCTATTTGTGAAACTGGGACATAGCGAATGGAAAAAGTTGATTGTATTTGCACCTTACGAGAACTCAAATCCATGAAAATTTTCCGTGAAACATTTTGTAAACAAATGCAAATAAGTGTAAATATCACAACAAATCCTTTAACATTTAGAGACTAAGAAAGGCTCCAAAAATCGCCTCTGTAACTCATTGACTATCAAATGGTTGAAAGGGGCGTTTCAAAAGAGCCTCTTTTAGCGTGCAAAAGAGCCACTTTTGGAAGGTAAAAGAGCCTCTTTCGCAGCGCGAAAGTGGCACTTTCGTTTTCTCACTGTGCGGAGAATATTTTTCGTTCACATTTGTTAACTGTTTCACGGAGTTGAAAAATCGCCCAAATGTGAGGAAAAGTCATGTCACCTACGCCATGGAAACAGGTGCCTACAGCTTAAAGAAATCATCACAGATGCAAAAATCTCATTGCTTGGTGGCCTTTAATTCGGGAAATATAGTTAATTTTGCAGTATTATGAACGCAAGAAAGGTCTACAATACTATAGTAAAGATTGTGCTCCCACTCATTCTCGGAGGTGCAATACTCTATTGGATGTATCGCGACTTTGACTTCGGGAACATCAGCTATGTGGTTCTCCATGAGATGAACTGGACGTGGATGTTGCTGTCGTTTCCCTTTGGTGTGCTGGCTCAGATGTTCCGCGGCTGGCGATGGAAACAGGTATTAGCTCCCATTGGCGAGTGCCCCCGCACATCAACGAGCATCTATGCCATATTCATGTCGTATGCAGTGAGCTTGGTGGTGCCCCGCATAGGTGAGTTTGCCCGCTGTGGCGTGCTGAAGCGCTACGATGGAGTGTCGTTTCCCAAGGCTCTGGGCACGGTGGTAACCGAACGCGCCGTCGACACGTTGCTCATGGGCATAATCACAGCCATCGCCTTTGTGTTGCACATACGCGTTTTCAATACTTTCTTCAACCAGACCGGCACCCGTTTCAACGACATACTCAGAGGTTTCACCTCAGCAGGATGGGCTGTAACTGCCATCTGTGCCGCTTCGGTGATTGTGCTCGCATGGTTAGTTGGTCGCAGACTATCTATATATAATAAGGTGAAAGACACCTTCCATGGTATATGGCAGGGAGTGACCTCACTCAGAAAGGTAGACAACATACCGTTGTTCATCATCTATTCAGTGGCCATCTGGGTGTGTTATTTCCTTCATTACTATCTCACTTTCTTCTGCTTCGACTTTACCTCACACCTTGGCTTCACCTGTGCACTCGTATCGTTTGTGGTGGGAAGCATAGCAGTGATAGTGCCCACGCCCAACGGTGCCGGTCCGTGGCATTTCGCCGTGAAGACCATGCTCGTGCTCTATGGTGTGGCAGACACGCAAGCCCTGTATTTCGTGCTCATCGTACATTCCGTGCAGACCCTGCTCGTGGTATTGCTGGGAGTATGGGGAGCCTTGGGGCTCAGGAAGCCGAAAGCCCGGATAAGCGTGGAGTGAGAACTCTCAAAGAGTCACATCCTATCAGAAAACACTCTTGATGCAAGTATTAACATAATAAGAATCTAAACAACTATGATTACAAACCTATCCCCACAATGCATTTGGAAAAACTTCCATGCGCTCACACAAGTGCCACGACCAAGCGGACACTTAGAGAAGATACAACAGTTTCTGCTCTCCTTTGCCAAAGAAGCAGGAGTAGAGGCATTCAAAGACCCAGCAGGAAACATAGTCATGCGCAAACCTGCAACCCCGGGCATGGAAAACCGCAAAGGCATAATCATGCAGGCACACATGGACATGGTGCCACAGAAAACTCCCGAGTCTACCCACAACTTCGAGACCGACCCCATAGAGACATGGATTGACGGCGAATGGGTGAAAGCCAAGGGAACGACACTCGGTGCCGACAACGGCATGGGTGTGGCTGCCATCATGGCTGTGATGGAAGACAACGACCTAAGGCACGGGCCCATTGAGGCGCTCATTACCGCCGACGAGGAAACTGGCATGTATGGTGCCAACGACCTGCCGGAGGGAGAGCTCCACGGCGACATCCTGCTCAACCTCGACTCAGAGACATGGGGAAAGTTCGTCATTGGCTCAGCCGGCGGCATCGACGTTACTGCATCGCTGGAATATAAGGAGGTGGAAACCGACAGCGACGACGTGGCTGTGAAAATAACTATAAAAGGTCTGCGTGGCGGACACTCCGGACTGGAAATCCACGAAGGACGCGCCAACGCCAACAAGCTGATGGCCCGCGTAATGCTCAACGCCGTTGACGAGTTTGACGGTCGGCTGTGCACATGGCATGGCGGCAACATGCGCAACGCCATACCCTTCAAGGCTGAAACCGTAATCACCCTGCCCAAGGACAACGTTGAGGCATTCAAGGAAACAGCAGCCGACTGGCTTGAAGACTTCCGTGACCAGTACAAGCTCATAGAAACGGGAATAGAACTTACGGTGGAAGAGGTGGAGAAACCTGCCACACAGACACCCATAGAGATACAAGACAACCTCGTTTGTGCCATTCATGCCTGCCACGACGGTGTGATACGCATGATTCCATCCTATCCCGACGTGGTGGAGACATCATCAAACCTCGCCATCATCAACATTGCTGACGGAAAGGCAGAGATACAGATCCTTGCACGCTCCAGCCGTGAAGACATGAAAGACTATGTAGTAGACACTCTCACTTGCTGCTTCCTCATGGCAGGAATGAAGGTTGAGACCGATGGCAGCTACGGTGGATGGGACCCGAACCCAGACAGTCCCATACTGCACCACCTCATGCGCATATATAAAGAGCAGACTGGCGAAGACGCCATCATTCAGGTTGACCACGCCGGACTGGAGTGCTCGGTAATCCTCGGCAAGTATCCACACCTCGACGTGGTGTCCATGGGCCCAACCATGCGCTCACCCCACACCACCACCGAGCGTTGCCTCATACCAACCATCGATCCTTTCTGGAACCTCCTGCGCCAAGCCATAGAAGAAGCACCGGAGAAATAGCATTGGAAAACCTCCCGGAGCCACACAATTGTCTCTCCGGAGATATACAGCATAAAAAAACAGTCGTTTCCTCATCAGTGGAAACGGCTGTTTTTTTCTATAATAACGCTTCACTTTTACCTCACTTTTCAATTTTTCTTGTGTTTTTGCATACCTCCATTAAACCAATTCGCATATCTTTGCAGCATCGTTTCATTTCGTGCAGCTGTTACTCACACCGACTAAATAAGACCCCTGCCGAACGATTAACCATGGCATGAATAACCTACCATTACGAATAACTAACTCTATCAAAAAAACAACAAACTGATTTGAAAGCATGAAACACTCAAGCCTATTAAGAATTTGCAGCATGGTAGTGCTTCTCCTACTCACCGTGGCAGGAAAAGCCGATGCCAAGCCTGCCGATGTGACCAACCTTTCGGCGGTCACTGAGAAGTATATAGCCGTGCTGAGCTGGACACCTTCGCCCGATGCCGACTATTACTGGATTATGAGAGACGGCGTGAAGGAAGACATTCAACCCATTGGCACCGCCAGCTCGCAGACAATAAGCAATCTCTCCCCAGGCACCAGCTACACCTTCACGGTGATTGCGTGGAAAAACGGAGAGAGGTCTGACGGAGTAAGCATCACCTGTCGCACTAAAGACAACAAGCAAGAAGAATTTGACAAAGGAGAGAACATAGCAAAGGGCAAGACCTGCTATGCGTCGTCGCAATCACAGCCTGCTTCCTATGCTGTCGACGGCGACCCGAAGACACGCTGGGAGTCGGAATTCAGCGACCCACAGTGGTTCTATGTTGACCTTGGTTCAAAGAAAACAGTAAAGAGCATAACTATATTGTGGGAGGCAGCCTATGCCCGTGAATACAGGATAGACGTTTCCAATGATGCCAAGAACTGGAAGACAATGTATAGCACCACCACCGGCGACGGTGACACCGACGAGATCTATGTAGACACCATCGTAAGGTATGTGCGTTTCTACGGCACAAAGCGTGCCACAAACTACGGATACTCGTTCTTTGAGTTCCAGATCTACAGCAAGGCACCCGCATCGGTACTCACAACCATTCTCGTAAGCCCGGCATCGGTAGACATGGAGCTTGGCGACAAGCAGCAGTTCACCTGCACCGGCTACGACCAGTATGGCAAGAAGATGTCAGTAACACCCACATGGAATGCTACAGGCGGTGGAACCATCAACAGCAAAGGAGTGTTCACGGCTGAGACCATCGGCGGTCCGTTCATGATAGAAGCCACCGATGTAACCGGTACAAAGGGACGCGCAGAAGTAACCATCAAGCCCGCCATAGAGTTCACCACCACCCTTCCGAAGGCAAACACCATGATTACCGACACACGCCGACCCACATTCCTGTGGAACGGATGCGATGGTGCCGCCAAATATGAGCTGTATGTAAACATCACCCGCGACGACTATGACTGGACAGCCTCGGGCAATCTGCTCGACAGATATACCAAGGTGGGCGAGACCACAGAGACACAGTTCACGCTTAACAAAGACCTGGACGACCGATGGACATACAAATGGTATGTGGTTGCAACCGATGATGACGGCACACAGCACTACTCCGACACAAAGGTGTTCAGCCTCTACATGCCCACCGTCGAAACTGTTGACGACGGCGTGGAGATTATCAATGGCTGCCGCGACCTCAACAAGAATGGAAAGATTGACGACTACGAGAATTGGCGACTCCCCATTGAGAAACGCGTAAACGACCTGATGTCGAAGATGACCATTGAGGAGAAAGCCTATCAGATGTTCTACAACGCACAGCAGTTCCCTATTTCAGGATGGGCTTTCGGACCTATCAACGAGTCGGAGTCGCTCACCCTGCAAAGCAATGCTGCAAGGACACGACTGGGAATACCCTATGTTGCCTCCGGCGACTGCATACACGGATATAAGACAACCTACCCCGTACAAAGCACCATGGCTGCAGCACGCGACCTTGACATGGTTTACCGCTGTGTGTCAATACAACGCATGGAACAGGTAGGAGTGGGCTTCCGCGGAACCCTTGCTCCTCTTGCCGAGGTGGGCACCAAGGTGCTCTACGACCGCATACAGGAAGGCTGCGGCGAGGATGCCGACTTTGCAGCTGCCATGACACGCGCCATGGTCTGCGCCCTGCAAGGCGGTCCGGAACTCAACCCGAAGTCGGTGATGGTGCACACCAAGCACTGGCCTGGCGAAGGAGCCGGCGGTGAGGGTGGCATCGTATACGACGGAGTGACCATCAACTACCACATGAAACCGTGGTATGCCAACAAAGAAGCCAACGCCGGTGGTGTGATGCCGGGATATGCAGGCAGCAGCTTCCTTGACCCGGGAGGCTCGGGTGCCGGTGACAGCCCAGCCATACTGCGCTACCTTCGTGAGGTGGTTGGCTACGACGGCATCATCTGCACCGACTGGCTGCCATCAGGAACATGGATCAACGCTGCCAACGCCGGTTCCGACGTGATGGGCGGTGCCGACCCCGGAGCAGAAGGCTTCAACATGAACACATTCATCAACAGCGTTGGTGAGGAAAGAATCAACGATGCCGTGAGACGCATCCTCCGGACGAAGTTCCAACTGGGCATCTTTGAAGACCCCTATGGTGACCCCATTGGAAACCAGAAATACTTCCACACAGCTGAAAGCCACAAGACAGTGGTGGAAGCCACACGACGCTCAATCATATTGCTGAAAAACGACAATGTGCTGCCCATACCCGCTAAGCTCAAGGCTGGCGACGAACTGCTCGTGGCTGGTCCGCGCGCCAACGACCAGAACTGCTACTCCATCTGGACTTCATACTTCCACCACGACAACGGTGCCAAGACGTTCCTTGAAGGTATTCAGGACAGGGCACAACTTGAGGGCATCAACGTGGTGACATCACCGTCAGCAAAGACAAAGCTCGCCGTGATATGCGTGGGAGAGACAGGATTTACCCATCGCACAGGATGGAGAGAAGACAAACCATATATTGACGACCAGAAATATGAGCTTGGAGGACAAGACATAGACAAGAGTCTGGTGAAGGACATTCTGGCACAACACATTCCCACCGTTCTTGTATATGTGTCTCCACGTCCCTATGTATTGGGATGGACCAACGACGAATGTCAAGCCATTGTCATGGCGGGACGTAGCGGCGACGGTGCCGGCGAAGGCCTTGCAGCAATACTCTTCGGCGACTACAGCCCTGAAGGCAAACTGCCATGGCAGCTTCCCCGTTCCATGGATCAGATAGGCGGACTAGAGCCCAACGAAGCCATAGAGCAATGGGATCTGCCCTACGACCTTGGAGCTACCAACGAAGAACGAAAAATAATCAGAGGGCTCATCTCCTCCGGACTTCCCGTGCCTCCCGTTTATGGCGACCCGCTCTATCAGTTTGGTGCCGGCATGACAAGCTTCGGCCTAAAAGACAACACTGCTCCTACTGCCTTCCAGCTTACCTCACCGACAAACAACACCAGCATCTCGACACTGCCCACACTGAAATGGCAAAGCAGTTCAGATGGGGAAACAAACATCAAACACTATGAGGTATGGATTGACAACGAAATGATGGCCACCACCAAGGACACCAGCCTGAAACTCCAGAAGATAAACGGCAACGGAACCCACGAGTGGTATGTAGTGGCTGTGAACTGGGCAGGAAAACGCACACGTTCATCCAACACACTGAAGTTCACCATCACCGACAACCAGAAGCCTTCAGCCTTCAACCTGCTCACACCGACCAACGGCAGCGAGATTACCGGCGACGTGATGCTCGTATGGGAGTCGTCGGCAGATCAGGGAACAGGCATCTCCGCCTACGACATCTACCTCAACTCCGAGCTGCTGGCATCGGTAGAGCCTACCACCAACGCTGCTGACGACAACATAGCCCTCAACGCCACGGTTGACGCGTCAAGCAGCAACGGAGCTCTCACACCCGGACTCATAGCCGACGGCAACAGCGAGACACGTTGGCAGGCTGCCACCACAGGAGAGGAATGGATAATGCTTGACCTCAACGATATTTTCATAGTAAACAAGATGAGCCTCAGCTGGGAGGCTGCCTACGCAAAGGAGTACACCATTGAAGGCTCACTGGACGGCAAGAACTGGACTACGCTCTTCCGTGAAACCAACTCCGACGGCAAGCAAGACGACATAAGCAACCTCAAGTCGGCATGCCGCTATGTAAAGATAAACTGCCTGAAAGCTGCCATAGGCTACGGCGCTTCACTGTGGGAAGTAATCATCAACGGCGAACGCACCATGAACTACGACGCAGGCTCACTGCCTCAGGGCGACTACACATGGACGGTAACAGCAAGAGACCATGCCGGCAACAAGACCAATGCCAACAAGCCGTTGATATTCAAGGTGGCAAATTCACCCATACCGTATATCTTCACTGCGGAAGTGTCTGAGATAACCACCAAGAGCGCCAAGGTTACGCTTAAAGCCATCGACGACAAGAGCGGAGACATCACATTCACCATAAACGCCGACGGTAACCAGCTCGCAACAGCAAAGGGAGCCACAGACAGCTTTGTAAGCGTTGAGCTCAAGAACCTCAAGCCGGCAACGGTCTACAACCTTGAGATAACGGCGAAAGATGCCGACGGCAACACATCGCCGATAAAGGTTGTGAGCTTTGCTACCCTCTCCGACCCCACCGCCATTGAAAACATAAGCAACAGCGAGGCAATGCCAAAGCAACCCGCCTATGTTTATACACTGAGCGGAATGAGGATGCCCTACAGCACCAATCTGCCCAAAGGCATCTACATCATAAACGGAAAGAAAGTGGTGATAAGATAATCATAACACATAAACAACAATACGAACAGCCGTTTCCCGCATGAGTGGGAGACGGCTGTTTGTTTATGCTCTTTCAATATGGAAATACCTTGTCATGAAAAGCATTCCATAGGAAATCAAGAATGAGAACTACCAAGTGAAATCTATATTTTCGTTATACAAAACGAATGCAAATATTAGCTAAACTCCTGTAAATCAATGGGGGGAGGGGTATTATTCAATTATACAGCATCCACTTTCCTTGACTTTATCGGCTATTCGCCATAACTTTGTAGCCAGACTGGATAAGAATGCATTTACGAATTTACTAAAGAACTAAATAAACCAATATATGCATATAAGGATGAATAAATTTAAACAACTATCAACATGGATGCTTTTGCTATTGCCACTGAACATATTAGCGGTTGGCGTAAAAGACACATTGACTGTGGATGGCATCACATATGAAGTGACGGTTTACAACCAAACCACGGGCGAGAAATTCGCTAAAGTCAAAAACGTTTCAAAGGGTGGAGCGGTAACAATTCCAGAAACCGTACAATTCACCATTGACAACACATGTATAGTCAACGAATTTGGGGGAATATATAATGGAGGTAACAAGGACGTTACATCCTTGACTCTCCCCAATACGATTACGAAGATCACCGGCGATCAATCGTTCGGCGGCTTTGATGGTCTGACAGAATTGAAGTTGCCGACCGGCATTGAGAGCATTGCAGACGGTTGTTTTGCCGGAATGGAAAAACTGGAGGCTTTTGGTTGGAACGACGAAACTGGTACTAATAACAACTATTTCACTATAGAAGATGGCATATTATACAACAAGAGCCAAACAGATCTGATCAAAGTGCCGCAAGCATATCCTCTATCCGGAGAGATGGAGTTTACTCTTAAGGAATCCGTCACCACCATTCGCAAAAAGAGCCTCACTGGATGGGGAAACGTGGTAACATTACATTTAGGAGCAAATGTCACAACAATTGCAGAAGGTGGCATTGGTTCTGACAAAAGTCTTATTAATATAAGAGTAGATGATGGCAACCCTAACTTCAGTTCCCAAGAGGGCATCCTATGTAACAAGGAAGGAACATCTATACTCATATTCCCAATGGGACGAACAGGCTATACTGAAAGCAATCCGTTAAGAATACCAAACGGTATCACCACCATCGAACCGAAAACGTTTAGCGGTGCCACAATTAAAGCCATAGACTTGAATGAGGTAACAACTATTAAGGAAAGTGCTTTCGAGGGCTGCAATCAGCTGTCCAGCGTTTCCATAACTCAGAATACAACATATATAGGAAAAGGGGCTTTTGGTAGCGTATCATCATTGCAGACCATTAAGGTAAATGGCGACGTGAATGGAGAAACTGAATATTTTAAGAGTATCAACGGTGTATTGTACAACAAAGATGTGACACATCTCATGGCATTCCCATGCAATAATACAACTGCATTAGATGCAGAGAACTGCTTTAACATTCCTGAAACCGTAGAGGTCATCGATTCTAATGCCTGTTGGAGTGCAAGAAATATGGAAAGGGTCATCATTCCGGCAGCAACAACAACCATTGAGCCATTCGCTTTCAGAGCCTGCTCAATATTAGGCACCGTAACCTTTACCCCCGTCTCCATCCTCACAACGATAGGTACCCGAGCCTTTTGGGAGAGTGGAATCGAGCAAGTCGAAATTCCGGCATCCGTGAAAACCATCGGCTATGGAGCCTTTGCGATTGCAAAGAGCCTTACGAAGGTAACCGTTGCTGACGGTTCCCAATTAGTAACCATAGATGGACAGGCATTCATTGATTGTACCTCTCTGACAGAATTTACTTTCAATGGTACATGCACTCTAAAGACGATAGGCGAAAAAGCATTCAGCGGTACAAAGATAGCATCCTTTGCCTTCCCTCAAACCGTAACAGACATCGGAAAGAGTGCTTTCAAGGATTGCAAAGAACTGGCAAGCATCTCCTTTGCCGAGAATCCTGCTATCCGGAACATTAAGGCAATGGCTTTTGCAGACTCCGGCTTGGAAAACGTCACTCTTCCGGAAGGCGTAAAAACGGTGGAGAAGGAAGCTTTCCGAAACTGCAACCAACTGGAGAGCATCTTCATACCAGAAAGTACAACATTAGTAGACCCCGAGGCATTCAAATATTGCCCCAATCTATCTGACATTAAAGTGGCCGAGAACAACAGCAAATATTCCAGCGTTCAGGGCTTCCTCTGTGACAAGAACAAGACCAAGCTCATTCTGTTCCCTCCAGGAAAGGCACGCGAGGACTTCACGCTCCTGCCTCCATCACTGACATCTATCGGCGACTTTGCTTTCTACGATTGTGGAGAAAAATTCACAAACATCTCCATCCCTGCCAAAGTCACTTCCATTGGCGGCCGTGCCTTCGGCATGGACAAGAATCTGAAGTCCATTGCTTTCCTGTGTGACGAACCCATCGATCCCGAAAATATTAGACAAGACAACGGCTGGGCATCCTTTGATGACGGACAAACAGCTCCCAACACGATGAAGGACATCACCATCTATGTTAGAAAGGATCTGTACGATACCTATAAGAACGTAGAGCCCTACAAGAGTTTCTATGCACAGTTCAAGGAAATCAAGACTTCCTTCACGGCGGCACACAGCGGTGACCTCACGGCTAATGAAAACTGTGACGAATACTTCCCCATGTCGAACACTGCCGTAAACCTGCTGTCGACCAAAGCTGACGTAAAGACCTATGTTGTCCCCGAAACGGTAAAGGACGCTGATAACAACGAATACACGGTGAGCCTCATCGGCGACTATGCATTTGAGAATGCCAACGCAAACATAGAGGAAGTCGTGGTCAAGGGAGATGTAGGCTACATCGGTGCCATGGCCTTCCTGACTAAGGTAAAGCGTGAAGGAACCAGCATCAAACCCAACGGCACGACCATTAAGCAAGTCATCTTCACAAGCAATACGCCGGCAGAATGGCTGAGCAAGGATTACTTTGGACTCACCGACGACTTCAAGGAATTTAGCCCAGAGCAGAAAATCTATGTAAAGAAAACCAAAGTGGATACCTATAAGGTGGCTTGGTCCAATTTCAGAAACCAGATAGACTATAAAATTCCGGGTATTGCCATCGGCAAGAAGTATGGCACTTTCTCCCGCGAATTCGATGTGGACTTGTCTGATGCCAACAGCCTGGGCAAACATGTCTATGCCTTTACCTCTGGTGAAATCAGGGAAGGAACTGGTGACTACGGAGAAAGCGAATACCACGTTATCATGCACAGTGTCAACGTTGCAGACAATGGCGATGGCACATATATTCCAGCAGGTGAAGGCGTTCTGCTGAAATATATGGACGGTGAGACCCTGCCCGAAGATTACTATTACTGCATCGGAGAGAAGGACGACCGCATTTACACGGTTTCTGACAACGTGATGAAGGGCGTAACGATAAACAATCTAAGCATCACAGACACCAACCATGACATTTGGGTAATGCAAGGTGGTATCTTCCGATCGTTGGACGGAGCTACAGTATCTATGCCCATACATAAGGCCTACCTGCAACTGGCTGGCATCCCAGCCGGAGCCAAACTGATGTTTGCCTTCGAGGAGCCTAATGAAATCGAGGAAACCATACCTGCAGAAGAAGTAGAAAACACAACGGATATCGAAGACATTCAGAAGGCAAATGCCACCCATAAGGTCTACTACGACTTACAGGGACGGAGAGTCATCAATCCAGAAAAGGGCATCTACATTGTCAATGGTAAAAAGGTAATCATGTAATCATCACCCCCATACAAACAGAAAGAAGATATGAAGAAGACATATATCCAACCGGAAACCACCGTTTCCTATATCAAGATTGAGAAACTCATGATCAAGGCCAGTCCGGGTGCGGGAGGTACTTACGATCCCTCACTACCCATTGAAGCCAAGCCCTCCGGCAGATGCGAAGAAGAAGAAGAAGACTATGACGAAGAGGAAGACAATGGGTCACTGCCCGTATACCACAGCCTTTGGGAAGACTGATCTCACAAACTTGAAAAACCGCCGGACATCTTGCCGGCGGTTTTTCTTTTCCTACAAAGAAATCGAAACATGTCAAGTTGAAGGCTACAGAGGGAGGTTTTGCAATTTTTCTTGCTGAAAACGATGGCAGTAAAGAAAAAATAAACTAACTTTGCAGCACAAAATCAATATTTATTTAATTATGGACGACTACCCGGCGGAAAATTTCAAACGCTAAGGCTGGGGGATGGCAGGCAAGATCGCTAATCCTCTTGCCGAATTATTAATTCATGCATCAAGCACATGCTGCAAGGGCATCAGGCATTGAGCATCAAGAAAACGGATTAGCACAATGAGAACTTTCTGGAACACAAACCAAGGGCTTTCACCACTCAAGGAGTGGCAGCCCAACTGTTGGATACAGGTGACCTGTCCCACCGACGATGACCGACAGTATCTTGAGAAGACATTCAACATTCCCGACTACTTCATGAGCGACATCAGCGATACCGACGAGCGTGCCCGCTACGAGTATGACGACGGATGGATGCTCATCATCCTTCGTATACCCTA
Source organism: uncultured Prevotella sp. (assembly GCA_947170265.1). GTDB lineage: Bacteria > Bacteroidota > Bacteroidia > Bacteroidales > Bacteroidaceae > Prevotella. The sequence goes on from CAMVSV010000005.1 coordinate 38,733, forward strand.
CGTCAAGGAGATACGTTCACGCACGCCCTACACCACCGTCCCCCTGGGAATAATCCACAAACGCGATGTGACCATCACCGTATGCTACTACGAGACAAACATGATGATTGACTTCGTGAGCTTCCAACAGAAACGCGGAGAAGGCTTCGTTGACTATGTAGACATGATTTTCAGACTGTTTCTATCCTCCGCCGTGTGGTATCTGAAACGACTCAAGCAGATAAGCACACTCATTGACAAGGCAAAGCGAAACCTTGACCGCGACGTGAACAACGAGAGTCTCATCGGACTGTCGCGTCTGCAAGACTCACTGACATATTTCATCACCTCCATACGAGGCAATGAGAACCTTCTGCAAAAGCTCAAGTTCAAACTACAGGTCGACGAGCTCGATGCCGACCTCATTGAAGACGTAAACATTGAGATGTCGCAGGCTCGTGAAACCACAAGCATCTACTCAAACATCCTCGAATCTACGATGTCGACCTACACCAGTGTGATCAACAACAACATGAACACTATCATGCGTACACTCACATCGGTGTCCATTATCATGATGTTCCCCACTCTCATAGCTTCACTCTTCGGAATGAACCTCGTCAACGGCATGGAGACAAGCAGATTCGGTTTCATACTCGCACTCATCATATCAGTGGTGGTATCGGCAGGCTCATGGTGGATTTTGCGTCACAAACGCCTCATTTGAGCACAAAACAACAAAAAAACAGAAAGAAAATTAGGTGATTACAAGATTTTTGCCTAAGTTTGCACATTGTATTTGGCAGCAGGAAATCCCACATGAAGGCTGACAACACTTGCTGCATGTGCTAAAAACTGCCTAAACAACAACGATAATTATAAGAACACCAAAAATCAGTAAAATGATGGACTCTCAAGACAAGACCCTTGAACAGGGAACCGTAGAAGAACAGCTCAACGCACCAACAGTAGAAAACAACGGCGAAGAAACAGCAGCCAACAAAAGCTATGCAACCAAAGCCGAAGTACTTACAAGACTGAAGGAGCTCGCACATGGCTATGAGACGCCCTCGAAAGCCGAGGTTGACCACTTGAAAACAGTTTTCTACAAACTACACATCCAACAGCGCGAAGCACAACAGAAGGAATTTCTTGAAAAAGGAGGCAATCCCGAGGAATACCAGGTGGTGCCTGACGCCGAAGAAGAGACCTTCAAGGCTGAGATGAGTCTTGTTAAAGAGAAAAGACAGAAAGCATTTATAGAGCAGGAAAAGGAAAAACAGGAAAACCTGCAGAAGAAGCTTGACATTATAGAAAAGGTAAAGGCTCTCGCTACCTCACCTGAAGAAGCCAACAAAGCTTATCAGGAATTCAAGCAGCTGCAACAGCAGTGGAAAGAAATAAAAGCAGTGCCCGCAGAGAAAGCCAACGAGCTGTGGAGAAGCTATCAGCTCTATGTGGAGCAGTTCTACGACCTTCTCAAACTCAATCACGAAGCTCGCGAATACGACTTCAAGAAAAACCTTGAGATAAAGACCAGACTCTGCGAAGCCGCCGAGAAACTCGCCGACGAGCCTGACGTGATAAGCGCCTTCCACCAGCTGCAGGAGCTTCACCAGCAATACCGCGAGGCTGGTCCAGTGGCTAAAGAGCTCAGAGAAGAGGTGTGGAGCCGTTTCAAGGCTGCTTCCACGGTCATAAACAAGCGCCACCAGCAGCACTTTGAGGAACTCAGGTCGCGCGAGGAAGACAACCTCGCCCGCAAGACTGCCCTATGCGAGAAAGTGGAAGCCATAGCAAAGGAGGAAAACAAAGGCACTGCCGACTGGGACAAGCACACCAAGGATATTATAGACATTCAGCAGGAGTGGAAAACCATAGGGTTTGCACCACAGAAGATGAACGTCAAGATCTTTGAACGCTTCCGCGCTGCATGCGACGATTTCTTCACACGCAAAGGAGAATACTTCAAGCAGATGAAAGAGCGCTTTGCCGAAAACGCAGAGAAGAAACAGAAACTTGTTGAACAGGCACAGGCTCTTGCCGACTCCACTGACTGGAAAGCTACCAGCGAGAAGCTCGTAAACCTTCAGAAAGAATGGAAGACCATTGGCATGGTACCGCGAAAGATGGGCGACCAGCTGTGGAACGACTTCCTTGCAGCCTGCAACAAATTCTTTGAGGCACGCAATGAAGCCACTGCCGGCACACGCAATGAAGAAAAAGAAAACCTAGGAAAGAAACGCAGCATAATAGAACAGCTCAAAGCCCTTGCCGAGGAAGCTGGTGAAGGTCTTCAGGAAAAGGTGCAGCAACTCACCGACGAATACTCAAAGATTGGTCATGTGCCATTCAAGGAAAAAGACAAAGTCTACAAGGAATACCGCACCATTGTTGACAAGCTCTATAAAGACCTGCATATCACCGCAGCCCGCAAACGCCTTGACAACTTCAAGAGCAACCTCAAACAGGTAGCTGAGCGCGGAGCCGGAGCCCTCGACAACGAGCGTACTCGCCTCATGCGTCGCTATGAGCAACTCAAGCAGGAAATCAACACTTATGAGAACAACATTGGCTTCCTTTCCGTATCGTCCAAGAAAGGCAACAGTCTCATCGATGAGATGAACCGCAAGGTGCAGAAACTCAAGGATGACCTGCAGCTCACCCGCGAGAAGATAAAGGCAATAGATGCCGAGGAAACTGAATAAAATCTGGTAAAACGCAATAAAAATAAGGATTTATTTGCGACAACCAAACTATTTGCATACCTTTGCATCAGCAAACAGGGGCGTAGCTCAGCTGGTTTAGAGCGCTTCAGTCACATTGAAGAGGTCCCCGGTTCGAACCCGGGCGTCCCTACGCTGTTGCAACAGAAAAGGCATCATGCACATCGCATGATGCCTTTTCTGTTTACATACAATCCGAATTATTACTCTCTTAATCTTCTAATCTGCCGCTTTAGCGGCGTAGTTGTTCTCAATCTCGGTTTTAATTGTATCCGCACTTAACGAGTGCGAGGATGACTAAAATTGCAAGAATATAGTTCTCTGGCATAATAGTAAGGTTTAGATTGTTGTAGATGTTGCAACATATAAAGGATTATTATAGATTAGCTCGCTCTTTTTGGAAAAAATATTCATGCTTCACCAATAATCTTCAGTCCGGCGGAATTGAAGGCATCTAAACCATTGAAGTCTTTCTCGGTATCGTCAACGATGAAGTTATGGAGTATACCAACCTCTTCCTCTACTAAACACATGTAGTGCTTAATACTTTCATGGAAATAATAAGAACAAAAAAAAACGTTGACCACATCTGTGTTCAACGGTTTTTCTGCTGTTGGGGTACTCGGACTCGAACCAAGAATGACAGGACCAGAATCTGTAGTGTTACCATTACACCATACCCCAATCATATTTCGCTATCAGCCTCCTGCTGAATTGCGGTTGCAAAGGTAAGGCTTTTTTGTTAACCACCAAAGAAAACATCCGATTTTTTCTAAAAAAATCTCAAATATAGGGTGTTTTATATTGATATTAACCCAAATTCCACTAACTTTGCAAGGCTTTAAGCACATAGGAATTACAAACAATACGACTTAAATGAATAAAACGAAAAAACTGGTAGACACCATAGTTGAAGGAATACAGGAAAAGAAGGGACAAGACATCACAATAATCAACCTTGAGGGCATAGAAGGCGCCATTTGCAAATATTTCGTGATATGCCAAGGCAGCTCACCCACGCAAGTGGAAGCCATTGCCGAATCGGTGGGCGACTACTGCCGCGAGAAGGAAAGCGAGAAACCCGCCCATGTAACAGGTCTGGAGAGTGCCTTGTGGGTGGCGATAGACTATGTCGACGTGATGGTTCACATATTCGTACCCGACATGCGTGCCTACTACGACCTTGAAAGTCTGTGGAAGGATGCTCCTCAGAAGAAAATTCTGGATGAAGGATAGGCTATCACCGACACCTATTTTTATTACACCCCTTTCCCCCACCCCCATATCAACAAGTATCAAAACAACACTAATCCCATAATGAACAAGCAAGACAACAGCAACCAGCCGAAGATGCCAAGGTTCAACATGAACTGGATCTACGCACTCGTAGCTATATCGCTCGCCGTAGTGTTCTTTGCCGGAAACACAGGGTTGACAAAAAGCTCTGCCACGGTAACCAAAGACTATACCACCTTCCTCAGCTATGTGGAGAAAGGCTATGCTGCACGCGTGGTGATAAACAAGAAATCGAGCAGCCTCAGGATGTATGTCAAGACACAACACATACGCGACGTGTTCAAGGCTACCGCACAGCAGGTGGGCAGCCAGCCCTATGTGAAGGTTGACATTGGCTCCATCGACAACCTCGAGACATTCCTCGACTCTGCCATGAAGACAAAGAAAATAGGAAGCTACAGCTACGACAACCACAGCGAAGACACATGGACCGACATCCTCATAAGCATACTTCCATGGATATTGATAATAGGCTTCTGGCTGCTGATAATGAACCGCATGGGCTCGGGCTCCGGTCCCGGAGGCGTGTTCAGCGTGGGCAAGTCAAAGGCAAAACTCTATGAGAAAGCCAACGACCTGGGCATAACCTTCAAGGACGTGGCAGGGCAAGCCGGGGCCAAGCAGGAAGTGCAGGAGATTGTGGAATTCCTAAAGAATCCGCAGAAATACACCGACCTCGGAGGAAAGATACCCAAAGGAGCACTCCTCGTGGGACCTCCGGGAACAGGCAAGACCCTCCTTGCCAAGGCTGTGGCAGGCGAGGCTGGAGTGCCGTTCTTCTCTATGAGCGGAAGCGACTTCGTCGAGATGTTCGTAGGTGTGGGAGCCAGCCGAGTACGCGACGTGTTCCGCCAGGCAAAGGAAAAGTCACCCTGCATAATCTTCATCGACGAGATTGACGCCGTGGGACGGGCGCGTTCAAAAAATCCCGCCATGGGAGGCAATGACGAGCGCGAGAACACCCTCAATGCGCTGCTCACCGAGATGGACGGCTTCGGCACCAACAGCGGAGTGATAGTGCTCGCAGCTACCAACCGTGTTGACATGCTCGATTCGGCATTGCTCAGGGCCGGACGCTTTGATCGCCAGATACATGTAGACCTGCCCGACCTGAGCGAGAGAAAAGCCATTTTCAACGTTCACCTCAAAGGAAAGAAAATAGACGACACCGTTGACGTAGACCTGCTCTCACGACAGACACCCGGCTTCTCTGGAGCCGACATTGCCAATGTGTGCAACGAGGCAGCACTCATCGCTGCACGTCACGACTCCAAGGCTATTGGCAAGCAGGACTTCCTCGATGCCGTTGACCGCATCATTGGCGGACTTGAGAAGAAAACCAAGGTGATGACTGCCGAAGAGAAACGCTCCATAGCACTCCACGAGGCAGGACACGCCACCATATCGTGGTTCTGCCAATATGCCAACCCGCTCATCAAGGTCACCATTGTACCGCGCGGACAAGCACTCGGTGCCGCATGGTATCTGCCCGAAGAGCGACAGATTACCACCAAGGAGCAGATGCTCGACGAAATGTGTGCATTGCTCGGTGGCAGGGCGGCAGAAGAACTGTTCACCGGACATATCTCCACCGGAGCCATGAACGACCTTGAGCGAGCCACCAAGAGTGCATTCGGAATGATTGCCTATGCTGGCATGAGCGACAAGCTGCCGAACATCTGCTACTACAACAACCAGGAATACCAGTTCCAACGCCCCTACTCCGAAACCACAGCCAAGCTCATCGACGACGAGGTACTCTCAATGATAAACCAACAATACGAACGTGCCAAGCAAATACTCACCCAGCACAAGGAAGGCCACAACCAACTGGCAGAGTTGCTCATCTCAAGGGAGGTCATCTTTGCAGAAGACGTGGAGCGTATCTTCGGAAAACGCCCGTGGGTCAGCCGCTCGCAGGAAATAATGGAAGCCAATGAACTGGCGCAGCAGGATGAGACACAGCAACAAGACGATGCTGACACACCACGTCTGGAGGACATGCCCGACGAGGTGAAAGCCGCACAGGAAGAATACGAGAAAGGAGGCAAGCAATGAAAAACCTCATCACACGAACTATTTTCGGCATTCTCTTCGTGGTAGTGATGGTAGGCGGCATGGTATGGCGCCCCGACACCTTCATACTGCTCTTCGCCGTAATCACCGGCATGACAGTATGGGAGTTCACATCACTGTTGAACCAGCGCAAGGACATACAGGTGAACCGTTTCATCTCAACCGTTGCAGCTGTATACCTCCACCTGGCTACGGCAGCATGGTGCGTAGGAATGGCTGATGGCTTCATAGCCTATGTGCCCTATGTCATCACCATGGTCTACCTCCTCGTGAGCGAGCTCTACCTCAAGCAGCCCAACCCCATTGCCAACTGGGCATGCACCATGCTCGCACAGATGTACATTGCCATGCCCTTCGCCATGGTCAACATTCTTGCATTCCGCATTAACAACACAGGAGAGCCTGCCTACAACTGGATGCTCCCGCTGAGCATTTTCATCTTCCTGTGGACAAATGACACCGGAGCCTACTGCACAGGTTCTCTGTTCGGAAAGCATAAGCTCTTTCCGCGTGTCAGCCCGGGCAAGAGCTGGGAAGGAAGCATAGGAGGAGCCATACTCGTGGTGGCGGCAGCAGCGGCTATTGCGTGGTTCGACAACGTTGAGGTAGCCGACAAGGACATGCCCCCAGCCCTTCTCTCCACGGCTGTTTGGATTGGACTGGGACTGGTGGTCGTAGTGTTTGGCACATGGGGCGACCTTGTGGAGAGCCTTTTCAAACGCACCCTCGGCATCAAGGACAGCGGCAATATCCTGCCTGGACACGGCGGCATGCTCGACCGCTTCGACTCGTCACTTCTCGCCATACCCATGGCTGTGGTATATCTCTACACCATATCGCTGTTGTAACCCACAATACACAAACAGCCGCCTGCACCATCGTGCAAGCGGCTGTTTGTCATTCCAACCTACTTCTGTCACCACAGAATGTCAGCCATATCCTTACGCTTCTTTGCCTTGGGTTCATCGGCAGCATAGCCGAGGGGTATGAGCACCGAAGCCTCCTCACCGTCGGCAAGCGAGAAAGCCTCCTCGCATTTCCGGGCATCGAAGTTGCACACCCAGCAAGAGCCAAGCCCCTGCTCCGCAGCAGCGAGACATAGATGTTCCACGGCAATGGCAATGTCTATGTTGCCATGATGTTTGCCGTCGGCTCTCACCCACTCTTCGTCATGCAGCACCGAGGCTATAACCACTACAGGTGCCGAGGCAAACCATTCGCGGTCGTAACAGCTGTTGAGTTTCCTACGGTCGTCATCGCTGCTTACTATGCGAAATCTCCACGGCTGGCGGTTGACAGCCGACGGAGACATTCTCACACATTCCATAATATAGTCGAGCTTCTCCTGCTCAACACTCTTCGGCATATAGCTCCTGCAGCTATATCTTCTTTTTGTAAGTTCCAAGAAATCCATTCTATCTGAGATTTATTTTATTACCGTGCAAAGTTAGCAATTTTCAGACAAAAGCAACCATCACGCAAATCATAAGGACTATTTTCTTTTCCATCTTCTCATAATTGAAGATTAATTCGTAATTTTGCGCCCTGAAAAAGAACCGCAATGCCTATACTCATTGCCATCACAACAAGGTAAATGAACAACAAATACGCACTATTCTTCGACATCGACGGAACACTCGTGAGCTTCAACACCCACCAGATACCGCCATCAACAATATTCGCACTCACACAAGCCAAAGCCAACGGCCACAAGGTGTTCATATCAACGGGAAGACCACCCATCATCATGAACAACCTCGGGGCTATAGAACATCTCATCGACGGATATGTGACCATCAACGGTGCCCTGTGCTATATTGGAGACCAGACCATACTGAGCCGAGACATTCCAAGAGACGTGGTAGACTTCATCGTGGAAGATTCGCTATCCCACAACCACTCACTCTTCGTAGTGGGAGAGAAAGACATGGCTGCCGTTGATCCGCATGGAGAGATTGCGACCATCTTCGGTGAGGGATTGGGCATAAAGAACCTCAACATGGCGAAACCTCTGAATGAGGTGCTGAAGCAACGCATATTCCAGCTCACGCCCTTCTTCAACGAAGAATATGAAAGCAAGCTTGCCGGTCGCATACACAACTGCACCTTCGCACGATGGCATCCCGACTTCATTGACATAACCGCCAAGGGAGCCGACAAAGGTGAAGGCATTCTCGCCATAGCCCGACACATGGGACTGGACCGCCAACAAACCATAGCCTTCGGCGACGGTGGCAACGACGTGGCAATGATTGAGACCGCCGGCATCGGCATCGCCATGGGCAATGCCTTCGACGTGGCAAAGAATGCTGCCGACTACATCACCACCAGCGTCGACGACGATGGCATACTCAATGCCATGCGACATTTCAAACTAATATAACGATAAAGCTCATGGACTATCTGCCAAAAGACCCAGCCATACTTGTTTCCAGCGTCAACATGCTTCTCAGAGACGAGGAGTTTGACTCTCTCGAAGCCTTGTGCTACAACTTCGGGACAGAGCCGGAAGACATAAAGAACTACCTGCATGGACACGGTTTTGTGTATAGCGAGAAGCAGAAGCAGTTCCGTCCCATAGGCTACGACAAACAAAGATGATAACGAAAGACAGCATTGAAACAGCCTACAGCTTCCTGCATCAGAAGCGGAGGATATATGTACATTCCACTCTCTCATGGCAACGCGACGACATTGAGATGGCTATTGCCGACTATGCCAACGAGATGAGCCCGGAGCTGCTCAGCGTCTTAGCCAAAGGCAAGGACGACTTCCTGCGCGACCACAAACGCTTTCAGGAAGACATTACCGAGGCTGTTGACATGCTTGAACAAATGTTGTAAGAAATGGAGAATTTTGAAAACCAGCTGAGAAAAGACCTTCACCAGTTCCTGATGGGCATGGGTGAAGTTGACGAGCATTTGCCGGAATGTCCCGACGTGGAAGATAAATGGGAAGCCATCGTCAAGTCATACCTCCCCGACGGCATCAGGGAGTTCAGCAACTACCCGTCGGTGTCGCTCGGATGGATGATGTATACGGGCATGGCACTTGCAAAGCTATGGGACGAGGACTGGGACAGATACTCCGCCTTGGACGACATCTATGTCTTCATGCGCGACAAGAGAGGCTACGACTACATGGATGAACACATACGCGAAGACATCCTGAAACTCAATGGCAACGACTACACTGCTTTGGAAAAGCTCGTTGGCGAGTGCGCCTCACGCGTATGCAATGCGCTACGCCACCAGCACATTGAGCCGGGCACCAAGGAGGCTTTCAATGCCTATGTTTCCTGCCTGCACCAGCTCTACCTGTTCGGAGCAGCAATGCAACTCAACAGGATGGGCTACCACATGACGCCCATGGGCTGACGCCAGCACCACATCTCACCTATAAAGGAAATACTTTCCGCCATCGCTCTGGCAATATCTCCGCAGCAGCGCCTGAATATATTCAGCATTCTCTGACACACGCTGCTCATTACCGTCGTAGCCATTGACGAGCACCACCAGATGACGGGTGTTGAGTGTCATCTTCGTGCGTTCATGGTCACTCGTGGGCGTGCCCACACCGCCGATGGCATCACGATATACGGGCAGCCCGTGGATATTTATCATTCCACGACCTATACCCTCATAGGGCTCACCCTCGCGACCAATGCCCAAGGTGAGCGTGTCACCCGAGAACTTGTCGGCATCAAAGCCACCAATACTATAGCCATAGGCAATGGAGGCAAGGTTAACAAGGTCAACGAGTGTGTCGCGCTGATACAACTTCTTACCTTGAAGCATACGGCGGATGAGTGCCTCCGATGCAGGACGATAGCGTGAGGGATCCTTACCACATGACCTATATACGCGCCGTGTGGCGGCAATGCTCGGCAAATCCTTGAGCGACTCCGTGGTAAGTTCCCTCCTTAGCTTCTCGCCAAGACTCTCTATCTCCGTCCACAAGGCTTCATCATAGCTGGTGTTCACCACTTCTGCCTCCACACATGCGCCCACGAACTCCGGGCACACCTTTTCTATCTCTTCCGATACTATTATCTTCATCTCAACCATGTTTGTTTAGCCATCAGACTAACGGCGCCTTATTTTCACGATGCGCAATAATGATGGCAAAATTAATAATAACTAAACAAAAAAGTGTAATTTTGCAGAAATAGTTAAGCTCATACCAATGGAAACAAGAAAACACATTGCTGCCGAGAAGAAACACTGTGGCAGCCACAACTGTGCACAAGCCATAGTACATACCTATGCCGACATTGCCGGCATGGACGAACAACTGGCAATGAAAGTTGCCAATGCCTTCGGAGCAGGAATGGGAAACATGGAAGGAACATGCGGCGCACTCGTGGGTGCCGGCATAGTTCTGGGGATGCTCAACAAGGACAAGGCGAAAGCAATGAAAGACATGCGGCAGATAATGATGAAGTTCCAGACAAGAAACAGTGCCACCCAATGCAAGGTACTGAAAGGAGTAGGAACAAAAATCGTATTGCGCGAATGCCCCCTCTGCGTTGCCGATGCGGCAGAGTTTCTTGAAGAACAGATAAGAGAGAGCACGGCAGACTCCTGACAAAAGCCCATTTATAGCTCAGTTTTAGCCCTTTCATACAACATTTTCCGCTCCCTGAGAATCATTATTATGGAGGTCTTCTCAGTATTGAGCCCAAAATACTCCAGTATTGTACCCAAAATACTCCAGTATTGAGCCCAAAATACTCGAGTATTTTACGGAAAAGACTGGCACAACAAGGAAAACCGACGTGGCAACGTACCACAGCTGGCAGTCAACAGAGCTTCTTTCCTCTCCCAGCAGACTATTAACAAAGGAGTTACTTTATACCACAAGCTGACAGCCGTTGCCCCGCAAAACAGTAACGAACCAAACTTTTTCAAGCACACAACACACCTAATGACATGGAAATAATTGACAACAAACTGATGAACGTTCTGGCAGAAAAAGCCAAGAAATCACCGAGACTGAGAAAGAACCACAACTTCCATCAAAGCCTTGACGAAAAGTGCCACCGCTTTCTCAATGCCTTGGAGCCCGGCACCGAGATTGCCGTACACCACCACCCCACCAAAGACGAGACTTTCGTTGTACTCAGAGGAAAGGTTAGAGTCTCCATCTACAACGACAACGGTGAGATTACCGACACCTGCATCCTCAGCCAGGAAAACGGAACATACGGAGTAAATATTCCCAAGGACACATGGCATGGCGTGGAATGTCTTGAACCCGCCGTTCTGCTGGAGTGCAAGGAAGGTCCATTCGTAGAACATGAAATCGACGGTATTTTGGAAATCAAGAACGACAGCCATACGAAATAATCCCAAACATCGTTATCGGTACATATAGAATACTATGATTAGGAAAGCAGAGAAAAGAGACATACCGGCTATCATTGAGCTGCTGCACCAAGTTGACATGGTGCATCATGCAATACGCCCAGACCTGTTCAAACCCAATACTACAAAGTATGATGAAAGGGAACTTGAAGCCTTGCTTGATGATAACAGCAAGCCTGTCTTCGTGTATGATGACGGAAAAGTGCTGGGACATGCCTTCTGCATGATTACGGAAGTCAAGGATGACAAGTTGCTGCACGACATCAAGACGCTGTATATTGATGACATCTGTGTGGATGAGAAGGCTCGTGGAAAGCATGTGGGAACGTCACTATATAAATATGTGAGAGACTATGCCAAGTCTATTGGCTGCAAAAACATCACCCTGAATGTGTGGGAAGGCAACGATCCTGCCTTGAGTTTCTACGAGAACATGGGTATGAAGGTGCAAAAGACTACAATGGAAAGTAAACTATAAACAACTATGAAAATAAAGAATATCGTGCTTATGGCAGCATTAGCATCGGCGGCACTTGTAGGCTGCAAGAACGATGACACAAAGGCAACGGCTACCAGCTCTGCCGACAACGTAAGAGAGGCTCTTGCCAATGGTGGAAAAATCAACTTCGACGCTCTTCAGTGGACGAGAAACCCAAAAGGATATGAGGCGAAAGGCGACACCATACGCATCACCACCGCTCCCCATACCGACCTTTGGCAGCGCACCTACTACCACTTCCAGAACGACAATGCTCCCGTATTGCAGATGAAGACCCGTGAGAAGTTTTTCAGTTTTGTAGTAAAGACTGATTTCACGGGAAGCCACCACCGTTTCGACCAGTGCGGAGTGGTAATGTATCTGGATAGCGAGAACTGGCTGAAAGGGTCGGTGGAATACGAGAATGACAAATTTCAACATCTGGGCAGCGTAGCCACGAACAACGGATATTCCGACTGGGCGACAACAGCCATTCCCGCAGAAGTAAAAACCATGTGGTATCGCTTTTCCAGAAGGGAAGACGACTATTGCATTGAGTGCTCTACCAATGGAACAGACTTCAGCCAGATGCGTATATGCCACATGTATAAAGGTGCAGAGGAAATCAGCTTCGGTATCTACGCATGCTCACCGGAGGAATCTTCCTTCACAGCCATTTTCTCTGACATGAAGATTACAGAGTGCGCATGGAAAGCACACGACGGACAGCAGCCCGATAAATAAAACAACCACCATCCGTGAACGAAACAGGCTCTGACACGTCACAAGCCACCAGGAAAATGCTTACATGACTTTATCTGCGCAATACAACTGAAGCCCAACAAAAAAAAGGAAGCCACATAGATGACTTCCTTTTTACTTTTTGGCGGAGAGAGAGGGATTCGAACCCCCGGTGCCTCTCAGCACGACGGTTTTCAAGACCGTTGTAATCGACCACTCTACCATCTCTCCAAACATTCATCAGAATGGCTTCTTGGTCTAAAAGCGGTGCAAAGGTAGCGGTTTTATTTATTTCCTGCAAATTTTCGCTGCATTTTTTTAACAGTCCCTTTATTTGGCTGCTTATACCAGGTTTAAGACGTAGAGCACTATTGCACAGATATCCTGTCGGGCTACCTACTCGGTAGAAGTTGACAACTTAAATTATCTATATCATAATCAGCCGTTCATCATTACAACACACTAAATGTCAGTCTATTAAAATATAGAACACTTCGAGGACATCCATATCTGACACATATTCCGAATGTGGAATAACGAAAAATGAGTAACTTAGCACCACGCTTACAAACAAAAGACTTTACAGAAATAACATAAAAATCAAGAAACAAGTATGCTTACAAAAGAAATGAGAAAAGACCTTGTCAGGACATTCTGGCAGCTTTCAGTGATGTTGCTTTTTCCCATGTGCGCATTTGCACAAGACAAAAGCTCCGACAAGACTATTGTTCAAACCGCACGCACATTCACCATTGCCCTCACGCCCGATGGTGAAGCATGCCTGACGGCATATCTACCTTCCCACCCTCAGGGACAGGCTGTGGTGGACTGTCCAGGTGGAGGCTATGCCGGACTTGCCATGGACCACGAGGGTCACGACTGGGCATCCTTCTTCAATGAGCGAGGCATAGCCTATTTCGTATTGAAATATCGCATGCCCAACGGCGACCGTTCCATACCTATTGCCGATGCCACCAACGCCATGCGTCTTGTACGCGACTCTGCCGAATTGTGGCGCATCAACCCACGCAATGTGGGCATGATGGGATTTTCAGCCGGTGGTCACCTTGCTTCTACCATGTCCACCCATGCCGAATGGGCTGAGCGTCCAGACTTTACCATACTCTTCTATCCAGTAATATCAATGAACGAGCACGAGACACATGCAGGCTCCTGCCATAACTTTCTTGGCGATGAAGGCGTTCACAACGAGCAACTGATAAAGGAGTTTTCCAACTATAATGCCGTTCAGAGCCACCATACACCACCCGCCATCATCCTCACTGCCAACGACGACGGACTGGTAAACCCCGTCACCAACAGCATAGCCTACTACACCGCCATGAGGTGGGCTGGCAACAGCTGTACTCTGCATGTCTATCCCACCGGCGGTCACGGCTTCGGCTTCAGTCCCTCGTTCAAGCACCATGAACAGATGCTCAACGACCTCAGCAACTGGTTAGGCAGCATCAAAGCTCCGAATCCACATGCCGTAAGGGTTGCATGTATAGGCAACAGTATCACCGACGGCTCAGGCATAGACATGGCAGACTCAAAAGGCTACCCTGCTGCCCTCCAGGAAATTCTCGGCAACGACTACGACGTACGCAATTTCGGTTACAGCTCACGTTGCATGCTCCAGAAAGGCGACTTCCCCTATATGGCAGAACAGAAATGGAGAGACGCACAGGCTTTCATGAAAAGCTCGCCAAACACTGGCGACAGCTGCCCCGACATAGTTATTATCAAGCTCGGCTCCAACGACACCAAGCCTCAAAACTGGCAATATAAAGCCGAATTTGAGAGTGACTTGCAAAGCATGATTGACACCCTGCGACCCTTGTCACCCGTTCTCAACAAGAAAGGACGTTCAACCAAGAAGATGCGTCGTGCCTCCTCCCCCCGCATATTTCTCTGCACACCAATAGAAGCTCTGGTAGTAAGATGGGGCATCAACGACAAGACCATATCGGAAGAAGTAATTCCTGCCATTCGCCGGGTGGCTGAGCTAAACGGCCTCACCATCATTGACCTTCACTCAGAGTTCAATGCCCACGAAGCCGGCATGATGCAGCCCGACGGCATACATCCCACGGCGGAAGGAGCACGCCGCATGGCAGAGATAATAGCCTCTCACATCAGTCGGTAGAGCATCACCATGCTGCAAGTCGTTGCAATACAATTTACCTGTGCGACATGGTCACATATCCACCAAGTTTTTGTAATTTTGCAGCATGATTTACCCTGATAACTTTGAAACCAAGATTGGATTTAACGATATTCGTGCCATGCTCAGCCAGGGTTGCATGTCAACCCTTGGCAAGGGCATGGTGGAAGAAATGGTCTTTCTCACCAGCGACACCCAGATAAGAGAAAAGCTGAAACAGATTTCCGAGTTCCGTCAGTTGCTTGACGAGCACGACGACTTTCCCATGCAGTATTTCTTTGATGTGAGAGAGAGCATGGCACGCCTTCGCCTTGAGGGTACCTACTTGGAGGAAAACGAGTTGTTCGACCTGAAGCGTTCGTTGAAGACAATCACTGCTATAGTAGCCTTTCTCAACAGAAACAATACCCAAGAAGACACTGACTCGCATGTCAGCGATAAGCCATCGCAACCAGCCTACCCCACACTACACAAGCTTACCATCGGGATAGATACCTTTCCGCAGGTAGTGAGACGCATCGAGGTGAGCCTCGACAAGTTCGGAAACATAAAAGACTCCGCATCAACCGAGCTGGCACACATCCGCCATGAACTCTCCAAAGTCCAAGGCAGTGTAACGCGAAGTCTCTATTCCATTCTCAAGACGGCACAGAGCGAGGGTGTGATAGAAAAAGACGTAACCCCCACCTTGCGCGACGGCAGGCTCGTCATACCCGTACCACCAGGCATGAAACGCAGGATAAGAGGTATTGTCCACGACGAATCGGCTTCGGGCAGAACGGTGTTTGTCGAGCCCTCGGAAGTGGTGGAAGCCAACAACAAGATACGCGAGTTGGAAAACGAAGAAAGAAAGGAAATCATACGCATACTCAAAGACATAGCTGCGCTCATACGTCCCCACTCAGAAGGTATCATCTCATCGATGTCGCTACTCGCCAACATTGACTTCATCAATGCCAAGGCATCGTTAGCGAAAACAATAGGAGCAATAGAGCCCAACATTGCAGCCAAGCCGCTAATGGATTGGCGCCAGGCCAGACACCCATTGCTGCAACTGTCACTGAGCAAGCAAGGCAAAAGCATTATACCGCTCGACATAACACTCACTCCAGACAAACGCATACTGATAATCTCAGGACCCAATGCCGGAGGGAAATCGGTATGTCTGAAAACAGCCGGACTGCTGCAATACATGTTGCAATGCGGACTGAGCGTGCCCATTGACGAGCGTTCCACTGCCGGAGTGTTCAGAAACATCATGATAGACATTGGCGACGAGCAAAGCATAGAAAACGACCTGAGCACCTATTCATCCCATCTGGTCAACATGAAAAACATGATCAAGACCTCCGACAGCCACACACTGCTGCTCATCGACGAGTTTGGCACAGGCACGGAGCCCCAGATTGGCGGTGCAATAGCCGAGAGTGTGTTGCACCGTTTCTGCAAGAACGACGCATGGGGCATCATCACCACGCACTACCAGAACCTCAAGCATTTTGCCGAAGACAACCAAGGGGTAGTCAACGGTGCCATGCTCTACGACCGCCACCACATGCAGCCACTCTTCCAACTCGCAATAGGACGTCCCGGCAGTTCGTTCGCCATAGAGATAGCACGAAAGACCGGACTCCCCGAAGACGTCATCAGCCATGCATCCGAAATAGTGGGTTCCGACTACATACAAAGCGACAAATACCTGCAGGACATCGTGCGCGACAAACGCTACTGGGAAGGCAAACGCCAAACCATACACCAGCGCGAGAAAGACATTGAGCGCACCATCCACCGTTATGAGACTAGCCTCAACGATATTGAACTACAGCGAAAGGAAATACTGCGCAAAGCCAAGGAACAGGCAGAAGAGCTCCTTCGCCAGACCAACAAACGAATAGAAAACACCATTCGCGAGATAAAGGAGGCACAAGCAGAGAAGGAAGAAAGCAAACGCATACGCAAGGAGCTCAAGGACTTTGAACAGGAGGTCGTATCTGCCGACAGCGGAATAATGAGCAACGACGACTTTGAGAAGAAACTGCAGCAACTTGAGGCACGCAAGCAACGGCACGCAAAACGCAAGCAACAGAAAGCCGAACAACAACAGAAAGCCGCCGATGCGCTGAAAAACGCCATTGAGAAACAGAAAGAAGGCATACCGCTCAAGGCCGGCGACACCGTGAGAATAAAAGGACAAACCTCCGTGGGAACACTCGAAGCAGTAAATGGCAACATGGCAACAGCCATCTTCGGAGGAATGCGCACCAAGATGAGGCTTGAGCGACTCGAACATGCCGATGCTCCCGCACCACAGCAAACCAAGGTATCATCGGTAAGCCGCATCACCCGCCAGACCATCGACGAACGCAGAAAAGACTTCCACCAAGACCTCGACCTACGAGGCATGCGCGGCGACGAGGCACTTAACCAAGTGCAGTATTTCATTGACGATGCCATACTCGTTGGCGTGAGCCGCGTGCGCATTCTCCATGGCAAAGGCAACGGCATTCTGCGCCAGCTCATACGTCAGTATCTCCGCACCGTTCCCAACGTCAGCAACATTCGCGACGAGCATGTGCAGTTTGGCGGTGCCGGCATCACCGTTGTCGACATAGAATGACACTGCCATTCGGTTCTTCCGCCCCTCACAATAAGTCGAGAGCATAATATTTTAGAAAAAACATGTTGTTTCAATATTAAATATGTAAATTTGCAGAAGTCATGACCCTTACATATCAACATTCTGAGAATACTGGAATAACCACATCTGTCAACCAACAATAAAACAACCGTAACATGAGAACCCTGATAATCACACTGATGCTTGCAGTGATGACTGCTGCAAACGCACAAACCAACGGTAATGACAAAGCCAAGGTGGCTGAGATACGCGCCAAATACAGCATGTATAAGGAGCTGGCTGCGAGAAACAAGAACGAGGAAGCACCACGTTCCGACATGACAATAACAAGCAACTACATCATTCCCGGATGCGGTCCGACGAAGGAAAACATTTATTATGCCTTCGACCTGCAACAGGATGGCGAGACTGGCCGTGACTACTACTGGCCGTATCTCATAGAGAGAAGCTACAACGTGGCTGCACGCAACTACTACCAGGAATACCTCTACGATCGCAACAACCACTCGCTTCTGTTTGTCTATGTCAAGGAAACCAGCTTCAACGGACAAGTGAACGAAACCCGCTACTATTACGGTGACGACTCATGGACCTACCACACCGTGAAAGGCGAGCAGTTTGGCAGCAGTGAAGAAATGCTTTACTTAGGCACACGTCTCATTGAAGGTTTCGGATATATCATGAACAGCGGAGACTAAGAGATGATTGACAGAAACACCATCGACAGGATTATGGATGCCGCCAATATCGTGGATGTGGTATCCGAATTCGTTGCACTGAAAAAGAAAGGAACAAGTTACAAGGGACTGTGTCCTTTCCACGACGACACCACACCGTCGTTCTCGGTGTCGCCGGTGAAAGGTGTATACAAGTGTTTCGCTTGCGGTGAGAGCGGCAATGCCGTGAAGTTCGTGATGCGACACGAGCAGATGACCTATCCCGAAGCCCTGCGATGGCTCGCCAACAAATACCACATAGAGATACGGGAACGCGAGCTCACCAGCGAGGAACGACAGGCTGAAAACGACCGCGAGTCCATGTTCATCGTCAACGAGTGGGCAGCAAACTATTTCAAGCAAATACTCCATAACGATGTTGACGGAAGAGCCATAGGCATGCAATATTTCCGCAGCCGCGGCTTCCGCGACGACATCATAGAGAAATTCCAGCTGGGTTTCTGTCTCAGCCAGCGCAATGCCATGGCGCAGGCAGCAAGAGAAGCTGGCTATAAAGACGAATATCTCGTAAAGACCGGGCTATGCTTCCAGCGCGACAACGGCGACCTCACCGACCGTTTCTCCGGCAGGGTGATATTCCCATGGATGAGCATCAGCGGCAAGGTCACCGCCTTCGGAGGCAGACTGCTTGATTCGCGTACCAAGGGAGTGCAGCAGAAATATGTCAACTCTCCCGACTCCGACATCTACCACAAGGAGCGCGAGCTCTACGGCATATACCAAGCCAAGAAAGCCATAGCCAAATACGACCTCGTTTACATGGTTGAAGGCTACACCGACGTGATAGCCATGCACCAGTGCGGCATAGAAAACGTGGTAGCAAACTCCGGAACGGCACTCAGCTTCCACCAGATACGCATGCTACACCGCTTCACAAGCAACATAGTATTGCTCTACGACGGTGACGAAGCCGGCATACACGCCGCCATGCGAGGCACCGACATGCTGCTCTCCGAAGGAATGAACGTAAAGGTGCTGCTGTTGCCCGACGGCGACGACCCCGACTCCTTCTCGCGCAAACACACCGCCGCTGACTTCAGAGACTACATTGAAAAGCATCAGACCGACTTCATCGTGTTCAAGATAAACCAAATGCTCAACGGAGTGACCGACCCCATGAAACGAAGCGAAGCCATCAACTCCATTGTAAAAAGCATATCGGTGATAAAAGACCACATCGTGAGAGCCACATACATACGCGAATGTGTGAACAGAACGGGAGTAGCAGAGCAAACTCTCATAGCACAGATGAACAGGATGATTTTCAGCGACCGGCAGCAGGCACAAAAAGAGCAGCAACTCAACTCACAGCAGGCAGCGACGGAAGCCGAAACGCCAACGGCAGCGGCGCCACTGCAACCGGCTACGCCATCACAGCAAGCCAGCCGCATGGAAGAAATGATAATACAGACAGTGGTGCGTCATGGCGAGGAGATAATAATAGATAATGTGGAGAACGAGGAAACGGGAGAGACCATAACCATGAATGTGGCACAATATATAAGCTACGACCTCGCCCTCGACAACCTCAGCTTCAGCAACGACATCTTTAACCAGATACTTTCCGAAGCCGTGGAACACAGCAGCGACCCTGGCTTTAAAGCCGAAGAGTATTTCACAAGGCATCCCGACATCAACATCAGCGCAATGGCTGTAAACCTGTGTGTAGACCGTTTCCTGCTGTCAAAGAGCATGAGGGAGAAAAATGAATATTCCACGCTGCGCGATAAGGTGATACACATGCTTTTAGACTACCGCATGGACATCGTGGAGCAGAAACTCAAAGACCTGCGGCAGCAACTCTCCAAAGCCATAAACGACACTGAACAGATGATGAACGCCATGGGAGAGATAAAACGGCTTCAAGACCTAAGAAACATTCTTGCCAAGAGACTCGGCACCGACATAATTGTATGATATGATTTACGTTCACTGGCTACTGTTGCTCATCTACTCCGTCGCCATTGCCGCTGCCATGGTGAGCGTGCTCATGGATCGTCGCCAACCGGCAAAGACCATGGCATGGATGCTGGTGCTCACCTTCATGCCTGTTGTTGGCATGGTGCTTTATTTCTTCTTCGGACAGAGCACCCGCAAGGAAAGAATGATTTCAAAGAAAAGTCTCGACCAACTAACCAAGAGAAGCATGCTGAGCTTCGTGCAGCAGGAAGGCAGCCTCACACTCGACCCACGCCAGCAGAAACTGGCAAGCCTGATATTCAGACAGGAAGAAACCCTCCCGTTCGCCAGCCTCTACACTGAAATCTACACCGACGGATACCAGTTCTTTCCGGCACTGCTCAAAGCCATTGCCCACGCCCAACACCACATCCACATCAACACATACATCTTTGCCGACGACTCACTCGGGCATCTCATTGCCGACGCACTGAAGGAGAAAGCACGGAGAGGAGTGGAGGTTAGGGTAATCTACGACGACGTGGGAAGCTGGCACACCTCACACCGTTTCTTTGAATCAATGAGAGAAAGCGGCATAGAGGTCAACGCATTCATGCCAGTGAAATTTCCAAGGTTCACCAGCAAGGTGAACTACCGCAACCACAGAAAAATCTGCGTCATCGACGGTGAGACAGGCTTCATCGGAGGAATGAATATTGCCGAGAGATACGTCAAGGGCAGACTCCACGGAAAGGGCAAGAAGAAATACCGCACTCCGTGGAGGGATACCCACATAATGGTTACCGGACATGCCGTAAACGGCTTGCAACAGGCATTCCTCGTTGACTGGTACTTCATCGACCGCACCCTCATCTCCGGAAAGCAATACTACTACGACTCCGCCAACGACTCCACCTTCCACAACAACAGCAATAAGCATGCAGCCTGCCAACTCACCACGCCTGCCATGACACAGCTGGCAACAAGCAGTCCCACCAGTCCCTGGCCCGAGATAGAACAGGGATATGTACGACTGCTCCACGAAGCCCAGCAGTATGTGTATATGGAAACGCCCTACTTTCTTCCCACCGAACCCATTCTCTTTGCCTTACGCACCGCAGCACTCTCAGGTGTCGACGTGAGACTGATGATACCCATGCACGCCGATGCCAAGCTGGTGGAATGGGCAAGCCGTTCCTATGTCATGGAAACCATTGAGGCTGGTGTGAAAATTTATCTTTACAAACCGGGATTCAATCACTCAAAGCTGCTGGTATGCGACGACAACATAGCCTCGGTAGGTTCGACAAACATTGACTTCCGCTCCTTTGAAAACAACTTCGAAGCCACATTGTTTGTCTACGACACTAACCTCACCCTCAAGCTGAAGAACATTTTCCTTGAAGACCAAGCCAACAGCATTCTCCTTGACGACCTCACCGACCTTGAGCATCGTCCCTTCCTCCAACGATTGTGGGAATCATTAGTAAGGTTGCTATCTCCCCTACTCTGACAACTGAATATAATAGACCTTTTCTCGCAAAAAATCCCGTGAAACATTTTGTTAACAAATACAAAATTCTTCATAATTCTTTTGTATATTTTAACTTTTCAAACTTCTAAAAGAGCCTATTGTTTCGCCCCTATAACTCACTGATAATCAAACTATTGAAAGGGGCGTTTTAAAAGAGCCTCTTTTAGCGTGCAAAAGAGCCACTTTTGGAAGGTAAAAGAGCCACTTTCGCAACGCGAAAGTGGCTCTTTTGTTTTCCGAGTGTGCGGAGAATATTTTTCGTTCACATTTGTTAACTGTTTCACGGAATTGAAAATCCGCCAAAAAAGAAAGTTTTTCAGTCCGGAAGAGCCGTGCTATTCATGACGTATGGCTTCTATCGGATCCATGTTGGCAGCCTTCTGTGCGGGAATGTAGCCGAAGAGCACTCCGATGAACACACATACGAGGAACGACACATAGATAGACCATGCCGGCACGCTGCTCGGCATTCCGAGCATTGGCACGAGAAATGAGCTTGCACCCCACCCCACGAGTATGCCGAGCAAGCCTCCCGTGAGTGAGATTATTATCGATTCAATGAGGAACTGCAAGGAGATTACTGCTCCTGTAGCTCCCACCGCCATGCGCAAGCCTATCTCCTTGGTGCGTTCGGTGACGCTCACGAGCATGATGTTCATTATACCTATACCTGCCACGAGCAGCGAGAATGCCGCAGCCACCACGAGGATGATTGTTACGGTGTCCATTGTCGACGACATTGTTTCCATCATCTCTGCCTGCGAGCGTATGGTGAAATCATCTTCGGCATCATCCTTGAGCTTATGGCTGTCGCGTAGTATCTGTGTGAGTTCCTCTATGGCAGCATCCGACAGCTCCTCTGTCACCGCCGAGCACACTATGCTTGAGAAAAAAGTCTGAGCTGCAATGCGTTTCATCACTGTGGAGTAAGGTGCAATGATGACATTGTCCTGATCCATGCCCCAGCTGTTGTAGCCTTTCGACTTCAGCACTCCCACGATGCGCATGGGTATACTCTTGAAGCGTATGGTCTTGCCTATGGGATCAACGTTTTCACCAAAGAGCTCGGTGACGATGGTCTTTCCCACGACACACACCTTCGAGGCTTTTCTCACGTCCTCATCGGTGAAGCAGTCGCCCTGTTCCACAGTCCAAAGCTTTATGTCGAGATACTCGGGGCTCTCGCCATAGACGCTGGTATTGGTGTTGTTGTTGCCGTAGATTACCTGTCCGCTTGCCGTTACCTCGGGCGAAACTTTTGTGATGAACCTTTTCTCCTTGAGAATGCGTTCATAGTCAGCCATCTTCAATGTCTGCATGCTCGATGGGTCTTGTCTCACACCACCGCGCATGTCGGCACCCGGACGAATGGTGAGCAGGTTGGTGCCCATGGTTGAGAGCTCAGCCCTTATGCTTTCCTTTGAGCCTTGTCCTATGCTCATCATTATTATCACAGCCGCCACGCCTATGATTATTCCGAGCATGCTCAGGAATGAGCGCATCTTGTTGTTGGCAACAGCCTTGATGCTTACTTTGAATAGGTTGGATATGTTCATTATCTGTTACTTTCTTAAATTATCTCAGTCGTCGTTCATCACTGGCAGGGCATCGAGGGCTTCCTTTGCCGACTTAATGTTGGTGTTGATGGTGTCTTCGCGTATCTTTCCATCGCGCAGGTTGATGTTACGGCTGCTATATTCGGCTATCTCCGGGTTGTGGGTCACGAAGATGATGGTGTGTCCCTGACGGTAGAGCTCCTGAAAGAGCACGAGCATCTCAAACGAAGTGCGTGTGTCGAGGTTTCCAGTGGCCTCGTCGGCGAGGAGCACAGCGGGATCGTTGACCAAGGCACGGGCAATGGCCACGCGTTGCATCTGTCCGCCCGACATCTGGTTGGACTTATGTTCAAGCCTGTCGCCCAGTCCCACTGCCTGAAGAGCCTTGATGGCAGCCTCACGGCGCTGCTTGGCATTGTACTTGCTGTTGTACATCAGCGGAAGCTCTACATTCTCTATTGCCGTGGTCTTCGACAGCAGGTTGTAGTTCTGGAACACGAAACCTATCTTCTGGTTTCTGAGGTGGGCACGTTGAGTCTTCGACATGGTGCGCACAGGCACTCCGTCGAGGAAGTATTCGCCACTGGTGGGTGTGTCGAGGCATCCCAGCTGGTTGAGCAGTGTGGACTTTCCTGAGCCCGAGGTACCCTGTATGGTCACAAACTCGCCTTCGTAGATCTTGAAGGAGACACCCCTGAGGGCTTTCACCGTCTCACTGCCCACCTGGAAGTAGCGTTTCACGTTTTGCAGTTCAATCACTACTTTTCTCTTATCTTCTTCCATGGTCGTGGTGCATAGGGTTATTTCTTTTCGTTGCCGCCGTTGGAATTCTTGTTGTTCCTTGGTCTTGGCATGAAGGGGTTGCCAGCCTGCTGTCCGCCTTGCTCGGCATCACCACCCTGCAGGCTCATGTCGGTAATCACTTCGGTGCCTTGGGCTATGCCGGCTGTTATCTCGGTGAGGGTACCGTTGGTTGTTCCCACTTCCACCTTATGAGCTTTGAGCACGTTGCCTTCGCGTGTCCACACCTTGTTGTCGGCTTTCACGTCCTTTATGGTGTAGGTCTTAGGCAGCAGTGCCTCTGTGGGAATAAACTGCAGTGCTTTCTTTGGAACAGCGAGCACGTTGCCTTTCTCCATTGTAAAGATGGTTACGTTGGCAGTGAGTCCTGGTTTGAGTTTCAGGGTGGCGTTGGGTGCAGAGATTACCACCTCATAGGTCACCACGTTGCTTGTGGTCGTTGCCTGCTGCCGCACTTGCTTCACAACACCCTCAAAGGTATCGTCGGGATAGGCATCGACGGTGAAGCTCACCCTTTGTCCGGGTTTCACCTCGCCGATGTCTGCTTCGTCTATGTTGGCAATCACCTGCATGTTGGTAAGGTCCTGTGCTATGGTGAAGAGCTCAGGTGTGCTGAACGATGCTGCCACGGTCTGTCCCTCTTCCACCGACTTTGAGAGCACCACGCCATCGATGGGCGAAGTGATGGTGGCATAGCCGAGGTTGGTCTGAGCCTTGCGCACGCTCTCCTGGGCGCTGTTCACCTGTTGCTGTGCCTGCTGGTAGGAGAGGTTTGCCGTTTCGAAGTCGTTGGCACTGACAAGTCCTTTGTTGAACAGTGTGCGGTAGCGTTCGTAGTTGGCACGTTGATAGTTGAGGTTGCTCTGCTGGCTTGCGAGGTTTGCCTGTGCAGTCTTTAGCTCGCTTATGAGGTTGGTCTTGTCGAGCTCGGCAATGACTTGTCCTTTCTTCACTATGCTGTTGTAGTCGACATAGAGGTGAGCCACAATGCCCGACACCTGTGTACCCACCGTTACCGACGTCACGGGTTCTATCGTTCCCGTGGCCGTTACTGTGGTCTGAATGTCGGTTTTTGCCACTTTCTCTGTTGTGAACTTCACTTTCTCTTCCTTCTTTCCCCCTTTGAGAAGGAAGAAGGCTGCTATTGCCACGGCAACCACGCCGACCGCAATCCATATTTTCTTATTCTTCATGATAGTATCTTTAATTCTATGATTATTGGTGTATGAACTACATTCCCAGCGTTCCATTCTTATAGAACTTCAGCATGCTGATGTTGTAGATAGCGAGGTATTTGGACTGAAGCTCGTTTTGCTGTGCTTGCAGGAGTACATCCTTTCCGTTCATCAGTTCAACGGTGTTTTTCAATCCTACCTTGAACTGTTCAGACAGTAGCTCGTAGCTGTCCTGGGCACTCTTGGTGCTTACCTTGGCAGCCTTGAACTTCTGCTGGTTGTTCAGGGCTTGTAGCCAGTAGCTCTCTATTGTGGAGTATAGGGCTGTCTGTTTGTCTTCAAGGTCAAGCAGATAGCTCTGTTTCTGGAGCTGTGCCTTGTTTATGGCTGTCTTGGTCTGGCGGTTGTCGAGAATAGGTATCGACACATTGATGCCTGCACCGAGGTTGAAATTGTTTTTCAGCTGCGTGCCCCATGCGTTGTCGCTCATGGAGGTGGTGTTTGTAATGGCACTGCCAGTAGCACTGATGGTGGGCAGGTGGCTTGCCTTTGCCATCTCCATGGTGAGTTCGCTGCTCTCCAAGCTGAGCCTGAGGTTCTTTATCTCTGGACGGTGGTCGAGAGCAGCCTCATAGACACTGGGCAGAGAGGGTATCTCCTGAAGAGCCATGGCGTCGGTCATGATTGGAATGTCAACATCGAAATCCTCGTTGTCGGTGATCTGCAACAGTTGTTTTAGCTGTCGCTTGTAGTTGCTGAGATTGGTGGTCTGCTCCACCACGCTATATTCGTCTTGTGCACGCTGGGCAGTGAGCTGCGAGAGTTCTGCACGACTCATGCTTCCTACGCTGACCATCACTTGTCCGCGCTCCTCGTTGGCTTTCGATGCCCGTGCACTGTAGCGGTTCACCTCTATGGCTTCAGCAGTATAGAGTATCTGCACATAGAGCTGTGTTATCTGCTCTTGCAGGTCAAGGGCTATCTGTGCGGAGTCGAGCTCAGCCTGCTGCTCGTAGATACGGTTGAGCTTCACCTGATTGCGGTTTCTGTTGCCGTCCCACAGGGTCCAGCTGGCACTCACTCCGTAGGAGCCGTTGTAGTAGACCTTGTCCACGGAGCTCTGCACATAGCCGTTATGCACCGACGATGCCCCATTCTGTGGCCATGGCCTTGCCGTTACGTTCTGAGACGTTGAGGCTGAGAGCGATGGCAGCAGTGCAGCCTGTGACTGAAGCACGTCTTCGTGTGAGGAAAGCTTCTGAACCTGCGTCTTTCTTATGCTGATATTGTTTTGCAGGGCATAGTCAATACATTCCTGCAATGTCCACTTTCTTGCATGTGAGGTGAGTGGCAGCATCAGCAAGACTATGAGAGATAAATGTAAACCTTTTATATTCATGGGATTATTGTAAAATTGCCATGCAAAAATAAACAAAAAAAAGTGATTTATAGTGATTTCCACGCACTTTGTTAACGTTATTTATGCAAATCTGAAAACTGATATATACGCAAAAAGCCCCGACATGCAATGTGCAAGCCGGGGCTTTCTTTATATATGATAATGTTATGACAGCTACCAGTTCACTCTGTGTACAATGTGACGGGCTGTGGTGATGCGGGCATCATAGCGCACGAGAAGCTCGTGGGTATAGGGATTGTAGTGAACGTCTTTCACTCCGTGGATGCGCTTAGCCCTTTCCACGGCACCTGCATGAAGCTGATGCCTGCTTATGTTGAAGGTGCAGGTCCTGATGTCCGGACGGTGAACATGGTGGCGGTGTGCTGCGTCATGGCGAGCTTTCCTGTCGTTGTTTACCACTACCACCACTCTGTCCTTTCTTCCGTGACCGTGGGTGTTGCTACTTGCCATTGCCGGTGTAACTACGGTGATTGCCATTGTCATCATGGCTGCTATCATTTTGTTGAACTTTCTCATAATCTTCAGTTTTTATTGTTAAACATTTGTTTCCTAATCACAGTGCAAAGATATGGGAAAGTAGTGAAGCCGACAGGAGGAATATTCCTATATCAGAAGGGACGATTCCCTAAAGATGTGCGGGAAAATCCCTTGGCGGTGCCCGGCTGGAGACAGTCGTAGTCCACTCGTCCTTCAATGAGTCGTGGCGCAGGCTTATAGCTGGAACGGGAGATGTCGCGTTCCTGGACATAATAGCTTGTTTGCAGCTGAGCCATACGGAAAAGCAACTGACAGATGTTGTCGCTCATCATGGGGCGATGCCGGGCAGCGGCGAGGTCGCTGCACACGTCGGGATGTCGTTGCTTGTAGGTGTCGGAACACCACACCACGAATGGTATTGCAAACTGGTGGTCGGCAAGCTGGCGCGAGAGGTGCTCGTCGTAGGTTCTGCCGCGAGAGAGACGGTAGTCATAGATTTCCTCACCATGGTCTGAGAGGTAAACCACGACGGCATTCTTATGTCTGAGATGACCGATGATGCGTCCGAGCTGGTAGTCTATGTAGCGTGTGGCATTGTCGTAATAGGC
This sequence comes from uncultured Prevotella sp., assembly GCA_947170265.1. Lineage (GTDB taxonomy): Bacteria > Bacteroidota > Bacteroidia > Bacteroidales > Bacteroidaceae > Prevotella. The sequence continues at coordinate 66,407 of CAMVSV010000005.1, forward strand.
TATCTCGGCGAGCTGGTCGCGGCTTATGCCCTTGATATGGCTCCTTATGCTATCGGCTGTGAAATGGCTGAACTCCGGAGTGTGAGGATAGCGGTCTTCGGGTGTGAAGTGTTGTCCCATGAAATGGAATATCCACATCTGGTGCTTGTTGTCGGCGCGTGGGGTGTTGAAGAAATTGTCAAGGAGCTCACCATCGTAGTCAAATCCCCTGGAGTTGGTATTGGTGTATGACAGTCGCATGATGTCGGAGTTGTAGAGAAAGCTGTTGAGCGCAAAGGTGATGACCTCATCTTCAGACATGGTGCGTTGGTTGTCCCACATATACACATCGAAGCCTGCCTGCTTGAACAGCGCAGGCACATAAGGTGTGTCATACCATGCCTCATGATTGCCCACGCTGTTGGCACACAGCATGTTCTTCACACAGAGCGTGGTTACGTTATATGGCGAAACTACGTCGGTGAAGGCAAAGAGCCTGTCTGCGTCTTGTTCCCTGTCAAGGCATGGCGAGGTACTGAGCTCATAGCCATAGAGATGGGAGTGGCGTTTGATGTGGGACTCGCCAATGACTAAAACAACCACAAGCGAATCGTTGTCTAAGCTCTTGGGATGTTCCATGAGGCAAGCCTTGCTCGTGGCTTTCACAGCGAGTGTGAGCTCGTTGGCAGCAGTGCTGGGTCCATAGAGGGCATAGAGGAATGCCGAGAAATTGTCCATTGGTTCCACATCGTGGTTATCGCCACCCCATCTTTCCAGATCGGCAGAGGTCTGACATCGGAAAAGGGATATATAAACCTCGGAAGATACTGCCGCACATACCAGCCCCACCAAAGTAATCAGACCTATAGCATATTGACGTTTGTCTTTGCAAAGCCACTCAGCAATACTTTTTCTGAGCTTCTCTCCTACCACAGCTACCACTACTATGCCTGATATTGTACCCAATACTATCATTCCATTGCGGTTGAACATATAGGCAGAGAGGAACTCCGACGTTTCTCTTCCTGTGGTCTCACCAATGAGAATGGCGATGATGGGCGACATATAACGTTTGAACACCACCCACAGATAGAGATAGGTGATGAAGAGCGCAGCCGGAAAGGCGTATGCCAGCAACTTCACCCACCAGTTCCGCAGGCAAGTCACCACGCAGGTGAGCAGATAGCTTACGAGGAATGCCAACGAGAGATAACGGAAATACTGTATGGCTGGATATTCTGCGGTATACATAAGGACATACTTCAGAGTTCCCGGCACCAGCAACAAATATGATATGAGGAAAAATGGCAACTGCTCAGCCACAGGCTTTGCCAGTCTACGGAGCGTAAGCTTGACAAATCGTATAGTTCTATTCATCGTTATTCTTTGCTATTTTACTGCCTCATGTGCAGTTTGAGTATGCAAAATTAGCGTATTTTCATTATTTTCCATACCTTTGCAGGTGAAAACGACACATATTGTATAACTAAGACTGAAAAAATGAACAACATTTTTTCCCTCACCATCCTACTGATGGCAGCTTTTTTACCGACCAATGGCAATAGCCATAGTCGTTGCTGCCATGAAAGCATGCTGGAGACAGCTGCCCAGGAGGAACAACGACAGTAAAGAGCTATGGTATATTGCATCTCAAAGAAAATGGAAGTGGCTGGCAGCCATCAGCTGACACTCTCGTATGACAGCAAATGCACACGCCTGCATGGTCACAACTGGATTATTACAGTGTTTCTGGCATCAAGACAAACCAATGCCGACGGCATGGTGCTGGACTTCAAACATGTGAAAGACCGCATACATGGCTATCTTGACCATGGGAACCTCAACGAGCTCCTGCCCTTCAACCCCACGGCAGAAAACCTCGCCGAGTGGATCGTCAATCAGTTTCCCGAATGCTACAAGGCAATTGTAGAGGAATCTAACATGAACTGCGCCATGGCGTTTGACGATGATTTTCCCATCGATGCCAAGTATCTGCTGTAGCTCATCGGCTCAGTTACCGAAAACGGCAGCCTCAATACTCCATTACACCTTATTATATTATGCACACCTATCGCATAAACGAGATATTCTATTCGCTGCAGGGAGAAGGCAGACACACAGGAAGGGCTGCCATCTTCGTGAGGTTCAGCGGCTGCAACCTCAAGTGTCCGTTCTGCGACACCGACTTTCAGAGCTATAATGAGCTCACTGGCTGCGAGATTGCGGCAGAGCTGCAACGTTGGGAGCAATGCCGCTTCGTTGTTCTCACTGGCGGCGAGCCGTCATTGCAGGTCGACGACGAACTTGTGGCGCTGCTGAAAGCCCGTGGCTACTACCTTGCCATGGAAACCAACGGCACACACAGTGTCACCGAAGGCATAGACTGGGTGACGCTATCGCCCAAGAGTGCCTTCACCGGAGGCGGGCTACCGCTTGCAGTGACCTCTGCCAACGAGCTGAAAGTGGTATTTGACGGCTGTTCTCCCGACGACTATGACCATATCACCGCCGAATACCGCTATCTGCAACCATGCGATACCGGCGACAAGAAACGCAATGACGTGATAATGGCACAATGCGTGGAATATATTAAGAAAAATCCGAAGTGGCGTTTGTCGTTGCAAACCCACAAGCTGATAAACATACCGTAGCATTAGTGTCTTAAACCTGTTTCAGAAGAACTGAAACGCAGGTAGGTTTCTTCATCTACCCGACGCAGCCGCATGGTTCTCACCACCGGGAAATCGGCAAAATAAGCATCAGAAGAGGTAAACCAACGATACTCCACCAGCTCAGGCACAAGCGACAGCCTTGAGTTAAGCTGCGAATAGTGCTTGGGACTGACCACCGTGAGGAAGCATCGGTTGGGCTTTAGCCGCATGGCGAGAATGAGTCGTTGCCTGACTTTCAGCTTGCTTGTGGTTTCCCATTCCCGGGTGTTTTGTCTTATGCTTATCTCCCATCCGTATTTACGATTGAGATTGTCCATCATTCCTCGGAACACCACGCCATGTGCAGAGGTATCTTTCACACCCGACAGGGCTATGGCATAGTGTATCATTTCATGGAGCATAACGTTCTGTATCTGGCGTTCCGTCATGTCGTAGTAGGTAGATATGCTTATGGTAGGATTATCGATGCGCCAACCTCTCCATGTCTTTTTCTTCCGACATGAGAAAGTACCGAGTCTGGTCTTTGCCCGTGAGAGTCTGAGATGCGGCAATGGCAGCTTGCCGTCGAAATAGTCGTCGTTGAAGCGTGTGAATAGCGACGTGAGGTAATCAATAGTTGCAGTCATGATGATAGAGGTTATTCGCTGTATCCTTCAATCTGTGTCTTTGGCCAGTTTACGAGATAGAGCTGCTCGGTGGCACGGGTGAAAGCAGTGTAGAGCCAATGGAAATAGTCGGGCGAGAGCATGTCGTCGGTCATAAAGCCTTGGTCAACATATACATGAGCCCATTGTCCTCCCTGTGCCTTATGGCATGTCACGGCATATCCGTATTTCACCTGCATGGCATTGTAGTATTCATCTTCGCGCAGCTGCTTGAGACGCTCGCCCTTGGTTGGAAGGTCGGCATAGTCATCTAATACGGCATTGAAGAGCTGGGTGCTTTGCTGTGGTGTAAGAGCCGGTGCTTCAGAGCACAAGGTATCGAGTATTACCGTGGTCTGGAAGTCGCTGTCGTCATAGTCGGGAAAGGTCATTGCAACATCGGCAAAGCGGAAACCATAGAGCTCCCTAATGTTTCTCACTCTCTGCACCACCGCCCTGTCGCCATTGGCAATGAACGTGCCGAGCTGGTTTCCACCATTGTCGGTGCTGCTGAGAGGTTTCTTCAGGTATTTGTTTTTCACAATCATGAGCTGGTCACCTCGCGAGAGCTCTTCCTCACGGTCGAGAATAGTGTTGCGTATACCTATATTATATATATTCGCACGTTTGTTTGAACGGGTGATGACCATTGTCTCGTCTATGCCCACATGGCTGTAGCTTGATGCAAGGGTCTCTATGAGTTCATCGCCAGTGACAACATGTATATCAGCAAAGCCATGGAAACGTATCAGCGGCAGCTCTGTGACGCTACGAAGCATGGTGGCATTCCATAGTATGCCCGAGGAATTGCTTTGGCGTAGCACCTCGTTGAGGTCAGCCTCGTAGGTATTGAGGAAACAGTCGCGATAGTATTGTGTTACGAGCGCTGCACTCTCAGCCTCTCCCACGGGAGGAAGCTGCGCATTGTCACCGATGACGAGCATGCGGCAGTTGGTGCCGCTGTGAACATAATGGATCAAGTCTGGCAGCACATCGGTGGAAATCATGGAAGCCTCGTCTATGATGAACAGAGTGTCGGAGTGACTGTTGTAGTTAAGATTGAAGCCTCCCTCAACCGACCGTTGTCGGTAGATGCAGCGATGAATGGTGAATGCCGGGCTGCCGCTGTAGAGTGAGAACACCTTGGCAGCACGTCCCGTAGGTGCAAGGAGCATGGTTTTCTGCTTCCACCGTTTCATGGTGCGCACAAGGGCTGCTGCCAGAGATGTCTTTCCCGTGCCTGCCGACCCACGCAAGAGCATTACGCTGTTGGGATTACGGTCGGAAAGAAAGCGCGAGCACACCTCAAGAACCTCTCTTTGCCCCTCAGTGGGCACAACACCGAGCTCTTGGGTTGCCTGATATATAAATTCATCTATAAGCATGCGTTATTACAAGTTTTTTCTTACCTTTGCAAATACAAAGATAGCCATAAATTCCGACAATGAAACTAAAGATACATCATAATTTGCTGCTCACGGCATGTGTGCTGGCACTGGTCATAGCCTGCGTGGCAAGCGTTTGGGCACCTGTGCGTTTCAGCAGCGAACAAAAAAAGAGGGAGACAGCCGTCAAAGAGCGTCTCGTGGCTATACGACAGGCACAGGAACGCTATCGTGTCAAGCACGGCATATACTGTCCCAACCTCACATCGCTGGTGAAAGCCGGACTGATAGCCGACTCCACGACCATCATCCCCTACTCCGACGACGAACGCTTTGAGCTCGGTACTACCACCATCACCGGAAAGTCGGGGCGCAGCATAGCACTCATGGAATGTGGTGCACAGTATCAGCAATACCTAAACGGACTCAACGAAAACGATATAGCCAACCTCATAGAGGCTGCCAACGAAGCCGGGCGCTATCCCGGACTGAAGATTGGCGACCTTGAAACACCCAACAACAATGCAGGAAACTGGGAATAACATACAAGACGTAGCCCTGAGACTCACCATCCAGACAGGACGCGACTCCCTGCTCTTCGCCGTGGGAGCGCCAAAGAGCGACGAGCACTATGTGGTAGAGACCTACACCAACAACCAAGGCATCTCTCTCGCCGCCAACCTCAGAGAAGCTTTCAACACCTCGGAGCTGCTGCAGAGCGGATACCAGAAAGTGCTCGTGCTCACAGACAGCCCCACACTGCTCGTTCCCATCAACGAATATGTGGAAAGCGACGCAGAGACACTCTTCAACCATGCCTTCACGGGCATGAAAGGCTCGGTAGTGGAAGCATCGGTGGTGCACTGGGCAAACTGTGTGGCACTCATAGGGGTGAACAAAGACCTGCACACCGTGGTGTGCGACCATTTCAAAGAGAAACAGTTCATACCCATAGGACAGCCCGTGTGGCACCAAGCCTTTCAGCACTGCTTCACAGGCAACCGCAACAAGCTCTATGCCCATTTCTACGGAGAGAGAATGGAGATATTCTGCTTCAGCCACAACAGGTTTCGCTTCTACAACCAATTCCCCTCCGAACACGCGCACGACGCACTCTACTATATGCTCTATGCATGGAAGCAACTTGCCTTTGACGAGGAAAACGACGAGTTGCACCTCATGGGCACACACCAACATTCAACATGGCTCAAGGAAAAGCTCTCACAGTATCTGAGGAGAGTATACCATGACACGAACGCAAGCCACACCGTGCTCAACAGCCTATACGACAAATAAACCCAATGAGAATAATCACAGGACAATACAAGGGCAGACACTTCGATATTCCACGGTCATTCAAGGCGCGCCCAACAACCGATTTCGCCAAGGAGAACATCTTCAACGTGCTGAACAGATACATTGACCTTGACGAAGCCACTGCGCTCGACCTCTTTGCCGGCACCGGAAGCATATCATTGGAACTGCTTTCAAGAGGATGCCGTCAGGTAGTGAGTGTGGAGAAAGACCGCGACCATGCCCTGTTTATAAGCCAATGTGTAAAGAAACTCGATACCGACAGGCATCTGCTCATTCGCGGTGACGTGTTCCGCTTCGTAAAATCATGTCGGCAACAGTTTGACTTCATCTTTGCCGACCCACCCTATGCCCTCAAAGAGATTGCCGACATTCCCGACCTTGTGCTCGGCAATGCCTGCTTGCTTGCACCCGAAGGCATATTCGTGCTTGAACACGGCAAGGACCATGACTTCACCAGCCACCCGGCATTTGTGGAACACCGCCACTACGGCAGCGTGAACTTCAGCATATTCAGACATACAGACACAACTGAGAAATAACCCATAACAAATAAACACAAGACAACCATGGCACTGAACATTGGCGACAAGGCACCCGAGATACTCGGACACGACGAAAACGGCAAGGAGATACTCCTGAGCAGCTTCTCCGGCAGGAAGCTCGTACTTTATTTCTATCCAAAAGACATGACAAGCGGCTGCACGGCACAAGCCTGCAACCTCAGAGACAACTATCAGGAACTGCGCCGACAAGGCTACGAGGTACTGGGAGTGAGCATACAGGACGAGAAATCACACCAGAAATTCATCGAAAAGAACACGCTGCCCTTCCATCTCATTGCCGACACTGACATGACCCTCAACCAGCTTTTCGGCACCTGGGGAGAGAAAAGCATGTATGGCCGTAAATATATGGGCACTTTCCGAACAACGTTCATCATAAACGAGGAAGGCATCATCGAGCGTATTCTCCTTCCAAAACAGATAAAGACAAAGGACCATGCGGCACAGATACTCGCATCAGAGTAGACCTTATACAGCATTAGCGACACTATTCATATTACAAAATACAAAAAAGAACCCGATGAGCATCTCTGTTCATCGGGTTCTTTATTTATATTGATAGTTGTTATTACAATCGATTTGCGTCAACAACTTATGCTTCTGCCTCTGCTTCGGCAGCCTTGAAGCTCTCCAGGTCGTTCACAGTGAAAGCCTTGATGTAGGCAGACTTTCCGAGAACATCTTCCTCGGTCATGCGCACATACACGTTGGCAGACTTTCCAAACAGCTCGGGAGCCTTTGCTGCATCGCGAATGATGAGCAGCGACATTACCAACTCACAAGTCATGTCATAGAGGCGACGTGCCAGGAAGTCGAAGGCAGCCTGGTTGTCAAGACCCTTGGCATAGTTGAGAGCATCCTCATAAACGGGGATGAGCTTCTCTACACGGCTCTTGAGTGAAGCAAACTGCTCACCGGCATCAACGGTTTCAAGCATCTCCTTGATATTGTTGAGCATGGTGCCGTTGCTAATGTAGCGAATGGCAGCCACCACTTGCAGCTGTGTCGTACCCTCATAGATTGAGAAGATGCGTGCGTCGCGGAACAGACGCTGGCTCTTATACTCCATGATGAAACCTGAACCTCCGTGAACGCTGATGGCATCGTAGGCATTCTGGTTGGCATACTCCGAGTTCATACCCTTGGCCATGGGTGTGAAGGCATCGGCAAGACGCTGATACTTCTTCAGTTCCTTCTTCTCTTCCGGAGTGAGCTTGCGATCGCGCTCAATGTCTTCGAGAGCTTTGTATATGTCAACATAGCATGCTGTCTCGTAGAGCAGCGAACGGCCGGCATCAAGCTTGGCTTTCATGCGGCTGAGCATGTCGTAGACAGCCGGGAAGTTTATAATCTTCTCACCAAACTGCTGGCGCTCCTTGGCGTATGCAAGAGCCTCGTTGTAAGCCTCCTGCTCCACACCAACAGACTGAGCTGCAATGCCCAGACGGGCACCATTCATCAGAGCCATCACATACTTGATGAGTCCGAGACGCGTGCTTCCGCACAGCTCTGCCTTGGCATTCTTGTATGTAAGCTCGCAGGTAGGAGAACCGTGGATGCCGAGCTTATGCTCAATGTGGCGAACGTCAACACCGCCGTTGCGCTTGTCATAGATGAACATTGAGAGTCCGCGTCCGTCCTTTGTTCCTTCCTCAGAGCGTGCCAACACGAGGTGGATGTCGCTGTCGCCATTGGTGATGAATCGCTTCACACCGTTCAGTCGCCAGCAGTTCTCCTTCTCGTCGAAGGTGGCTTTGAGCATCACTCGCTGAAGGTCAGAGCCGGCATCAGGCTCGGTGAGGTCCATCGACATGCCTTCACCTGCACAGATACGGGGAATGTAACGCTGACGCTGGTCCTCGTCGGCAAACTCATAGAGAGTGTCTATACAGCTCTGGAGGCTCCAGATGTTCTGGAAACCGGCGTCGGCTGCGGAGATCACCTCGCTGAGCATTGAGAATACGGCGTTGGGAATGTTCAGACCGCCATAGCGACGAGGCATGCTTATGCCCCAGAGTCCAGCCTTGCGTGTGGCATCAAGGTTCTCATAGGTCTTGCTGGCATAGATCATGCGTCCGTTCTCAAGATGCGGACCTTCAAGGTCTACGTCCTCGGCGTTGGGAGCAATGATGTTTGCTGCCACATCGCCAGTGATGTCGAGTATTTTCTTGTAGTTCTCAATGGCGTCGCCCAGATCTACCGGTGCGTCGTCATATTTGTCTTTGTCTGCGTAGAACTTCTCTTTGAGTTCCACTATGCGCTCCATCAACGGATTGTTGAGGTGGAATGCTATTTCCGGGTGGTCACTATAATAGTTTGCCATAGTTGTTTTCTTTTTTAGGAGTTAAGAAATTGCTTTATCATATCTCTGACTTCCCTGACTCTTTTTCCAAGTCCTTGCGTATCTTAACTTCTTTGACTTCTGGTTTATTTACTATTCTGCTTGTAATACTTGATGAGCTTTGGTACGACCTCCTCAACGGTACCCACTATCACATAGTCGGCAATCTTGTTGATAGGTGCATCGGGGTCGTTGTTCACCGAGATGATGATACCTGAGTCCTGCATACCGGCAATGTGTTGTATCTGTCCGGATATGCCGCAGGCTATATACACCTTCGGGTGAACGGTAACACCTGTCTGACCAATCTGTCTGTCGTGGTCAATCCAGCCTGCATCAACGGCAGCGCGTGAGCCACCCACCTCACCGTGAAGCACCTTGGCGAGCTGGAACAGCTGGTCGAAGCCTTCCTTGGAGCCTACGCCGTAGCCTCCGGCAACCACGATGGGTGCACCTTTGAGGTTATGCTTGGCAGCCTGCACCTCGTGGGTGAGCACTTTCACGACATAAGCCTCGGGGCTTACATACTTAGACACCTCGGGATAAACCACCTCCTTGCGGCTCTCGCCATCATACAAGGCTTTCTGCATCACACCCGAGCGCACTGTAGCCATCTGTGGACGGTGGTCAGGGTTGACGATTGTTGCCACGATGTTGCCACCGAACGCCGGACGAATCTGATAGAGCAGGTTCTCATAAACCTTGCCTTCCTTCTTGTTCTCATACGAACCAATCTCAAGCTCGGTGCAGTCGGCAGTGAGTCCGCTGGTGAGCGACGAGCTCACGCGGGGTCCGAGGTCGCGACCAATGACCGTGGCACCCATGAGGCATATCTGTGGTTTCTCTTCCTTGAAGAGGTTCACCATGATGTCGGTATGAGGAGCTGAGGTATAGGGGAAGAGTCCTTCGCCATCGAATACAAACAGTTTGTCAACACCATAAGGGAGTATCTGGTCTTCCACCTTTCCCTTTATGCCTGTTCCTGCAACAACGGCATGGAGTTCAGTGTTAAGCTGGTTGGCAAGTTTTCTACCTTTGGTAAGCAACTCCTGTGACACTTCCTGCACCTGAGTTCCTTCTATTTCGCAATATACAAATACAGCCTCCATTTTTATCCAATAATTTTTTCGTCCAACAATTCTTTTATCATACCCTCAATGTCAGCATCTGCTGCTGTAAGGGTCTTCGACTCCTTGGCCTGGAACACGATGTTCTTCACGGCTTTCACCTTTGTGGGCGAACCGCTCAGACCACACTGTGTGGCATCGCCGTCAACATCTGCTACGCTCCACTGGTTGAGAGTGAGGTATGGACGCTCATCGTAGAGATAGTCGTAAGGAGTGCCGTCAGCCGGACGTTCCATGGGGCATGTTGCACGCTTGTATTTCATCACGAGCTTGGCGTTGCACGGACGGCAAGGTGCTGCACTGCCGTTAACAGTAACCACCACTGGCAGCGGAGCCTCCACAGTCTCCACACCACCGTCAATGACACGACGGATGGTGGCTTTGCCATCTTCCACCTTCAGAATCTCTTCAGCGTATGTCACCTGATTGAGTCCAAGCTTCTGTGCCACCTGCGGACCCACCTGTGCGGTGTCACCATCGATGGCCTGACGACCGCCAATGACCATGTCAACGTCGCCAATCTTCTTGATGGCTGTGGCGAGTGCATAGCTTGTGGCGAGAGTGTCGGCACCGGCAAACAGCCTGTCGGTGAGCAGCCATCCTGTATCGGCACCACGATAGAGTCCCTGACGGATAATCTCGCCGGCACGTGGAGGTCCCATGGTTAATATTCCTACTGTTGAGCCTGGATGCTGTTCCTTGAGTCGGAGAGCCTGCTCCAGGGCATTCAAATCTTCCGGATTGAAGATAGCGGGAAGTGCGGCACGGTTTACAGTGCCTTCTGCTGTCATTGCATCTTTTCCCACATTACGGGTATCTGGCACTTGCTTTGCCAGAACTACAATCTTTAATGCCATAATATAATTATTAAATAATGTGTATTCTGATTATGAATTTAATGTGTTAATAGTCAGATAAAAGCGGTGCAAAAGTACATAATTTTTACCGTGTGGCAAAGGAAAAGCAACGAAAAGTGCACACAAGCGGGCAGAATGTGCACAAATCAAGCTTTTTGTGCAATATAATATGTACTTTCATGTGATAATTATGTCTGAAAACAGCATTATTCTTTGTGTTTAGGGTGTTTATTCTTAAATTTGCGCTGCTTTTCAATGGCAAAAGCAGCGCAAATTGACAAACAGAACAAACAAATCAGTAATGACAACAGAAAGTACCATCAAGCGCACTGTATATCTCGACATATTGCGTATCATTGCCATCTTTGCCGTGGTATGGCTGCATACGGCAGCTCAGGACTTCAGAAATTGCTATCCGTCAGACGAATGGATGGTGAAAAATGTATACGACACACTCTCCCGCTGGGCAGTGCCTGTGTTTGTGATGATTTCGGGTGCACTCTTCCTTGATGCCGAGCGAAGGGTGAACACGCGGCGGCTCTTCTCTCACAACATTCTTCGTCTGGTGGTGATATATGCGGTTTGGTCAACGGTACTTACCCTTCACAAGGGTGTTGCAGGCATGAGCATTGGCGAGGTAGTTCAAAAAATCATTGACGGTCCCATACACCTATGGTTCCTTAAGATGCTCATAGGGCTATATGTGCTGGTACCTATACTGCGCGTTATAACCAGAAAGCGCGCCACAGAAGAATATTTCCTTGCAGTGGTTATGGTGATGGGCATCGTGATACCCACGGTAGCTAAGCTCCTACAGGTGTTCTGCCCCGCCATTTCCGAGAGTTTCTCGTCGCTGATTGACTCTTTTGAGCTCACCGTAAGCACCCGTTTTGTAACATATTTCGTACTGGGACACTATCTCCACCGTTTCAGCCTAACTAAGAGAGCACGCCTGATGATCTACATGTCTGCCGTGATGAGCGTGGTGGCTGTAACATGGCTCACCGCCTATGCCTCGTCGCTGGCAGGCAAGACCGACGCCATGTTCTATGACTGCGACAATGTGTTCACGCTATTTGAAAGCATTGCCGTGTTCATTGCAATAAGAAACGCAAGAGTGTCCAAAAACATCCAGCCGACGCTCACTACCGCAGCACGGCTGAGCCTCGGAGTATATGTGCTACACATTCCCGTGCTTACATTCTTTATCCACCGCACTGGGGGCATGGGAGAAACCATGGGGTGGGTATTATTCGTTCCCGGTCTTGCCATTGTGGTGTTCATCTGCACCTATGTCGCCGTTGCCATTCTTGGAAAAATACCTGGCATAAGAAAGCTCGTGATGTAGGGCTGTCAGAACCCCTTTTTGAGCGACTTTTCAATTCCGTGAAACAGTTAACAAATGTGAACGGAAAATATTCTCCGCACACTCAGAAAACGAAAGAGCCACTTTCGCGTTGTGAAAGTGGCTCTTTTACCTTCCAAAAGTGGCTCTTTTGCACGCCAAAAGAGGCTTTTTTAAAATGCCCCTTTCAACCATTTGACTATCAGTAAGTTACCAAGGCAATTTTTTGAGCCTTTCTTACGCTCCAAATGTTAAAGAAGTTGTCGGATAATTTACATATTTTTATATTTATTCACAAAATGTTTCACGCTAATTTTAGCACTGACCGGTTGCTTGTTTTTCGCTAAATGAGAGTGGTTTCTATGTTGTAGCGCGGTCGGTGTTTCACCTCTATATATATCTTTCCGATATATTCACCCACGATGCCCAAGCCAATGAGAATGCAACCACCAGTAAACCATACCGAGAGTATGAGTGACGACCATCCGGGAACGGCTGAGTTCACCATATAGGCATGGAGTACATAGATGAGGATGAGCAACGACACAAAGAGGAACATCACTCCGAGCATGAGCACCATCCTCACTGGCTTTACGCTGAACGAGGTTATGCCGTCAATAGCGAAGTTTGCCATCTTGCGCAAAGGATATTTGGTCTCGCCCGCCTGACGAGGACTGCGGTCGTAAGCCACGGTAGTGCTCTTATAACCCACCATAGGCACCATGCCGCGCAAGAAGAGGTTGCGCTCGTCATAGCTACAGAGAGCTGCCACGGCACGCCGGCTCATAAGTCTGAAGTCAGCATGATTGTATATGGTCTTCACTCCAAGCCACTGCATTAGTCTGTAGAACAGCTGTGCGCTGGTGCGTTTGAACCATGTGTCTGTAGTGCGCTTTCGGCGCACTCCATAGACTATGTCGCAGCCACCGTTGGTCAGGCTGTCTATCATCTCAGGTATAACATTCACGTCGTCCTGCAGATCGGCATCGATGGTAATCACAGCATCTGCCCATTGCTTCTCTGTTTCCATGCCTGCAATGAGCGCATTCTGATGCCCCACGTTGGCGGCAAGCTTCAATCCGCACAACTGCGACGACTTGTCATGGAGCATCTCTATGTGTTGCCATGTGGCATCGGTTGAGCCGTCGTCAACAAAGAGCACACGGCTGGAAACTGACACCACACCTTTGTCTGCCATCTCGCCAATGAGCTGAAGCAACACTTGTGCCGTATGGTCAATAACAGCCTCTTCGTTGTAGCACGGCACCACTATCGATAATCTTGGAATGTTGTTCATCAATTACTGTTGTTTGTCATCTTTAACGTAAAACCTGTTGATGCGGTACAAGACCACGCAAGCAATGGCAAGGATTATCTCCAAGCCTCCAATGAGAAGATAGGTCGTTCTGCCCTGCCAGGGACCATGCATATAGAAATAGCGTTGGGCTGGATAGTCTATGAACACGCTCACATCATCGGCAGCAAGTGCAGCAGGCAGCTCGGGAGTGTTCATGGTGAACCAGCAGGCAGAAAGCAACAGCTGCACCATCACACATGCCAGTGGCACCCAAGCGCGAAGGTTCTTACGGTTGACAGCTGCCATGAGCGGCACAAGCATGAAGGGATAAAGCATCACGAGCTTGCGGGTTTCGATATCCATGAGAAACACCATGCCCATGACAAGCACCAGCAGGTAGCCCACGCCGTAGCTGCACACCTCACGGGCTATGCTTCTTCCGAAAAAGAGTATGAGGAGAATGAACATTCCCTGATAGGCAAAGGGTGTTTCAAGGAATATGAATATGTCGGTAACAGGCGGATGTACCATCTGGGTGAGCTGCTGGAAAGCGGAGAAGATGGCTGGCGAACCGAAATACTGTGATGCATAATATAATATGATGAAACATATTGAGCACAATGCTATGCGCAACAGGCTTCTGCGGGCGAAGATGCTACGGAGCACACCACCCCACTCCACTGCCACCGCTGCGGTGGCATAGTAGTAGAACACGCACACCGACACCATGGATGCCACCACGAGAGCCACGCTGTGGGCAGGACGCAGGATGAACAGCTCGAGGAACGACGTCTCGGGGTGCACATGATGTTTGTAAACTACAAACAACAGGAATGCCACGGGCACCCACAAAATCATTATGAGCCTGAAAACCTTGGTAAGCAACGGCTGAGTGAAGAATTGCCGTTGCTGGGTATCACCGAGATACTCCACCTCGGTGCGTGGAAAAGCCACAAGGATGAGCACCACCACGCTCAGCACGGGCCATGAAAACAGCGCCACTATGCCAGTGAGCACCAGAGGTAAGGTTCGGCGGGCAAAGAAATAATGTGCTGCCATGAGCGACAGGAGCAGAGCCAGAGAGTCGGTAACCAATGGTTCATAGCCAAACACCTTCAGCACTCCCACGTTGAAGAATATCAGTGAGAAGGCTATAGTCTCCGTATGGGCTTTCCACCGCAGAAAACTGGACAGCCGGAAGAGAAACACCACCGAGAGTACGACCATCAGCACATTCATAAGCACACTCGCCCAAAGGGCATTGCTGTTGTTCATCTCCACGCCAGCCATGCGCATGAGTCCATGTGTGACGGCAAAGGGCAAGACCCTGTGCATGTGGTATTTGTTTATGCCATGGTGGAAATAGGTCTTGTCAATATTGAGCACTATATCGCGATAGATTACTCCATCCCAGCCGGCTCCATCATTAAGCGGAAGTTTCTCGCCTGTATAGGTATAGCTCATCACCATGCCGAGAATAACCACGAGCAACACCCGCAGAACTGTTCTACCCGATGACTTGTATCTGTTTTCTGCCATTGTTTCAACGATTGACTGGATAAAGTTATTGCATCCGTGCTACGGCATGTCACTTGCAGAGCTGCTGACAAATGCGGTCTTGAAGGTTGCGCGCGTTGGTGTTGTTGCTCTGTCCTTGGTTAATGATGGCAAAGCAGAGCTTATGGCCGTTGGAGGCAGTGCAATAGCCGGCAAGCGAGCTCACTCCCGTAACCGTGCCGGTCTTTGCCCTGACGTTGCTTCGCGCACTGCCGGTCTTCATGCGTGAGGCAAGGGTGCCGTCGATGCCTGCCACGGGAAGTGACAATGCCAGTGCCTGATAGATGGATGGGTGCTGATGGGCATAGCGCAGGAGGCTTACATGCATGGCTGGGGTCACATAGTTATAGAGCGAGAGACCTGATCCATCGGCAACGTAGTAGTCTGAAGGATTGAGACCGGCTTTACGCATGACCCTCTCCACGGCAATGCGGGCAGACTTGGCACTGGCCTGACGACCGCCCTGTCGGTTTGCCACCTGATAGAACACGGCTTCGGCTGCCTCATTGTCGCTCTTCTTCATCATAGGTTGCAGCACATCGGTGAGCCTTCGTTCAACATTGCATATCTGGCGTGCCGAGGATGGCGTGCTTTGACTGCCTGTGCCGGCATCGACATAAAGGCCGCCAGCCCTGAGTTTGGTGAGGAAAGCCACGGCAAACTCTGCCTTATGGTTGAAAAGGAGGGGCGAGAGCGTGGGATTGTCATCGTCCCAGCACCACCCTTCGCCCAACAACTTGTCGTCTTTGAACGAAAGGTCGGCAAAGATGTTTCCGCGAATGGTGTCTACTCCCAGAGCCTTCACGGCATTCACAAACTGTTGCATGTCGTCGGTGCCGAAGCATGGATCCATACCTCCCACACAGTACAGGTTGCCGGTGAGTGTACGGCTCTCGGCATTGACCGTTCCCGTGTAGAACAGCTTTGTGGAGAACTTGTGATTTTCGCCGAGCAAGTCAAGGGCAGTGATGGCAGTGACGAGCTTCTGTGTGCTTGCCGGACGCATGCGCCACTGGTCGTTGTAACGAAAGAGGCATGAGTCGGTGGTAAGGTCCCACACCATCACGCCCATCTGTGATGAGGTGAGCAGGTCGCTGCGCAGTATGGGCATCATATCCTGGGCAAGAGGCTGAGCCATGAATGCCGACAGGGATGCCTCATCGAGTGAGAGACGCATGTCGAGCGACGCAGCATCGCCGCCAGAGGCTTTGTCGTTGTCATCGAAGTCTTCGGAAAGCTGCGATGGCAGCTCATCAGGCTGGTGGGTCTTGTGCTTCTGTGCCCACATGGGCGCAGCAGCCATGAGCAACGCTACGAGTATAGTGTATAGTCTGTATTTCATAATCAACTGCAAAAATACGCATAAATTATGAGTTACATGTAAAAGAAAACCTGAAAAATGCTCCTGTGGCTATTGCCATCAAGTAACTTAGAGACGCAGGAGTTTGCAAATCCACCTTCTGATACAAACAATTTGAAACAACAAGAACGGCTGCCAACAAATAAAAAACGAAGTAAAGAGTGACGGGTTGCCAACTTTTTCATACCTTTGCAGCGGCTAAGATATTCTCCAATAGAACAATACACAGCAAGATGACATATAAATACGATTTTCTGATTATAGGTGCGGGCGTAGCAGGTATGAGCTATGCACTGAAAGTGGCACGCGAAAAGAAAGGCAAGATATGCATGGTTTGCAAGACTGCCCTCGACGAAGCCAACACCAGCTTTGCTCAAGGTGGCGTGGCAAGCGTGACAAACCTCGAAGTTGACAACTTTGACAAGCACATAGAAGATACCATGATTGCCGGAGACTATATCTCCGACCGCGAGGCAGTTGAACAGGTGGTGAGGATGGCTCCGAGCCAGATACGCGAGCTCGTGGAATGGGGAGTGAACTTCGACCGCAAGGAGAGTGGAGACTTCGACCTGCACCGCGAGGGAGGACACTCGGAGTTCCGAATACTGCATCATGCCGACGACACCGGTGCCGAGATACAGCGCGGCTTGATGGCAGCAGTGAAGGCATGTCCGTATATCGACATCAAGGAAAACCACTTTGCAGTGGAGATAATCACCCAGCACCACTTGGGTGTGGAGGTGACGCGACGCACTCCCGACATTGAATGTTACGGAGCATATATACTGAACCCGGAGACACAGAAGGTTGACACTTACCTGTCGAAGGTAACGCTGATGTGTACCGGCGGATGCGGGGCAGTGTACCAGACAACCACCAACCCGGTGATTGCCACGGGCGACGGACAGGCAATGGTCTATCGCGCCAAGGGCACCGTTGCCGACATGGAGTTTGTGCAGTTTCACCCTACGGCGCTCTACCACCCGGGAGAGTCACATCCTGCTTTCCTCATAACCGAAGCCATGCGCGGCTACGGAGGCATATTGCGACTACCCAACGGCGAGTCGTTCATGGAGAAATATGACGAGCGTCTCTCACTGGCACCCCGCGACATCGTGGCACGTGCCATAGACAAGGAGATGAAGATACACGGCATAGACCATGTGTGTCTTGATGTAACCCATAAAGACCCGGAGGAAACGAAGCACCACTTCCCGAATATCTACCACAAGTGCCTGAGCATAGGCATAGACATCACCAAGGAGTACATCCCCGTGCGCCCGGCAGCCCACTATATGTGCGGCGGCATAAAGGTAGACCTCAACGGATGCTCGTCGATACACAGGCTCTATGCGTTGGGGGAATGTTCATGCACGGGACTGCATGGCGGCAACCGACTGGCATCCAACTCCCTCATCGAGGCTGTGGTGTATGCCGAGACCGCTGCCCGTCACAGCCTTGAGCACATAGACCACTATGACTTCAACGAGGCTGTGCCGAAATGGAACGACGAAGGCACCATGACCAACGAAGAGAAGGTGCTGATAACGCAGAGTGTGAAGGAGGTGAACGAGATCATGCAGAACTATGTGGGCATAGTACGCAGCGACCTGCGACTCAAACGCGCCTGGGATCGCCTCGACCTGATATACGAGGAGACAGAGGCATTGTTCAAGCGTGTGAAGGCAAGCAAGGACATCTGCGAGCTTAGGAACATCATCAACACAGCATATCTCATAACCCGTTGGGCTATAGAACGCAAAGAATGCAGAGGACTGCACTACACCCTTGACTATCCATTGCATGCTTATGACAAATGACTGATAACAGATGACAAGCAATAACACAAGAAGCAACAGCCGCTTGCGCCATGGACGCAAGCGGCTGTTGCTTTTATATTTGTATTGTGGGCTGGCTCATGCTCTCAGCCCATCCTATCTTGTGAGCGACAGCTTGAAGTTCAGACCGAAGTCGTAGGTGGTGGTGGGATAGCTGCTCGACGAGAGTAGAGGTTTGTTTGTCTGCGCATCGAAATAGAAGCTCGTGGTGATGAGTTTCGACATGGTATAGTCAGCAGTAAACGACACCTTGAATGCCGTATTGCCGCTGCTGGCAGCACTCAGCATAGATGCAATGTCGCGGGTGATGGAAGCCTGACGACGATAGGAGAGGTCGAAACGCAGGTTGAGGTCGTGGTTCACTCCCCCTCTTGGTGATGAGGTTCGTGAGGTCTGCTGCTCGTCGTCATCGCCTTTGTTCCTGCTCTTCACCCGTCTATGGTTTCTTCCTCCGAAGAGGTTGAAGTTGTTTATCTTATATCCCATTCCCAATACCCAGTCTTTACTTATGGCTTCATTAATCTGCACGCTGGTCATCGACAGCGACATCACTCGCGTAGTGCGGTATTCAAGCTTCGTGGTGAGATTGTTCTTCAGTGTCACGTCAACACCCAGAAGCGGTGAGAACGCTTCGTTTATGCTCACCTGTGACACGTTGTACATGGAACTGGGCACAGGCATGTCGGTGGTAGCATCGTAGAGGAAGCCCAACCCATTCATATATTCCATCCATGAAGAGTAGCTCTGGTATGCTCCTACGGCATAGATGCTCTTGTAGCTGTGGTTTATGTTCACGCTCTTGAAATGGTCGGCAAACCACGGCAGCTGTGAAAGACCACTGTAGCGTACCGTCCAGTTGGGCAGGAGACACTGGAGCTTGGGGAAAATGTTGAGTCCATTACCGCTCATGCTGGTATATGCCGAGAGGAAAGCCGGTATCATCACGTCGCCGCTGTACTTGTCTACGGTGCCGAGCTCAGGGTTGAACGTTGGTTGACCTGCCGGAGCCATGCCTTGCGGGTACTGTGCTCCGATGTATTGTTTCTCCACACGGTTGCGGAAACCGTCGAGGGAGTTCACAAACTTCTCGAAAGTCTTGGAGTAATAGCCATTGTTGGCATCTCCCATAGACTCAAGGGCAGACCCCAGAGAGATGGTTGTCATGGTAAACGTACCGCTCTGCGTCGTAGGATTGCCCTGATACATATACTGTATGCTCTTCGACTTGGTCTGGGTACGGCTGGCATTGAGGTCGATCTTGAGATTTTTCACCGGTTCAATGGTCATCTTCAACTGCAAGTCCTCGGTGAGGCTCGTCGTGGCGGGCGAAGTGGCTTGTTCGTTGGTGGTGAGCCAGTTGTTGCGTCGTGCCTTCTCTATGTAGTCGTCGTCAATGAAACCGAAGGCAAAGTCCAGTCCCGGCGACATCGGTCCCATGGAGCGTGTCTGTCCGAAGGCATCGCCCACGGTGGGCATGAAGCCCGGCAGTCCCATCTGGTATTGGTTGCGATAGGAGAAGTTTACGTTTCTCACCATCATGAGCACGCGTGCTATGCACTGTGCAGTCTTATACCACGACTTCTCGTCAAGAGGTTCTTTCGGAGTAACGGTGAGCTTTACCTTTATGGCGGAGTCGGTTTTGTTGAACAGTTTTATCTTGTTGTCGTCAACCTTCTTCCATTTCATGCTCACGGTCTTTCCGTTTTCATCCTTCACCGACACCATCAGACGTTTGGTCTTCTTGCCGTGGCTCACCACTATGGCGGTGTCGGCACCTAAGGTAATCTCTTTCTCGAATGCCTTTTTGTTTTTCGGCAGTTCTTTCTTCTTCTGTGCATCGTCGGCGGCAGCCTCATCGTCTTTATCGTCGGCATTGTTGCTGTCGGCCTTCTTGTTGCGCTTGGTGTTCTGGGTTTTCTTCTGCTGTGCGCTTCTGTTGTTGCGTGGTGTCTTGTTGAACCTCTCGTTGGTCTTCTTGAGGAACGGCACTTGGTTGTAAAGTTTCTCGAGGTTGAAGGTTCCGTTGAGGTTGAAGGTTCTGTTGCTCACTATTCTGTTTCCCAGCGATATGGTCTCGTCGGTGTCAATCACTCTGAGCCATGTGTATGTGGCATCATATTTCGCATCGGCATTCACCCAGTCGAATATTGGTATGAGGTTGAGTGGCAGCTGATAGCTTGCCGAGAACGTCTGCTGATAGTCAAGTGGCGTTCCGAAGTGCTTGATGCTGGTCCACACAGAGTCTTTCCATGCTTGGTAACGGTCGGGATAGAGGTCTTTGTTTATAGGGGTGTTGGGCTCCTCTATCTCTGCGTGTGTGCTGCTGCGGAAGTTCATGTGGAGGTTTTTGGTGAAGTCCCACCGTATGGAGAAGTCACGGTTCCAGAGGAACTGTTCGTCGAAGGTCAGCGGAAGCTGCGATCCTTCGAGTGCCTCCATGTCGCGTTCTTGCAGCTCATAGTACCGTCTCACCATCTCTGTGGAGAAGCTGATGTTCTGCGGCAGCCAGTTCAGTCCGAAGCGCTTCAGTATGTCGTAGTATTTTGATTTGCTCTTTATTAGTTTCTTGAATGGTTCCCATGCCTTATACACCGGTGTCCATGAGTAGTTCATGGCTCCTCGCCAGCTGTCTTCGTTCTCATACACGGTTGTCTCGCCGGTGGTATGGCGGTGGGAGTGGCTGTATGAGAATGAGAAGTTTGCAGGGTCATAGGGCATGGGGTGCCGTTTGTTCTGTATACCCACCCTGACGTTCGACAGCGAGAAGTTGGTGTTCTTGGTCTTTGTCACTACAATGCTCTCGATGGAGTCGCGCTCATGTCCCTTAAGGGCATCAAGGGCTTCATCGAGTTCCATGTCGGTGTCGAGGGGATTGTATTTTGGTCGCGACTCCTCATTGCTCACACTGTAGTACAGCGGAGCCGACACCTTGGCTTTGTCGGGGAAGAACTTTCCGAGTTCGAGGTTGGTGGTGAGGGTGTAGCTGCTGAAATCTTCCTTTGAGCGTTGCGCCACGCCTTCCTCCAGTCCGCCGAAGCCATCGGTCATATAGCGTCCCTGCAGGTTCACCGTTCCGAAGTCAGAGAGTTGCACGTTGAGGGTTCCTTGTGCTGCCCATCCTCCTTCGTTGTTGAACTCAAGCAGTCGCAGCTCATTGACCCACACCTCTCCCGACTTTTCTTCGCCCGAGAGGTTTCTAACACCTATAATCATCGTCTTCACCTCTCCGAGCGTAGGATTACCCACTATGGTAACCTTGTTCTTCGGACGGTCTTCGTCGTAGATGCTGAAAGCCTGCTGGTATGATGCGGTGCCCATGCTCTTTGCCTGGTTGCGTTGCTTCTTCAGGCTGGTAAAGACGGAGAGCGGAATGTCAAGCATGTTTTCCTCGGGCCACACAGCCTCACAGCCTGCTCTGGAATAACGGTCATACTTGCCTTCTGGTGTAAGCTTCAACGGTATCTCATACTCATAGAAGTTGTTTCTGTAGTCGCTGCCGAGACGAACGAACACTGCCAGCTGGTTGTCTTGCAGCGAGGTAACATCGTTCTCCATGGCGTTGGCATGCACAAACATCTGCAGGTGCTTATACTGGCGCAAGTCAATGGTTGAGTTCTTGTATACAGCCTTCGACTCTCCCGTGCCAAGGTTTGTCACCGTCATGGCGAGAGCCTGCTCGTTGGCTTCCACAAGCTGTGGTTGCGTGGGGTCTTGTGTGCGTTCAATGCCCGGAGGCAGCACATAGTTCACCGGTATCTTGTCGTTGTTTTCCTCAATGTTGACGGCACTCACAGCCAACTTGCCGGAGTTTGATGCCGAGTTGGTGAGCTGCTGTTCATACACGCGCCACTCTCCTCTCACCAGGTCGAGCGTTCCGAAGCGGAGCACCACAGGTTTCTCAAACTGAGTGAGATACATTCGCATGAAGCGTATGCTCGTGAAATCGTTAATGCTTCCCTGCTTGCTGCTGAACTCTGACAGTGGTATGCGGAACTGATACCATGTCACACGTTCCTGCTGTCCGTTGCGCAACTTAGGCGAGGTGACACGCTTGTCTACTATGAAGTTCCTTCCTACCGCAAGGTCTTCGGGACGCAGCGACACATGGTACTGGAAATACTTCTCATACTCATTGAGGGTATAGTCCTGGTTGATGTCTTCCACGTCGGGGGTTGTCTTGTACGACGTGTCATAGCCCTCGGCGCGCGTCTCGTTGTCGGGTGAGTTACCCTGCGGGTTGTTTATTCTCTTGTAGCGATGGAGTATGGATGCCTGCATCTGGTCGAAGTCGGAGCCACGGAAGTAGTGGTAGTTGTCGTTGGCGGGGTCTGCCCAGATGCTGTCAAACACGGCTTGGTTCACCTTTCCCTGTATCTGTGTGAGGAAGTCTTGATAGCTTTCAAACTTCTGTTCTTCCTCGTCGCGGAGTCCGTTGTAGCCCACATCCTGCAAGGCTCGGCTGCCACCAGTCGTGGCAAAGGCATAGGTCACGGTCGACTGTGTGGGTATCTTTCCCCACTGGGTGTATTGGAAGGTGTTGGAACCGTCTACGGGCATGCCGCTCTCATAGAATTTCTTACCGTCGTGTAGAACGTCCTCGCTCACTTCTCCAAGGTCTATATACATATCTCCGCCTCGGTTGCTGCCGTCGGAATAGATGAATGGGTCGAGCATCCAGAACTCTATATACTCAATGTTGGCAGTCTCGAAATCGCTGGTGTCGAGCTTTCTCATCATTCCTCCCCATGTGTTGGCGGGATTGGTGAGATGTCCGTATTGGTCAAGTTGCGGATTGAAGTTATAAGGTCCACGTTCTTCTGGATAGAAGGCAAGGTTGAGTATTGGCAGTGTCGAGGTGGCACCGTTGTAGCTGCTCTGGTCGCGGTTCGGGAAGAGCTCGTTTACATACACCTCTCTCACATAATGGTTTGACAGTTGGTTGAGGTCGCCCTTGATGTGTCCGGGAGTGAGCGACGATGAGCGTCGTGTGAACAGCGGGTCAATGGTATACCATGCAAGCAGCGAGCGGTTGTATCCGCTGGCAAGCGTGGTCTTGTCGTTGGCTTCGGGGAATGTCGACGGCACGCTGGATATCACCCACGACGTTGGTGTGCTCACGTCGATGGCATTCTTGGTGTTTTCAAAGTCGTCGAGATATGAGGCATTGTCTTGCGTGCCGTGGCTCTGTCCTGCTATGAGGTGTGCAAACTCTGCTGTGAGCGATATGTTCGACGGCTGTGTGAGGTGCAGGAATGGTATCTTGTCGAGCATGTTGGTGAGCCACTGGCTTTCTTTCTTCCAGTTGAGGTTGAGACCCCACAGTGTGTTGTTCAGCGGTTCGCTGCCCATTGCCACCTTGGTGGTGAGTGCTTGTTCGGAGAGGTGCTGGAAGGTACCTCCGAGCTGGAAGTTCTTTGTGAAGTCGTATTCCCAGTTCAGTCCGAGCATGGTCTTGCGTTGCAGTGAATAGTCGGTGTTTGACTCCAGCGACACGTTCACTGTCGTACCTGCGTCGATGATGCTTTGGTTGAGTATGGTCACCTCTCCAGCCGAATAGTCCACGCTATAGTCGGAGCCTTCGGTGAGCGTCATGCCTCCCGCCGTCACCACCACGGAGCCTTGCGGCACGTTGTATGCGCCGAGAGATATGACGTTGGCAGAGTGTCCGCGGTATTGTCCCTTGAGCAGATACTTGTCTTTCTCGGCAATCTGCTTTGCCACGGTCTTCGTGGAGTCGTATAGCTCTGTGAAGGCATAGCTCTGGGCTTTGTCGTTGGTGAGTCCCTTGGAGAGCAGGTAGTCGTAGAGATATCCGCCGAAGGGTTCAGCCTCGGGGAAGAACACTCGTCCATTGCTGACGGTATAGCCTTCCACGAAGTCGAAATAGCCGTTGGAGTTGGGGCGGTTGTTGTTGTCAAGGCGGTCGGCTCCAAGCAGTTTTATTATAGTCTGGTCTTTCACCTGTGGCTCGGGTATATATGAGAGATACACTCCTGTGGTGTCGCTCTGGAACTTCACGTCAAGTCTGAACTTGTCTTTCTCCACCGTGGAAGCCAGATAGTACACGTTTTTCATCATCAGGTCCCAGTTACCTTGCTTGGGGTGGTTGCTGGTGTTTTTGAGCGACTTCACTATAAGTGCCGAGTTTACGTCGGTGATGTCGGTGGCAAACTCTCCCACCTGATAGCTCACTCCCCCATAGGTGTATTCATAGGCTACGGCAAGCACCTGGTCGGTCTGGAGGGTGGTCTTGAGCGATACATAGCCGAGGGCACTGTTCACGGTGTATTCCGAGGAGTTGAGCAGTCGTGCGCTCTCGAGTTTCTCAAAGTCGGCACCGCCCACGAGTCCTATGCCTTCGAGTGCCGTGGATGCCTGGTCAATGCTTCTCACTCCGGGTTGCTGCCTCACGGTGCTGTATTCACTGTTGGCATTGTTGGCAGGCACCACACCGCTGCCGTTGCCCCACAGGTCTTTACGGCTGATGCCGGTGTTCTCGCCCAGGTCGGTAAGTGCTATGATACTTCGGGTGTTGCTTGTCGTTCCCGTCTTGTTGGTCACCCATATCTCCACTCTGTTTATCGTCACTCCCGAGAGAATGTTGGGCAGTGTGCTCATGTTTTGGTCGTAGGTCTCACGGAAATACTGGGAGAGGAAGAAGTGTCGGTTCTCCTCATAGTCTGACACGTCAATCTCGAAGGGCGTGAGCTGCACTCCGCCTTTCGATGACACACTCTTCGACGATGACTTCTTCTGCGACACGGCGGTCTGGAGCTTGAGCTTGCCAAACTGCATGTCGGTGCGCACGCCGAAGAGCGATGATGCTCCCCTTACGAGAGAGTTGTTTGAAGGAAAGGAGATGTTTCCACCTTCCACGAGCTTGATAATCTCGTCTTCCTTACCTTCATATTTGAGTTTCATGTTCTGGGCATCATAGTCAAAGGTGGCGTCGGTGTTGTAGTTGAGGTTCATGTTGACCTTGTCGCCCACCTTTCCGTTGACGTTGAGGTTAATCTTCTCGTCAAAGTCAATGGTCGTAGTCTTTCTGTTGCGTATGGGCAGCGACGGGTTGTCAATGTTCTTGAGTGTGGCACCGAACTTCAGCTCTGCCGTTCCCTGTGTCTTTATCCTCACTCCTCCCGGACCGAATATCTTCTCTGCGGGTCCGAGGCTGAAGTGCATGTCGGTGAAATCGAACTTCTCCTTGCCTTCCTTCTGTAGTATCTCCTGGTTCTTTGAGCGGTAGTAGTCGGCAAAGGAACGTTTCTCACTCCATTGACGATACTCCTCGGGTGTCATCACTATGGGTGTCGTGACCCATGAGTCGCCCACCTTGTTACCTATGACATAACGATCGAGCGAGTCGTTGTATTCCACCGTCTGTTTCATGTTCTCCGGACGCACCAGGTCGTAGCTTCCCTGATCCAGGTCGTCGTAGGTGATGGGGGTGGTGCGTTGCACTGGCCAGCGCGGATGCAGCAGCGAGTCAGGTATTTCCTCGTCTTCAATCTCCACGTCGAGAAAACGTTGCGTCTTGGCGGTATCGGCAGGAAGCAACGGTGCTGCAATCTGTTCGAGTCGTTGTCTGACAGCCGAACCGAGCATACCACTGCCGGCAACAGCCAACATGCTGCCTCCGAGCAATATTGTCAAGAGTATCGATATGTATATTCTGTTCTTCAAACTTTTCTACACCTTATTATATATATAGTATATGCTGACCTGCTTGTCCTTGCCAGGACCAGTTCAGCCCACTCACTCCACAGCCTCGGGTGAAGTGCTATTTTATCTGCTTGAGGGCGAGCTTCACCACCTGCTCCACGGGCAGCTCCGGCTGTGCCGTCATAATCTGTGTCACCACCTTGGCAGCAGGTGCCGGCGAGAAACCGAGCATGGAAAGAGCTGCCACAGCTTCGTCGCGCACTCCTATGTCCACGGCGGGCTGACCCGACGGCGTGCCCACATGCAGCTCATCGGCAATGCCAAGCGACATAATCTTGTCTCTCAGGTCAACAATGATGCGCTGGGCTGTCTTCAGACCGATGCCTTTCACGCCCTTGAGCATGCGCTCGTCGCCATTGGCTATGACGTTGCACAGCTCAGCGGGCGACATCGACGAGAGTATCATCCTTGCGGTGTTGGCACCCACGCCACTCACCGTGATGAGCAGCTGGTAGAGCGACCGCTCTTGCTTCGACGCAAAGCCGAAAAGAGTGAACGAGTCATCCCTGCCTCCCGTCACCAGGGATTCATGAACATAGAGTTTCACACTGTTGCTGCCCCTCAATGCCTCATAGGTGTTGAGCGAGATGTGGAGGGCATATCCCACCCCGGCAGCCTCCACCACAGCCATGGCCGGTGTAAGCTCCGTGAGTTCGCCTTTAATATATTCTATCATGGTCGTGTATATATACTTCTATTAAACGTTCCTTGCCTCCGGTTTATTGCATTGTCCACTGATTTTTTTGAGCCTGCACGTCATTGTATAGCCTATAATAAGTATTTTTGCAACTGATTTTCAAATATTCTTTGCAAAATGTTAGCTATTTGAAGATATTTGTGTACTTTTGCAAACGCAAACAACGAAACAACAGAACAATAATCAAATAAAAGACATTAAACAATGAAGAAGATTAGAGCCGCCGTAGTAGGATATGGCAACATTGGTAAAAGCACAGTGGAAGCTCTCGAGGCTTCTGCAGACTTCGAGATAGCAGGCATCGTGCGCCGCAAGGGTGCTGAAGACAAACCACAGGAGCTGCAGGCTTACAACGTGGTGAAGGACATTCGCGAACTCAGCGATGTTGACGTGGCTATCCTCGCCACTCCAACACGCTCATGCCCCGACTACGCCAAAGACATAGTATCGCTCGGCATCAACACCGTAGACTCCTACGACATCCACACAGGCATCGTAGACTATCGTCGCAAGCAGGATGCTATATGCAAGGAAAACGGCAAGGTGAGCGTCATCTCTGCCGGCTGGGACCCAGGTTCTGACAGCATCGTGCGCACACTCATGCAGAGCCTCGCACCAAAGGGACTGAGCTACACCAACTTTGGACCGGGCATGTCGATGGGTCACAGCGTATGCGTGAAGTCGAAAGACGGAGTGAAAGACGCACTGTCGATGACCATACCTGTGGGCGAAGGCATACACCGCCGCATGGTTTATGTGGAGCTGGAAGAGGGTGCAAGCCTCGACGAGGTAACCAAAGCCATCAAGGCTGATCCCTACTTCGCATCTGACGAGACCCATGTGTTTGCCGTGGCATCGGTCGACGATGTGAAGGACATGGGACATGGCGTGCACCTCGTGCGCAAAGGTGTGTCAGGAAAGACCCAGAACCAGCGCTTCGAGTTCAACATGAGCATCAACAACCCGGCACTCACCGCCCAGGTGCTCGTCAACGTTGCCCGCGCCTCCATGCGCCTGCAGCCCGGTTGCTACACCATGGTAGAGATACCTGTCATCGACATGCTCCCGGGTGAGCGCGAAGACCTCATCGCACATCTCGTGTAAAAACACCATAGTCATAGCAGTAGAAAGCCGCTTGCAGCATACCGCAAGCGGCTTTTTTTCTCCGCCATCAACTCGTATTCTCAGAAAAGCATCATGACTTTCTCGCATCACAGATGCTCATACTCGGTGGTGTCGGATTACAAATCCGACACAACTGAAACGCTGTCCTTATGGGCTGGAGTGAGTTGGGCTGGAGTGAGTTGGGCTGGATTTGCAATCCAGCCCCTATGAATATTAGGATTTGCAATCCGAAATACACTGTACTTACCTTTTTTCCGCATCACAGATGCTCATATTCGATGGTGTCGGATTGCAAATCCTACACAACTGATGAGCAGGATTGTTTTTTGAGCACTCGTTGAGCAGAATTTGTTGTGTGCGTCTTGCGCAAGGAGGGTTGAGCAGGATTTGCAATCCTGCTC
>CAMVSV010000006.1 GCA_947170265.1 uncultured Prevotella sp.
AAACTTGTTTGAATTGCCGAGCGTGAGGAAAGTCGGTGAAACCAAATAGCAGAAAAAGCAGAAATTATTGTTAATGTAAGGGTATAACAAAGGCTTCAGTTGTGTTGGATTTGCAGTTGTGTTGGATTTGTAATCCAACACCATCGAATATTAGCATCTGTGATGCGGTAAAATGATGACATCGGATTGGTGCGCCCCGAAAGGGCGTACCTCACAATCACTCTGTTAAGTTGTAACGGATCTGCAGCTGTGGCAGTTGGCATTTTTCGGATTACAAATCCTAATACTCAATGGAGCAGGATTGCAAATCCTGCTCAACATTAGTTTTTAAGCTTGTAAGTTCAGCTCAACAAAAGCAAGCTTTTCTTTTTCACTCGTTCATTCCGAAACTCTGGCTGCGCCGAAGTTACTCTCACTCGGAAATGAAGAGAAAAGCAAGCTTTTCTTTTTCATTTCACTCGTTTATTCGTAACTTTGCGGGGCGAAAGGTTCACCCATACGGCGTGATTAAAAGGGAACCGGGTGGAAATCCCGGACTGTCCCGCAGCTGTGAGCCGCCATTATGGACGCAATCAATATGCCACTGGCTGCCGAAGCCTTATATATATAATAAGGTGGAGGTACCGGGAAGGGATTGCTCATCCGGCGGTATAGTCAGAAGACCTGCCTCTTGCCATCTGCCCCATGCGCTGCGAGCGACGGCGACATGCGGGAAACCATTTATTAGAAATGCGCGACAGCCATGTTGCGCCAATGAAGCAATGAGAATGAAACAGTTCTTTCTCTTCGTCATGCTGTGTACTATGCTGCTGCAACCGGCACATGCACAATCCATGCTCGACAGCCTGCAACAGGTTGACGAGGTGGTGGTCGTGGGCAGACTCCGACATCAGGAGACGCTGCCGGCACAACACCTCAAAGGCAAACAGCTCGAACATCTCGACAACCACTCCATAGCTGATGCTCTGAGATACTTCGCCGGAGTGCAGCTCAAGGACTATGGTGGTGTGGGAGGAATAAAAAGCATAGACGTGAGAAGTATGGGGTCGGGTCACATGGGCATCTACTACGACGGCATAGAGCTTGGCAACGCCCAGAACACCCAGACAGACCTCGGACAGTTCTCGCTCGACAATGTTGAAGAGATAACGCTCTACAACGGACAGAAGAGTTCCATCTTCCAGACTGCCAGCGACTTCGGACATGCCGGCTCGGTGTATATACGCACACGCCGCCCCCAGTTCACCACCCCACAGCAAAGACAACGCACCACTCTGAAGGCTGCCTATGGCTCCAGCGACAACATGCAGATGGCGGCACTGTGGGAAAGACAGCTCACACAGACGACAAGCACCTCGCTGAACGCCGCCGTGCAGACTGCCAGCGGACGCTACCACTTCAGGTACAGAAGGGCGCTGCCCGACGGCACCACCGCCTATGACACCACCGCCGTGAGGCAAAACGGCGACATACAGAGCTCACGCCTCGAATGGAACATATACGGCGGCGACAACCGTCAGGGGCTGTGGAGTGGAAAGGCGTATGTGTACTGGTCGGACAGAGGCATACCTGGTGCGATAGTGAACAACGTGTGGCGGCGAGGCGAGCGTCAGCACGACCTCAACAGCTTTGTTCAAGGGTCGTGGCAGAAAGACATGTGCCGGAGGTTCAGCTCGAGGCTCATGGCGAAATATGCCTACTACCGCACACGCTACATGAACCACGACATCACACAGCTGCCCACCGACAACCACTACTACCAGCAAGAGCTGTTCCTGTCGACGTCGAACGTGCTGGAGATAGTGCCCCACTGGAGTGCAAGCATAAGCTACGACCTAAGGTGGAACAAGCTCAATGCCGACAGCTACCGCTTTGCCTATCCCACACGATGGTCAAACCTCGTGGCAATGGCTACAGCCCTGGACCTCTGCCACCTCAAGGTGCAGGCATCAGCACTGTCGTCATTCATACACGACCACACACGCGACGGACACCCGTCGGCAAGCTACAGGAGACTCACGCCGGCGCTGTTTATCAACCTGCTGCCCTTTGCCGACCAGCGGCTCACCATTCATGCCTATGCGAAGCAGAGCTTCCGCATGCCCACATTCAACGACCTCTACTACACCGACATGGGCAATGCCATGCTCCGTCCCGAGAGAGCCACGCAATATGACATAGGACTGCGCAGCCGCAACCAATGGAACATGCACGGCTGGAAATGGACACTGGAGCTGGGTGGCGACACCTACTACAACACCACCCGCGACAAGATAATAGCCTATCCCAAAGGACAGCAGTTCAGATGGACCATGCTCAACCTCGGAAAGGTGAGAACCATCGGAGCAGAGGCGACGGCTGCCGCTACATGCCAGCCCAACGCCGACATGCTCATCAGCATGCAGGTGCAATACACCTACCAACGGGCTTCCGACAAGACCAACCCGGCAACACCGTACTACAACCATCAGATACCCTACATTCCACGCCACAGCGGCTCGCTGACAGCTGCCATAAGCTACAAGCACTGGACGGCAAACTACAGCTTCATATATACCGGAGAACGCTATAACGAACAGGAAAACATCATATATAACCACATGGAGCCATGGTACACCTCAGACATGAGCCTGCAATATGACTTCACGCTGATGAGATGCCAATGGAAAGCTACCCTTGAGGTAAACAACCTGCTCTCGCAGGACTACGACGTGATACTCAACTACCCCATGCCCAAGCGCAACTACATGATGAAGGTGAGCGTTACGATATGACAGCAAGAGACGAAGAAGGAAACTAACGACAAGAGACAGAGAAGAGATGAAGGAGATAAGGACAATTGCCATACTGATGCTCTGCTGCATGGGCATCGTTGCATGCCGCGACGAGGTGATGGTGGTCTACCCCACCACCGAGGAAAGCACAGCCGTCAGCGACGACGGCAACATGGCGGGACTCTATGTGCTCTGCGAAGGCAACATGGGGTCAAACAAAGCCACGCTCGACTATCTCGACTTCGCAACATCTACCTACCAGCGCAACATCTACCCGTCGCGCAACCCCAACACACCCATGGAGCTCGGCGACGTGGGCAACGACATAAAAATATACGGTTCACAGCTGTGGATGGTGATAAACTGCTCAAACAAGGTGGAAGTGGCTGATGCACGCACCGCAAGGAGCATCACCCACATAAACATTCCCAACTGCCGGTACATGGCGTTCCACAACGGGTATGCATACATAAGCTCGTATGTGGGACAGATGGCAGAAAGCCAGATGATGGGCAGCGTGTATAAGGTAGATACCGTGAGCCATGCCATAGTGGGACAGATCACCGTGGGACGACAACCCGAAGAGCTTGCCATAGTGGGCAACAAGCTGTATGTGGCGAACAGCGGAGGCTACAGTGGGGCGCAGGGACACGGCTACGACCGCAAGATAAGCGTGATAGACCTCAGCACCTTCAGCAAGGAAGCAGAGATTGACGTGGCTCCCAACCTGCACCGACTGAGAAGCGACTCGCACGGACAGCTGTGGGTTAGCTCGCGCGGCGACAACGACAGCTTCCAGCCCAAACTCTATGTGCTGAGGGAGAACCAGCACGGCATGATGGAGAAGACCGACTCCATGAGCATGAGCGTGGGCGACATGTGTGTGGTGGGCGACTCGGTATACTTCTATTCCACTTCTTTGGACAACAACGGACGAACGTCAGAGAACACCTACGGCATAATAAATGCCGGGACCCACCAGATAGTAAACAACAGTCTCGTGAAGACCAACGACGACAAACCCTCGCCCACCACTCCCTACGGCATGGTAGTACACCCGCAGACAAAGGACATTTTCCTGATGGATGCCACCAACTATGTGTCGAGCGGAAGGCTGTTCCACTATGACTGTCATGGAGAACTGTTGGGAGTGAACTGGACAGGCGACATTCCCGGACATGCCGCTTTCCTGCCAAAAAGACTCACGCCACCACCTCCAGAAAAGCCTGACGATACACCTGACGAGCCCCACAGCCAGTGGATAGAAGCCGTAGACGAATATGTGCCGGCTCCGGGACAGTTTGTAAACATTCTCCCTGCCTATGAGGACGGCGACGATGCCAAGACCATGGCAATGAAATGCACCGAGGCAATAGCCCACAACAACGGGAGAATGGTAACACTTGGCGGCTACGGAGGATACATAACCTTCCATTTCGACCACAGCATTGCAAACATTGAAGGAGAGAACGACTTCCTCATCAGCGGCAATGCCATAAGAGGCAACAGCGAACCCGGCATAGTGATGGTGTCGCAGGACATCAACCACAACAACCTGCCCGACGACCAGTGGTATGAACTCAGCGGAAGCTGTGACAACGATGCTGCCCAGAAGCCTGTTTACGGCTATGAGATAGAATACTGTAAGGCACCGATGAGCGACATACCATGGACCGACAATCAAGGCAACAACGGCGTGGTGGCACGCAACAGCTTCCACCAACAGGAATATTTCCCCATGTGGCTGCCATCGCCACTCCGCTTCAAGGGCACACGACTGCCCGACAATGCCACAGACCAAGGCACCAACGGCACTGCCTACTGGGTGCTGTCACCCTTCGCCTACGGCTATGCCGACAATCTCACCGATGACGAAGGCTCCTCGTTCAACATTGAATGGGCAGTGGACCGAAGACGCCA
The DNA here is from genome assembly GCA_947170265.1 of uncultured Prevotella sp. Classification (GTDB taxonomy): domain Bacteria; phylum Bacteroidota; class Bacteroidia; order Bacteroidales; family Bacteroidaceae; genus Prevotella. The sequence goes on from CAMVSV010000006.1 coordinate 4,695, forward strand.
GCCTGTGAGGCTCACCCATGTAGACTTCATCAGGGTCTACACCGCCGTAAACCAGCAATGCGGATGGATTGGAGAAACCTCGACAGAGATTACCGGAGCCAGGGACTTGCACTTCACGGGTTCGGGAAAATAAAAAAAACGGAATTAGGATAACACTTATGTTTCACTAAATAAATAAAACATTATTATGAAGAAAAATTTCTACTTAATGGCTCTCGCAGCCGCAATCACAGCAACACCGACAATGGGTCAGGATGTAGTGGAAGACAATCTGGATGTTGTAGTTGAACAAACCACAGCCACCTTTGACGACATTGAAATCGGAGAAAGCGGATACTACAACGGCAGCGACCTTGAAGGCTCATTCAAGAGCGGAGCCTACCAGTTTGAAGTAAACTACAATTCAAAGTATGGCTCGTGGAGCGGATTTGCCGTTTCAGAAAAGACAGAGACCAACTTCGTGGACTATACTGAAAGCCAGTATAACAGCTGCGTGGGCAGTGGCTACAACAACTCAAGCAACTATGTGGTGGCATATCCCAACACCTATGGAATAGAGCCGGGACAGTCGGAAAAAATCACTGCAAGCGACGGTTCTGCATTCGATGCCAAGGGCTTCTTCATCACCAACAGTGCATGGAACGTGGATTCCTACCTTAACGGAGATGGTCAGACAGGCACCGCCGGCGACGGTCAGTCCTTCACCGGTACAGACCCTTTCCGCACCGGCGACTGGTTTAAGATTACAGCCTATGGAGTGCATGAGGACAACAGCGTGGCTACCGTTGACTTCTACCTTGCCGACTATCGTTCGGAGAACGAAGAAGACCACTACTATGTGAGCAACTGGCAGTGGTTTGACCTCACATCACTGGGCACAGTGAAAGAGGTTAGCTTCTGGACCAGCTCCAGCCGCAACAATAGCTGGGGCATGACCACTCCCGGCTATTTCTGCATGGACAACTTCAACGACGGCGACTTCACTCCCACAGCCATCAGCAGCATGAAGAACAGCACCAAGGAGGCTGTAGTAGTGGCTCGCTACACGCTCGACGGTCGCAAGATTGCAGCACCACAGCACGGCATCAACATCGTGAAGATGAGCGACGGAAGCACACGCAAGGTGATGGTGAAATAAGCCATAAGAACAAACCACGGCACCGTGGGTGCCATAAAGCAAAGAAGGCTGCCTCCAAGTTGGAAGCAGCCTTCTTTTGTATATTGACATGTGTTATGTCATATCGCTATTCACTAAAACAGGAATGTGCGTATGAACCAATAGCACACGATGCCTGCAAGATAACCCACGAAAGCTATCCAGGTGATTTTCTTCATGTACCAGCCGAAGGTTATCTTCTCCAGACCCATGACCACCACGCCGGCGGCAGAACCGATGATGAGCATAGAACCTCCTACACCGGCACAGTAAGCAAGGAGTTGCCAGAAGATGCCGTCAACAGCCATATCGCCGGTGGGAGCAACGGGATACATTCCCATGCAGCCTGCCACGAGGGGCACATTGTCGACAATCGACGAGAGCACTCCTATGATACCAGTCACGAGATAGTGGTTGCCCTCAAACACCGTGTCCAGACCGCGTCCCAGCTGGGTGAGCACGCCTATGGTCTCAAGACAAGCCACAGCCATGAGTATGCCGAGGAAGAACAGTATGGTGCTCATGTCTATGCGTGAGAGCATGTTGGTGACACGCTTCTGCATGGCACCCTTCTCCTCTTTCTGCTTCAGCTTGCCATAGAACACCTCAGTTACGGTCCACAGCACACCAAGCACGAGCAGTATGCCTACGAACGGCGGCAGATGGGTGATGCTCTTGAAGATGGGTACGAAGATGAGTCCGCCCACGCCAAGGAAGAATATGGCCTTGCGCTGACCTGTTGTCAGTTCACAGGCTCCCACACTCTGTGCCTGCTGGGCCGTGAAGGTGAGATCGCCCTTGAGCGAGAGAGAGAGAATGTAGGCAGGTATTACCATGGAAACGAGCGACGGTATGAAAATCTCGGTAATCACACCGGCTGCCGTCACCAGTCCCTTGTTCCACAGCATGATGGTGGTTACATCGCCTATAGGCGAGAAGGCACCGCCGGAGTTGGCAGCGATGACTACCAAGGCAGCATAGATGAGACGGTCTTTCTTGTCGCTCACGAGCTTGCGCAGGATCATGATCATCACTATCGAGGTGGTGAGGTTGTCGAGAATGGCAGAAAGGATGAATGTCATGAAGGCTATTCGCCACAACAGCGCCCGCTTGCTCTTGGTCTGAAGAGTGTCGCGCACGAAGTTGAAGCCCCCGTTTTGGTCTACGAGCTCCACAATGGTCATGGCTCCCATGAGGAAAAACAGCGTGGTGCTGGTGCTTCCCAGGTGTTTCTCCATCACTTCGCTCACTGCCAAGGCTACCTTGTCGCCCACAGCGCCCGATATGTACTGTCCCGGATCAATCATGAAGAGAGTCCAGCAACCCACAAACATCAACAAGGCAATGGCAGCCTTGTTTACCTTTGTGACACTTTCAATGGCTATACACAGATAGCCAATCACAAAGACTACAATAATTGCAATTGTTAAACTTGACATGTATAAATAGATTTTTGAATGATTATTCTATGCTTTGCCGTCAGTAACAACGATTTGCGGCTGCAAAAGTACACAAAAAAATCGGTTTTTTTGTGTACTTTTGCAACTATTATCAGAGTTTGGGAACTCATTGACTAAACATCGGCATAAAAAACATGGCAGAACAAGGAAGAATAAAGGAAAACAGAAGAGAGAAGACTATGGTATCCGTGCTGTTCATGCAATTCAGCATAGTGTTTACGGTGTGTCTGATAGCATCAAACATACTTGAAACGAAACAAATGGTGTTCGGACCACTACACATGACGGGCGGACTGCTCATCTTTCCAATATCGTATATAGTCAACGATGTGGTGTGCGAGGTATGGGGCTACAGAAGGGCAAGCATACTCATCTGGACAGGATTCCTCACCAACTTCGCATTCATGATGATTGCATGCATAGCCGATGCCATTCCCGGAGCACCCTATTGGGACAACGAGAAAGGATTTCATTCCATCTTCGGACTGACGCCACGCATAGCACTGGCATCGTTCATCTCGTTCATTGCAGGAAGCTTCGTCAATGCCTATGTAATGAGCCGGATGAAGATTGCCGACAAAGGCAGACGCTTCCCCCTGAGAGCCATCATGAGCACCATCTGGGGCGAAGGAGCCGACTCTCTGCTGTTCTTTCCCCTTGCTTTCTTTGGAGTTCTGCCCAACTACGAGCTGCCACTGATGATGCTCTCCCAGCTGGTTTTGAAAACGGTCTATGAGATTATTGTGCTGCCTGTTACCATTTGCGTGGTGAGATGGGTGAAAGAATATGAGGGAGAAGACATTTACGACAACCATGTGAGCTACAATATATTTGGTATATTCAAACCTCACAGAGACTGAGAACCACAAAACAACACTTTATCCTGAAACAGGCAGCCACGCTATTTCCGAAAAATTACAAGGCAAGATACACATAACTCGTTTATTTTGCTTAAATTTGCAAGCTATGAGAATTGACATAATTACCGTATTGCCCGAGATGCTCGAGGGATTCGTCAACGAATCGATACTCGCAAGGGCTCAGAAGAAAGGACTCGCAGAGATACATCTGCACAACCTGCGCGACTATACCACCGACAAATGGCGACGAGTGGACGACTATCCCTACGGAGGCTTTGCCGGAATGGTGATGCAGTGTGAACCCATAGATAGATGCATAAGCGCCCTGAAGACGGAAAGAGACTATGACGAGGTGATTTTCACATCGCCCGACGGTGAACAGTTCAACCAGCATGTAGCCAACGAGCTGTCGATGAAAGGCAACATCATCATTCTGTGTGGCCACTACAAGGGCATAGACCACCGCATACGCGAGCACCTCATCACCCGCGAGATAAGCGTGGGCGACTATGTGCTCACCGGCGGAGAGCTTGCTGCCGCCATCATGACCGATGCCATTGTGAGGGTGGTGCCTGGAGTGATTGGCGACGAGCAGAGTGCGCTCTCCGACTGTTTCCAGGACGACATGCTCTCGGCGCCCATCTACACCCGACCTGCCGACTACAAAGGCTGGAAGGTGCCTGAGATACTTCTCAGCGGCAACGAAGCAAAAATAAAGCAATGGGAGTTTGACCAAGCCATGGAACGCACCAAGCGTCTGCGTCCCGACTTGTTGAAAAAGTAAAGAAACATAGAAAACGGAAAAACAAACGATAGAACGACATGAAAAAAGAAATTAGAAACGGCATATACTACATCGGTGCCGATGACAGAGAACTGGATCTCTTCGAAGGACAGTATGAAACCCCGGAAGGAATATCATATAACTCGCATGTGATCGTTGACGAGAAGATTGCCGTGCTTGACACCATCGACGGCAGGAAAGCCGAAGAATGGAAGCAAAACCTCGCCGAGGTGCTCGATGGCAGAGAGCCCGACTATCTCGTGGTGAGCCACATGGAGCCCGACCACTCAGCCCTCGTAAAAGAGATGATAGACACATACACGGCAATGAAGGTGGTGTGCTCCGTGCAGGCAGTGAAGATGATGGCTCGCTTCTTCGGTGAAGCCATACCTGCCGACCGCATCGTCACCGTGAAAGACAACGACACGCTGGCTCTCGGCACCCACACCCTGCAGTTCTTCACCGCTGCCATGATACACTGGCCCGAGGTGATTATGTCATACGAGCAGAAAGAAGGCATACTCTTCTCTGCCGATGCCTTCGGAAAGTTCGGAGCACTGAGCTACAACGACCCCGAGGGATGGGCTTGCGAGGCTCGCCGATACTATTTCAACATTGTAGGCAAATACGGTTCGCAGGTTCAGGTAGTGCTGAAGAAACTTGCCGGCATCGACATCAAGATGATTTGTCCGCTCCACGGTCCGGTACTCGACGAGAACATTGGCTATTATATCCAGACCTACGACACATGGAGTGCCTATAGACCGGAAGACGAAGGCATATTCATTGCCTACTGTTCGCTGCACGGCAACACCGAGGAGGCAGCACAGAAACTCGCAGAGATTATCCGTGAGAAGAGCAACGTGAAGATAAGCATCAGCGACCTGCGCCGCGACGACCTCCACGAAGCCGTGGAAGATGCCTTCCGCTACGACCGCCTCGTGCTGGCTGCACCAACCTATGATGCCGGCATCATGCCAGTGATGCAGGACTTCATACATCATCTTGCCATCAAGAACTATCAGAACCGCCGTGTGGCAATCATTGACAACGGCTCGTGGGCTCCCGTGGCAGGAAAGAAGATGCGCGAAGCCATGGAAGCCATGAAAGACATCACCATCGTAGAGCCAATGGTAACAGTGGAGTCAACGGTTAAAGCCGACACCATAGAGAAGCTCAACACTCTGGCAGAAGCACTGATCAACTGACAACTAACCAAAATCTGATACAATGTTTACTAAAGACACATACATCAAGCGCCGGGAAGAGCTGAAGAAACTCGTGGGTAGCGGCGTAATAGTGCTGTTTGGCAACAACGAGTCACCATGCAACTATCCCAACAACGCCTACTATCCCTTCCGTCAGGACTCATCGTTCCTGTACTATTTCGGACAGAAAAGAGAAGGACTCGTTGGAGTAATCGACATTGACAACGACAAGGAGTGGCTCATTGGCGACGACATCGACATTGACGACATCGTGTGGTATGGCTCGGTAGACAGCGTTGCCGACATGGCAGCGCGGGTGGGCATTGCCAACACCGCCCCCATGTCGCAGCTCGCCACACTCCTCGCCCCCTGCACCACAGAGATACATTTCCTCCCACCCTACCGCCACGACAACATGATTCAAATCATGGACCTGCTCGGCATCCATCCCACCAAGCAGAAAGAGGCTGCATCGGTCAAGCTCATAAAAGCTGTCGTTGAGATGCGCTCGGCTAAGAGCCAGGAAGAGATTGCCGAGATAGAACGTGCCTGCGAGATTGGCTATCAGATGCACACCACCGCCATGAAACTCACACGCCCGGGAGTGACAGAGAAATATATTGGTGGACAGGTTGACGGCATTGCCCACTCATTAGGCTCGCACGAGAGCTTTGCAACGATATTTTCACAACACGGTGAGATCATGCACGGCAACCCGTCGATGGCTGTGCTTGAGGAAGGCAGACTCGCACTGTGTGATGCCGGTGCAGAGACCATAAACCACTACTGCTCCGACCACACCCGCACCTTCCCCGTGAGCGGCAGGTTCACCAGCAGGCAGCTCGACATATACCGCATAGTGGAGGAATGTCACGACTATGTGCTTCAGGTAGCTAAACCTGGGATAAGATACCGCGACGTGCACTTCGCCGTGTGCCGTCTCATGACCGACAGGCTGAAAGAGCTCGGACTGATGAAGGGCGACACAGAGGAAGCCGTGAACGCCGGCGCACATGCCATGTTCCTTCCCCATGGACTGGGACACATGATGGGCATGGACGTTCACGACATGGAGGGACTGGGACAGATATACGTTGGCTTCGACTACAAGACACGCCCCAACCTTGAACAATTCGGCACCAATGCGCTGCGCATGGGGCGTGAGCTCCAGGAAGGCTTCGTGGTGACCGATGAACCCGGCATCTATTTCATTCCCGCACTCATCGATGACTGGCGCCAGCGTGGACACTGCAAGGAGTTCATCAACTTTGACTTGCTCGAAACCTACAAGGACTTCGGAGGCATACGCATAGAAGACGATGTGCTCATCACCGCCGACGGATGCCGCTTCCTCGGAGAAAAGAGAATCCCCTATCATCCCAAGGATATAGAGGAGTTTATGGCACAATAACGTTAATGATAACGAATCGCCCTGCTTCAAATTCGAGGCAGGGCAATTTTGTTTGCCATTTTTTAAGGCTGTGAAGGCACCTTCACCCCGTTCTTCTTCATTTGTTCCAAGCGGTGTTGCACTCTAGCTCTCGCTATCTTACGCATTTTCTCCTGTTCACTGTCATTAGGGTCGATTTGTATCTGTACAGTTCCAGAGTAGCCGTTGTTGTCGGTGTAGGTAGAAGTAACTGCCTGTGATTGCGCCTTAACTTTACCTGTTCCGCTGCAGACATGACACTGCCATTTGGTCACCTTGTTGCCATTGCACTGGTTGCATACGTATCTTCCTGCGCCCTCGCACTTCTGACACACCCTTGTGCCTGTACCTTTGCAGGTCTCACACTGCGGTGTTCCTTTACCGCCACACCATTGACACTCGCGCCAATTATCCTTGACTTGCACGCCACCCTTGCCGCGACAATGGGCACAAAACACTTGCCCTGACCCTTGACACATGTTACAGCGCACCTCTTTCTTGCCCAAGCAGAAATCGCACTCACGCCAACCTTCTCCTTTACAAAACGCACAAGTACGCTCTTCCAATCCTGAACCGTTACAGTTCTTACACTCTGTCTGTGCCTGTGCTGATACGACAGCCATCAGGACTACTGTTAATGTTAAAATGAATCGTTTCATCACATCGTATGGTTTTATGGGTTATTTTGTTGTAACTTTATTCTCGTTCGGCGAGTTGGGAATTTGCGGAACCTGAATGACTCCATTGAAAAGCGGACAATCAATAATTTAGAATTACTTTTTCTTGCCTTTCATCAGCTGATATACCACCCATCCTAATCCTATTAAGGTTATCAGACTTAATGTGGCCATGCGCGTCTTATAATCGGCATAGAAGCGTAGGTAGAAGAAGGAAACATCAACTACATAGAGAATGGCGGATGTCACTATCGTGTAACCAGCGACTATCAATACTTCGCGCCATGTAGGACGGTAGTCTCTGTTCTTAAGATATGTGGCGACCAAATATACGATGAACAACAATGGTGTTATAGCACAGAAACAGAGTATGTACATCCAGATTTTCCGTTGCTCCTCCCGCTGCTTAACCAAACTGTCCATCTCCTGGTTCATACGCTCGTATGCCTTATAGCTCTCCGAGTGATTCCCCAGCGAGTCGGTGTGCAACTGTCTGACGAGTTCCTGCTGGTAGGCTTCGACCGATGACGGCTGCTGTGCATACCCAAAAGTCACCAAGGTGCCACCAGTCAGCAGCGCACAGATGAGAAAGACATAGAGGATTTTATGGCTTGACATTATTCCACCAATTGTAATTGCTGACGTACCACCCGTAGGGATTTTTTCCCGTGTACTGATGTTCCTTCTTGAATCTGCTGTCATAGATGATAAAGGTATGATATGGTGCTCCGCCCCATACATGGAAACCATACATATCAAAACGTTTGGTTACCGTATAAAGAACATTTCCGTTATATTTGATTTGCACGGTAATTTCTGACTGCGTTAGATCAGCAGCCATATCGCCATTGTTGGTGAAATACCCACGTACCTCACATACACCGTCAGAAACTGTAACCTCGGTTAGTGTAAATTTGATGTCTGCGCCTGCATATACTTTCTGCGGCATCACCATCATGATACCGAAAAGACACATGAGGACTGTCCGGACAATCCATTGCTTGTTGTTCTGTTTCATCGTTTTAACTCTTTTGGTGATTACTGGCAATCGGGACAAGGGATTTTCTTCAGTCCGCCACAACGAGGACACACCTTGTCGCCATAGAAACAATACTTCGGAGCCTCAGGGCATTTCTCATAGCCCTTGCCGTCGCATTGATGACAGTCGATGACACGACCTGTTCCCTTGCAGGTCCAACAACTTGCGTTATTATAATACTTGGAGCCGTGGCAGACGGGACAGGTCTTGAACTCGCCATTACATCTGCGGCAAACGATATTACCCAGTCCCTTACAAGTAGGACAGAGATCTGCCTTACCGTTGCACTCCGGACAGACTATCACACCTGAGCCGTCGCATCTTCTGCAATTCGACTGTGCCTGTGCTGCTACGACAGCCATCAGGACTACTGCTAATGTTAAGATGAATCGTTTCATAAACATAAGTTATTTAGTTTACCATGTTTCATCTATTTTTTTTAAAGCCTCCTGCGCCTGCTTGAAATCCTTACGCGCTGCTTTCTGCCACCATTTGACAGCCTCTTTATAACTGCGTCCTACGCCTTCACCATACCAATAGCAATTCCCCAGATGATACATTCCACCAGCAGCCTCTCTTTGTTCTCCTAGGATTTTCCACAACCGGAAAGCCTCATCAGGGTTCTTGGGTATTTCTTTACCTTTATACATATCAAATGTTCCTACTCTTTCGGAAGAGTAGAGTGACGCCAAGTTAAATAATGCTGACGTGTTGCCTAAATCAGCGGCTTTACTCCACCACTTAATAGTCTCGTCCAGATTCTTAGCAACAACTATTCCTGACTCGTAGGAAAGTCCGACTTCAAACATTGCACGAGCATCGCCGGCTTGTGCTCTTTTCAGATTATCACGAAACTCTTTTTTAAAATATTCTATATCCCAATTATCCTCATCCCTTTCTGTTTGTGCCTGTACAGCACCCATAGCCACAAAGACTATAACTAATAACAAAACTAATCTTTTCATAATGATGTTTTTTTTGTAGTTACAAATTAAATCCTGCCAGCAGCTATACACTCTGGGCAACGCCATTCTTTGACGCCCGTACCGCCACAATGCCAGCAATGATGCTCACCATTACCATTACAGCTACGGCACGGCAGATAACCACGATGACTCTTGCATGCCTCGCAACGGAAGGTTTTCTGTCCACCGCAGTTGTAACAGGTCTGTTCGCCTCTCATACCTGTACCATCACAGGCATAACATTTCAGTTCACCTGATCCTTGACAATGGTAGCATTCTACTTCACCGTTGCCACGACACTCATCGCAACGCCATGTGCCTTTTCCATTACAGGGAAGACAAGTCTCATGGATAACACCAGAATCACCACATCTATTACATGTCTGTGCTTGTACAGCAAAAGCAGCTGTCACTAAAAAAGCCAATGATAAAAATATTCTTTTCATAATCGTATGGTATTATATAGGTTATTCTTTTGCCATTTTATTCAATTCAGGCGTGGCAGGCACTTGCGGAACCTGAATGATTTGATTGAAACGCGGACAATCTTTTTTACAGTGTTCATTGAAAAACAGACTTGCCGACTTGCCCACGAAAGTAGCACCACAGTGTGGACACGTTATGCGAATGTCGTGCATGGGCTGAGGTGCAGATACCGATTCCTGCTGTGGACTTTGCGATGCCGGCAAACTGTCATTCTCCTCCGCATCTGGAGAATACGGACAGTTCTGCTTGTGGGCTTCGCCTGTCTTCAGGTTTACATCGCAAAAGATGCAATATGCTTCTTCGATACTCGGATTCAGGCTTTCAATAGCCGTGATCAGCGCCTCTATTTCCTTTTTGGAACCGAAAGGCAGGATGAAGCCGGGATGACGGTTTTTATCCTTGTCGACGATAGGTGACACACTAAGATAGACAGCATCATCACCCACGAACATCATCTGCGTATAAGCCTCCACATGGGCATCCTTCATGTTGTGATACTCCGGTTCTGGTGGTGTACCTATATCAAACCATGCCGTCACGTTCTTGAAGTTTGTATCGAACAGGACTGCTGAATCCTCGATGCCTGTAATAGGTGCTTTCGTATCCCACCACAGTCCTGCTTTGTCAGCAAGAGAACGCAATTCCTTGACAAATGCGGGGATATGCTTACTCGATAAACGTATTCCAACGATTGGGATATACTTGTTAAGCGACTGGCCATAGATGAGACAGTCGAAAGACTTTCCCTTAACATTCTCTACCAACACACCATAATCCCTATCGGTTACCGACGAGTGCCAGGAACCATATCTCTGAGCACTCGCACAGAGATAACATACCGTAGCGACGGCTAATAATAACAGTTTTTTCCTCATTTCTTTTGAGCTTTACAACACTTCTTGTCAGATTTGCAACAATCCCCCTTCGCATACTCCACCTGAACATCATCATTCCCGCTAATTTCAGGTTTGCATCCCTCAGCGAGGATAATCTTCTTCAGTTCAGACGCATTGCTGACATTAAGTTTCTCGAGTTTCGACTGATTCCGCAGGTCGATTTCTTCCAACGGAGTGGTACCTACTCCAAAAGCGGTAAGGTCGGGGAAATACTTCAGGAAGTCGTAGTTGGTGATAACATTGCTACGACCACCTCTTTCAAGTGATAGGAAGGTTGCCTTCTTAGCCTCACAGCAATCAACGATACCGTCGCCGTTGGTGTCGATGTCTTTGAAGCACTGTGAGAAGATGTTATTGTCTTCTATCTTGACAACCGTCACTTTCTCCTTCTTCTCGGCTTTGCAGCATTCCTTCTTCCCTGCTTTGCAACACTCTTTCTTCTCAGCTTTGCAGCACTTCTGTTCTTGAGCCTGCGCTGATATGCCAGCTACCATGACAATAGCTAATGATATAATCAGTCGTTTCATATACGTTTAGTTTTTAGTTTGATGTTTAAAGTATCGCCTGAGGCGAGGATTGATGTATTAGATAGAGCCCCGTCCGAAGCAGCGTGTACAGAGCACGGCACCTTTTCCGTTACATGTACGACACTCGTTGTAACCTGTACCTTCGCAGACGCCGCAAGTATAGGTGCTACCTTTATACTCCACCTGACCTGAACCGTCACACTTGATACACTTGAAGTAAGGCCGACCGCCACAAGTCGGGCATGTCAGACTACCCCTTCCGCCACAACTGTCACAGGTACGGTCACCCATTACGGTGAAACTCATCGCTATCATTGCGATTGCTACAACAGCAAATGATTTAAATAATGACTTTTTCATAATCATATCTATTTTAAGGTTTTAAATTCTATTCGCAGCTATACAATCCGGACAACGCCATTCTTTAATTCCGGTGCCGCCACAGTTGTAGCATGATCCACCTCCACTGCCGTTACATTGGCTACATCTTAGATATCCGGAATTTTCCTTGCATGCCTCGCAGCGGAAGGTTTTCTGTCCGCCACAGTTTCCACATGTCTCATCGCCATTCATACCAGTGCCATCGCAAGCATGACAAGTCAGTTCGCCAGAGCCGCTGCAATGGTAACAGCTTACCATACCACTGCCCTGACAGTTATCACAACGTCCGCCACCTTTCCCATGACAAGAAAGGCATGTTTCACGAATAACGCCTGTATTACCACAACGACTACAACTTTGAGCCTGAATAGCTAATGTACATGTCAAAGCTATTACTAATGTTAAAATGATTCGCTTCATAACAATATAGTTTTTATGGTTAATATTTAATGTCTGTTGTTATTTATACACCACCTTCGCCTGCTCACCTTTATAAGCAACCGGATACTTGATGGTAGGTTTGCATCCCTTAGCCAGGATGATGGTCTTCAGCATGCGGCAGTCGCTGACGTCGAGTTCCTTCAGCTTCTTCAGGCAACTCAAGTCCAGCGTCTCTGCGTATGTATAGCCGGCATGGAAGTATTCCAGGTTGGGGAAATACTTCAGGTCTTCATACGACTTGATGTTGCGGATGAAACTTTTGAAGTTCATCAGGCTCAGCTTCGTTACTGCCTTCGCTTCGTCAATGGAAATCTCTCCGTCTTGGTCTGCATCTATTTTCCTGTTGCGCAAGCAGAATTCCTTGATACCTTCATCAGCAAACGGAACAGCTATCACTATCAGCACCGGCTGACTCACCGTGAAGTACTTGTTTCTCAATTCCTCCAGCTCATACTGGCAGGGAACCTCCAACTTACCGTTATGCCAGATGCCATACTTGCCATATTCCTTGCTGACGATATAGCAGACATCGCCATCCTGCTCTACCTTCTCGCAGTAGCTGTACTCTTCCAACAGCTTGCGGACGGTTGCGTCCTCCACATAATATTCTATGTCAATGCGTGTTTTGCCCTCCGGATTGATGATCTCCGGCTGGCAGCCCTGGGCAAGGATAATCTTCTGCAGGAATGTCGCATTCGTGAGGTTCAGCTTCTCCAACTTCGTCAGACAATGCAGGTCTATAACCTCAGCAGTGGTGGTGCCCACCGAGAAAGCCTTCAAGTTGGGAAAGTGTTTCAGAAAGTCAAAATCTTCTATAATGTTGCTACGACCACCTCTGTCAAGACCGAGAACAGTAGCCTTAGCTGCTTCACCGGCATCAACAACGCCGTCGTTGTTGGTGTCCATGTGTTTGAAGCACTGGGAAAAGAAATCATGGTCACTAATCGTGACTATAACCGGGCATTGTTCGGGGGGCGTAATTGAACACAGAACACTTTCATTCTGTGCGCTTGCCGACATTATGCCGATAACTGTCAGCAGGATTGTTGTCATCGCTTTCATAAATACTTGCTTTTGGTTATTCATTGTTCCTGCGACAAAGATAGGCAAGAAACGCCATAGTCCAAAGCTATTTTCCTCTTTTTTGGTAGGGAAAACCCTATTGTCTATCACAAAAACGCCCTGCAGAAAAATGAAGGCATGATGTTGCAGACATGAAAAAACAAATAAATTGTTTTGCGCTGCGCCCAACTTTCATTACCTTTGCATCATATATGCATAAACAATCACAACAACCATGAAGAAATTTACTACTATGGCGTTGATGGCAGCAGTAGCCTTCAGCACTCACGCACAAGCACAAAACGAGAAAACTGACTCTGCACAGAACAACAAACCGGTGTTCACGACAATCAAGGAACTGCCCATAACAAGCATAAAAGACCAGAACCGCTCAGGCACCTGCTGGGCTTATTCCACATTGTCATTCTTCGAGAGCGAGATACTCAAAGCCACGGGCAAGACCTACGACCTCTCAGAGATGTTCATAGCCAACAAGGACTACATGGAGAGAGCCGAGCTCACGGTGCGCATGCACGGCGACAGCCAGTTCTCACAAGGAGGCTCGGCAGGCGACGTGCTCATAATAATGAAAAACCACGGCATCATACCAGAGACCGCCATGGCACTTCCCGGCACCATGCAGGGCGACTCGCTTGCAAACTTCAACGAGTTTTTCTCGGTGATGGAACCCTACGTTGATGCAGTGGCAAAAAGCAAGGCAAAGAAAATAAGCAACCAATGGAAGGTGGGACTGCAAGGCATCATCGATGCCTATCTGGGCAAGACACCCGAGACGTTCACCTATGAGGGAAAGACCTACACACCGAAATCCTTCTGCCAGAGCCTCGGCATCAACCTCGACGACTATGTGAGCATAACCAGCTACACCCATCACCCGTTCTACACCAAGTTTGCCGTGGAGGTGCAGGACAACTGGCGCTGGGACCAGAGCTACAACGTGCCCATGGACGAGATGATGCGCATCATCGACAACGCACTCGACAACGGCTACACCATTGCATGGGGTGGCGATGTGTCTGAAGACGGCTTCACACGCAAGGGTCTCGGCATACTCTACGACACCAAGAAAGCACAGTCGCTCACAGGCAGCGACGCAGCACGCTGGCTCAAGCTCTCCACATCGGAGAAGAAAGAGAAACTCGACTCTCTCGGCGTTGATGCACCCGAGATCGTTCCCACACAGCAGTATCGCCAGGAAGGCTTCGACAACTGGGAGCTCACCGACGACCACGGCATGCACATCTACGGTTTGGCAAAAGACCAGAACGGAAAGGAATACTACATGGTGAAAAACTCATGGGGAGAATATGGCGACTACAAGGGCACATGGTATATGACCAAAGCCTTCGTGGCTGGAAAAACCATGGACTTCCTCGTAAACAAAAACGCCATTCCAAAGGATATACGCAAGAAACTCGGCATCTGACAACAACAAAACCAACCAACATAAAAAGGCGAAAGTGCACCACAGCACCTCCGCCTTTTTTCGTATTCATAAAGACCAGATTTCCGACAATTATAAGTGCAGGAAAAGTGTTAACAACTGTGAACGAAAAATATTCTCCGCACAGTGAGAAAACGAAAGTGCCACTTTCGCGTTACGAAAGAGGCTCTTTCACCTTCCAAAAGAGGCTCTTTTGCACGCTAAAAGAGGCTCTTTTAAAACGCCCATTCCAAACATCTGAAAACCAACGAGTTACAAAGGCGAAAAATCAGGGTTCTTTTATCGCCTTGAAAGAGTAAAATATTAAGACAGTTAAACACTTGTTAACTTTTATATACCAAAAATTCTAAATAACGTTTCCGCAGTAAAAACTCTGCATGAAAAAGCTTGCAGATACATGAAAAATTAGATACATTTGCAGCTGAAACTATATTTATTAACCAAAAAAAACCAACGTTATGAAGAAAATCATGGTAGCCCTGTTCGCAGTAGCACTCGGCATGGGCATGGTGTCTTGCAACGGCAACACCAAGGCTGGAAACGACAAAGACTCAACAGCAACAGCAGTAGAGAAAGCAGCACCCGAAGAGCCGAAAGTTAACATTGCGGACGTGGTGGCAAAAGCCAAGGCAGAAGGAGCAAACTGGTCAGTTGATGAATGGAAGGCAGCCTACAAAGACATGATCAGAGGCGCCATGCCGATGTTCAACTTCTTGAAAGACATGCAGGAGAAGATGAAAGGTGCAGATGATGATCCCGCCAAGGCAGCTGAAGCACTTAAGACCATGGCAGAGATGGAAGACAAGCTCAAGGAGTTTGAGCCCATAGAGAAAGCCATGAATGAGTTTGAAGACATTGCCAAGGCTACTGCCAATGGTAAGGCTGTAATGGAAGACAAAGCTTTCGAAGAGGAAATTAATAAAGAATTTGACATTCCCGAAGGCATTTAATCAAGGTGACATCCACTAATCAACAGAGTCATCTGTAAACAATAAATGCCGGTGTGCCATGCATACCGGTATTTTTATTTTTTATACATAAAAAAACTGTTGCATTTTGCAATATCAATAATAATGTGTAACTTTACAGACTGATTAGATTGGGATAATGCGTATTTACCGACAAGCAATGGCTGCACCCACCCCATGAACCATGCAGAACCATCCCGATCCACTGCCCGAAGAATATAAAAAAAGATATAAATGCAACTTAAATGGAATTACAAACCACCCACACCAGAGGAACAGAAGGCTGCCACAGAGCTGGGCGAGAAGCTGAGCATTAGCCCCATACTCGCGCACATGCTCATACGCCGCGGCATCACCACCGAGTCGGGAGCAAAGCGGTTCTTCCGTCCGCAGCTCGCCGACCTGATAAACCCGTTCCTGATGAAGGACATGGATCTAGCGGTTGACCGTCTGAACGATGCCATGGGCAGGAAGGAGCGCATACTGGTGTATGGCGACTACGACGTTGACGGATGTACGGCAGTGGCATTGGTATATAAGTTCCTGAGGCAGTATTATTCCAACATAGACTACTACATACCCGACCGCTACGACGAAGGCTATGGAGTGAGCAACAAGGGAATAAACTATGCCAAGGAGACAGGTGTGAAACTGGTGATAATACTCGACTGCGGTATAAAAGCCATCGAGGAGATAGCCTATGCCAAGAGTCTCGGCATAGACTTCATCATTTGCGACCACCATGTGCCCGACGAGCAGATGCCGCCGGCAGTGGCTATACTCAACCCCAAGCGTCCCGACGACACCTTCCCCTTCAAAGACCTGTGTGGCTGCGGAGTGGGCTTCAAGTTCATGCAGGCGTTTGCCAAGAACAACGGCATACCATTCTCAAGGCTCATACCGCTGCTTGACTTCTGTGCGGTGAGCATCGCCGCCGACCTGGTGAGCGTGACCGACGAAAACCGGATATTAGCCTTCCACGGACTGAAGCAGCTCAACCAGAACCCGAGCATCGGACTGAAAGCCATCATCGACGTGTGCGGACTGAGCGGACGGGAGCTCTCGATGAGCGACATAATATTCAAGATAGGACCGAGGATAAACGCATCGGGGCGAATGGAAAACGGCAAGGAGACCGTGGACTTGCTCGTGGAACGCGACTACAACAGCGCACTCGCAGCAGCAAAGCACATAGACCAGTATAACGAGCAGCGCAAGGACGTGGACCGTCAGATGACTGAGGAAGCCAACCAGATTGTGGCACGTCTGGAAAGCCAGCGCCACCAGACAAGCATAGTGCTCTACGACGAGAACTGGAAGAAAGGCGTGGTGGGCATAGTAGCATCGCGCCTCACAGAAATATACTTCCGCCCCACTGTTGTGCTCACACGCGACGACAACCTCGCCACAGGGTCGGCACGCAGCGTGGCAGGCTTCGACGTATACTCAGCCATAAAGAGTTGCCGAGACCTGCTGCTGAACTTCGGCGGGCACACCTATGCCGCCGGACTGACGCTGAAATGGGACGATGTGGTGGAGTTCCGCAACAGGTTCCAGAAATACGTTGACGAGCATATACAGCCCGAACAGACCGAGGCAATGCTCGACATTGACGCACGCATAGACTTCAAGGACATTACCAAGCGGCTGCACAGCGACCTGAAACGCTTTGCACCCTTCGGACCAGGCAACCCCAAGCCACTGTTCTGCACAGAGGGTGTGTATGACTTCGGCACGAGCAAGGTGGTGGGACGCGAACAGGAACACATCAAGCTCGAGCTCATAGACTCGAAGTCGAGCAACGTGATGAACGGCATAGCCTTCGGACAGAGCGCCTCGGCACGATACATAAAGTCGAGACGGTCGTTTGACATTGCCTACACCATTGAAGACAACGTGTTTAAGCGTGGAGCCATGCAGCTTCAGATTGAAGCCATCAGGCCAACAGAGGACGACAGTGGTAATTGACAATTGGCAGCTGGCAACACATGGACGACAACAGCACATCAGAAATAAAACACGACAATTATCTATCAATACTGAGAAAACACTGGGGCTATGACAGCTTCAGGGGCATTCAGCGTGACATCATAGAAAGCATCGGCGCAGGAAGAGACACACTCGGACTAATGCCCACAGGTGGAGGAAAGTCGGTGACCTTCCAGGTGCCGGCAATGGCCATGGAAGGCACATGCCTGGTGGTCACACCGCTGATATCGCTGATGAAAGACCAGGTTGACAACCTCAGACATAGAGGAATAAAAGCCTATGCCATATACTCAGGTATGCCGCACTACCAGATTGTGACGACACTGGAGAACTGCATCTTCAGCAAGGCAAAGTTCCTGTATGTGTCGCCGGAACGACTCTCCTCACAGTTGTTCCTCGCAAAGCTCAGACAGATTGACGTGAGCTTCATCACCGTGGACGAAGCCCACTGCATAAGCCAGTGGGGCTACGACTTCCGACCGGCATACCTTGAGATTGCCAAGATACGCGACTTCATAGCAGAGCACCACAATGGGAAAATGCCACCCGTGCTCGCACTCACTGCCACGGCAACTCCCGCCGTAGTAGGCGACATACAACGCCGTCTGAACTTCAAACAGGAAAACGTTTTCAGAATGAGCTTCGTGAGGGAAAACCTCGTATATGTGGTGCGCAAGGCAGAAGACAAGAACGCTGAACTCATACACATACTCAAAGCCATGAACAGCTGTGCAATAGTGTATGTGAGGTCGCGAAGGCTGACAAAAGAGATTGCCGACCTGATAAACAACAAGCTGCCGTCGGACAATGAGGAATGTCCCACTGCCACGTTCTACCATGCAGGACTCAACGCTGAAGACAAAGAACTGAGGCAGGAAGCATGGCGCACAGGAAAGATACGGGTGATGGTTGCCACCAACGCCTTCGGAATGGGCATTGACAAAGCCGACGTGAGAGTGGTGATACACACAGACCCACCCAGTTCCATAGAAGCCTATTTCCAGGAGGCAGGACGCGCAGGACGCGACGGAGAGAGGGCCTATGCCGTGATGCTCTATAACAAAAGCGACAACACACGACTGCTGAAACACATTGATGAAGCCTTCCCTCCCAAGGAATACATAAGAAAGGTGTATGACCACCTCGCCTATTACTATGAGATAGGCATAGGCAGCGGAGAAGGACATACCTTCGAGCTGAGCATGGAACGCTTCTGCAAAGCCTACCAGCACTTCCCCATCCGAGTAAACGCCGCACTCACACTGCTGAGCCAGTGCGGATACATAGACTACGAACCGGAGCCAGACCTTGCCACAAGGGTAAAGTTTCTCGTCTCGCGCGACGAACTTAATAACCCGAGCATCTCCTCGCCAAAGGAAAACAAAGTGATAACCACACTGCTGCGCTACTATGGAGGAATGTTCTCCGACTTCGTGTTCATTGACGAAGACAAGATGGCAGAGAAGACCGAAATGAGCAGGGTTGACTTCTACCTCGTAATGAGAGGACTGCACCAGCGCGGCATCGTGAACTACATACCAAGAAAGACCGTTCCGCTGATAACCTATTCAAAGGAACGCATAGACGGGTGCAACCTGGTTATCCCAGAAGAAGTGTATGAGCAGCGGCGCGACCGGCTCAAACAACGCATAGAGGCAATGCTCAACTACCTGCAAAACAGCGAGGTATGTCGCAGCCAGCAACTCGTGGCTTACTTCGGAGAAGAAAACGCTCACCACTGCAAGCGCTGTGACGTGTGTCTGAACCACGGCTACAACAAAAAAGAGCAAAAACAACAGGAGAAAGAAGCAAGCAAGGAAATAATGGAACTTCTTGCCGACAGGAAACAACACCACATTTCGGAACTCCACCAGCTCAACAGCGACAGCCTACACATAAAAACAGCCCTGAGAGAGCTCATGAGCGAGGACTATCTGCAAATGGACGGTTCCTTTATACAGCGAATAAGGTAATGATTTACTGACAATTTAGGATTAAGCATAAAAAAGTGCTCCTTGCTAATGGTTGCAAGGAGCACTTTTCGTATTTGTCGCAGGCTTTCGCCTACATGTTTGCGTAAATTAGTTGTTCTCAGGACGGAGCTGACGCACAACGGCACCAGCCCGCCACATCTCCTGATTGCGCATAGCCTCGAGCTCTTTCTCCAAACCGGCACGATAGTCGGGCTTAGAGTTGGCATCGATGGAAATCTGAGCCTCGTTGCCGCTCTTCACAGACTCATAGAGCTGCTCAACAACAGGCTTGATGGCATCGTGGAAACGGGGAGCCCAGTCGAGAGCACCACGCTGAGCGGTGGTAGAGCAGTTGGCATACATCCAGTCCATACCCTTCTCGCCAAACAACGGACCAAGGCTCTGGGTGAGCTCCTCAACGGTCTCGTTGAAAGCCTCGGAGGGTGAGTGACCGTTCTCGCGGAGAACTTCATACTGGGCAAGGAGCAGTCCCTGAATGGCACCCATGAGTGAGCCACGCTCGCCGGTGAGGTCGCTGGTAGCCTCACGCTCGAAGGTTGTCTTGAAGAGGTAGCCTGCACCAATACCTATACCAAAGGCGATGGTCTTCTCCTCAGCCTTGCCACTGGCATCCTGGTATACGGCATAAGAGCAGTTCAAACCACGTCCTTCGCAGAACATTGTACGCAGAGAGGTGCCCGAGCCCTTGGGAGCTACGAGAATAACGTCGATATCTTTTGGTGGAACAACACCAGTGCGGTCGCTCCAGTTGATTGCAAATCCATGAGAGTAGTAAAGAGTCTTACCTGGGGTAAGATACTTCTTGATGTTAGGCCATACCTGTATCTGACCGGCATCGGAGAGCAGCATACAGATGATGGTACCCTTCTGAGCAGCCTCCTCGATGGAGAAGAGTGTCTTGCCGGGAACCCAACCGTCGGCAACAGCCTTGTCGTAGGTCTTACCCTCGCGCTGTCCAACAATCACGTTGAAGCCATTGTCGCGCAGGTTGCAGGCCTGTCCAGGACCCTGAATACCATAACCAATCACTGCGATAGTCTCGTCCTTGAGCACTTCGCGTGCCTTGTCGAGAGAGAATTCTTTACTGGTGACAACTGTTTCAATAACGCCACCGAAATTCATTTCTGCCATAAATAAATTAAATTTAAAATGTTATTATTCAACCCTTTGAGTCACCGGCTTCTTCCCGAGAAACCCTTAAAGACCCACTCACCCGCTACACGAGGGGGCGACGAGGGAGTAAACAAGTTATAATTGGATTGCAAATTTATCAAATAATCAGCAAACTGCCAAAATTTTCACCTATTTTATAGCGTTTTATAAGACTTATAGTGTCTTAAATACCACCTTTGCACGGCAACATTCGGTGGAGTCGTCCTTAGTGATACGCACGCAGAACGTGTGCTCACCGTCGGCAGACATGCTATTGACAGACTCAACAGCGGGGGTAGGAACAGTTTCCCTATAGAAGCTCAGGCGGTCTCCGGCGTGAGCCTCAGCAACATAGGCTATCTCAAAACGCTTGATGGCATGGCAGCGATACCAGTCCAGTGACCATAGGTCGAGCACATGTTCAATGTATTTGACGGAATTGATGTGTCCGTTGATATCCACATCATTGTAATAAGTGTCTATGGTATGCACAAACTCGGCATCATCGCTCATCTTCACGCGTCCACCCTTGTCAACAGGACACACCGTTTCCTTGTCAATCCACTGGCTTATCGAGCCGTCATTCACTGAAAGAATGTCGGTGGGCTGACGCGATTCGGTGTCGATCATTGCCCAGACGCTACGCCCATAGCCAAGTACCCTGCCTTCGGGTGTAGATACACGGAAATTGCGCTGGGTGAAGTAGCGCATGGCATTCTCCACCCATGTGGCAACGACGAAACGGTCATACTGCTCAGGCATCTCCTCCATCTCAATGGCAAGTCGCGAGAGCACCCATGCACGGTTTATCGTCATGAGGTACTTCATTCCGAAGCCACGGTCTGTACTGTGGAAGTCGGCAGCATTGAGCATGTGGTTGCCCAGATGTCCCAAGAGCAGCTGTCCCTTGAAGTCGCAATGAAACGGCTCGGCAAGAAATTCGTAGCTGCCAAGCTTACTTAGCTGATTGTTTGCCTGTGCGCTCATATTCGTTGAGGTAGTCTGATATCGGTTCTTCGATGCTTCTCGTCACTGCAATGCGTCCGCTGCGGCTGTATTGGAGTATGCATCCGAACTCATTGAGCTTGTTGTAAAGCGAGGTGATGTCTTCGGTTACACCGGAAAGCTGCACAGTGCTGTAGGTAGGGTTTACCTCCATCATGCTTGCTCCGTGGCGTCTTATCGTTCTCGACACCTCGGGATTGGCCATCAATATTGGGGTGGAAATCTTATAGAGTCCCACTTCATGGATAAACACCTGGTCGTCGGTATAGAAGTCGGCTTTCACCACATCTATCTTCTTTTCAATCTGTTTGGTGATTTTCACTATCTGGTCTTCATCGCTCCATGCCGTGATGGTGTACTTGTGTATTCCTGCCATGTTGGAAGCCGACACATTGAGACTCTCAATGTTGACCTGACGGCGCGTGAACACTGCCGTTATCTGGTTGAGGATACCAGCCACGTTCTCAGAATAGACTAATAATGTATAGAATTTCTTTTCCATGCGTGTAATAATTATTGAGGGACTTTTCCTCCTTTATCATATCCGGGACGAATTTAAATGTCGAGCACCAACGACATCTCGTCAACGCTCTTGCCGGGAACCACCATTGGCAATACGTTTTCCTCAGGCTTGACAGCACACTCCAGGAGGTAGGGACCATCAAAGGCAAGCATCTCCTTCACCTTCTGTGCGAGTTGGTCGCGGTCGGTGACAAGCGAATAGCCTATGTCATAGGCCTTTGCTATGTGTTCATACTGAGGATTCATCATCTCTGTGAACGAGCGACGACGCTGATAATACAGGTCTTGCCACTGGCGCACGTTGCCCAGATATGTGTTGTTGAGAAGTATCATCTTCACCGGCAGACGATGCTCCATTATGGTTCCGAGCTCTTGTATGCTCATTTGGAAGCCTCCATCACCCATGAAGAGACAAATCTGTCGCTGCGTTCCGAAGGCCGCTCCTACGGAAGCTGGGAGTCCGAAGCCCATGGTGCCCAGTCCACCGCTGGTCACAATGCTCCTCTTTGTGCCATACTTGAAATACCGGCTTGAGAACATCTGGTTCAGTCCAACATCGTTCACAAGCACCGCGGTGCCGTCGGTAGCCTCGGCAACGGCATTGACCACCTCGCCCATAAGCAACGGACCGTCGGTGGGATGAATGGCGGGGTCTATGACCACTTTCCTTTCTTCCTCCTCATATTTGTCAAACTCCCGGCGCCACTGGCTGTGGTCGCGTTTCTTGAGTAGCGCAGTGATGGCGGCAAGCGACTCTTTGCAATCTGCCACCACTGGCACGTCAACCTCTATATTCTTGTTTATCTCCGAAGGATCAATATCAAGCTGTATTATCTTTGCCTGCTTGGCATAGGTGGAAGGCTTTCCTATAACCCTGTCGCTGAAACGCATGCCAATGGCAATGAGCACGTCACACTGCTGAGTGAGCATGTTGGGAGCATAGTTTCCATGGAGTCCGAGCATACCCACGTTGAGAGGATGGTCAGAAGACAGAGCCGACAAGCCCAGCAACGTGCGACCGGCTGGAATACCGGCTTTCTCAAGGAATGCCACGAGCTCCTCCTGCGCATTGCCGAGTTCCACACCTTGTCCAACGAGTGCCAATGGGCGCTCGGCACCATTAATCAGTGCGGCAGCCTTCTCCACAGCCTTGCTGTCCAACAACGGATAGGGACGATACGACCTTACCCTATGCACCTTGACAGGGTTCCATTCGCAAGTTTGCATCTGTGCGTTTCTCGGGAAATCAAGCACCACGGGACCCGGTCTGCCGCTGCGTGCTATAAAGAATGCACGGCTCACGGCCCATGCCACATCCTCGGGTCGGCGTATCTGATAGCTCCATTTCGATATTGGCTGGGCCACACCAACGAGGTCTATCTCCTGAAAAGCATCGGTACCAAGTGCGTTGGTACCCACCTGTCCTGCTATCACCACTATTGGTGTGGAGTCGATCATGGCATCGGCAACACCTGTTAGGGTGTTTGTAGCACCCGGACCGCTTGTAACGAGGGCAACGCCCACCTCGCCGCTTACCCTGGCGAAGCCTTCAGCGGCATGAGCAGCAGCTTGTTCGTGACGCACGAGCACATGCTCGAATGTGTTGTTGCCGTTGTAAGTATACTTATACAGTTCATCAAAGACAGGCATGATGGCTCCTCCAGGGTAGCCGAAAATTGTTTTCACACCTTCTTGTCTGAGCGAGCGCAGCAGTGCCTCTGCACCGGAAATAATTTCTTTTGCCATGTATCCTAAATCCTTCTTTCCTTATTCGTCTGTTATTATGTGTCGACTATTCTATTATTCTAACGCCACCCTTGTCGGCTGAGCTCACACTCTGTGCATAAGCACGAAGAGCCTTGCTCACTACACGGTCGCGTCGCAGCGGCTGTTGGGGACGGGCAGCCAACTCTTCTTCGCTGAGACACACGTTTATGCTTCGTGATGGAATGTCTATCTCAATGATGTCGCCGTCGACAATCTTTCCGATATTGCCGCCCGAGGCTGCTTCCGGCGAAATGTGTCCGATGCTCAGTCCACTGGTGCCGCCAGAGAAACGGCCGTCGGTGATGAGTGCGCACTCTTTTCCGAGGTGCATGCTCTTGATATACGACGTAGGATAAAGCATCTCCTGCATGCCGGGGCCACCCTTTGGACCTTCATGGGTTATCACCACGCAGTCACCGCTCTTCACCTTTCCGCCGAGGATGCCCTCGCAAGCATCTTCCTGAGAGTCAAACACCACTGCCGGACCGCGGAAGTGCCACAGACTTTCGTCAACTCCGGCTGTCTTCACTACACAGCCGTCCTGAGCGATGTTTCCAAAGAGCACCGCCAAGCCACCATCTTTGGTATAGGCATGTTCTATGTCGCGTATACAACCCGTAGCACGGTCGGTGTCGAGGCTCTCCCAGCGTGTGTCCTGACTTCCCATCTTGGTAGAGAACTTGTTAGCCGGTGCGCTGTGGTATATCCTGTCAGCTTCAGAATCAATGTTATCGCCGGTGATGTCATATTTTGCCATTGCCTCAGAGAGTGTCAATCCGTCAACCCTCGGTGCGCTACCGTCAATCAGCCCACCCTTGCTGAGCTCATTCATGATGCCAAGAATGCCACCGGCACGGTTACATTCCTGTACTGAATACTTCTGGGTATTGGGAGAGAGCTTGCACAAGCATGGCACCTTACGGCTCAGCTGGTCTATGTCCTGCATCTTGAAGTCGGCTCCTGCTTCCTGTGCCACGGCCAACAGGTGGAGCACAGTGTTGGTGCTTCCTCCCATGGCAATGTCGAGTGTCATGGCATTGAGGAAGGCGCTGCGTGTGGCTATGGAACGCGGCAACACACTCTCGTCGCCGTCGTTGTAGTAAGCAAAGGCATTCTTCACCACCTGACGGGCAGCATCCTTGAACAGCTCAATGCGGTTCTTGTGGGTAGCGAGTATTGAACCATTGCCAGGGAGAGAAAGACCGATGGCTTCGGTCAAGGAGTTCATTGAGTTGGCGGTGAACATTCCTGAACAGCTGCCACAACCGGGGCATGCACACTGTTCCAGTTGACGCATGTCGTCGTCGCTCACCGACGTGTCGGCTCCTTTCACCATTGCCGTTATGAGGTCGGCATTCTCTCCATGCCATCTACCTGCTTCCATCGGTCCTCCAGAACAGAACACCGTTGGTATGTTGAGTCGCATAGATGCCATTAGCATTCCCGGTGTCACCTTGTCGCAATTGGAAATACAAATCATGGCGTCCGCCTTATGGGCATTAACCATATATTCCACAGAGTCGGCAATGATGTCTCGGCTGGGCAGCGAATAGAGCATGCCGTCGTGTCCCATGGCTATGCCGTCGTCAATAGCAATGGTATTGAACTCTGCAGCATAGCATCCCATGGCTTCTATCTCTGCCTTCACTATCTGTCCTATCTCATGGAGATGGGTATGTCCGGGCACAAACTGAGTGAACGAGTTGACTATCGCAATGATGGGTTTTCCAAACTGTTCGGGTTTCATACCTGCTGCCACCCACAGAGCGCGGGCTCCAGCCATTTTTCTGCCTTCGGTGCATACTGCACTCCTCAACTGATGTTTCATAATTATTCTGTATATAATCCGTTTGCAAAGGTAGCGAGAATTCGTTGATTGTGCAACAATTTTATATTATTATATTCCCTTCCGCCTCCTGTTACACAGGTTTGCTAATGGGTTTTATAGCAAATTGTTACATAGCCCTGCAAACATACATAAACAAAAATCCCCGATGTCTTGCGACACCGGGGATTGAATATTGTTGTGATAAGGTTATTACTTCTTACTTACAGTGCTTGTCGATTATTTTACATAAACGATAGCCAGACGGTTAGAAGTGGTGCCCTGAACACCCTTACCTACTGCCTCGTCAACAACAACGCCACGACCCTCGAGGTATTCCTTAACGGCGTTAGCACGGTTCTGAGACAGGATCTGGTTCTTCTCAGCATTGCCTTCAGGTGAAGCTGTACCAACGATCTGTACATGCTTGCCAGCTGCGATGTTGTCAAGAGCCTTCTTAGCGTCAGCGGTGAGGTTGTACTTAGCCTGTGCGAAGGTAACGAATACGAGGTCGTCAACGCGAACTTCCTTACCAACCTGAACTTCCTTGATAACTTCCTTCTCGATAACCTCGGGCTTGCGGTTGCGCAGGTCGTTGATGATAGCGTTGAGAGCATCGATTTCAGCCTGATCGCGGAGCTGAGCGAGTTTGAAGTTGTGAGTACCGTTAGAGTTACCGAACTTGTAAACTACACCAGCGTTGAGCTGAACCCAAGAGTTGTTGATGTTGTACTTGAAAGAACCAAGCTCTGTGAAGTTGATAGAAGGCTCGATGAAAATCTGCCAAGCCTTAGCCTCGCCGAGGTTGAAGGCGAAATCAAGAGCAGCCTTAGAAGTCAGGCCGTTAGCAGCGGGATCTGCCTTAGAACCCTCGAGCTCACCAAATCCGTGAAGCCAACCGAAACCATAGAGTGCGCTAACTTCGAATGCGCGAGGCTCACCTTTGTAACCACCGAAGAGGTTAGACAGGTTTACATTACCCAGCAAGTTAACGTTAACAGACTTGAAACCAGTCTTCAGCCAGTTGCCACTACCACCGTAGCGGTTGCCAAGATAAGCATTGCCTTCAGCTACGAGACCGAAAGCAGGAGTGATGTTCTTACCAACGCGAACGCCGAAGTTGGGGTTCAGGTTGCTCAACCAGCGGTTTTCTGTAGTCTTTGTGCTAACACCGCCCTGTATGCCTACATACCAGTTGTCGGAGAACTTGCTTCCCTCAACAGTTACCTGTGCAGAAGCAGACACTGCCATTGCAGCAGCAGCAAACATTAAAACTAACTTTTTCATTTTCTCTCTGATTTTTAATTAATTATTATTAAAAAGAATTATATAATCTTCATTTTCAATGTGCAAAATAAGAAAAAATAATTTTAACCACCAAATTATTTTAATAAAAAGTGCTGTTACCGAACACATTTTGAGATTTTCTTTAATTAAAAATGATATAAATTATGATTTTACAGGGAGTTTGGCACTTTTCATTTAGTTTATGCTCAAACCTCTGAATGGTGGTTGTACTTGTGGAGCCCATTATATATAAATAAGGTGTAGGGATTTAAAGAACAAAAATCCCTACACCTTTTCCGTTGTTGCATGTCGCGTGAATTGCGACTATTGCTTCTCAATGATGTTCATTCCAGCCTCCACGGCTTCCATGTTGAGGGGAATCATGTGGTGATGGCGCTCCGGCAGCGATTTGAAGAGGGCTTTGTTGAGTCCATCTGTGCTCACCACGGGGCAAACCTTGAGGAGTCCGCCGAGCACTATCATGTTGAACACCTTGGAGTTTTTCATCTCTGCTGCCTTGTCCATGGCATCTATGCGATACACGGTGATGTCGTTACGTCTTGGTGGGTTTATTATACCATAGCCGTCGTAGATAAGTATTCCGCCTGGTTTGATTTTGGGTTCAAACTTGTCGAGCGATGGTTGGTTGAGCACTATTGCTACGTCATAGGTGCTCAATATGGGGGATGATATTCTCTCGTCGCTCACAATGACAGTAACGTTGGCTGTTCCTCCGCGCTGTTCGGGTCCGTAGGCTGGCATCCAGGTCACTTCCTTGTCTTCCATGAGTCCTGAGTAGGCGAGTATTTTTCCCATGGAGAGCACTCCCTGTCCTCCGAAACCACTTATTATTATTTCCTTTTTCATGATCATTACCTGATTAATTGTTTCCTATCAAAGACCGGTTGTGTCCTTGAGGTCTCCTTTTTCGTAGAATTTGAACATATTCTCCTTCATCCATTCGTTGGCTTTTACTGGTGAGAGTTTCCAGCCGCTGTTGCAGGTGCTCACTACTTCCACGAGTGACGAGCCTTTGCCTTGCATGGATGCCTCGAAGGCTTTGCGTATGGCTTTTTTCGTCTTGCGTATAGATGCTACGCTTTCCACGCTCTGTCGTGTCACGAAGCATGTTCCCTCAAGTTGGGCTGCAATCTCTGTGATCTTCAGTGGAAAGCCATGGAGCTCCGGTGTACGTCCGTAGGGACATGTAGCCGTTTTCTGCCCTATGAGTGTCGTTGGAGCCATCTGTCCGCCTGTCATTCCGTATATGGCGTTGTTGATAAAGATAATGGTTATGTTCTCTCCGCGATTCAGTGCGTGTATGGTCTCGGCGGTACCTATACATGCGAGGTCGCCGTCGCCTTGGTATGTGAACACGAGGCGTTCGGGCCAGAGTCGCTTCACTGCCGTTGCCACAGCGGGAGCTCTTCCGTGTGCGGCTTCCTGCCAGTCAATATCAAGGTATCTGTATGCAAACACGGCGCATCCCACGGGGCACACACCTATTGTCTGCTCTTCCATTCCCATTTCTTCTATTATCTCGGCTACGAGTTTGTGAACCACTCCGTGCGAGCATCCCGGGCAGTAATGCATAGGGGTGTCGTTCATGAGTGACGGTTTCTTGTATACGAGGTTTTCCTGACTTATTATTTCATTGTTCATAGCTTGTCCTCCTATTCTTACCGGTTGATGATTTTTGTTTTCAGCGCATTGACTATCTCTTCCGGGTCTGGAACGATGCCTCCAAGTCGTCCGAAGTGTTTCACGGGCACGGCACCGTTGATGGCGAGTTTCACGTCTTCCACCATCTGTCCGGCATTGATTTCTGCCACGAGCACTCCTTTCTTACCCTGTGCCATTTCCTTGATTTGCTTCTCCGGGAAGGGCCATAGCGTTATAGGTCGGAACAGTCCCACCTTTATTCCTTCTTCCCTTGCTAGTTCAATGGCTTTCTCTGCTATTCGTGCTGCGCTGCCGAATGCCACTATCATGCAGTCGGCATCGTCCATCTGCTGTGTCTCATAGCGTACCTCGTTGTCTCTGATGGTCTGGTATTTCTCCTGCAGGTGCAGGTTTCTGCTTTCCATGACCTCGGGTTTGAGTTCGAGCGACGTCATGATGTTTGGTTGTCTGTCTTTCGTGCGTCCAGTTGTTGCCCATGGGCATTCCTTTATAATCTGTTCAGCTGTACGGCGCGGTTTCTGTTCTGGCAGCACCACCTTCTCCATCATCTGTCCTATCACTCCGTCGCTGAGTATCATGGCGGGGTTTCGGTACTTGAAGGCGAGCTCAAAGGCGAGGTCCATGAAGTCAGCCATCTCCTGCACCGAGTTTGGAGCAAGCGTAATCACATAGTAGTCGCCGTTGCCTCCGCCTCGTGTGGCTTGGAAGTAGTCGCTCTGTGAGGGTTGTATGGTGCCCAGTCCGGGACCTCCACGCTGCACGTTGACAAACACTCCCGGTATCTCGGCTCCAGCCATATAGGCTATACCCTCCTGCATGAGGGCTATGCCTGGGCTCGACGATGAGGTGAACACCCTCTTTCCGGCTCCTGCCCCACCGTAAATCATGTTTATCGATGCCACTTCGCTCTCTGCCTGCAGCACCACCATGCCTGTTGTCTCCCATGGCTTGAGCAATGCGAGTGTCTCAAGCACTTCACTCTGTGGGGTTATGGGGTATCCGAAATATCCGTCGGCACCGCATCGTATGGCAGCATAGGCTATCGCCTCGTTGCCTTTCATCAGTCTCACATCTTTTTCTGCCATGCTATTCCTCCACTTTCTTTCTATAAACTGTTATACATCCATCCGGACATACTATCGCACATGAGGTGCATCCTGTGCAGAGCTCTGCCATTGCAGGCTCCACATAGGGGTATCCGTGTACGTTTACTTTCTTCTGTGCCAATGCTATGACCTTTTGCGGACATGCCACTATGCACAGCTGGCATCCCTTGCATCGGTCGGTGTTTACCACGATGGCACCTTTCATCTTTGCCATAAGCTTATAATGTTTAATAAAACTACCTTCAAGACTACGGATAAGGTATACGAGGGGCTATGCTCCACTGTAACTTCGCCATCAAGGGTTGTAAGCATCCTTGTGATAGAAGTTCAGTATGTCTTCGAGCATCTGCTTTGCTTCCACGGCGGGCGACTGTGCATCAAGGGCTATGGCTTCCATGTAGCAGTCCAGCGCATGCTGCCAGTCACTCTTTCGCCGATATTCATTGCCTTTCCTATACCATTCTTCGCTTGTCATTATCTTTATATGGGGTTTATTTGTAGAATTCTTTCTTGCCTGCCGAGAGGGTGTTCTTCATCAGTGAGCAGATGGTCATCGGTCCCACTCCTCCGGGCACGGGTGTGATGAAGCTGCACTTAGGTGCCACCTCGTCAAACTTCACGTCACCATTCAGACGGAAACCGCTCTTGCGGCTACTGTCAGGCACTCTTGTTGTGCCTACGTCTATTATCACCGCACCGTCTTTCACCATGTCTGCCGTGACAAAGTCAGGACGACCAATAGCTGCTATTATGATGTCAGCCTCCCGGCATTCCTTCTTCAGGTCTTTGGAACGGCTGTGGCACACCGTCACAGTGGCATCACCATATTGTTTCTGCATCATGAGCTGTGCCATGGGCTTGCCAACGATGTTCGAGCGTCCGAGCACCACACATTTCTTTCCACTTGTCTGTATGTTGTAGTGGCGCAACAGGGTGAGTATTCCCAGTGGTGTTGCAGAGATGAAGCAAGGCAGACCTATTGCCATGCGTCCCACATTCACTGGATGGAAGCCGTCAACGTCTTTCCTATAGTCTATGGCTTCAATGATTTTCTGCTCGTCAATGTGCTTGGGCAGTGGCAGCTGCACTATAAATCCGTCAACATCGTCGTCGCGGTTGAGCTTGTCGACGCAAGCGAGGAGCTCCTCCTCGGTAATGTCGGCTTCATAACGAATGAGTGTGGACTTGAAGCCACACTGCTCGCATGCTATCACTTTGTTTTTCACATACGTCTCTGACCCTCCGTCGTGTCCCACGAGCACAGCGGCGAGGTGTGGTCGTTTACCTCCTGCTTCTACAATGCTTTTCACCTCTGCGGCAATCTCGGCTTTGATAGCTGTTGCCGTTGCTTTTCCGTCGATTATCTGCATTCTTCCTGTATTTTGTGTTTCGTTGTTACATCTTCGGCATCTTTGGCATGCCCTTCATTCCACGCATCATGTTTGCCATGCCTGCTCCCGTTACCATCTTCATCATCTTGCGAGTCTGGTCGAACTGCTTTATCAGCCTGTTCACCTCCTGAATGTTGGTGCCCGAGCCTTTGGCTATGCGCTGTCTGCGGCTGGTATTGAGTATCTCCGGATGCGAACGTTCCTTTGGTGTCATGCTCTGTATGATAGCTTCAATGCCCTTGAAGGCATCGTCGTCTATGTCTATGTCTCTTATGGCTTTGCCCACACCAGGAATCATTGCAGCGAGGTCTTTCAGGTTACCCATCTTCTTGATCTGCTGTATCTGGTTCATGAAGTCGTTGAAGTCGAACTGGTTTTTCTGTATCTTCTTCTGCAGGCGGCGTGCCTCTTCCTCGTCAAACTGTTCCTGTGCCCTTTCCACGAGCGACACCACGTCGCCCATGCCGAGAATACGGTCTGCCATACGCGTGGGATGGAACACATCTATAGCCTCCATCTTCTCGCCGGTACCAATGAACTTTATAGGCTTTGTCACCACGGTGCGTATGCTCAGGGCAGCACCACCACGAGTATCACCATCGAGTTTGGTGAGCACCACGCCGTCGAAGTCGAGACGGTCGTTAAACTCCTTGGCGGTGTTCACGGCATCCTGACCTGTCATGGAGTCTACCACGAAGAGTGTCTCATCGGGATGAATGTGATTTTTAAGACTTTCTATCTCATTCATCATCTCCTCGTCAACAGCCAGTCGACCGGCGGTATCGATAATCACCACGTTGTAGCCTTTTACCTTGGCTTCCTGCAGGGCATGGTCGGCAATCTCGTTCACGTTCTTGCTCTCAGGCTCGGAATACACTGGAACGCCAATCTGTTCGCCCACCACATGAAGCTGCTGTATGGCAGCCGGACGATAAACATCGCATGCCACAAGCAGCGGATTCTTCTTCTGTTTGTTCTTGAGCATGTTGGCAAGCTTGCCGCTGAAGGTGGTCTTACCCGAGCCCTGCAGTCCCGACATGAGCACCACCGAGGGTTTGCCTTCGAGTTTCAGCTCCACAGCCTCGCCACCCATGAGCTCTGCCAGCTCATCGTGTACGAGCTTCACCATAAGCTGTCCGGGCTTGATGGCAGTGAGCACGTTCATGCCCAAGGCTTTCTGCTTCACAGTGTCGGTAAAGCTCTTAGCCACTTTATAGTTAACGTCGGCATCCAGCAGTGCGCGCCTTACGTCTTTGAGAGTCTCTGCTACGTTTATCTCCGTGATTTTTCCTTCACCCTTGAGTATCTTGAAGGATCTCTCTAATCTATCACTAAGGTTCTCAAACATTGTTTGCTTTGTATTTGTTGTTTGTTCTTTATTCGCCTATGCCCAGACTCCTGAGCTCTAATCAGGGTGCAAAGTTAGTGAAAATCATGCTATTATTACCACAAAAAAACCGTTAATTTTATAAATATGGTGGAGGTGTAGTACAATGATTGCCCATCAAAGCTCATCATCAAGCTCAGGAGCACCGTCCAATACTGCCGTTTATTTCCATTACTTGTAAAAAACAAGCACTCCAGCATGTTCAAAACATTACAGAAAAAGCCACCGACAAGCCGTTAAAACATGTTTCTTAATCGCAAAAATCATTATTTCTTTTGCATGTTTACAAAATATCCTTATCTTCGCACCGTTAAGATTTTGAATCATTGTCTAAAGAAAGATGGAATACTACATCAGCATTCAAAACGAAAAACGCGGTCCCTATAGCATAGAAGAGCTGCGTACAAGAGGCATAGGAACGGAAACGCTCGTAAGCACCGACGGAACTCAGTGGACTCCGGCATGGCAGATTGACGAGCTCAGAGAGCTGTTCAACGCAAACAAGAACGGAAGCGTTGACGCTGACACCAGCAAAACGGCAAACGAAGGAGAGACTGTGCCACCCGAAATGGGAGATTACCGTTCTGCAGAACAAGCAGACCATAGATATAGCCCCATTGCCGTGGAGCCCATCAAGCCGGAAAAGAAGCGGTCCAACTTTGGCGGATGCATACTCGGACTGCTCATAGTGGCTATAGTAGGGGCTACGATGGTGTTTACCTGTCCCAATGAACAAGCTCACAAAGCCAAGCTCTCAGAGCTTGTAAACAACTCCATGGACGAGGTGATGGGAAGAAACTCACCCTCCGATGGAGACCTATTGGTCAAAGGTCTGCAAATGGTTGGCGGCTTATTGTTCAACAAGGTAGCTGATACCGCCATTGACAACATGGTGAGCGTGGACAACTATTTCGTTTGTTCCCTCGGAAGAGTACACTACGACAGCAAGGACCACATTGTGTCGCTCGGACTGCTGGGCCACATCTTCACCATCAACCAGGAAGACATGACCAAAGCCGTGGAGAAATACTATCTTGACTTCCAAAGCAAGGCCGAGACAAAGGTGAAGGATGAGATAAAAGAGAACGTGGTTGACCCAATGAAAAACGCCATAAAGGACGCATTGGGAGGTATCATTGGCGAAATAACGGGTAGCAGCGACGACGATGCCGACAACGACAATATCACCGACAACTACGGCAGCGGCGACAATGACTCAGAAGAATAGCCTGAGCACCAAAGGCAGATGGTCGCTGTATCCATTGAGATAACGCGGACCAAGATAATTGCGGCGGGGTTTCACTCCGCCGTATTTCGTATCCTCCTCAAGGAGAAAAGCAGCATCGTTTATGTAGCACTCCTTAGCGACCTCAGCCAACGACGGTGACAGGAAGATATGGTCAAGGCTGCCCCACTCTCCCTGATAGCGGTAGGTAGCTTTGGCACCGTGAGTGCCGGTAGCATTCTTGCTCACGTTTACCAACCCATGCTGTTCGAGCTGCACGAGTGCTGGTGAAGAATGGTAGTCGTTGAAATCGCCCACGACAATGATGCGGGCATCGCCACACAAGCCATGCAGCGAGTCTACGGCATGGCACAGGCGGTCAGCCACCTGACGGCGGAAAGGCCGCGACGCCTTCTCGCCACCGCTACGGCTCGGAGCATGAACCACAAACACATGGAGCGTGTCGCCCGAGACCGTCTCTCCCTCCACATAGAGAATGTCACGGGTGGGACGCATGTCGCGCACCAAAGGCACCCGTAGAGCCTCCTGACGTATCGGACGGAAGGAGAAAGGGGAATATAACAGCCCCACATCCACACCGCGCTCGTCGGGCGACTGGGTCACAATGTACTCATATCTTGCATTTCTGAGCAACGAGCGCTTGGTAAGGTCGCGCATCACCGTGTCGTTTTCCACCTCACAGAGAGCCACCATGTCGGGCAAGGTCCACTGCCTGTCTCCAGCCTTCTGCTCTCCACACGACAATATGGTCTGCCCCAGACGGTTGAGCTTGCGCCAATAGCGCTTGCGAGTCCAGTGGTAACTGCCATCAGGCAGAAACTCATGGTCGTCTTTCAGAGTGTCGTGGTCGGTATCGAAGAGGTTCTCCACGTTGAGTTCCACCACTGTGAACACCTCGCGCTGTGCACAAACAACGAAAGGCATCAGCGACAGCCATGCCGTCGCAATGCCTTTCATTATTATTGTGATGTGTCTGCGCTCCATAGATGTGTGCTAATATACCGGTCTGCGATGCCGTCACCGTTTTATCTCGATGTCGCGACGCACATTGTCGCGTATCTTCTTCAGATAGCCCTTCATGCCCTCAGCGTCCTTGTTGTCGATGATTTCAAGCAGCTCCTTGAGCTCTGTGCGTATCTGCGACACCTGGTCGTGGGTATATGGGTTGAAGAGTATTTCCTGAAGGAGATAGTCGTCTTCGTTGAGCACACCCTTGGCTATTCGCATGTGACGCTTGAAAGTTGTACCCGGTGCGTCCTGATGCTTCATTACCGCAGCAAACACGAAGGTCGACACGAAAGGTATCGACAGCGAGTAAGCCACGGTCTTGTCATGCTCCTCAAAGGAATACTCGTAAATGTTGAGTCCGAGGCGGCTGTAGAGGTCTTTGAAGAAAATCCGTCCCATGTAGTCGCCCTCGGTGATGATGATAGCATTTTCCTCTGAGAGCTGGTTGAGGTTGGCAAAAGTGGGACCGAACATCGGGTGAGTGGAGACGAAAGGTCGTCCTGTCTGCTCATACCACTCCTTCAGTCCTGTCTTCACCGATGCAATATCGCTTATTATGCACTCCTTTGGCAGGTAAGGGAGCATCTCCTCAAATGCCGAGATGGTGTATTTCACCGTGACGGCATTAATCACGAGTTCAGGTCGGAACTCCTTCACCTCCTCAAACTTCTGGAAGCGCTGACAGTTGTAGGTGAACCTGAGGCGGCGTGGGTCTTTCTCAAACACCGCCACCTCGTGGTCAAAGCTTAGCAGGTCGATGAAGAAGCTTCCCATCTTGCCTGCTCCCATTATAAGTATTCTCATTGCCTTTGTCTTTTCTGATAGTTACAGTTGCCATAGAAGCCATCGTATCTGTGATAACTATGGCAACCATGCTATCTATTTATTTATGATGTCGAGCTGCTGGCGCACACTCTCCTTGTGTATCACCTCAAAAATGCTCTTCACGCTCTCAGCAGAGATGCCGCAGAGTGCTCCTTGTGCCCCGCGCTTGTCGAGTATCTCGCTGTAGCGGCTGGTCTGCAGCACGGTCATGTTGTTTTCTTTCTTGTACTGACCAATCTCACGGCATACACGCATACGCTTGGCAAGCATGTTCATCAGCTCATTGTCAATCTCGTCGATCTGCTTTCTGAGGTTCTGTATGCCTTCCACGGTGCTGGCATGATCGCGAATGACAAGCAGCGAGAGTATGTAGTCGAGCACTTCAGGTGTTACCTGCTGCTTGGCATCGCTCCAAGCCTCGTCGGGAGAGCAGTGACTCTCTACTATCAAGCCTTCGAAGCCAAGGTCCATGGCCTGCTGGCACAGCGGGGCAATGAGTTCGCGACGCCCACCGATATGGCTTGGGTCGTTGATGATAGGAAGGTTTGGTATGCGTCGTTTCAGCTCAATGGGTATCTGCCACATGGGCAGGTTGCGATATATTTTCTTGTCGAAGCTTGAGAAACCGCGATGGATGGCTCCAAGACGCTTGATGCCAGCCTGGTTGATGCGCTCAAGGGCTCCTATCCACAATTCAAGGTCGGGGTTTACTGGGTTTTTCACGAGCACCGGCACGTCAACACCTTTCAAAGAGTCGGCGAGAGCCTGCATGGCAAAGGGGTTCGCCGAGGTACGCGCGCCAATCCACAGAATGTCGACATCGTATTTCAGGGCAAGTTCCACATGCTCGGGAGTAGCTACTTCGGTAGACACGAGCATTCCTGTCTCCTTCTTCACGCGCTGGAGCCATGGCAGTGCTTTCTCTCCGTTGCCTTCGAAGCCTCCGGGCTTGGTGCGTGGCTTCCACACTCCAGCCCTGAAGTTGTGGCATCCTTTCATGGCGAGCTGCTGGGCTGTCTCCATCACTTGTTCTTCTGTCTCTGCTGAGCACGGTCCAGCTATAACTATTGGTCGTTGGTTGTCGCTGGGAATGTTGAGGGGTTCTAATTCAAGTTCCATATCTTTTGTTTTTGTTGTTGATTATTCTATGTTTGCTGTTTTGTTGGTACAATGGTCTCTGGGGTTCGGTGTGTCATTGCTGAAACACAGCCTTTATTCTGTCGAGGGCTTCCTCTATCTTTTCTTTCTTTGCACAGAGTGAGATGCGTATGTATCGGCTGCCGTTGGTGCCGAAGATAAATCCCGGGGTTATGAACACCCGTGCCTCATGGAGCACCCGTTCGGTGAGTTGCTCCACATTGTCGTAGCTCTCTGGGATTTTTCCCCATAGAAACATTCCCACCTGTTGAGGGTCATAGGTGCAGTTGAGCGTCCTCATTATTTCCTCTGCCACGTTGCGGCGCTCGCGATAGGTCTGGATGTTGGCTTGCCTGTGCCACTCTTCATCGTTGGTGGTGAGAGCCTCGGCGGCAGCAAGCTGCAGTCCGCGGAAAGTACCGGAGTCAATGTTTGACTTCACTTTCATTATCCACGAGATGAATGTGGGGTTGGTGATACACATTCCCACGCGCCATCCCGGCATGTTGTGACTCTTCGACATTGAGTTGAACTCTATGCAGCAGTCCTTGGCACCTTCAATCTGCATTATCGAGAGTCGCTCCTCATTCAGTATGAACGAATAGGGATTGTCGTTGACCACCACAATGGAGTGTTTCCTTGCAAAGTCCACGAGTTTCTGATAGGTGCTGCGCTGTGCTGCACCACCCGTGGGCATGTTGGGATAGTTTGTCCACATGAGTTTCACCCTACTCAGATCCATCTTCTCCAAGGCTTCAAAGTCGGGTTGCCATGAGTTGTCCTCCCTGAGGTCGTAGTTCACAACCTCTGCTCCGAGCAGCGTGGATAGTGAAGTGTAGGTGGGATAGCCGGGGTTGGGCACGAGCACCTGGTCGCCGGGGTTCACAAAGGCGAGCGTCACATGGAGTATGCCCTCCTTCGAGCCGATGAGCGGCAGCACCTCTTGGTTGCCGTCAATGTCTACTCCATACCATTTCTTGTAGAAGGCTGCCATGGCATGACGCAGCTCTGGCGTTCCCATGGTGGGCTGGTAGCCGTGGGCATCAGGCATGGCTGCCACTTCGCAGAGTTTCTTCACCGTTTGTGGCGAAGGTGGCATGTCGGGGCTTCCTATGGCGAGGCTTATGATGTCGAGTCCTTCGCTGTTGAGCTTTGCCACTTCTTTCAGTTTGCGTGAGAAATAGTATTCCTGCACGTTGTCAAGGCGGTTTGCCGGTCTAACATTCTTCATATTCTCCTAATATTTTCAGTTCCTTGGTAAGTGGTGTTATGGCATCTACCGACTGGCGGTAGCGTGTGATATTGTCGTAGGTCACGTCTACATAGAACATATACTCCCACTCTTGTCCGATGATGGGCAGCGACTGTATCTTGGTGAGGTTGATATTGTAGAACGAGAGTATGGTAAGCACCTTGGAAAGCGAGCCTTCCTCATGGGGCAGCGAGAACACGAGGCTTGCCTTGTTGGCTTTCTCTATCGTGCGCAGGAAGTCGGCTTTCTGCGGTGCCGATGCCACGAGGAAGCGTGTGAAGTTGTGCTTGTTGTCTTCAATGCTGTTTTCAAGCACCTTCAGTCCATAGTATCTGGCAGCGTCGGCACTGCAAATGGCAGCCCATCCTCGACATTGGTGCTCGGCGATGTACTGTGCCGAGCCGGCGGTGTCTTCCGCCTCTACGGCTTTGAGCTCCGGATGGTTGGCAAGGAAGCCTCTGCACTGCATGAGTGCGACAGGATGGGAATGCACCTCCCTGACGGTGTCCCAGCTGTCTGACGGCAGGCAGCATATACAGTGCTCTATGTGGAGCTTGTGCTCACCCACCACTGTCGTTCCCGACTGTGTGAGCAGCTCATAGTTGTGGAGCAGTGAGCCTGCTATGGTGTTTTCTATTGCCGTCATGGCAAGCACCGTCGGGTCTCTCTTTACGTTTTCGAACACCTGCTCAAAGGTACTGCAACAGATGAGCTGTATCTGTTCGCCCTTGAAATACTGGTGTGCTGCGATGTCGTGGAACGACCCTATCTCTCCTTGTATTGCTATTCTCTTCATTGCTGTAAAAAAATAAACCCCGCTGCACTCTATGTGAAGCGGGGTTGTTAGTTTCATACCTTATTATTATTATGCGCACCGACCCGCTTCACAGTTTCCTGCAAAGTAAAAATAAAAGCCGTAAAAGTACGCAAAATTGATATTCATTTGTCAGTTTATTTATGATTTCGAGTGCAAAAGTAAAACATTTCCACAAACTGCACAAACATTTTGAAAGAAAAATAGCTTGGAAAACTGTTTTTTTATCTATAATTGCAGAAAATTATTAGTATTTTTGCAATCATAAACAATGCATACCATGTTAAAGGATATAATAAACGGCATCATTGCAACCCTTATTGCCACTACCATGCAAGCACAGACACTCGTGATAAACGAGGTGATGACTGCCAACATCGACATGTTTCTGAGTCCATCAACCAATTTTGACGGGTGGATAGAGCTGTATAATCCCACTTCCAAGGCTATAGACATAAATGGATACTATGTGAGCGACGATGCCTCAGACCTGAAGAAATGGCAATACCCCCATTCGCTCACTATAGCACCCAAGGGCTTTGCCACATTGTGGTTCGACCATTATGAAGACCTTGACACCCAAGTGCCCTTCAAGCTTGACAACGGCGGAGGCTCCATATTCGTGAGCAATGGCACAGGAACAGTCGTTGCACGAGCCGACTACCCGCAGTGCATCTCCCGCACCAGCTATGCACGGACAGCCGACAACGGCGACACATGGGGCATGACTGCCGAGCCTACACCCGGTAGGACGAACCAGACCTCTACATTCGCTACCGAGCAACTCGCCATACCCTACATTGACAAACCATCGCAGATGCTTGGCAGCAAGAGCGTGAGACTTAGCGTTGACATTCCAGAGGGAACAACGCTGCGCTACACCACCGACGGCACGACACCAACGATGAGCAACGGCATGACCAGCAGCGACGGCAGGTTCTCCATCGGGGAAACCACAGCCTTCCGTTTCCGCCTGTTCAAGAAAGGAATGCTTCCCAGCAAGCCTGTCACCCGCACCTTCATAAAGCCCGGCATGGAGCACACACTGCCCGTGGTAGCGGTGGTATGCGACGACAACTACCTCTACGACGACGAGATAGGAGTGATGGTCAAGGGCACCAACGGCAAGAGCGGCAATGGTCAGGACGAACCCTGCAACTGGAACATGGAATGGGAGCGTCCGGTGAGTTTCACATTGTTCAACACCGACGGCTCGGAAGCCTTCTCTCAAGACACATGGCTGGAGCTGTCGGGAGGCTGGAGCCGCGCCTACGAGCCCCACTCCTTCAAGCTCAAGGCCAACAAAGTGTTCGGCACGAAGAAGTCCATGGAATATGCTTTCTTTGCCGACAAACCCATAAAGAAATATAAAAGCATACTCATGCGCAACGGTGGAGGCGATACCTCCAGCCGCATACTCGATGCCGCACTACAGACCATAGCCATGCGTTCGGGAATAGACCTTGACATGCAAAGCTACATGCCCACCGTGCACTATATCAACGGAGTGTATAAAGGACTGATAAACATGCGCGAACCCTCCAACAAGCATTATGTATGGGCAAACTACGGATGGGATGACGACGAGATTGACTTTCTGGAAATGAATGGCAGCCTCGTGCCGGAATTCAAATGCGGCGACAGCAAGGCGTTTGACCAATGGCTGCAACTGTCGGACAATGCTGAGGACAACGACACCTACCACGCCATCTCAGACTTGGCAGACATAGACGAATACATAAACTACATGGCACTGGAGCTTTTTCTTGGCAACAACGACTGGATGAGAAACAACATAAAAATGTTCCGCCACCGCAACAACGGCAAATACAGAACCATACTCTTCGACCTTGACGCCGCCCTGAAAGCCTCCTACCCTTTTGCAAAGATTGAAGAAGCCTGTAAGGATAACAATCCGCAGGGCAGGCTTTTCGTCAACATGCTCAGGAACGACAGCTTCCGCCGGCAGTTCATCGACACCTACTGCCTCATGGCAGGCAGCATATACCGTTACGACAGAGCTGCGAAGATTGCCGATGAGCTCGCCAAGAATGTGGAATCAACACTTGCCGTGGAAAATCTCTCTGCATGGACAAAGATCAAATTCCTCAAGAAATACCTCGCATCGTTCATCACCAACATGGAAGGAAACATAAGGAAATTCGCACCCATGCAACTCACAGACACCGAAGCCATGACTGTAAGCCTCAACAGCAACACCCGTCACTCAGAGCTGAGACTCAACGGAATAGCCATACCCTACAACGACTTCAGCGGAAAGCTCTTCCCACCAGCCACCGTCACGGCGACACCCACCGACGACTATATATTCGAGTGCTGGAAAGTAGCCGACAGTGATATGGTCTACTCCACCGATGCAGAGATTGTTCTCCCACTGGAAGGCATACAGCTCACCGCCATCTTCCACAGAGACCCCTCAGGCATAAGAACCCTGCAACGCGAAGAGCCTGCCCACAAAGGCTTGTACGACCTTCAGGGCAGACCCATACCACAATCACCCGTCAAGGGAGTTTATATCAGAGATGGCAAGAAAGTGGTTGTGAACAAGTAGCCACAAAGCCAGCTTTTCCATGCCACGCGCTGCCTATCCCAGTCCCAACGGATTGTTGCGATAAGCAGCGCGTGTCTTCTGCTCAATACCCTCGGCACTATAGTCACCACTCACGCCCGAAGCCTCGTCGGGTTCCAGTTCAAGCACCCTCTCGCCATCCTCTGTGGCACCAATGGTATCACCCATGGCAAGCCTCAAGGCACCACGCTCACGGAATGCAGTCACGCAGAACGGGTTCTCCTCCACTACCTTATCATAATAGCCGAGGGCTTCGTCATTGGAGCCACGCGCCTTTTCTATGCGTGCCTTCAGCAAGAGCACATCCTCATTGGTAGAAGCATGCTCCAAGAGCCAGGCTGCATCGCCATCGGCACCATTGAGGTCGCCAAGGTCAAGGAGCATCTCTGCACGACAGAGATAGGCATCGCCATATTTGTCATTAAGAGAAATGGCTTGGGTGAGCATGGCAAGAGCCGACACCACGTCGCCAAGGCCCTTCTTGGCACGGGCACAGAGATAGCTCGCCTGGGCATCAGAGCCATCGAGCGCCATGGCTTTCTGGCTTGCCTCGTCCATCATGGCATAATCTTCCATCATGAATGCCACATTGGCAATGCGGATGAACACCTGAGTGTTGTCGGGCTGAGCCCCGGCAAGCACCCGGAGCTGTTCCAAGGCTTCAGCAAGCAACCCCTTGCGCATGAGCACCAGCGAGAGATAGTCGCGCACCTCCAGATCATCGTGCAGCTCCAATGCCCCACGGAAGAACCTTTCGGCATAGTCCATCTGTCCCATGCGCATGGCTTTCACGCCATCATACTTTAGCACGTCAAACTGCCGTGCCTCATCATTTCTTTTCTTGTCGTCGGCAGACTCTGTTGCGCCGCCAAACAGTGATTTCAGAAAACCCATATTATTTCATCGTTATTGTTGCTCATCCCCCGACATTTCCACCATGTGGAACCGTCAACACAGGAATTGATTTATACAGACTGCAAAAATAAGGAAAATATCCGGAAACGAGCACTACAAACTCACATTTTACCATGTCTCACCCACAATGACAAAGCTCTGAGCAATTGTCAACAGGAGGCAAAACATAACAAAAATCCCCGTGAAACATTTTGTAAATTTCTATGCCACGAAGAGATTTTCTCACCTAAAAAGCTTAACTTTGTGGGCAATACGCGGGCACGCGCATACAACATAGTTGTCAGGGAACCAAAGGTGGAAACGATTGGCGCAGATGGGAGGATAGCAGGAAGAACTACCCAGAAAACTACCCAAGAAAACAGCCGAAATCATATTGGAGGCCATTAGGCAGGAACCTTCTATAAGCAGAAAATAAGTGGGAGTTTGTCATGGACTTCCGTAAGAAAAAGAAATACAGAACATAATAATATGGCAAAGAAAAAGAACGAGAATACCACCTCGATAGGATTTGAAGAGGTGATTTGGCGAGCAGCCGACAAACTGCGTGGCAACCTGAATGCCTCGGAGTATGAGGGTGTGGTGCTTGGACTGATTTTCCTGAAGTATATCAGCGACAAGT
Organism: uncultured Prevotella sp.; assembly: GCA_947170265.1. GTDB lineage: Bacteria > Bacteroidota > Bacteroidia > Bacteroidales > Bacteroidaceae > Prevotella. Next base: position 48,013 of record CAMVSV010000006.1, read on the forward strand.
TTGAAGTGAAGTATGCGGAACTGTCGGAAGATGAATACGCTGATGTGGAGGACAAGGACGAGTACGAGGCTGACGGCGTGTTCTTCGTACCGCAGGAAGCCCGATGGAATGTCATCAGTCTGGCGGCTCATACGCCAGAGGTTGGACGCATCATCGACGATGCGTTGCAGGCCATAGAGCGTGAGAACCCGAAACTAAAGGGCGTACTGCCCGGCAACTATGCCCGTCCTGAATTGGACAAACGCCGCTTGGGAGATGTTGTTGACCTCTTCTCAAACATCGAGATGTATGCTTCTGGCGAAGAGAAAGACCTCCTTGGCCGTGTCTATGAGTACTGTCTGCAGAAGTTCGCTTCGATGGAAGGTAAGAATGCTGGCGAGTTCTATACGCCCAGCTGCATCGTACGCACCATCGTTGAGATACTGCAACCCTTCCAAGGCCGTGTCTACGACCCCTGCTGCGGCTCTGGCGGTATGTTCGTTCAGAGTGCCAAGTTCATCAAGAACCACCAGAAGGAACTCTCGGGCATCAGCGTCTATGGTCAGGAAGCAAACCCCAGCACATGGAAGATGGCACACATGAATGTGGCTATTCGTGGACTGGAGGCCAATCTCGGGCAATCGTATGCCGACACGTTCTTTAACGACCAGCATCCCACATTGAAAGCCGACTTCATCATGGCGAACCCACCGTTCAACCTCAGCGACTGGGGAGCGGACAAACTGGAGAAAGACCCGCGCTGGAAGTTCGGATTGCCGCCTGCCGGCAACGCTAACTTCGCTTGGATGCAGCACATGATTCACCACCTCTCCCCTACGGGTCGCATCGGTCTGGTATTGGCCAATGGTGCCTTGTCATCACAGACAGGTGGCGAGGGTGACATCCGCCAGCGCATCATCGAAGCCGACTTGGTGGAAGGTATCATTACCCTGCCCTCGCAGTTGTTCTACTCCACGGGCATTCCCGTATCATTATGGTTCCTGACGCGCAATAAGCAGCAACCCGGCAAGACGCTCTTCATCGATGCCCGCCAGATGGGTACGATGGTGACCCGTGCCGTGCGTGAGTTGCAGCAGGAAGATATTGCCCGTATTGCTGACACCTTCAATCAGTTCCGCAGTGGTACGCTCGAAGACGAAAAGGGATTCTGTGCCGTGCGTTCCATCGAGGACATCCGTGCGCAGGACTTCATTCTCACCCCAGGCCGCTATGTGGGCATTGCCGAGCAGGAAGACGACGGAGAACCGTTTGAGGACAAAATGAAGCGGCTGACCTCGGAACTGAGCGGGCTCTTTGAGCAGAGCCACCAGTTGGAGGAGGAGATTAGGAAGCAGTTAGGGAGTATTGGATTCAACGTATAGATTCTCATTTATGGAAGAGAACAAGAATATAACAATAATGGCTGAACAGCAAAATAATGTGCTGTTTAAGGATGCTTGTCTGATAATTGACCAGGCGCAAGCCTACGCTTACCGTTTGGTCAACGAAACACTCATCAAGCGCAATTGGCTGTTAGGCTTGCGCATTCAGCATGAAGTACTGCAAGGGCAGCGTGCTGAATATGGTGAACAGACCATTCAAGGATTAGCGGTTCAATTAGTGGAAAAGTATGGTGATAGCTTTAGTAGAAGAAATTTGTATCACTATCTAGATTTCTACAAGTCATTCCCGAACTTTTTCCACGCAGAGAGTGGAAAATCTATCGAAGAACAAATTGTGAACGCACTGCGTTCGCAATCAAGAGACAATCTAAAAAACATTTTGAACTCACTGCGTTCACAATCGCCTATTCGCCTATCATGGACCCATTACCGTATTATTTTGCAGGAGAATACGGATAGAGGTAGGGCATGGTATGAGCAAGAGGCTACACGCGAAATGTGGAGTACACGCACCTTGCAGCGCAATGTGTCTTCACAGTATTACCATCGGCTTTTGCAATCGCAGAATCAAGAGGTAGTGCATAACGAAATGCAAGCCCTTACTGCTCCGTTGCAAGACAAACTGGAATATCTGAAAAACCCTGTTGTGGCAGAGTTTCTTGGGTTTAAGAGCAACACCGCTTACACGGAAAGCAAGTTGGAGCAAAGCATCATCGACCATCTCGTCCATTTTCTTATGGAATTAGGCAAAGGGTTCGCCTTCGTTGACCGCCAGAAGCATATTCATACGGAGAAGGAAGATTATTACATAGACCTTGTGTTTTACAATTATCACCTTCGCAGTTTTGTGCTGATTGACCTAAAAACTACAAAACTTTGCCATCAGGACGTGGGGCAGATGGATATGTATGTGAGAATGTACGATGAGATGGTGCGGCCGGAAGGACACAACCCAACCATTGGACTCTTGCTTTGTGCTGAAACCGACGAAGACATTGCCCGCTATTCTGTACTGAACGACAATGACCAACTATTTGCAGCCAAGTACCTGACATATATGCCAACTAAAGAAGAACTGCGCCGCGAGATAGAGCAGCAGAAGGAATTCTATCGTCTGCAACATAAGGAGGATTGACTATGGGAGAATATATAAACCGAAAATTTAAAAATATGAAGAAATTGTTATTAATGCTTTTGCTGTTTATTCCTCTGATGGGATTCTGCCAGTCGGAAGAGAAACAGTATTACATCTACAACATCGTATCTTTTGAGGGTGTTTTTACTAAAGAAGACTTTAAAGTTTTTTATGACGATGGTATAGAAGTAAAACGAATGCGTAATGATAAGGGCGAAAAGGCGAGATTCTCAACACCCGCAGGAGCATTGATGTATTTTATTTCTCAAGGTTGGGAGATGTACTTAAATGGCGCAACGTCTAGAGGAGCTTCAATTCAAGGAACCGGTTCTTCTCAAACCAGTTCATATTGGATTCTGCGTAAGCCCTGCACGAAGGAAGAGTTTGAAAAAGCTGTTGAGGCTGCAAAAAAGAAGTAAAAATGACGTTCAAAAAGACAGAAAAGGAAATAATCAGAGCCATTGTGAAATTCGGTGAAAAAGAACATTCTATGGCTAAAGTGCTAAACGAAAGCAAACTACTGGAAAAACGTGGTATCGTCATTGCTTTTGCAAGCAGCCGTAATTATGTCTTTTTTGACAAAATAAAATATGATTGGGAAGATGCAAAAGCGATAAGTTATATCTCAGAACTAATCTCGCTTCTCAAGTATCTTATTGCAAATAGGCTTATCACCATATTGCCCATAAATGTAAGGGAGTTACATGTAGTAGGACGCCTGCACTCGAAACTATTGAGACCTGGGTATACCGAAGTAGATGATGCTATTCTTGAAGTTGATTCGAATATGGGTGATTGGATAGACAAAGTAACCAATCAACAAACATATTGGCCAAATTGCTATACTGAAAAGGAATTACCAATATCTGCTTATTTCGAGTGCTGGTTCTCTGTAAGTCAAGAACTGAAAGATTTAGTAGAAAATGATTTCTTGACTGAAGTACAACTTCGTTTCAAAAAACAGCAACGCTTAACTTGGATTTCAATAATTGTTGCAGGTTTTATTGGTATTGCAAGTATAATTATAAATGTTATAGGATTATTCCTACAAAAATAAACTCTCATTTATGGAAGAATGGAAAGAATATAAGTTAGGAGAGATTCTGTGTGAAAAGGGGTACATTAGAGGTCCCTTTGGCTCTGCCTTAAAGCGAGGAGATATGCTAAATGAAGGAATCCCCGTTTACGAGCAACAACATGCTATTTATGGTAAAAGGGACTTTAGATATTATATAAGCAAGGATAAATATGAAGAAATGAAACGTTTTACAGTTTATCCTGGAGATATTCTTATAAGCTGCTCTGGTACTATAGGAGAAGTCTCAATAATAAAAGAGGAAGACCTTAAAGGAATAATTAGCCAAGCTCTTCTTCTACTTCGCCCGAAAAAAGAAGTTGTTACGCCTGAGTTTCTTCTGTATTTTTTCAGAACTCCCCAAGGACATAATTCTATAACATCTCGTTCTTCTGGTTCTGTTCAAGTAAATATTGCCCGTAGAGATGTTATTGAACAGATTCCCTTGTATCTACCTCATAGAAAAATGCAGAACAGAATTGTCTCCATCCTCAAATCTCTTGATGACAAAATCGAGGTGAACAGGCGGATAAACGAGAATTTGGAACAGCAGGCACAGGCATTGTTTAAGTCATGGTTTGTGGACTTCGAGCCATTTCGCGACCAGCCTTTTGTGGAGTCGGAATTGGGGATGATTCCTAAAGAGTGGAGAGTTGGGACGATAGGTGAGTTATGTTCCCTTGTATCTGGTTTTGCATTCCAATCCTGTACTTATGTTGACAAGGGTTTATATCGTTTAGTGACTATAAAAAACGTACAAGACGGCTATTTAAATTCAGATGGTGCAGTATGTCTTAATGAAGTGCCGTCAAGAATGCCAATACATTGTTTATTAAAGATTGGAGATATTCTTCTTTCGCTTACAGGGAATGTTGGAAGATGTTGCTTTGTTAACGAAAAAAGGTTGCTGTTAAATCAACGCGTAGCAAAAATAATTCCAAATAAGGATTCATTTTGGGGTTATATATATACTTTCTTCAGAAATGAAGATATTAAGACACTTTTAATGTCAATTGCAAAAGGAACCGCACAGGCAAATTTAAGTCCTGTTGAAACATTAAAGCTTACCACTATTGTACCAACTAATGAGGTAATAGAGAAGTTTTCGAAGATAGTAAATAGTCTTTATGAGGAGTTTATTAAAAATACGATTGAATCCCGCCGCCTCGCCCAACTCCGCGACACCCTTCTCCCTCGCCTGATGTCGGGTAAAATAAAAGTGGGGGACGTAACGTTATAAATAAAGAAAGGACAGAATATGTATGTACCACCATTTAATATAACGGAAAAAATACTACATCTGATTTCGGAGATCGCAGAACAGGTGGGAATGCTCAAGGCTCGGATAGGCGGCGACACGCCTTCGCCTATGCTGCGAAAGAAGAATCAGATAAAGACCATCCATTCATCGCTGGCTATTGAGAACAACACGTTGTCGTTGAATCAGGTGACGGACATCATCGACGGCAAACACGTATTGGGCGCTCCCGATGAGATACAAGAGGTGAAGAATGCCATTGAAGCCTATCGGCTGATGTCACAGTTGGATGCGTTTAGTGAGAAAGACCTGCTGAAGGCTCATGGACTGATGATGAACCAACTGGTGCGTAATGCAGGACATTACCGTCAAGATGGTGTCGGTGTGTTCGACGGCAATGGCAACTGTCTGCATATGGCTCCTCCTGCAGCGCGGGTGCCAGAACTGATGGATGATTTGTTTCAGTGGGTCAAGACCTGCAAGACGCATCCGTTGGTTTATTCTTGTGTGTTCCATTATGAGTTTGAGTTTATCCACCCCTTCATCGACGGCAACGGTCGCATGGGGCGTTATTGGCAGACTATGCTGCTTAGCCGATGGAAAGGGCTGTTCGCTTGGCTACCTGTAGAGACTATTGTGAGGAAACATCAACAAGATTATTACAGTGTCATTGCCAAATGTGATGCTGTCGGTGAGAGCACGCTGTTTGTGGAGTTTATGCTGCAATGTCTGCTGGAAACGATGGAAAATTATGAAGAAATCGAGGATGAAGAAGTCGAAGGACTGCACGATAAGCTGCACGATAAGCTGCGCGATAAATTTCCGGAGCTATCAGATAAAGCCATCGAAGTACTTGAAGTCATCCACGCTCATCGTAGCTTTAATGCCTCAGAAATTGGAGAGCAGGTGGGTCTTTCGGAGCGTCAGGTCAAGACCTATATCACCAAACTGAAGCAAGTGGGACTTCTTGTACGTGTGGGCAGTAACAAGACAGGATATTGGAAAGTAATGATAGACGAGATATGAGCACGAACCAATTCACAGAAGACAGCTACGAGCAGACGCTGATAGACCTATTCAAGCGAATGGGTTACCAGTATGAGTGCGGCTACGACGTGGAACGCGACTTCCGCGAACCGTGGTATGTGTCTGACTTGCAACAATCATTGCGCAAGCTGAACCCGAAGATGAGCGATGAGGTGCTGACAGAGGCTTACCGCATCGTGACCCATGTGAACGAGGGTACGCTGGAGCAGCGCAATGAGCAGATGATGGACTTCCTGCAAAATGGTGTGGAGGTGAAGTATGTGGCCAACGGTCGCAACCAGACAGCGCTCGTCAAGCTGATTGACTTCGAGCATCCCACGCAGAACGCTTTCAAGGTGTGCAACCAGTGGCGCGTCGTAGAGAAAGAGAAGATACGCTGCGATATCGTTGTCTTCGTGAATGGATTGCCTTTGGTAGTCATCGAACTGAAATCGCCCGCTAACGATAATGTGGAAGAAGACGATGCCTATCTGCAAATCAAGCAGTATCAGCAGAAGTGCCCTTCGCTGTTTGTCTTTAATGCGTTCTCCGTGACCAGCGACATGCTGACCACTAAAGCCGGAACACTAACTGCCAAGCAGAACCGCTACATGGAATGGAAATCGAGAGATGGAAAGACCGAATCGTCAGAGGTCATTGACTACGAGACGTTCTTTGAAGGCATCTTCCGCAGGGAGAGGCTGATTGATATACTGCAGAACTTCCTGTGTTTCGACCACAAGGACGGACGCACTGCAAAGATTATGGCGGCTTATCACCAATACTTTGCCGTGAACAAGGCTGTTGCCAAGACGCACAAGGCGATTGGCGGCAATGGCAAGATTGGTGTGTTCTGGCACACACAGGGCAGCGGTAAGTCATTGTCGATGGTGTTCTATGTTCACAGGCTGATTCAGCAGTTCCCGCAATGTACCATCATCGTGGTGACCGACCGCAACGACCTCGACCAGCAACTGTATGAGCAGTTTGCAGGATGTCAGAAGTTCCTGCGTCAGGAACCGCAGCACGTGGGCTTCGAACTGAACGAGAAAGGCAAACTGACTAAGACTGCCGGACGAGATGACCTGGTGCGCAAACTGAAAGACCTGCAGACGGGTGGCATCATCTTTACTACTATACAGAAGTTTGAGGAAGGAACTGGTTTGTTGTCAGAGCGAGAGAACATCATCGTCATCACCGATGAAGCCCACCGCTCACAATATGGTGACGAACATTGGGACGTGAAGGCCGAGCGCATGAAGAAAGGCTATGCGCTGCTGATGCGTGAGGCTCTGCCGAATGCTTCCTTCATCGGTTTTACGGGTACGCCTATCAGTGAAGCCGACCGTGACACCAAGGAGGTGTTCGGCGACTACATCGATGTGTATGACATGACGCAGGCCGTGGAGGATGGTGCCACACGTCCCGTCTATTACGAGAGCCGTGTGGTGAATCTGAAGCTGGACGAGGATGTACTGAAGAAACTCGATGATGAGTTTGACCGATTGTCTGACGAAGGTGCCACAGAAGAACAAATCAACAAGGCACGGCAGGATAACAGCGGCATCAAACAGATACTCTGCCATCCGGATACCATCGACAGCCTTGTTCGTGACATCATAGAACATTATGAAACAAATCGCCAACAGGAACTGACGGGCAAGGCTATGATTGTGGCTTACAACAAAGATGCTGCCGTGAAGATATACCGCAAGATGCTGGAGCTTCGCCCTGAATGGACAGAGAAAGTTCATGTGGTGGCCAGTGCTGCCAATACAGACAAGGAAGAGTGGCATGATGTGATTCAACCCAAGATGAACAAGGAGTATGCAGCCCTGTTTAAAGAGGACAACAGTCCCATGAAGATTGCTATCGTGGTAGATATGTGGCTGACAGGTTTCGACGTGCCGTCATTGGCTACGATGTATGTCTATAAACCCATGAAGGGGCATAACCTGATGCAGGCCATCGCCCGTGTAAACCGTGTGTTCCCCGAAAAAGAAGGTGGATTGATTGTTGACTATGTGGGTATTGCCGGAGCACTGAAACAGGCCATGCAAGACTATACACAGCGCGACCGTCAGCAGTTTGGCGACCCCGACATCAACAAGACGGCACGTGTGAAGTTCCAAGAGAAACTGGAAATATGCCGCGACTTGCTCTATGGTTTTGACTACAGCGGCTTCTATACAGGCACCGACCCGGAGAGAGCGCAGCTCATCAAAGGTGGTGTCAACTTCATGCTGGCTCCACAGCGTGCGGAGCAGATGAAGAATTTCATAAAGGAAAGTCAACTGCTGCATAATGCGCTGACACTTTGCCGCTCGCTGGCAGAGCCGCAGGAGAAACAAGAGGTGGCCTTCATGGATGCCGTGCGTGTGCTATTATCACGTCTGGCTCAGAAAGGGAAAATTACCAAGCAGGACATCAACGAGCGCATTAGCCATTTGTTGGAACAGAGCATCCAGAGCCAAGGTGTCATCAACCTCTTCAAGTCAGAAGGTGCAAACTTTTCGCTCTTTGAGGAAGCATTCCAAAAGGAGATTCGGAAGATGAAAGAGAAAAATCTTGCCGTGAAACTATTGGAACGTTTGCTGAAGGAGCGCATCCACGGCTTTGAGCGTACCAATGTGGTGCAAAGCAAAAAGTTCTCCGACCTGCTGAACATGGCCCTCAGCAATTATCTGAAAGGAATGCTGACGAATGAGGAAGTCATTGAAGAACTGCTGAAGATGGCTGAGGAAATCAAGCAGAACGAGGAAGAAAGCAACAAACTGGGGCTGACCGTTGAAGAAAAGGCTTTCTACGATGCTTTGTCTTCGCCTGAGGGAGTTCGTCAGGCTTATACCGACGAGCAGTTTGTGGCTCTCACTCGTGAGCTGACAGAGCAGCTTCGCCGCAATCGTACCATTGACTGGAACCGCAAGGAGTCTGCCCGTGCGAAAATGCGTGTATTGGTAAAACGACTTTTGAAGAAATACAAGTATCCACCCGAAGGACAGGAGAAGGCTCTTGAAACGGTGATGGCACAGTGCAACAAGTGGGCTGATGACGATGATAACGTTACAGAGCGCAAGTTGTATAACGTAGAGGATGACCGTGACATACGTAATCTTGTTTATAATCGTCTCATCATGAATGCTGACACATCTGACTACGACCTGCAACGTGAAGTAATGGAAGTGTATGGTGAGCGTTACCCAGACATGCGCATCATAGACTGGCAACGTGTAATTGCAGATTACACTCCGATGGTGCGCAATGCTGCCAAAAAGCCGTCGGTAAAAGTTGTCGAAATGCAACAACAGCAATATGGTATGGCAGCAGAGCCTGAAGAAAGCTGATTGATAATGGCAATGAATCCAAACTTAAGGCAAAATCCTGGAAAAACGGCGCGTGAAACATTTTGTAAATAAATGTGAAGATATGTAAATTATTTGCCAAATTCTTTAACATTTGGGTTGCGAGAAAGGCCCTAAAAATCACCCTTGTAACTCATTGGAAATCAATCGTTTGAAAAGGGCATTTCAAAAGAGCCTCTTTTAGCGTGCAAAAGAGCCACTTTTGGAAGGTAAAAGAGCCTCTTTCACAACGCAAAAGTGGCACTTTCGTTTTCTCACTGTGCGGAGAATATTTTTTGTTCACATTCGTTAACTGTTTCACGGAATTGAAAAATCCCGGAAACCGTGACATTTCTTCCCATCCCGTAGCACATAATGCTTCACTGTTTTTCCCTTAAACGCTTTGGAGTTTCAGGTAATGTTTGTAAATTTGCAATCAAGAGAAAAACGATTGTTTATGAAACACCACAGAATAGCAGCCATATTGATAATGTGCATGATGGCGGCAATGACATACGCACAGGAAAGCAACGTGTATAAGCTCGCCAACCAGAACGGCATGGAAGCTCTCATCACTACCGAGGGAGGACGCGTAGTGTCGCTGAAAGCTCCCAACTGGAACGGCAGGATGGAAAACGTGATAAGCGAAAAGCCTCCACGCCAGCAACTGCCCGCCATGACGGTAGAGAGCGCAGACAACAACCGCATCACACTGCGCAACGAAGACGTGAAGATAACCTATACGCTCACCGACCAGAATGCCCTCGACATAGACATTCTCAACTATGGACAGAACAGTGCCGTGGGAAACGTGATGATAAACATTGGCGGCGACCCCTCGCGCAACATCCTTGCCCAGCATCTGTGGATAGACTGCAAGAAGTTCAAGAAAGCCCGCCAACTGAGTGCCTACCACAAAGAGCTTGCCGAAAACGGCTCCCTCCTGCAAAGCGGATTTGCCCATACCTTCCAGCTGCTACACCCCGGCAACAACCGCAAGCCCGCAGTGATAATGTATGACACACAGAGCGGCAGAGCCCTTACCGTATATACCACCGCACCGGCTGTGCGCCTGTATTCCTATCCCGGTCTTGACGGTGTAGGCTTCGCACCACAGTCGTCGGCAACGCGCACCAAGCTGGTATTCAAGTTCACTACCGACCCACCGGTGATAGCCCCGTCACAGATGTAAAAACCTCACTCACAGCAGAATTGCCACACACTATTAATGAAAATCAAGTAAATGTGAGTTAAAAAACAAAAAAAGCCCGACAACAACTTTCTTGTTATCGGGCTTTTTCTATAATTTTGCAGCAGATGAAAGCACTCACGACCATAAGCACTTTTCTGCTGCTGAGCATCAACACCATGGCACAGCAGACGACAGATATGTCCGACACCATGAGCTTTGAGCCCATAGAGTCGGAATATATGCATGCACCGCGCGAAGCCACGGAGGCTGAGAAGGAGTATGCACGACAGCTCGCACTTCAGCGACAGGAACAACAACAGATAGAATACAACCTACCCGTGGTTGACGAGAACGGACAAGTGGTGACAGCCAACGACTATTATGCCCCCTACCCCTTCCTCTATCCCGACTATTATGTGCCATACACTCCACTGCCGTGGAACCTGCACAAGGGATTGAACGTGAACCTCGGCACCTCGGTATTTGCCAATTTCGGCAAAGGAGTGAACCACGGAGCAGGCTTTACGCAGGATGTGGCACTGCAATATGTTACAAACCTCTCACCAAAAGCCACACTCGCCGTGGGAGGCTATCTCAACAACACCATCTGGGACGGCAGCAACTACACCGCAGCCGGCATCATCGCATTGCTGGGCTATCGCTTCAACGAGCACTGGAGCGCCTATGCCTTCGTGCAGAAAGCCTTCACAAGCAGCAACTACGGACGCATGGGGTGGTTCAGCCCCTACTATGGCGGCTTCGGCTACGGCCATCCATGGGGCTATGGCTTGCACGCCTACGGCTATGACCGCCGCATGATGGACCGCATTGGTGGCGGTGTGCGCTATGAGTGGGGCAATCACAACTCCATAGAGATACAAGTGGAGGTAGACCACATGCCCAACCACCACGACACATTCTACAACCACCGCCGCTATGACTATCCTGTGAGGTAAGCTTTTCCTTTGAGAGAAAGAGGAGAAGCTTACCTTGTGCTTCCCGAAAAGTTCAACCTCAGACTGTTGAGCACCACGCTCACACTGCTGAATGCCATCATTGCGCTTGCCCACATGGGTGTAATCTGGAAAGATATGCCGAAAAGGAAAGGCACGCCGGCAGCCAGTGGTATGCACACGACATTGTAGACGAAAGCCCAGAAAAGGTTCTGACGTATCATGCCTACGGTGCGCCGGCTAAGAAGAATGGCTTCGGGAATGCGCCGGAGGTCGTCACCCATGAGCGTTACCTGAGCCACATCCATTGCCACATCGGTGCCTTTGCCCATGGCTATGCCCACATCGGCAAGGGCAAGAGCCTGGGTGTCGTTGATGCCGTCGCCAACCATTGCCACACAGTGCCCATCCTGCCTCAGTGCCTTCACCAATGCTTCCTTATCCTGCGGCAGTACCTTGGCGTGGAAGTTGCCGATACCAGCTTTCGCAGCCCAGAAAGCCACCGCCTCGGGCTTGTCACCACTGGTGAGGTGAACATCTATACCCATATCTTTCAGTTCAGATACAGCTTCCCGTGCAAAGGGCTTGAGCGTTTCGCGCTCCTCAAGCGGCAGCGCGTCGGCTTTCGTGAAGTCTATCTGCCGGTTAGGAATGGTGAGCGTGCCGGTCTTGTCGGTCACCACCACGTCCACTCGCTGCAACAGCTCCAACGCCGTGGCATCCTTTATCAGTATCTGATTCTGTGCAGCCTTGCCCATTCCCACCATGAGAGCCGTGGGTGTGGCAAGTCCCATGGCACACGGACAGGCAATCACCAGCACCGCCACTGCCGAGAGTATGGCTTGCGGCTGTGCCTGCATGCCTCCCACGGCACACCATATAATGAACGTGAGCACAGAGATGGCAGCCACCACAGGCACAAACACCACCATTGCCACCTTGTCAATGGTGCGCTGTATGGGGGCCTTGGAGCCTTGTGCCTGCTGCACCATCCGTATTATCGCAGCCAAGGCGGTGTGTTCGCCCACCTGACGTGCCCTTATGCGCAGGTTGCCTTGCGTGAGCACGGTGCCGGCAAGCACACTGTCGCCCCGCCGCTTGGCCACGGGTGCCGGTTCTCCGGTAATCATTGCCTCGTCAATGTAGGCGGCATCGTCGGTCATGAAGCTTGAAGCCATGGTCACCATGCCGTCGACCGGTGCTTTCTCTCCCGGACGCAGTTCCAGGATGTCGCCTATGGCTATTGTCTCCATCGGCACCTCCCTGTATTCTTCCATACCGTCGTCACCTGCAGACACCACCCTTGCCGTCTTGGGCTGCATGCCCATCAGCTTGCGTATGGCTCCTGCCGTTCCCCTCTTGGCTTTTGTCTCAAGCACTCGTCCGGTGAGCACAAAGGTTATTATCATCACGCTGGCATCAAACCATGTGTGCCACTCAATGCCTCTTGAGCCCCAGAAGGCATCGCCGAAGAAGGTATTGAAGGTGCTATAGATGAAGGTGATGGCGGTGGAGAATGTCACGAGGGTGTCCATGTCAGTCACCCCGTGGCGCAGTCTCCGCCATGTGTTCACATAGAATGTCCTTCCGCAATAGGCTATATTGGCAAGGGCAAGCATCATGCACACCTGATTGGCAGCATCACGGTTGCCTATGTGCAGCATGTTCATGCTCACAGCCATGGTGAGCAGAGCCAGCAGCCACGACAACAGGGTCTTCCGGCGAAGCAATACATATTCGCGCTGTTCAATCGTCTCCACGCTTTCATCACTTGAGACAATCATGTCGAAGCCTATGGCATTGAGTGAGGCTTTCATATTGTCGGGGGTAACCTGCTGAGGGTCGTAGTCAACGATGGCTGTGCGACTCGCCAGCGATACATTCGCAGAAGACACCCCGTCAAGAGAACGGAGTGTCTTTTCCACATGTGCGGCACAGGCAGAACATGCCATGCCCACTATTGGCAGTGTTTGTTTCATATCATGTCGTTTCTGTTGGTCGTCAGCACTATGCTATCTATGCTGCTCGAGAAGGATCTGAAGTATTCGCTCGGCAGTGCGACCGTCCCACCGGTCGGGTATGGAGCACTGCTTCCAGTCGTTGGCAACCATTCTGCCCACAGCTTCCGAGAGTTTCTCAGGATCTTCGCCGACCAAGATGTTTGAACCTTGCTTCACTGTCTCAATATGTTCAGTATAGCTGTTGAGCGTGATGCACGGCACATTGTCGAAGGTAGCTTCCTCCGCCACGTTTCCGCTGTCGGTGACAATGCCTTTGGCGTGGGCTATGAGATAACTGAACTCCAGATACGGCATTGGCTCCGTGGCAATGAATGTGGGTGAGTCACATTCGCCGGTGCCGATGACAGCCTGCAGTGCACTCTGCCGCAAAGGAGCAATGACCGGAGTGCCATCGGCGGCTTCCATCATGGCTCGGAGCATGGCCTTGAGATTTGCCTCGTCAGCCATGAGAGCCTTGCGGTTGAGGGTGAACACGATGTACTGTCTGTCGCCGATGCCTTTGTTTGTGAGCACCTCCGGTTTTCTGAACATTGCTTGGTTAGCCCTGATGTTGTCGATGAGGATGTTTCCAACCATGTAGACCTTAGAGAGCTCGGCACCTTCCTTGTTGGCTATGGAGTTGTTTGATATTCCAGCAGTGAAGAGCAGATCGCTGAGCCCGTCGATTACGAGACGGTTGATTTCCTTTGGCATGGAGATGTCAAACGACCGTGTGCCGGCGGCGATGTGGGCGAGTGTTATTCCCTGTTTCTTTGTCACTATGGCAGCAGCCATTGTCGATGCGAGGTCGTCGACGACGACCACCACGTCGGCAGGGTGTTGCTGGAGATAGTGTTCAAAGTGTGCCATCACCTGTCCGGTGAGCTCGTTGAGGTTGTTGCATGTCACTCCGAGACACACGTCGGGACGTGGTATCTGCAGCGCATCGAAGAGTGTTGGTTCGAGAGTGTCGTCTCCGCTCTCGCCGGCAAACACCAGTTCGCATTTCACGTCGCGTCCATTCTCCCGTGCTTTCCCAATGGTTCTTATCAGCGGAGCCACCTTGATGAAGTTGGGGCGCGCTCCCACAAAGATGCAGATGTTCATATATATAATTAGGTGTTATGGTTTAACCGCCTTGGGATGTCGCTGAAGGATTACTCTCCCTTGAAGAGTTCCTTGATGCCTCCTATGCTTCCCATGACGTTGGTGGCTTCGTAGGGCAGGTAGACGGTCTTGGTCTTGTCACCCTTTGCAAGCTCTTCCATCATCTTTATGTATTTCTGTGCGAGCAGATAGTTGGCAGGATTGGTTGACTTGCCCACAGCTTCGGTTATTTTCTCTATCGCTATGGCTTCAGCTTCGGCTTTGCGTATGCGTGCCTGTGCCTCACCCTCTGCCTTGAGTATCTCTTGTTGCTTCTGAGCTTCGGCTTTGTTTATGGTTGCGGCTTTCTCACCTTCCGACTGGAGTATCTGGCTTTGCTTGTTACCTTCGCTGGTGAGTATCACGGCTCTCTTGTTTCTCTCTGCCTGCATCTGCTTCTCCATGGCGGTGAGCACACTCTCAGGGGGCATGATGTCCTGCAGCTCCACTCGGTTAACCTTTATTCCCCATTTGTTGGTGGCATCGTCGAGCACCGAACGCAGTTTGGTGTTGATGGTGTCGCGAGAGGTGAGGGTCTGGTCGAGCTCCATCTCACCAATGATGTTTCTCAGTGTTGTCTGCGTGAGTTTCTCTATGGCGTTCGGAAGGTTGTTTATCTCGTATACGGCTTTGAAGGGGTCTACTATCTGGAAATACAGAAGTGCATTGATCTGCATCTGGATATTGTCTTTGGTGATAACGTTCTGACGGTCGAAGTCGTAGACCTGCTCCCTGAGGTCTATGGTACTGGAGTAGATGTATCTTCCGTTCTTCACCGTAACGATTTCCTTCGGGTGGTCGATAAACGGTATGATGATGTTTATTCCGGGATTGAGCGTGGCATAGTATTTTCCGAGCCTTTCAATTATCTTTGTTTCCGACTGCGGTATTATCACGAGTGTTTTCTTAACGATGATGATAACGAGAGCCACGATGGCAATAAGTACAATGATCAGCATTTCCATAATTGTTTGTTTTTAAGTGTTAGTAATTACAAAGGTGTGGATTAGGTTCAGTTGTCGGCGGGCTCAACGGTGAGTATTATGCTCTCACGAGCCACCACCCTCACTTTCCTTCCTTTCTCGATGGTTGTGGGTGAGGTGGAGCATGCTTTCCAGTCGTCGCCGTCGATAGCCACTCTGCCGTAGTCGCCAGCCTGTATGTCCTGACTGACGGTGCCTATGCGTCCCATGAGTGCATCGGCATTGCTTAGCCGCTGCTTGTCTTCCCTGTGGAGCCAGCGCAGTGCCTGCGGGCGTATGAAGACAATGCTCAGCAGGGAGAACACGGAAAAGACTATGATTTGTGCCACCAGGCTGTCGGTGAATAGCGACACCAAGGCTGTGGCAACGGCTCCTATGGCGAAGCATAGCACATAGAGGTCGCCGTTGGTGAGTTCAAGAATGAGGCAGAGGAGCGACATGAGCAACCATAACTGCCACATGTGGGCTAAGAAATATTCTATCATGGTTATTTGTTTTTATGACGGTGGGTGGCAAGCACCCACCGTTGGTTGTTTCACATAGTGTTGTCTGTTCTACTTGCCAGCCTTGTAGTAGGTCATGGCTTCGGGTATCCATCCCTGTATGTTCTTTATTCGGGAAGCATCGGAGGGGTGGTCGCTGAAGATGGAATTGCTGCCTCCGCCTGTTGCCGATGCCATGCGTTGCCAGAAGGTCACGGCTTCGTTGGGGTTGTAGCCTGCCATGGCAGCAAAGATGAGTCCCATGTGGTCGGCTTCGCTCTCCTGCTTGCGTGAAAATCCTGAGGTGAGAGCCTTGCCTCCTATTCCTATGAGTATTTGTCCGAGTTGCTGTGCGTCGGCACTCACTCCGGCACCTGCTGCAAGCACGCTGAGTGCCTGCATGCCATACTGGTTCTTATACTGGTTGCTTATCTGTTCGGCAGAGTGCTTTGCCACGGCGTGGGCAATCTCGTGACCCAGCACCACGGCGAGCGATGCCTCGTTCTGTGTCACAGGAAGGAGTCCTTCATACACTACAATCTTTCCGCCGGGCATACAGAAGGCATTCACACCCTTGTCCTGCACAAGGTTGAACTCCCACTGATAACCACTGAGCTCGTTAGACATGTTGTTTGCCTTCAGATAGCTCTCCACGGCATTGGCAAGCTTCTTTCCTACCCTTTCCACCATCTGCGTATTGGCGGTATTGGTGGATTTCTTTGCTGACTTCATATACTTGGAATATTCCTGGTTGCTCAGCGACAGCATCTGTTCGTCGGTAACCATGAGGCTTTGCTTGCGCCCGGTGATGGGCACGGTGCGCGAGGTGCCGCAGGAGGCAAGCACCATGATGCCGCAGAAAAGCATTGCGGCAAGTGTCTTGAAATAGTTATTTCTTCTCATATTGATGTTTTATATTATTGTTTCAATTTGTTTGCTGGAAAAGCTCTGGATGTAAACATTGCGAGAGGTGTGGGGCGTGGTTGACAATCTTGCGTCTCTCAGCCGGTGAGTTTATGCAAACGGTATTCTGAGGGTGTGGAGCCAGTCTCACGCTTGAAGAACTTGGTGAGCGACACTGCACATGGGAAATTCAGACGATAGGAAATCTCGTTTATGCTTTCATCGCTGTAGGCAAGCCATACCTTTATTTCCTTTATCAGCACCTGATTGACCCACTGCTTGACGGTGCGCCCGCTGAGCTGCTTGATGAGTGTGCTGAGATAGTGGGGAGCCACACACAACTCGCCGGCATAGAACGCCACAGAGCGCTCTTCCACGGCATGGCGGCTCACAAGGTCGGCAAAGCGGCGCATCATGCCGTCATGGCGAGACAGAGGTTGGTCGTTGGAGGCAGCACCGTCAGCCTCATCAACCTTGATGGTGCACACATATTGCAGCAACGACCGAGTAAGCAGCCTGATGTTTTCTCTTGGGAACACGGGCTGTTGCAACAGCTGCCACATGAGGTTCATGTGTCCATCCACCACGCTGCGGCTTTCGTCTGTCAGATGTATGCACCTGTAGGACGAGAAAAACCGAAGAGTGTCGTTGGTGATATGGAAATTGAAGGCGGTAAACTGGAAGTCGGCAGAATGGAACCTTTTTTCCACGAGGGTGTCGCTGCCAAACACCACCAGGTCACCTGCTACAAAGCGTCTCTCCACAAGGTTGAACGAATAGCAAGCCTCGCCACCCGTCACGAGCACAACCCTGCCTTCTTGCACCAGATATGGCTGTGTGGGTATAAGGAACTGCTTGTCGTGGAGAGTGAAATTCCTCAACATGAAGAAGCCTTCATGCAAGTACATCTGTCCGTTAGCCTGCCACTCATCGGTGTGGCTGAACAATGCGAGAGATATGGTATCAATCAACATAGTGCGCAGTCAGAATTTCATTGTCAAAAACGATATTGTAACATGCTACAAAGTTATTGTTTTTTCAACTAACACGATTATTTAAAGGCAAAAATCTTACAATATGGCAGGAAAAAAGACTAAAACGTTAACTACTCTTAACTCAAAAACCAATAATTTTGCAGCAGAAAAAAGAAATACTTGCTACTCACAATATATTTAATGTAAAAAGATGACAACAGGAAAAATGATGAGAGCAGCTGGCATCGTGATTGCGATGACACTTGCTACAGCTGCTCGAGCCGGCGGGCTCATGACCAACACAAACTACCACATCGCCTTCGACAGAATGATGGCACGCGGGGCGTCAACGGAAATAGACGCCGTATACAGCAATCCGGCTGGAATCGCATGGACACATCTGGGATGGCAGCTGTCGTTTAACTGGCAGGTGCCAACGCAGGACCGCGACATCACTACCACTTTTCCACTCTTCACCGACGAAAACCACACCCATAAGTTCAAGGGCGACGCCTCGGCACCGTTCGTGCCAGGACTCTTTGCTACCTACAACACCGGCAAATGGGCGGTGGGAGCCATGTTCGGCATCGTTGGAAGCGGAGGATATGTGAAATACAACGAGGGTGTGCCAATGTTCACCGCACCGCTCATCACCCTGCTCTACAGCCAGTCGAAAGGAATGCTCACACCCGACACCTACACCATCGACGCACAGATGAAAGGCAAACAGTATATCTACGGCGGACGACTTGTGGGAGCATACAAGATTACCGACAATATCTCTGCAGCTGCCGGTGTGAACATCAACTACTACAGCGGCTACTATCGCGGGCATGTAAACGCCATTCTCAAGCAACCCGTCGTTGAACTTGTGGGAATGCAGCTCGACTGCGACCAGACCGGATGGGGATGGAGCCCCTTCGTGAGCGTTGACTACCACAACGACAAGCTCACACTCGCTGCCAGATACGAGTTCCGCACTAAGATGAACCCGAAGAACAAGACCAACTCGCTCGGTGCCAACGCCATAAACCCGGCAACGATGCAACCTATGGACCAGCAGACACTCATGACGCTGCTCGGCGACAAGCTCTCAGCCTACCAAGATGGAGCCCACACACGCTACGACATGCCGGCTCTCCTCTCCGTGGCTGCCGGATATGAGTTCACACCGAAGCTCAGGGCACAGCTGGAATACCATTTCTTCGACGACAAACATGCCAAGATGGCTAACGACCGTCAGAAAGCGCTTACCCACGGCACTCAGGAAGTGCTTGCCGGAGTGGAATACGACATAAACAAGACCTTCACCGTGAGTGCCGGAGCACAACGCACCGACTACGGACTCTCCGACGACTTCCAGACCCACACCTCGTTTGCATGCGACAGCTGGAGCGTGGGACTCGGAGGAGCTGTCAATCTCAACGAACACCTACGCATCAATGCCAGTTACTTCTGGACGATGTATAGCGACTACACCAAGCACACCGAGGCTGGTATTCCCGGCTATTGCGGCACAACCCTTGAAGGCACGGACGTGTTCTCACGCACCAATGGAGTGTTTGGAGTGGGAGTAGACTACAAGTTCTGAGAAACGCATCCCAACCAAGAGATGCTCAACTTCTCCAAAGGAGTGAAGTAAGAAACCAAGAGAAAGAAAACAAGACATTATTTACAGCTTTATTTTTCATTAGGACAGCCATTTGCCTTCGCTTGCAAATGGCTGTTTCTTTTTATCCCAACCACCAAAAAGGCTTCCTGCAACTGCCAAACTACAATGGCAGTGTACTGGTAGTTTTTGAGCGCGCCTGTATTCTCCGTAAAAATACTCGAGTATTTTGGGCTCAATACTGGAGTATTTTGGGCACAATACTGGAGTATTTTGGGCTCAATACTGAGCGCATACTACGAAGACGAGAATGCGAATCAATGAAAACAAGGGGATAAAAGCATGAAAGACAAGGAGATGGAAGAATGAAAAACAACAGCAAAGGGCTGTCTCGCGACAGCCCTTTTTCTATTATACAAAAACATTATGAACTTACGGTCAAAGCCGTGTTTTGATTTCTTATGGCTAAACGTTATTGTTTCGACTGCAAAGGTACGTTAGTTTGCCATACCATGCAATACCTAAATGTTGGTGTTTTTTTCTTCCGGGAAATGTCAGAGACGTATGAGAGTGGAGCCTGTGAGCGATGCCGGACCACCGGAAAGCTGAACGGCATAGATACCCGACGGCAATCCCTTCAGGTCTATGGTTACGGAGCCTGACATGGTGGGTACCGTCTGCTTTAGGAGCAGCTGTCCGGAGGTGGAATAGACGCTCACGGTCAGAACATTATGAATGGAATGAGACTTCTGTGGCAATGCTGCTGCTTCCGACGGAAAACAGATGGAAAGCATTTTGCCGTTGAGCGCGAAGGAGGCTTCAGCCGGCTGGTGACGATCAATGAGGCTGCCAATGGCCGAGGACTGCCGCGAGAGCACCTCCACCATGCCGGCATAGACGTCAATCTCTCCATAGCCTTCAATGTTGTTGGGATAGGATGCCGACACGTCGGTGTGGCGACTTGTGAGGCTTATTATGTCGAGCACCTGCGAGGGGGTGAGCATGGGGTCGGCTTGAAGCCACAGGGCTATTGCTCCTGCCACCACAGGCGTAGACATGGATGTTCCGCTGCTGGAGTTCCACGCATAGGTGCGTCCCTTCCACTGGAAATACGACCTGATGTTCTCTACGTCGCCCTCGCTGGGGTCGGCAGCGAGATAATAGCTGTTCATAGACGACACCACACACGATCCCGGTGCGAGCACGTCGGGCTTGACCCTGCCATCGAGCGTGGGTCCCATGGCAGAGTAGTTGGCTCGCGTGCCGTCGTCAGCAAAGGGTTTGGTTAGATGAACTCCCTCGGCATTGAAGAAATTGTTTCGATGGGAAGTGGCACCAACACATATCACACAAGGTGCAGATCCTGGAGAGCCAATGGTGTAGGGTCCTTTCTGCTGATGGCAAAGCTCGGCATTGAGGTCGTTGGTGACCAGCGAGCCGGACAACCGGAACAGCTCAACATCGGCATCCAAGCCTACCATCTCTACCGATACCGGCACCTGACGTCCGAGCTGACGGTCGGTCTGAATGATGTACTCATAGGCTCGCTCCCCGGGATTGTAGCACGAAGGATAGCCGGCAAGCCTCACTATGTATTCCTTTCCGCCAAGCTGCAGCGTGTCGGCAACGGAAAGAGTGTCACTTTGCTGGGTATCGAGATGATAGAGCAGCGTGTCGGGGCGTTCGTTGTAGACCACGGTGCGAAGGGTGAAGCTATGGGACGACCGCATGATAAGGTATACGCTTGGCGAGAAGCTTGACACGAAGGTACCTGCCCGCTCTTCGCCTGGCAGCTTGTGGACATAGCTGTTAGTGTTGCCGTCGTTGCCTGCCGATGCCACGATGATGCGTCCCGGACCTGTTATGCGCTCCAGGAACTCGTAGAAAAGCTGGTCGTTGCCATCGAGGTCCTGATGTCCACCCTCGCTGAAGGATATCACACACGGCTTTCCCACCTTGTCGGCATAGTCGAAGATGTATTTGAAGCCAAGGGCATCGGTAGCCGTGGTATAGAGAAGGCGACGGTTCTCGTCGACAAGCTCAATATTGTTGCTCGTGGCATTGGCAACGACACACAGGTCGCTCTCCCACGCCATGCCACGATAGGGAGAGCCACAGCCCGTGCCGGCAGCAATGCCGAGGGTGTGGGTGCCGTGCATGAACTGCTTGCCGTCGAAAGAGTGGGCATAGCGCAACATGGACTGTGTGGAACCAATGTCGACACCCACTGGCAAACCATAGTTCAGAGCCTCATCATCGATAGACAAGGGCATGCGATGCCCCTGTGAGGAGGGCTGTGGTGCCAGCTGGTCCCAGAAAGCCTTGATGCGATGGTGCTGGAAGTCGGCAGAATAGAAATTGGGATGGGTGAGATCGAAGCCAATGTCCTGTATGCCCAGGAGCACACCCTTGCCTGTGAAGGCTTGCGGCAGGTTGGTGCCAAGAGCCACATCGCGGGAGTTGACACACAAGGGCACTGTGTCGAGCATCGCCACAGAATGGGGTCCTGCCTCTATGCGACTCACCGAGGGATAGAGCGACAGTGCCCCGAGCTGCCTTACAGGAACACTTACAATGCAGATGTTGCCAACGGAGGCATGGCACTCGCTGCCTGTAGCGGCAAATGCCTCGGAGGCATCGTCACACACACGCACAAAAGACATGATACGCTGCTCTGAAGACATGGGTGAAGGATTATGGGGAGAGGCATTCACACGCGACAAGCCGCGAGAAGACACACAGCCGTAGCCTGCCGCTTCGGCTATAAAGCGCGACATCTTGCTCACATCAGCCACCTGGGCACACACACCCAGCACGGCAAGGAGCAACAGCACCGTGAGACTTATCCTTGAATGCACCGAGACAAAGATAAACAAAACATTTGATAATTCAAAAATTATACCTAATTTTGCGGGCAAAAACAAGAAGACAAATGGAAAACAACTCTCACAAGTATATAGCAGTGAGCTACAAGCTGTATACACAAAACGACGGACAGGCAGAGATGGTTGAGGAAGCAACCGAAGAACAGCCGTTCAACTTCCTTACAGGATTTGGAATAGCACTTGAAGCCTTTGAAGAGGCACTCATTGACATAGAAGAAGGCAAGGACTTTGACTTCACACTGCCACAGGAGAAAGCCTACGGCACATACGAAGAGGGACGAGTGATTGACCTTGACAAAGCCATATTCACCATAAACAACCACTTCGACCACGAACACATCTTCGAGGGTGCCGTGGTGCCGCTGCAAAACGAAGACGGCAACCGCTTCCTCGGAAAGGTGGTGAACATAAGCGACGACAAGGTGAAGATGGACTTGAACCACCCACTCGCAGGCAAAGACCTCAACTTCAAAGGCAAGGTGATAGAGTCGAGAATGGCTACCGAGAGTGAAGTGGAAGGATTTATCAAGCACATTGAGCAGCACAGCTGCGGATGCGGATGCGACGATTGCGGAGACGGATGCGACCACGAACACCATCACGACGGATGCGGATGCGGACACTGCCACTGACAAAGCACTACATGCTGGCAGAATAGCATACTGCACATGACCCAACACAGCAAACACCACACGCCAAGACAACACCTATGAGCAACACCTTCGGCAAGATATTCACACTGACGACTTTCGGTGAAAGCCACGGAAAAGCCATCGGAGGCATCGTTGACGGCATGCCACCGGGCATAGCCATCGACATGGACTTTCTACAACACGAACTTGACAGACGCAAACCGGGACAGAGCCACATAACCACCAGCAGGCAAGAAGCCGACAAAGTGGAGCTTCTCTCAGGAGTGTTTGAAGGAAAGTCGACAGGCACACCCATCGCCTTCGTGGTGGAGAACACCAACCAACACTCTTCTGACTACGACAACATGAGAGGGGTGTACAGACCGTCGCATGCCGACTACACCTACGACTGCAAATACGGCATAAGAGACCACAGGGGAGGCGGTCGCTCGTCGGCAAGAGCCACCATTGCACGAGTAGTTGGCGGAGCACTCGCCAAGATGGTACTCAGGGAGATGGGAGTGGACATATATGCCTATACGTCACAGGTAGGAGACATTACACTTGAACATGACTACACCCACTACCGAAAGGAAGATATAGAGACAAACATCGTGCGCTGTCCAGACAACGGCAAGGCACTGCTCATGGAACAACTCATTGCCAGCGTGAAGGCAGAAGGAGACACCATAGGAGGAGTGATAACGGGAGTGGTGAAAGGATGCCCTCCGGGGGTGGGAGAACCAGAATTCGGGAAACTACATGCCATGCTCGGCAGTGCCATGCTCGGCATCAACGCCGTGAAGGGATTTGAATATGGGGAAGGGTTCTCTTCCGCCACAGCACGCGGAAGCCAGTTGAACGACCTTTTTACAACGGAAAACGGACGCATAAGAACGCTTACCAACCACAGCGGAGGAATACAGGGAGGAATAAGCAACGGAGAAGACATATACTTCCGTGTGGCTTTCAAACCCGTTGCCACACTGCTCAGGGAACAGCAGACCATTGACCGCGACGGCAATGCCACCATACTGAAAGCCCGCGGACGCCACGATCCGTGCGTGCTGCCCAGAGCCGTTCCCATAGTGGAAGCCATGGCGGCAATGACCGTGCTTGACGCCATTTTGCTTAGTGGCTCACAAAAAAGTGTTAAAAAGTAGATTATATGCAAAAAAAACTCACTCAAAAAGCGAGTGGGAAGAAAAAATAATAGTATATTTGCAAAAGAGTAGCTGGTGTTTGCGAAAATCCCGACTACATCTAGTTAAGTCTAGTTTAGTTTTTGTGTTGGTTGAGAGCTGCCAGAAGGCAGCTCTCACATTATTTACACACCAAGGGAAGTCCCAGTATTCCAACTACTAAACCACGCCGACAATCTCGCTGACACTGTGGCAGCCATGAGCATCGAGCCAGGAATTGATACCGTTGTGCACCTTGATGGTAACGGCAGGGTCAAGGAAATTGGCTGTGCCAATCTCTATTGCAGTGGCACCAGCCATGAGGAACTCTATGGCATCCTCTGCAGTGCATATTCCACCAAGACCAACAACGGGAATCTTGACGGCCTTTGCCACCTGCCACACCATGCGAACAGCTACGGGCTTAACGGCAGGACCACTCAAGCCACCGGTGCCGATGCTCAGGCGAGGCTGACGCCTCTCAATGTCGATGCTCATGCCCATCAACGTATTGATGAGCGACACGCTATCGGCACCCTCTGCCTCCACAGCACGCGCAATGTCGGCAACGTTGGTCACATTGGGAGAGAGCTTCACTATGAGAGTCTTGTCATAACGCGCCCTCACGGCACGCACCACGCTTGCAGCTCCCTCACAAGTAACACCGAAAGCCATGCCTCCCTGCTTCACGTTAGGGCAAGAGATGTTGAGCTCAATGGCGGGAATATGCTCCAAGGCATTAACCCTCGACGCACACTCGGCATAGTCGTCGGGAGAAGAACCACTCACATTGACAATCACATTAGTATCCAAATCCTTTATCCGAGGATATATATCTGTACAGAAATAGTCTACTCCCTTGTTCTGAAGACCAACACAATTGAGCATGCCCTGAGCCGTCTCAACCATGCGCGGATAGTCATTCCCCTCGCGGGCATGGAGAGTAGTGCCCTTGACAATGATGCCACCAAGCTCGTTCAGAGGCACAAAATCGGCAAACTCCAAGCCATAGCCGAAGGTGCCGGAAGCCGTCATCACAGGATTTTTCAATGCAAGGTCTTTTATCTTTACTCTTAAATCAGCCATAATTCATTCTTTTATTACAATGTTACATGACGTTCCACAGCAGGAACGACATGATTCATACTTATCCTAAACAAATACTACTCTTCAAACCACATAAGCTTGCGAGTGTTGAACACAGGACCTTCCTTGCAGACACACAGATTGCCATCGACGGTCTTCTCAACACAACACAGGCAGGCACCCAAACCGCAAGCCATAAGGTTTTCAAGCGAGGCCTCACAGTCTATGCCCGCACGAGAAGCATAACGTGCCACGGCAACCATCATAGGCTTGGGACCGCAGGTAGAGATGCGTGAAAACGACGGCTGACAAAGAATGGAGTGGTTGGTGACAAAGCCTTTCTCGCCCATGGAGCCGTCTTCTGTGGTGACATACACCTCACCAACACTGCGGAAACGCTCTAACTCAAGAAGGTCGGTGGCAGAACGTGCACCCAAAAGAAACAACGGCACAGCACCACGGCTCTTCAGATACTCACCATAGTAGAGCAAAGGAGCCACGCCAACGCCTCCACCTACGAGCAATACACGTTCACCACTTGCCACATCACGCGAAAAACCGTTGCCTAAGGGAAGAACGCAGTTCACCACATCGCCCTCATGGAGCGACACAAGGCGACGTGTGCCTTCGCCAACGGCTGCAACAAGGAGCCACAACTCATTGTTTTCTACATCTACATAGTGAATGGAAATGGGACGGCGGAGCATGGTCTGAGGCGAATTGTCAACACGCACCTCTACAAACTGACCGGGGAGCATCGCTGGAAGGGTGGCATCATGAGTGAGTCGTAACAACGCATAGCGACCGTTCAACGCCTCTACTGCTACCACTTTCAGGTCTAATACATATTTCTTCATATACATTATATTATATCTATGCGCAAAATTACATAAAAAAAAGTTACCACCCAACCCATGAAACAAAGAAAATGGTGCTCCCCGTTCAAAGGAAGCACCATCAGTATAGCAAATATTTATAGGCAGGGAATGAACAGAATGCCACCGTCACTTCTTCGGAGTGAACGCCTGCCATGTCTGATCGTCAAAGAATATGCGTATCTCGGTTATCTGACGTTGAGGCTTCTCTGGCATCTTCATCTCAAACTGACCAGCCGTGCGACCAGACACACTCGATGTATGCATCATGCCATCGGCACCAACAGAAGAAGACGAACCATAGTTTCGGGGAGAACCGGAAAGTGTGGTTGGGGTGGGTGCTGACGATGATGGAACGGCAACATGAGAAGCTCCATCAAAATCAATCATACCTTCAGTAGCTTTAATATTTGATACGGAAGAAGACTGGTCGTCGGAAGCCGAATCCTTAAACATTGGACCATTGCCAGTGATTAGCCATTCAATGTTTATCTTCGTGAATTTACTCCTTATGGCTTCAACGGTGTTAAGGGTAGGCTTAGTCCTTCCGTTGAAGATGCTGCTCAGTGATGCCGATGATATTCCAATGAAGTCGGAAAAGGTCTGCTGAGTCATGTGCTGAGCCTCCATGAGCTGCTTAATTCTGTCTATCATATCCATGTGTTAACGTCAAAAATGACTATATTTTGGTGATTTTCGTAATTTTTACAAAGGTAAAACAAATAATTTATATCTCCAAAATATTAAAGAGAAAAGTAAAAAACATAAAATTAAGTTTATTGTTTTAAACTTTTAAATTTCAATATTTAAATCACTAAACAACCGCTTTTCAATTTGTAAACCTAAATATCCAGCGGATAAAGGAGTATAAGCAAATATTAAGTGGAAAAGCATAACAAACTGGGTATAAATCAATAGTTTCACATTTATATTACAATTATGGTATTATCTATGCATAAAATAGTTCCCATAACCTTTATACTATTGTTATATTCTTTTGGTTTTTATAATAAATTCCTCTTTCTCAGTGATTTATGTGTTAAATTATTCTTATGCATACATATTCGGTTTTACGTTTGTTTATCATGTTTTACATTTACATTCAGAAAATAAACAAACTTAAAATAGAATACGTTTTGTTTAGTTTTACAAAACAACACACCGATTGTTAATTTACAAACATGTTAATCTGTTATTTAATTTACACTTTTAAAATGCTAAAGAATGTGAATACCGAATATTTAACCTCCGAAAAAACGCTAAATTTCAAATGCTGAAAGATTTTCGGACAAAGGTTAAGGCGGTTCAAAATTTTTAAAATATGAGGGGGTATTTTTGAGGTTAACCTATTGATAGTGTGCTCGTTTACCCTCAAAAAAACGTTCATATAAAAAATCGCTTCTAGAAGAAAAACGGGTCTATTCACTTGAAAAACGATGGAAATTCCATAAAAAAACGTGATGAAAATTCATCGTTTCCTACCCTATTTCAATATCAAGTGCCATGTTTTTTTATATATTTTCATTCCCCAAAACCTTTTCTTTTTGATACATAGTTTTTTGCTGTCTGTATGACATGAGAGAACGTGCTCCAACTATCAAGTTGCAATCTTCCGCATTGTTGACATTTGATCTTCCAACTACTAAAAAGGAGCCCCCACTCTCCCACAACATGACTAAGAAAGAAGTGAAGAATAGCAAGCCATTTTCTTACTATTCTACTTGAATTAATGTGAATGTGAATCTCGTTGGCTGCTATGCCAACCTGACAAGCTTGACTTATTATCTGGCAAGGTTGCCCTATTATCAGAAAAGGGATGTTGTGAAATCTGAGAAAAGAACTTTGATTTTTGTCAGTGAAGAATAAAGAACACCAGTTCCTTCATGAGATCACCCACTGAGGTGTTGCCTGTGCTATCGAGTCCTTTGCTTCTTGCGTCTATCTCTCTAATCTTTCCGATGATGTTCATGGTTTTCATTGCCGAGTAGTTTCGCAAGCCTGTCATATACTCACTTGCCCATTTTATTCCGAGCGCTCTACAGATGGTTGCTTCATCTTTTTGCGGGAGATAGTGCACTATCATGAGATTTTGGAAAAAGCCGAACACTATTGGCAGAAAAGCATAGAGTGATCCTGACTTTGGGTTTTTCTCAAAATAGTTGATTATCTGGTTTGCTTTCAGAATGTTTTTCGCCACAATGGCATTTCTCATTTCAAAGGGGTTGTATTCCTTACTCACTCCTATTTTTTGTTCCACGAGATCGGGAGTGACGGTTCTGTTGCCATCGTTCATGCCCACAAACAGCTTGTCGAGCTCAGAAACGAGCCTGTGAAGGTCGGCACCCACATGGTCAGCTACCATAGCCGTGGCTTTGCGCTCTATCGTAGCATTTTTTGATTTTATGTAATCTTCTATGAATGTGGGCAGCTGTCTGTCGCTGAGTTTCTTGCTTTCATAAACCACTCCAGCACTGTCGGCGAGGCTTATCACCTTTTTGCGTCTGTCTATGGTTCCGTTTTTATGGCACCAGACGAGTATTGTGGTCTTCACGGGTGACTTCAGGTATTTTTCCAGGGCTTCAAGCGACTTTACGTTTTGCGCTTCCTTGACTATCACCACCTGATGTTCAGCCATCATGGGATAGCGTCGGGCCATGTCTGCCACCTGCGATGCCGTAATGTCGGATCCGAACACCACAGTCTGGTTGAAGTCTCTTTCCTCGGGTGTAAGCACATTTTCCTCTATATATTCCGCTATGCGGTCTATATAGTAAGCCTCGTCGCCCATGAGAATATATATGGGTGAGAAGCGTCGAGCCTTCAGGTCGCTCATTATTTCGTTGAATGAGTGTTTTTCCTTCGCTGCCATTGTGCTATTACTGAAGTTTTACTACCTTTGCAAGGCGATGCAAAGGTAAGCAATAGCCTGCTAAACACCAAATATATTTCTTAATTTAAAAGCCACCAGGCAATAGTATAGAAAGCGTCATGACACCACTCAACCTTCCATCTTATGCCGTGAGAGTTCGGCAGAACAACGGTCGCAACACCATATTCGACCCTCTGCGCCGCAGATATGTGGCCCTCACGCCAGAGGAGTGGGTGCGCCAGCACTTCATAAACTTCCTTATTGCCTACAAGCACTACCCTGCCTCATTGCTTGCCAATGAGCTTCAGCTCAAGGTGGGTTCAAAGTCCATGCGTGCCGACACGGTGCTCTACGATGCCACGCTCCAGCCACGCATGATTATAGAATATAAGGCTCCCACTGTGGCTATCACCCAGCGGGTGTTCGACCAGATTGTCACCTACAATCTCCTTCTCCATGTTGACTATCTTGTGGTGTCAAACGGCATCAACCACTATATATGCCGCATGGACTACGAACACCAATCCTATGAATTTCTTCCAGAAATCCCCGATTACCAGAAGTTGTAGGAAACTTGAGAACTTGTCATAGAATTCATTAGCGCTCACACATTCAACCACAATATTCCATAAAATCCCTAAAGTAGTTTCAATGCTATTGCTGCGCAAGCCTCGGCATCGGCAAGGGCGTGGTGATGGTGGCTGAGGTCGTATCCACATGCTGCTGCAACGGTGTGAAGCTGGTGGTTGGGCAACATGGGCATCAAACGGCGCGAAGCACGCAGAGTGTCGTGAAATTCATAGGCGGGATAGTCCATCTGATAGACTCTGAACACAGCTTTCAGACAGCTTTCATCAAACCTGCTGTTGTGGGCAACGAGCGGCAACCCCTCTATAAGCGGTGCTATCTGCTCCCACACCAAGGGAAACACCGATGCCCTGTCTGTGTCTTCCCTGCACAGTCCATGAACTCTGGTGCACCAATAACTGTAATAGTTTGGTTCGGGTTGTATGAGCGAGTAAAAGCGGTCAGTCACCTCGCCATCTCTCACTACCACTATCCCTACCGAGCACACAGAACAACGCTCGCTGTTTGCCGTCTCAAAATCTATTGCTGCAAAATCTTTCATCGTCATGAAAAAAGCTTGGTTTACCGCAAAGATACTATAAAATGGAAGAAAAAAGGCTGCATAGTTCAAAGAAATTCGTATCTTTGACGCGCAAACATATATATAATAAGGTGTGGCAATGTGACATGTCACGGGAACAAAACACATAGATATGGCAATGACTAAATGGATAGGAGGAGTGCTCGGCTGGATAGTGTCGGGGGGCAGCATACTGGGAGCCTTGGCAGGCTACTGCATAGGAGCATTGATAGGCGATGCCTTGGATGGTAGCAGCGACAACGGCAGCCAACAACGTTACGGCAGCTCGTCGCAAGGCCATTCCGCCAGCGACACCGACGAAGGCGAACGCAACTCATTTCTTTTCTCCATGCTCGTACTGGCATCGTATATCATCCGTGCCGACGGCAAGGTGATGCACTCCGAGATGACTGTGGTGCGCCAGTTCCTCCGCCATAACTTCGGAGTGGCTGCCGAACAGCAAGGCGAAGAAATTCTGTTGCGCCTCTTTGAGGAACAGAAACGGCAAGGCATGGGCATGTTTCGCGAAACCATAAGGAAGGCATGCATTGAAATACGCTTCCACATGAACTACAGCATGCGCCTGCAGCTGCTCGACTTCCTTGCCATGATAGCCAAGGCCGACGGCAGTGTGCCCAACGTTGAGGTAGAAGCTTTGAAAGAAGTGGCTACAGTGATGGGACTCAGCAAGGAAGACGTGGAGTCGCTCCTTGCCATGGACTATTCATCTCACCACCAGAATGGCTACAGTTATGGCAATAGTGGCTATGGCAGCCATGGTGGCAGCGCCTCCAGCGATGCCTATCAGCTGCAACAAGCATATAAGGTGTTGGGCATCAGTGCCTCCGCCACCGACGATGAAGTAAAGAAAGCCTACAGGCAGATGGCTCTCAAGCACCATCCCGACCGTGTGGCAACGCTTGGCGACGACGTAAAGAAAGCTGCCGAGCGTAAGTTCCAAGAGATAAACCAAGCCAAGGACATCATTTACAAGGCACGGGGACTGTAACCAAACAAAAGCAGCCGTTTGCTATTGTTTCGCAAACGGCTGCTTTTGTCTTACCGTATGATTATTTTCTTTTTCAAGACACGTTTGTCTATGCCTCTGCTTCGGGCACTGTTGTTTCCATTTCAGGTGTCTCGTCCACCTTTTTCACGGTCTTGCGAATGGCGCGCTTGCGCTTCGGTTTCTCCTCCACAGGTGTCTCAGTCTTCACGCCGGCAAGCTCAGGATCAACTATTATTCGTCCGCAGTATTCGCAAACGATGATTTTCTTGTGCATCTTCACGTCAAGCTGACGCTGTGGCGGAATCTTGTTGAAGCATCCTCCGCATGCGTCACGCTGCACATATACTATGCCCAGACCATTGCGTGCATTCTTGCGTATTCGCTTGAAGCTCGTGAGCAGTCGCGGTTCTATCCTCTGCTCTATCTCCTTGGCTTTCTCTTTGAGTTTCTCTTCCTCCTCGCGGGTCTCCTGCATGATTTCGTCGAGCTCGTCTTTCTTTTCCTCAAGGTCTTTCTGGCGTTCGTCAAGGGTTTCCTGTGCACGCTCGAGGTCTGCCGTGCGCTCCTCCACCTTTGCCTTTGCCTCGTTTATCTTCTTCTCGCAGAGCTCAATTTCAAGCGTCTTAAATTCTATCTCCTTGCTCAGCGTGTCATATTCGCGGTTGTTCTTAACCTCGTTGAGCTGGTCCTTGTACTTGTTCACGATGATGTTGGCTTTCTCTATCTCGCCCTTCTTTATCACCACCGCAGCCTTGTAGTCTTCCACCTCAGCCTTGATTTTCTCTATTCTGGTGGTCAGACCAACGATGTCGTCTTCCAGGTCTTGCACCTCAAGAGGCAGTTCTCCTCTGAGTGCTCTTTTCTCGTCAATGGCTGAGAGCGTTGTTTGCAACTGGTAGAGGTTCTTCAGCTTCTCCTCCACTGTGAACTCTTTTGGATCTTTCTTTGCCATAATCTGTAGGGTATTTATATATAAATTATCGGATTCGTGTTAACGGCAGTGATGTAGCAGTTCACTCCTGCACATTCGCGGCTTATTATCTCCTTGAGCAGCTCCGGCGTGTACTGTTCACTCTGATAGTGACCTATTACGCATATCTGCAACTGCTGCTCAGTACCGAAGAAATCGTGGTAATGCATCTCTCCAGTGATGAAGGCATCGGCACCGGCTCTGAGAGCATCGCCCAGGAGAAACGCACCGGCTCCACCACACAGCGCCACCCTGCTGATGGGTCTCTGCAGTAGCTCATTGGCTTGCACACATTCCACCATGAACTCCTTCTTCACCATCTCCAAAAAGTGGGTAGCACTCATGGGCTCCGGCAGCGTGCCAATCACGCCCGATGCGCCCTCCACGCCACACTCTGTGCGCGGCTCAGAGAGAAACCTCACGTCGTTGAGACTCAGTCTCTGAGCCATCTTGAAGTTCACGCCACCGCACGCATTGTCGAGGTTGGTATGCATAGACACCACCGCCACATCATTCTTTATAGCTTTCACCACACAACGCTCCACATAGCTCTGGTCGCCAATATGAGCAAGTTTACGGAAGATAAGCGGATGGTGGCTCACTATGAGGTTGCAGCCCCGTTGCAGGGCTTCGTCTATGACCTTTTCTGTCACGTCAAGACACAATAATACCCCTGACACTTCCCACGCTTCTGTCAGTCCTACCTGCAAGCCGGCATTATCATAGTCTTCCTGCAGGGGCAGAGGCGCGAACCGTTCAAGGGCATCCAGAACTTCTTTTATTTTCACGCGTAAATATATTTGCGTGCAAAGTTACGGAAAAAGGTTGAATTTAAGAAGCAATTATGGAGAATTAACTCAGAATGCTCGCAAATAAAAGGTAGGACAGGAAAATCAGTGAACCAATGGTAACTATTCGCGAAGCGGTATAAAGTAAGTCAGATAGTGGGACAAAACCACGAAGATAAAGAGAAAAGCCTCATTCACCAGTCGGTGAGTGAGGCTTTTGCTTCTATTCTGTTCTCCACATCGTCGGGCAGCTGTGGAAAGAAGTCCATTCCCGTGAGCTTCTCCACTTGATCCACGGTATATACATGTTGGTTCATGGGCTGTTTCTTTCCGATGTTGTCGTAGACGAAGGCAATGGCTTTTGGCTCTCCCGTGCGACACATCACCACCTTGAAGAAGGCATCTGGCACCCGAACCTTGTTCTTTCCAATGGTTTTCATTTCCTTCCTACTATCATAAACAGGTCCGCACACTATGTCTATAGCACCATATTTTCGTGACCAGTCGCGGCAGAGCATTTCCACGTCGTTCCATTCATATTTGTTCAGTCCATGGTTTTGCGGGCAGATGTTGGTAAAAAGAAACGACTCGTTCATTGCCTGTGCATCCCACTTGTTGTCGCCGGCAGGACACATGTGTCCGCGGTCGTAGCGTGAGTTATAGTAGTCCCAGTCTGTTGCTCTCGGCTGCGCCACGCTCTCGTCTTCATGAAACACTTCCTTGCCTCTCTGGTTCTGTCCGTAGGTATGATTCCTTGTCAGGTGCCATGCCACCCAGTTGGCACATCGTGTGGTGCTGTTATAGGAAACGGTATATCCTTTGCGCTTGAGTATC
The DNA here is from genome assembly GCA_947170265.1 of uncultured Prevotella sp. GTDB lineage: Bacteria > Bacteroidota > Bacteroidia > Bacteroidales > Bacteroidaceae > Prevotella. The sequence continues at coordinate 81,748 of CAMVSV010000006.1, forward strand.
TGTTCGTTGCGGTCAGTGAGGGGTGCCGGCAACTCATAGGCAGGTTTCTCTGTCTGTTGCTTTTTCTCCGTCTGCGCATAGAATGTGCTGATGCTGTGTTCCTGAGTCGCAGCTGTAGGTTGCTGTCCTTTCTTGCATGCCGTGGCTGCGAGCAATACTGCCATTGCCATGACTGCGGTGTGTGGTGGGATTTTCATTCTTGTCATTGCTTGTTGTCTGTTCTCGCTTGTTTTTACCAATCGTCAAGGTCGGCATGGGCTTCCACCCTACGCTCCACCTCATCATTGAGATTGCAGAAAAAGTCTATGCCCGTGAGACGTTCCACCTCATCCACTGTACGCACATAGGCGTGCATGGGTGCGTGTCCGTCGTCGTTGTCGTAGTAGAAGCCTATGGCTTTGGGTTCCCCTCTCATGCAGAGCACCACCTTATAGAATCCGTCGGGCACAGCCACTTTGTTTCTCCCTATGGTCTTGGGGCTCTGTGAGCTATACACCGGTCCACAGGCAATGTATATGTCACCGTATTTCTCTGCCCACTTGCGACATTTCATCTCAAGGTCGTTCCAGTCGCCACCGTTGAGGTCATGGCTCTGGGGGCACATGTTGGTGAAAAGGAAGCAGTCTTCCTGCGCCTCACGGCTCCATTTGTTGTCGCCCGAGGGACACATGTGTCCACGGTCATAGCCCGAACCCGAATAGTCAGCATTGGTGGCTTTGGGAAAGTCCACGTCGTCGTCCTCCTGATACTTCACTCCCTTGCGTTTGAACGGTCCCGTGGTGTGTGATGCCGTGAGGTGCCATGCCGTCCACTGTGGACATCTTCTCTGTTCATCATAGGCTGTGGTGTAACCTGTGCGGCGCAGTATGGTGGTCAGCGACGACCTCGGTATCTCCAGTTCCTGCGTGCCTTCCACTTCATCCATGTTACCGCCAGCCTCACTGCCATCGCCATCAAAGTCGGCATCGGCATATTCAGCCTCATCTCCATAGCCGTATGAGCCCTCATCACCTGTCTGGCTACCATCATTCTCTATGGTCTGCTCCGTTGGAACAGTCTCCTGCCGGATCTCCTTATGCCCTTTTCCTATCATGTGCAGTGCCAACAGCACCACCAACGCAATCACAAACGTGTCAAAACTTGATTTCTTCATATCGCCTGCAAAGCTAAGAAAAAAATCTGACTCGGCATGAGTCACAAAAAGAAAATCGGACTGATGCTCCACCACCCTGCATCAGTCCGATTTCTGTTATCTCTCAAATTTTCAACATTATCCTATTTACGCGAGGCAATTCACTCGCCCGAAGTTATACATTTTAAGCATGTTCTCACAATAGTTCGTAAAACTCTTGTTGTTAAACACTTTCTCTATTATCCTTTTCATAATCTTATCCTTTCTTTCGTTAAATCTTTTTACCTTTTGTATTCACTAATACTCTCTTCAAGATTGAAGCATCTTAGCTGCGCGCGCTAATGTCTTTGTGTTATCCTTTTAATCTTTTTGACGATGCAAAGGTAAGGAGTTTTGACATATCACGCAACAACTGTAAGCTTTTAAAGGTCAAAACCTCCATTATTTTTGACATTCATCAACCCACTTGACAAGTGTCAATTCATCTGTTTTCAAGAGCCTCACTCTATATAATATAATAAATGTACGCGCGCGTAAGAAGTCCATCCCACTACCCTTCCACACCATATTTTTGCGGGTACAGACTTATAATCTCAAACATTTTGTCTACTTTTGCAATATGAATACCTACCGAATGCCCGCAGAATGGGAACAACAGAGCATGGTGCAGCTCACATGGCCACATGTCGGCACCGACTGGGCACCCATCCTCAGCGATATTACCCACACCTATGTGCAGATGGCTCGCGAGATAGCCGCCAGGGAACACCTGCTGATAGTGGTTCCCGCCAACAGCAACCTGCCCAAAGAAATCGCCACGCTGGAAAACACCAGCATAGTGAACTGTCCCACCAACGACACCTGGGCCCGCGACCACGCCTTCATAACCCTTGTGCCCACCACTGAAGACAACAACGGTGACAACCTGCCACCACTGCTACTCGACTTCCGCTTCAACGGATGGGGAGAGAAATTCGAGCATCAGCTCGACAACGCCATCAATATCACACTCTTCAAGCAGCCACAGCTGTTCAGAGGCTGCCTCTACGGCGACATGAACGACTTCATACTCGAAGGCGGCTCCATAGAGAGCGACGGCAACGGCACCATCTTCACCACCAGCCAGTGCCTGCTTGCCCCCCATCGCAACCAGCCCCTGTCGCAAGCCGACATTGAGCAGCAACTCAAGCTCAGGCTGCATGCCAACCGCATAGTGTGGCTCGACCACGGAAACCTCATTGGCGACGACACCGACGGACACATAGACACCATTGTGCGCACGGCACCCGACGACACGCTCATCTATGTGAGCTGCAACGACAGCTGCGACGACCACTTCCACGACTTCAAAGCCCTCGAGCAACAGCTAATCGGCCTGCGCACTACCGGCAACAAGCCCTACCGGTTGCTTCCACTGCCCATGCCCGACCCCATCTACGACGGCGACGACCGTCTTCCAGCCACCTATGCCAACTTCCTCGTGATAAACTCAGCTGTGCTTGTGCCCACCTACGACCAACCCCACAACGACAGCGTTGCCATGAAAACCATACAGCAGGCATTCCCTCAACGCGAGATCATACCCATAGACAGCCGGAGCATCATCAGGCAGCACGGCTCCATACACTGCTGCACCATGCAGTTTCCCTCAGAAGTGATGAAGAAAAACCTGAAGACAAGAGATTAGCATACAAGAAAATGAAGATAGGAATAATACAACAGCACAACACAGCCGACCGCGACGACAACATGCAGCGGCTTGCCAAGAGCATCTCCACGCTTGCCTCTGAAGGAGCCGAGCTCATAGTGATGCAGGAACTTCACAACAGTCTCTACTTCTGCCAGGAAGAGAACGTCAGCAACTTCGACCTTGCAGAGCCCATACCAGGACCCTCAACCGAATACTACGGAACTCTGGCAAGGAAACACAATGTGGTCATCGTGACATCGCTGTTTGAGCGCCGTGCACCAGGACTCTACCACAACACCGCCGTGGTAATAGAGCGCGACGGAACCATTGTCGGCAAATATCGCAAGATGCACATCCCCGACGATCCGGCATACTACGAGAAGTTCTACTTCACACCCGGAGACCTCGGCTTCCATCCCATAACTACCAGCGTGGGCACCCTCGGAGTGCTCGTATGCTGGGATCAGTGGTACCCCGAGGCAGCACGCCTCATGGCACTGCAAGATGCCGACCTGCTCATCTATCCCACCGCCATAGGATATGCCTCCAACGACGACCACGACGAGCAGCAACGTCAGCGCGAGGCATGGACCACCGTCATGCGCGGACATGCCGTGGCTAACGGATTGCCCGTGGTGGCAGTAAACCGCACCGGATTCGAGAGCGACCCCTCTGGAGCCACCGACGGCATACGGTTCTGGGGATCATCGTTCATTGCCGGGCCACAGGGCGAGATGCTCTTCCGCGCCGGCGAGGATGACGACGAAGCCACCGTCATCGACGTAGACATCGCCCACAGCGAACAAGTGCGCCGTTGGTGGCCATTCCTGCGCGACCGCCGCATAGACCACTACCCCGACATTGTTCGCCGGTACATAGACTGACACTCTCCTGACATTCACCACAGGAAAAGACCCAACTGAAAACAGCCGCTTGCAACGATGTGCAAGCGGCTGTTTCCATATATATAGGCTTTGTCCCGAGAGACTATTGTTTCTTCTTTCCGAAATCCGGGTCAATCTTCAGGAACCATGTAACGAGGAACGTAAGAACGCACGTTGCCATGACTATTATGAAGAAAGTCTGGTAGCCCACGGAGTCCTTTATCCAACCCGACACCATTCCAGGAAGCATCAAACCCAGATAGCTGATGCCCGTGCAGATGGAATAATGAGAAGTCTTGAACTCTCCCTGACTGTAATAGAGCATATAGAGAGTGAGCACTGTAAAGCCCAGACCATAGCCAAACTGCTCAATGAACAGACAAGTGCTGACAAACGACAATCCCATGACCGTTGAAATGTCGGGCATGGCGTAGGCCAGATAGATATACACTGCATCGGGCAGCGTGATGGCGCATACCAAGGGCCACAGCCAGCGTTTCATGCCGTCGCGACTCACGAGTATGCCACCGAGTATGCCGCCGAGGGTCAGACCGATGAGTCCCACCGTGCCATACGAGAGTCCATACTCCGTAGGTGCCATTCCCAGTCCGCCTTCCGAGTTCGGGCGCATCAGGAACGTCTTGGTCATGGTGTTCAGAAGAGCTTCTGGGAAACGATACAGGAGCAGGAAGCAGATGGCTATTACCGTGGTGCGCACTGGGAACTTGGTGAAGAAGGTTGAGAGGGTGTGCTTCAGTCCGCTCCACACCTCGGCAGCACTGCTTCTCGTCTTCTCGCTGTCGGCAGTGCTGTTGGGCAATACGAAGCTGTGAAACAGCCACAACGCAATGAAGATGCCTGCCAGTCCGTAGAACACAAGGCTCCATGCAAAAGCCACGCTGTTGCGGAACCACACCATCAGCATGCCGGGAATAGCCACCACCACGCCGTTTCCGAAGATCACCGCCAGACGGTAGAACGTGTTTCTTATTCCCACGAAATAGGTCTGTCTGTGCTCATCCAGCTCAATCATATAGTATCCGTCAGCGGAGATGTCGTGGGTGGCGCTGGCAAAAGCCATGATGAAGAAACAGCACATTGACATCTGGAACCACACAGGGGTGTTCAGCGTGAACGCCACACCTGCCAGTGCCGCACCTATGAGTATCTGCATGCTCAGTATCCACCAGCGTTTGGTAAGCAACAGGTCGACAAACGGACTCCACAACGGTTTGATAATCCATGGAAGGTTGAGCCAGCCGGTATAGAGTGCCAGCTCGGTGTCGGTAAGCCCCATCTGCATATACATCACGGCAGCCACACCCGTTACCAGCACGTTGGGCAGTCCCTCGGCAAAATACAGCGTGGGCACCCATGCCCAAGGGTTTCTGCCTTTAGTCTTGATTGATTTGTTCATTTATGTTATTCTTTATTTGTAAATTTTCTTTATTTCCACGTTCTTGTAATAGTGCAGGAGTATGTCTCTGTAGGAGAACCCTTTCTCGCCCATCACGGCAGCTCCAATCTGGCAAAGGCCCACGCCATGTCCCCATCCTCGTCCTTTTATCACGAAGGTGGTGGCATCGCCGTTGCTTCCGTGCTGGTGTTTCTCCACGGTGAAGTTGCTGCTGAGCAGGTGTGTGGCGCTCAGGGCGCGTCTTATCTCCAGCTCTTTTCCTATGATGAACGACATTTTCTCACCCACGATCTTCAATCGCCATATCCTGCCGCTCTTGCCGCGTGAGAGCGGTTCAAGGGCGATGATGCGTCCGAAATCCATCTTCAGCTTCTCACTCACGAGGCGCGAGAGCTCTTCCTGACTGTATTCCACGGTCCAGTCGTAGTAGTCGGTCGTTTCCTGGTCATAGTCGTTGAGCACCTGTTTCAATATGCTTTTGTCTGCCATGGCGCAATAGGGGTCAGCCACCGAGAGAAGATACGACTTTGGCTTGTCTTCCCAACAATACTGGAACTCCTCGGTCTGTCCGCCGCAGCACTTTGAGAAGCGTGCGTCGCAGATGCCTTCTTCTGCCATGAGCACCTGCCCGCGTGTCTTCTTCACGGCCTCTTCCACCTTCGGGTTTCCGGCGTGTGTTATGCCTTGGTAGCGCTGGCAGTGGTCGTCGGCACACACGTCGAAGATGCCATGGTCTTCGCGGTCATACCATCTTATGATTTCGTCGTCTTTCTTTATGAACGAGAAGAAGCCGTTGTGCTCACCTTCCACAGTCTGCTGTCGTTTCTCCATCTGTGCTATGAGCCACGAACGTGAAATCACGGCATGTGCCTTCAGCAGTTCGAGCGATGCGTTCTGACTCATCTCGCTCGAGATGACGCTCATGAGATAGTCTTCCACGCGCAGCTCGTTGATGGCGCAGATACTGTCGGAGTCTACCACGAGATGGAGTGTTCCGCGGAAGGTCTGCCGCTGCCGCCGCTGCCAGTGGAAGTCCACGCCTATCATCACGTCCTCAATAGAGAACGAGGCATCGCGTTGCTTGGGAATGAACACCAGTTCCCTGTACTGGTTGCCGTTCCATAGTATGCCTCCCTCGCTGAATGCCACGGTCTGTTCGCCGGTGATGGTCTCTCCCTTGGCAAGATAGGCGTTGTTGAGCGTGAAGCGTATGGTCTGTGCACTCACTATCCCTACTGTGACCGTGGGTTCTGCCTCATAGTAAGAGGCGGCGGCATGCTGGTCATCGCAGTTTTTTATACGTTCAGCCACGCCTCTCATCTGCTCGGGCGTGAGGCTTATCTCTGCGAGAATGTCCTGCATGCGTTGAGTGGTCAGCTTCTCAAAATCGTCGGGACGTGCAGTGATAACCAATCCTGCCATGTCGAGGGCTCCCGGACTTATCATCAGCTGGCTGTCGTCGGTGGCATAGTAACAGTCGGGACGGTGCTTGCGTCGTGGCAGCACCACGCTGACATAGGCATTGTCGGTACGCCATGCCACGATGTTCATCATCGGCTCGTCGTCATGGGCATCATTAGGCAGCGCATGGTAGAGCATTCCGAAGAGCTTGCTGCCACTCTCGGCAGTGGTGCTCTTCACGGCATAGGCAGCGCAGGCATAGTCGTTGACCATCGAGAGCGTGCTGCCGTCGGGCAGCTCAGCCAGTGTCTCCATGCTGCGGCTGAGGCGTTGCCATGTATGTTGCAGGGGCACCACCCCCGAGGTTCCAGCTTGGAAGTGCATGTGGTCGGGAGCCGATGCTCCGCACTTGGGACCGTTGTAGAACACCATCAGCTCGGGATAGGCATCGAGCAGGCTATATATCTCTCTGTAGTTGTCGTAGATGCGCTGTGGCTGATGTCTGAGCGACGGTATGGTGAAGTGCATGGGTAGTATGGGGAAGGGGTTCACCAGCAGTTCAAAATCGTTGTCGATGACTCTGGTGAACTGGCTCTCAGGGCGATTCTTGGCACAGAGGAAGCAGGGACGCTGCTCAATGGTCTTCTTGTCAATCCTGGCACCGGTGCTCACCATGCGTGCGGGGTTGAACTGAACGCGCCAGTCGGCGAGGTCGTCATCGAGTTGTTTCACCTGCACCTTCTGCAAATCAAGGAAACGCTGCCCGGCATCATCCCACACCTCTATCTGCCTGATGAAGAAACGCTGCAGGCTACTGTCTGACGTGGTGTCGAGCTGCCCGCTTGCCAACTGTTTCCTGGCAGCAAGCTCAATGGTTCTCAAACGGTCTTTATAGAGATTGTTGGCATTGATCTTGTCGAGGCTGAGGGCGGCATCGCTGTTGCCTCCCCATCGGCGGCATAGGTAGAGCTCGTCGTAGATCCTGCCTATGCGGTAGCGACGGCTGAAGGCGAGTCCCATGGCATAGTCTTCGCCATAGCTGGTGTTGGGGAACTTCAGCTGTCGGGCTATGGGTGTGAAGAAGGCGCGTGGTGCTCCGAGCCCGTTTATTCGCAGGGCATTGTTGGGACCGTTGTCGTCGGTCCACTCGCGATGGTCGATGAGTCCGGGAGGAAGGGTGTTGAGGTTGAAGTCGCACATGCGGTAGGAGCCAACAATCATTGCAGCATGCTGGGCATAGAAGGCATCCACTATGCGTTGCAGGGTCTTGGGCGAGGAGTAGAGGTCGTCGCTGTCGAGCTGCACGGCAAAGCGTCCGCAGCGCGGGTCACCGAGGGCAACGTTCCAGCAACCTCCTATGCCGAGGTCGCGACGCTCGGGTGTGATGTGCAGCAGCCTGCGGTCTTTCCTTGCGAGCTCGGCGAGTATCGTGGTGGTGCCATCGGTAGAGTGGTTGTCCACCACTATCACGTTGAAAGGGAAGGTGGTTTTCTGGGATAGTGCTGACTCCACGGCATCGCGTATGGTCTTCTCGCGGTTAAACACCGGAATGACCACGCTTGCCTCAAGGTCGAACTCCTGCTCCCCAAAGTCGGGTTCCTGATAGTATGCCGTGTCGACGAGAGCACCTATGGTGCGCAGGTGATGGGTAGCAGCATGCTCCATCTCTATCTGCACCTCTCGGTTGCGAGGGTTGACATAGTCAAACTGTTTCTCGCCGCTGGCTCTGAGGTCGAGCTCCTCCTCTGTATACAGGTATTCGTTGAGGTGAACCACACTGCCCTCGCGGCTGAGGAAGAGTCGCAGGTCATACCATCCGGCATAACTGTAGCCACGGCTCTGCGACGATGCCGTGTCGCCCATGGCAGCCTCAGCGTCACGCTGATAGCGTTTGAGACCCTCGCCACTGAGAAGCACCACCGACCCGAAGTCGAAGTCGTCACGAAGGCTGCCCTCCTGATAGTCAATCACGGGGTGCTTAACCACAGCAGAGTTCTCCACGCTGTAGTGATCACCATAGACGAGCATCGCACCGGTGTCGGCAGCCACACGCACCATGCGTTCCACGGCACAGTAGCCGAGTGTGAGCGGGGTGTGCTTCATATACAGAAGAGCATACTCCGATGTCACCATGCTCGCCATGCTGCACATGGTGCTTGCGGAGAGCAGCTGGTCAACAACCAAGAACGAGCAGTGGTCGGGAACGGTATGGCCTTTGGCAAAAGCCTCCGACACCAACAAGAATACATGCTCCACAGCCTTGCACTGCCGCAGCTGAGCCACCAACGGCTCTGCCACAAGCATGTCGCTGCAAGGCAGGAAACAGTCAACAAATCCTTTCTTCAACATAGTTTCACTTTCTTATTACATGCAAAAGTAGCATTTTTCACGCATTTTCCACCACTACTGTCCTACCTTTTTCCCACCTTTTCCACCTTTTTTATATAATATAGCCTCTTGCCATAACCCAATCTGCATGTAAATGGCACGTTGTTGTCGCATCACAGATGCTCATATTCCAAGGTGTCGGATTGCAAAACATGAGCGGTCGAAAGATTTCCATTGAATATAAGGATTTTCAATCATAGATAACCTTGTCAATATGGAAGTGACTTCATGGTGTTTGTCACCCAGAATGGGCAGTGAGCAGTCAGCCCCTTTCGGGGCGTACCAATCCGAGAAACGCTGTCCTTATGGGCAGGAGTGAGTTGGGCTGGATTGAGTTGGGCTGGATTGAGTTGGGCTGGATTTGCAATCCAGCCCCTATGAATATTAGGATTTGCAATCCG